>JBATDM010000001.1:0-11125 GCA_049663465.1 Pyrinomonadaceae bacterium
GCACGTAAGTAAGGGCTCGACCTAGCTACTAGAGCCCTTACTTACGTGCGGGCTACTGACACTCTCTCCAAAACAAAAACGCCTTTCGGTTTGCGACAAACGAAAGGCGGAGCGTCAATCAATTAACACTCTCGCCTACGGATTATTGTCGTCAAATCGAACTGCGTTCATCAGAAATAAAACCTAGCGAAATAGTACAGTATCGGTGCTCCGAAAAGCAAACTATTCAACTAAAGGGTGCCTGCTTCAGGCCAATTGCTCCAATGTGTATTTGCAGGTTCGGTCGGCTTGTATTCGGACTTGTCGCCTTTCGCTAAAGCTAGAGCAAGTTGTTGAAATGCTTCGGAGGCACTAGGAAGTTTATTGCTAAGCAAGTCAGGATGATGCCATTCCTCCAATTGGAGTATTGCTTCCATTTCAGGCCGCACGCTGGATCGTCGCTCGCTATTTGTAGCTAGGCAACTCTCGCGGTGGGTGGCGGCCAGAAAACGGCAAAGCTCAAATACACGTACTCTTGGAAAATCTACTAGATCAATATCATGTCGAGCGTATTCCGATATGTCAGGAAGCGTAAATTGAGACTGTCTCAAGAAAATACATTGAGCGTTTACGGAAACAAACTCAGCATTGTCGTGGTCCTGATAATCGCCGTCAATCGGCCAAAAAAAACGTGACTCGTCGTTAGGATGATTTGCCAAATAGAGTAGGTAGGCTTCTTCGCTAACATAATCGTCGCGCGTGTCTCTTTTATGCAGAGTACTGGCGAAAGTGTAAACATGAATGTCTGGGTCACCAGCTCGCGGCGAGTAACCGAATACCTCGATCACGAGTGCCCAATCGCTCGGCGAGTAATATGCCGTTAACCTTGACGCCGCCGGATAAACATATCCGTTGTCCAACATCGGAAACGTGAATGCTTCACAACCTCTATCAAGCACAGCAAGAATTTTGTCAGGATCGTGAGCCATACCCCTAGGAACTATCAAAAGTAGAATCTCGCAAAGTAATACAGTATCGGCGCTCCGAAAAGCAAACTATCTAGCCGGTCGAGAAAACCGCCGTGGCCGGGCAGGATCGCCGCGGCGTCTTTTGCTCCGGCACCACGTTTTATCGCGCTTTCGGCGAGGTCGCCCAGCACGCCGACAATGGCGAGTACGACCGCGAGCGGAATGGAGAACTGATATGGCAGCTCGGGGAAAAACCAAAAAGTTGCAAGAACGGCTGCGCCAGATGCGGCGAGGATGCCGCCGACGAGGCCTTCCACAGTTTTGCCGGGTGAGATCGTTGGTGCGAGTTTATGTTTACCGAGAGCCCGGCCCGCGAAATAGGCACCGATGTCGGATGCGAAGATCACGAGGAAAAAATACGCCAGCAGATGCGACGATAGATTTGGCCGGTTCTCAAACCCCATTCGCATCGCGACCAGATATCCGCCAAGAAATTCGACGTACAACACGCCAAACACGGTCATGCCAACGCCCGTGAGCATCTTTGAAAAATCCTTTTGAAATCGGAGTGCCTGTGAGACGAGCACCACGATCAAGAAAAGGGCGAGCGTCGCCAATATCAGATCAGGCGCCTTTGCCGGTGCGTCGAATACGAACCCGGTAAACAAAGCCGCCGCACCGAGATACGCGATCCCCGCATCTGCCTTGAGTTCAAGTTTTTTGGTAAGCGAATAAAACTCAAACAGCCCGGCCGCCAGCGCAAACGCCGCGATCGCCACAAACAGCCAAACCGTCTGCGGCCACCACATCGGCAGAATGATCGACGCGATGATGACCGGCAGGGCGATGAGGGCTGTGATGATGCGTGTTTTCATAAAAAGGGGGAACCACCTGCGTAAGCGGGTGGTTTCGACGCGGAGCGAGACTCAACAAAAGTGGTCCAGGTCAACGTCAGCGGGCGGTACCTGCCTGGTCAACCACTCTTCATAGTTGTCCAGATCGGGGCCCTGAGCATTGTTAACATAATTACATGCATACCAAAGTGCGGCGGCATTCCACAAGACGCGCTGACTGCCTTTATCGCTCCACGGCGATAGATCCGACGACCAGCAACCCCGCTGGCGCATCTTTCGTGTCGAGTATGCCTTGAAGGCATTCAGCACTTTTGGATGATCTCGGTCGGGCGTGGAGGCCACCGTGTGTGCGTGGTTGGTACGAATGTTTATCGCACGTAATGTCCACTGTCTAAATTCACAAACTTCACGAATAGCCATCTCGACGGTCATTCGCATCTCGGCATCCAGGACCACTGGCGCTCGCTTCATGAGTGATCGACGGTATGCCTCGCGTGTCCTATTCGCTTCGATCCTAGGCGCTCCGAATATGTTGTTGTGGCGATCGACCGAACCGCGTTCATCGCCGTGGGCCATGTCCCATAGGTTCGAAAAGTGATCAGATAGCCATATGGAAGCTCGTTGTCTTCCCATTCCTGATACGTGGGCATCGTGTCCTCCAGTTGATCATTCTCCACGGCTGAACCACCCGCTTACGCAGGTGGTTCTCCCTTTACTCCTCCATACCGCCGGTCGCGTTTTTGGTAATCAATTATCGCCTCAAATATCTGTGGCCGGCGAAAATCGGGGAACAGCGTCGGCGTGACATAGATCTCGCTGTACGCGAGCTGCCACAGCAAAAAATTTGAGATGCGAAACTCGCCGCTTGTGCGGATCATCAGATCGACATCGGGCAAGCCGTGCGTGTAGAGGTTGCGCTCAATGTCGTCTTCGATCAGCTGTTCCAGGCTCTTTCCCTGTTCTAACAACTGCTCAACGGCGCGTCTGGCGGCCTCGACTATCTCCGCCCGGCCGCCATAATTGAGCGCGACGCTCATGACCATCGCGGTATTTTTGGCCGTCGTTTCCTCGGCACGTGCGATCTCTTTTCGGACCTGTTCGGGCAGTCCGGGAATATTGCCGATAGCCTGAAAGCGAATATTGTTCTTATGTACCTCTTTCAGATCGGTGCGAATATATCTGATCAGCATCCGCATCAGGCCGTTGATCTCGGTCTTGGGCCGTTTCCAGTTCTCGGTCGAAAAAGCGTAAAGCGTAACCGCCTCGATACCCAGCCGGGCACACGTGTCGATGATCGCCCTGACAGATTCGGCCCCGGCCCGATGGCCAAAAATGCGCGGCTGCCCCTTTGCCTTTGCCCAGCGGCCGTTCCCGTCCATGATGACGGCAACATGCCGCGGCATACGCTCGACATCGATCGCCGCGAGGAGCTTCGCCTCGGCGGAATCAGGTTCTATTATGCCGTCAAACGTGTTGAGCATAGGTCAGAACCGCCTGCGTTAGCGGGCGGCGTTCACGATTTCTATCCCGAACCACTTTGTAGTAGTCGGGCGCGATTCGATCATTGCGGTGTCTGCCGCCCGCTTACACAGGCGGTTCTGACTGAGATGATCGCGTCGCGATTGATCGGGCCATAAACGTGCGGATAGATCTCTCGGTTCGTTGACGGTTCCTTTATCATCCGCGACATCAGCCGGTCGCTCTCGATCTCAAGAACGATAACAGACTCTTCCCCGCTGTAATATCGTCCAATTACCGCGTCGAGTTGCTCCGCAAAACTACAGTGAATAAACCCCTCACCCTCAAGGCTTGCGTGCACGTACAATTCCGTCTCAAAAGCGGCCCAAATTTCCGATAAAACTATGTGGTAAATGAGCATTGAAAGATCTTTTTGCCCGCTAATATCGCGAATATTCGCAAAGAAGCGTTTCTCTTTGTTCGTTTTAATTCGCGTATTTCGCGGGCAAAATCCTACTCGTAATCAACTCGCAACAACGTCAACCCCTGAGCCGACGCCGTCTTTCCCGCGAGGTTCCTGTCGCCCGTGACTATCGCAGTTTGAATTGTATCACCATCTTTCTCGCCCCGCCCGACCTCGAGCATCGTGCCGACGATGGAGCGTACCATGTACCGCAAAAAGCCGGTCGCCGTTATGCGAAACTCGATCAGTACGCCCTGAGCACGGTCGTCCCAATGCGATTCGACAGTGAAATCAAGGATCGTACGAACGCGACTGTCGCCATCGGATTTGGCCGATGCAAAGGCTGTCCAGTCGTGTTCGCCGAGAAACAACCTCGCCACGTCATTCATCCTGCCGACGTCGAGCGGGCGATGCTCATTATGAGCGAACCGCCGCCAAAATGGCGACATCACTGGCGCATTGACAACCCGATAGATGTAGGTCTTTTTCTTTGCCGAAAACCGGGAGTGAAAATCGTCGTCGGTCTTTTCGCATTTCAAAATGCGGATGTCGCGCCAGAGGTTGCCATTGATCGCATTCTTAAGCCTGTCCGGCGTAAATTTACCCGCCGGCAATTTAACATTCGCAACCTGCCCCTCAGCATGAACGCCCGCATCGGTTCGCCCCGAACCGACCACCGCAACATCGGCGTCAACAAGCATCCCGATCACACGCTCCAGCTCGCCCTGGATCGTCCGGTCATTTTCCTGGACCTGCCAGCCATGAAAATCGGTGCCGTCGTATTGGATCAATAGCTTAAAATTCATTGGGGATAAACCAGTCGAAACCGCTCACAGCAGACGATCGAGGTTTCATCAAATTCGAATCCATGTTTGGCCGCCTCGCGGGTAAAATAATCGTGGTGCACTTGCCGCCAATATGCGAGTGACCGGTCGCCCTCGCCTTCGTCCGCCGCGAATGCCGCATCCACATCCGCGAACGGCAAATGACGTATCTCAGTTGTCTGGATCACGCACATCGGCCGGCCTTCAAAATCGGTGACAACGCTATAGCCATCATCGACGGGAGCGTTTTGCGGCTCGATATCGTTCGTCTTCGCGAGGCTCGCTGTCGCGGTTTTCTTACCCTCAAGGACGAGGCCGACAAGTTCCAACGCCATTGCCGGATCGCTGCCGAAATACCAAACCTGATATGGTTCGTCACATCTGACACTGCTGGCACCGCCGCAAAAGTCCGCCCAGAAATGCTCTACGATCTCAGTCATCGCCATATAACATCCTACCATTCAACCTGCGGTCAATGGCGGTCGCAAAACGTTTTGGAGCTCCGTCGTTCATCCGCAGATATAATGCGGGTTCGATCAATTCCAGTTCCATCAGGCAGAAATTGTCTTGGTCCTTGCGGACGAAATCCACGCGGGCGTAGAGCAGAGCCCGGCCGATCTTGTCGATCGTCTCGATGCCGGCAGCCAATAGTTTTTCGTCCGGATCGACCTCGGTGATGATACCGCCGTGTTCTTCCTGTACCCGGAAATCATTGAGCTTAGGCGATTTATTGATCGCGTGGCTAAACTCATCGTTAAAATAGAACAACGAGTATTCACCCTCGCTGACGATCTTCGGCATAAAGGGCTGCACCATGAATGGGCGTGTTGCAAAGACGTGTTCGAGAGACGGGTCGTAACGTTTTAGGCGATAGGTGTGCTCAGCCGTCGCGCTGACGTACGGTTTAATAATTAGCTCGTCCGTCTCCAGATCACTGAGCCAACAGACAAAATTGACCTCGGAATAGCTCGCGTCCCAGATCGTCGGGACGATGCGCGAGCCTCGCTGTTCCATTTCGCGCAGGTATCGTTTGTCGAGATTCCATCGGACGATATCGAGCGGATTTTCGAGACGCGTTAGGCCTTCGATCTCTTGCAGTACGGCGAGAAACTCCTCCGGCGCGCCCTGATAGTCCCACGGCGTGCGGATGATGACAGTCTCAAAATCGCTCCACGGTCGTTCTGTCTGCCGCCACGAGACCGTCTCAACCTCCCAGCCCAATTCGCCCAGCGGCCCGATCGCCAGATCGTCATCCGCGACGTACAAACCCATGTCGTCCATTGAGAGAAAACAAATAGGTCTCATATTTAGGAAGAGAGATTGCCTGCGAAATACGCGAACCGCCGCGAACCGACGCTAAAGGCGGACAAGAGAAAATCGATTTTACTCGGAGGTTCAAGGAGAAAAGAGCCACCTTACCGCTTCTTCATTTCGCATCTTTCGCGAATTTCGCGGGCAATAACCTTACTTCCCGAAACCTCGGCTTCCCGGTTTTACCGCAGTGGTCCCGGCCACACACATCGGGCAATCATCCTGCGAATAGCTAGGGACGTCCAGGCTGACGAGCGAGATACGAGGCACACCAACATCGGCGGCACCGTTTGAGCGGTCGATGATCGAGGCAGCCGCGATCACATTTCCGCCGTTTTGTTCTAGGGCCGCGATGCACTCGCGGGTCGAACCGCCGGTCGTAATAACGTCCTCAACAACCAATATCTTTTCGTCCGGCTGCAATGTAAATCCGCGCCGAAGCGTCATTTCCCCATTCTGCCGCTCGGTCCATATGAATCGAACGCCGAGCGCCTGAGCGACTGCAAACCCGATCACGAGTCCGCCGATCGCTGGTGACGCGACGGTTTGTATGCCGCTGTCACGGAAATGCCCGGCGATCATCGTACCGAATTCAGCCGCGTCCGATGGCCGCTGGAGGGCGAGAGCGCATTGCAAATATTTCGGGCTATGGAGTCCGCTCGATAAAATAAAATGCCCTTCGAGCAGAGCACCGCAGTTTCTGAAATGGGCTAAAACGTCAGTCATGGTCAACTAAAATCTTGGCGAGCCATTATTGGATATAAAGTTCGCAAAGCCTATCAGCTTTGCTAAACTCAAGCTGATGACACCGTATCCTAACCTAATTTCTGAGTCATTGCTAATAAACGAAACCGTGTCGTTGCTGCGCTCATTTGGCGGCAGGGCGTCGGCCGTTAGCGTGGTGGATTTTGTCATGAAGATCAGAAAGCCGCAGCCGCTGCTCGCGACGCTACTGGTCGCAGATCTTATCGAACGCGATCCGCGTCTCAAGCTAAACGGTGATACGGTTGAGCTTACAGAGAATGGCTATGATGAAAGGCAACTTACGACGACCGAATTCGTCGTCTTTGACCTTGAGACGACCGGGGCAAAGGCTCCGCCCTGCCGCATAACCGAGATCGGAGCATACCGTGTCAGAAACGGCGAGGTCGCGGAGAAATTTCAGACCTTGGTCAACCCCGAGATGTCGATACCGCCGTTTATTACGCAGCTGACCGGTATCGACGATGCTATGGTTGCTGGTGCCCCGCTGTTTGCCGATATAGCTCACGATTTTCTTGAATTTATTGGGGACTCGATCCTAGTCGCTCATAATTCTGGCTTCGATATGCGGTTTTTAAATCATGAGATCAGCCGCGTGTTTCCCGAGTATCGCATGGCGAATCCTTGCCTGTGCACCGTCCAACTTTCGCGTAAACTGCTCCCGAATATCGTCAATCACAAGCTAAAAACAGTCGCCGAACATTACTCGATCGACCTTGTGAATCATCACCGTGCCGCCGCGGATGCATATGCGACTGCACACATCTTTGTAAACCTGCTCTCCAAATTGCACGACGGCGGTGTGAAGGATCTGAAATCGGTGCGTAAATTGAGTTCGCGCAAGAACCGGTACGTCCGATAGCCTTTTGAAATTATGTTAGACGAGAGAATGCCTGAGGGCGTTAACAACCAGCAGCTTGATATCCGCCCGACGCCGCGTGATGAGATGAACCTCTACAGGCTCGATTCGTTTCCATATGAATTTCCGGGCAAGGAGATATGGGTCGAATTCGAAATTCCTGAGTTTACAGCGATCTGCCCGTTCTCGGATTTTCCTGATTTTGCGGTTATCCGGTTGAAATACGTTCCCAATCAGCTCTGCATCGAGCTAAAGAGTCTAAAGCTCTACATAAATTCCTTCCGCGAAGTAAAGGTCTTCCACGAACACGTCGTAAATATTATTCTTGAAGATTTTGCTGCGGCTTGCGATCCGCTGAGGGTGGAAATCGAGGGAGATTTTCACGTTCGTGGGAACATCAAAACTGTTGTGAGAGCCAGTTATACAAAGCCAGCCTAGCGCGCCGATGCGGCTTTGGCTTCCACCTCATCGACCTCGCAATGCCTTTCACATGCGGATTCAACAAGCTGGCAAACCTCACCCTCGATACTGTCGTGTCCTTTGAAATCCGCATTTCTGATCTCTGAGACAACTAGGAATTTCGCCTTTTCGAGCATCGTCTGTTCGCGAAATGACAATTTCTTGGCGATGCTTAGATACGTCAATTTCTTCAGCACATCCGCGGCTTCAAAGACATCGCCGGAATGCAGCTTCTCGGCAAACTCCTTCGAACGCGTCTTCCAATCGTCGCATGACGGTTCAAAATCAGCCCCAAGCTGACCGATCAATTTCTTACATTGCGATGAGGTGATCAGAGGCCGCAGACCGACGCTCGCGGCGTTTGCCTCAGGCACAAAGATCGTCGAATTATCGCCGAGAACCCGCAAACTATAACAGTTAATGGTCGATTCTCCGCCAAACTTGCGTTTCTTCATTCCCTCTACGAGGCAAATGCCCTGATTTGGATATGCTACCTTCTGACCGATTGTTAAATTCATCGCTTTTTCCTTTCCTTTTCCCTGAGGGCGAAAATGCGCTTCCGGAAGTTCCGACGACTTCCTCTTTTGTGTTTGTAAATTCAATGTAAGGTTATTATAGCATAATAATCCCCGATTTGGAAGGGTTTGACCTTCAAGCCGCGAGAGGTCGTGCGGACACTGATATTTTTGTTACGCAGACGGCAGCCCGATGGTAAAAGTTGTTCCCGTGCCGAGAATAGAATTTACCGAAACCTCGCCGCCGTGGAGTTTTGCGAGATGCTTAACGATGGCAAGACCGAGTCCCGTTCCGCCGAGATCGCGTGAGCGTGCACGGTCAGTTCGATAAAATCGCTCAAAGATGCGCCCGGTATGTTCGGGTAAAATGCCCTCGCCTGTATCTGTGACCGAGATGACATCGTTTTGCTCAACGCGATCAAGATCAACGCTAACCGTGCCCTCGGGGCGATTGAATTTGATGGCATTGTCGATAAGGTTCGTAAGCATCTGTTCGAGGCGAACCGGGTCGGCGGAAATGGTTGAGTCGTCGGGAATATTGTTGACGAGGCGAATGCCGCGGTTCGATGCCTTTGTCGAAATGGCCATGAATACATCGGCGACGGCTAAAGACAGCCTTACCCGGCGGATCTCGATCGATACATTGCCCGACTCAATGAGAGAAAGCTCAAGAATATCCGCGATGAGGCTGTTCATTCGCTCGGCATTTCGACGGATGACGGCCAGAAAATGCAGGTTGTTTTTGACATCGTTGAGCCCGCCGTCCTCGAGCGTTTCGACGAAGGCGAGGATCGATGTCAGCGGTGTTCGCAGTTCGTGGGAAATATTTGAGAGAAATTCCTGCCGAACGATCTCCAGGCGATCGATCTGCGTCGTTTCGTAAAAAAAGCCGATCGCGCATCGGACCTCGTTCAATTCAATTGGTGCGATATGAACATCAAACCGTCGTTTGCCTTTTCGATCCAGCTCCAACCGGACGTCGGACGAAACTTCACGACCGATCGCCTTCCGAAATGATTCGTGCAGATCTAGATCGCGGATCACCTCGCTCAGCCTCATGCCCTCGATCTCGATCTCATCGCGGCCAAACGCCACCGCTGCGGGAACATTGCAATTTGCAATACGCAGATCGGCATCGACAACCAGAACGCATTCGCGCGTGGTGTCCAATATTCGCTGTAATATTTGATCCGCCGAAGATGCCGTTTTAGCGCGGACGGCTGACTCTCTATCGTTCATTTGCACCCAATGAAACGATAGCCTACGCCGACGACGGTTTCAATGCAGGTCCCGCACTCGTCGAGCTTCTGGCGAAGCCGCCGGATGTGGACATCGAGCGTGCGGGTGTCGCCAAAATAGCTGTAACCCCATACGTTATCAAGAAGCTGCTGGCGCGAGGCGACACGGCCCGAGTTCTTTATTAGATGCTCGAGCAGGGCAAATTCCTTGCGGGTCAGCTTGACGGGCCGGTCGGAGCAGGCGACACGCATATCGGCAAAATCCACGACCAACTGCTCGTCCTTGTAACCAGGATTAGTATCAGCCTCGACCCGTCTGAGTACGGCCTTGACTCGGGCCATCACTTCCTTTATCGAGAATGGCTTGACCACATAATCATCGGCACCCGTTTCGAGGCCGAGAATACGGTCGCCCTCAGCGGCCCTTGCGGTCAGCATTATTATCGGCGTCCGCTCGGTCATCGATTCGCGGCGAAGCCTGCGGCAAAGCTCGAGTCCGCTCATGCCCGGCAGCATCAGGTCCAGGATGATGAGCGACGGTGTGGTCGTTTCATCGAGCGCCAACCGTAGGCCTTTTTCGCCCGACTCCGCGATCACGGGCCTAAAACTCTCCCGTTTTAGGTTGTATTCGAGGCTCTCGGCGATATCCGCGTCATCCTCGATGATCAGAATGGTTTGCTTCATGGCGATAGATCAATTGTATGTAAATTCCGGCTGATTTGCGATTAGTCTGACGCGCGAGGATTAACGCGATATGAACGCGGTGTTACGAATAAGTTAATTTTTTAGGAAGGTGTAAAGAAAGGCCGCGACAGCTTACGCCATCTCGTCTTTCGGCCTGATCAAGAGCTTCAATTCTCCGGAGCGTTCATTGACCTCGCCCCACTTGGTGATATCGAGATCGATGACCGCAAGGGCTGCGGTCGGCATCGGCTCGAGCACGCCCGTCAGATAGCGTACAAATCCCTCAAATCCGGGGTTATGGCCGACGAGGAGGACTGACCAAAACGTATCTTCGATCTCGGCAACGACCTCGCGCAGTGCTCGGGGGCTCGCCTCATAGATGTGATCGTTAAAGACTATGCCAGCTTCGAACGAACCCGCGTCGTTCACCAATTCCGCCGTCCGGCTGGCCCGTTTCGCCGGTGATGAGACGATCAGCTCAGGAAGAAAACCCTTTTGCCGCATCAACGTACCCATAAACGGCGCGGCCCGTTCGCCACGATCATTCAGCGGCCGATCAAAATCAGAAAGGCCCGGATCATTCCAACTCGACTTAGCGTGACGCATTAGGAAGAGCGTTTTCATATTTCAAGTGATTCTAGCGCTCAAAACTCCCGATCAAAAGCCCACGCGGACGCCTTCCGTCCTCGGCCCTAAAGAATTTTGCCCACGAAATATACGAAAGAAAAAAAGAAGTTTTGCCCGCAAATAA
>JBATDM010000002.1:0-14276 GCA_049663465.1 Pyrinomonadaceae bacterium
ATGCTGTCCTGGCGAACCTGCGATAACGGATATTTCGCCTTTTGCATTGATCGACTTGATCGTGTGTGAACCGGTGTCCGCGACGATAAGGTTGCCGTCTTTATCAAATGCGATTCCCGACGGGGTGTCGAGGCCTTCGGCAAACACGGTCGCGTTCCCGCCGTCGATCTTCCATATCTTGTCGTTTTGTCCGTCTGAGACGTAGATGCTGTCATTTTTGACCGCGATCCCGAATGGCTCGCCGAATTCTTTATTCGTTCCCGCCGCCGTCGATACATATCGATACTGTCCCGTGCTTGCAACCGGCCACATATACCAAACGACAATTGAAATCGCTACGAGAAACGCGATGCCAACTGCCGTAGCGATCAAGATATCTTTTGTTGTGAGGGTTTTTCTAGATCGCGGAGACGTCATGGGTGTGTTGCAGCGGCAATATGATAATATATCCGCACGCTCGAATATTAAGAAATCAGGGGGACTATAATTATGTTTTCACTACAAGATCTGCTCGGTCAGGAGCAGGGACAACAAGCCGTCAGCGAGATCAGCAGCAATGTCGGTGCCGACAGTTCGATGGTAAATACGGCGATACAGATGGCTTTGCCGGCGTTGATCAACGGCCTTGCCAATAACGCGGCGACGCCGCAGGGGGCCCAGAGCCTCAACAACGCACTCGAACAAGACCACAGCGGCGGAGGCGTGCTCGACAACCTCGGCGGCCTTGCCGGAATGATATTCGGCGGGCAACAGGCCGCTCCGCCGCGTCAGGCTGATGCCGGCGGCATTCTCGGCCACATTCTGGGCGGTTCGCAGGGTGCGGTCGCCCAGCAGGTAAGCGAAAAGACGGGCCTCAACATGGGCCAGGTCGCTCAGATCCTTATGTTTCTGGCACCGATCGTGATGGGTTATCTGGGCAAGGAAAAGCAGCAGCAGAATGTCGGAGCGGACGGCCTCGGCGGGTTGCTCGGCGGCCTCCTGGGCGCCGGACAGGCACAGGCGGCCCCGCAATCGAGCGGCAACTCAATGATCGACATGGCCTCAAGCATGCTCGACAGCGACGGCGACGGCAGTGCCCTAGACGACATCGCCTCGATGGCGTTTAAGTATATGACGAATAAATAGGTTTCAGATGACTTAGTTTTAGGATGTCTTGAAATGGGTGCTCACGGGCACCCTTTTGTCATTGACGGGGCATATCGTAAAATCGCAGCCGATCCAAATGTTCAACTTTCCTGAACGAATTTTAGCCACGGCATTTCTTTTGCAAATGATCGTACTGATTTCAAATGGCCAATCGCTTGAGAAGAAATGTACCGAGTCGAAGCAAGATGGAAAGGATTTTTCGGTCGTATTTGAGGCAAGGACTTCAGATGGATCTAAGGAGCTCATTTTGGATGTGGTTTTGAAACCTAAGAATTTTACTAGAGAGAAGCTGGTTGACTTCTCTATTTGGGTCAAAGCCAAATATTGCCATAACGACGTTATCGGTGTTTCATTGTTTGACAATAAAACCGCAGCTGTCGGGTGGCATCGGGATTTGATGCTCAGCGGCGGACGGCTCGACAAGCGGCGAGGGACATATTCACTAAATCGATCTAAAAATGAAGAGAGAATTGAATTCTCGTCGGCAAATGGCAAGCCAATTGACGAGATTGTGATTATTCCTAACTAGACAATGGCATTTTCAGATGCGATTTGAGGACAGGCCGTTGCTATTACGATATGAGACATGGTTTTGGGGGAGCGTTGATCGGAGTACTTGCTGCACTTTTGATGCAGGGCTGCTTTGTTGCCACTGTTCGACATGATCCGCAAAAGGCGGTTGATGTTGCGGAGGCTTTCGCAAGAGCCGCCTTCGTGGAAAAAGATTTTGAGGGTTCGCTTGCATTCACAAACAAGCAGAAAATTGTTCTGAAAGGGCGCGAGTGGGAGACTGTAGTTCGCAATGTCCAAGGATCTGCTCCGTTTCCAAGTGCGATTCGTGCGGAAGCTTACGAAACCCCGTTCGGTCAGGATCAGGTTATTGTCGATCTCCACGGCACCGGGGACGATAAGCCGTCGTACTATCGAGTTCTTCTCGTCGAAGATGCGACGGCAGGCTATACGGTGGTTGATGCGAGGAGAAGTGACACGCCCTTTCCGAAGGGGCCTCTTCAGGAGTCCATAAATTAATCGAAAGAATATCTGCGAAGTTGACGGAAAAGTATCGGCGACAAACCATTGATAACACGATTCGGGCGGTGGGGACGATTCAATAGCTCCGTTAGGAGCGGCGTGTATTGTGTTTATTGGTCTTATGCCGCTCCTGCCGGAGCTCGGTCTATGATCGGATCGGGCGTTCTACAAACATTTGGCTCCGACGGAGCCGGGACGATCCGTCTTTTCAGACGGCCGAATATCTTGGACCAGGTGCGGACTTGCTATAGGACCCCAGCTTGTTCTTATGCGGCTCGCCGCCTTATTTGCGGAAAAGCTTGCTTTTCCGGCCTGTTATCCCAACGACCACGGAGGCTCTGCCTCCAAACCGCTTGGCGGCAAGCCGCCGTGAACTTAAATGGCGGCGACCGGAAAAGCAGAGCTTTTCCGCAAATAGGGCGGCACAGCCGCAAGACTATGGGTGAGAAAGAGCCAGTTTAGTATTACAGTCCGGGACCCGATCTCCTTCGAAACGGATATCCTTTGGCGGATGAGATCAATCAGATAGTGAGAGAATATGAACAAGCATTGCGAATACCGCAGGAGCAGACCCCGTTTGGATACGATGCTCAAGAATCGTGATATCGTCGGACCTCGCACCGATTGTTTCCGTCATGAACGGCAGACAGCCAAGGGAGAATTGCAATCATAGCAGGTGTGACCCCGTTTGCCTGAAACAAAGTCTGATCCCGAGTCGTAACATTTTCAAACCAGAACCCGGATAGGTTCAGTTGTAATAATTAACGATATTTTTGAGGGATTTTATGACCAATAATGTGTTCGTCCGCAGTTTGTTTGCGGGCATTTTTGTTTTTGTGCTGGGTCTGTCGAGCATTGTGCAGGCGCGCCCCCTGCGGGTTCCGTCGGTCTTTGACGACGAGAAGCAAAAGCTGCCGCCCGTAAACTGGATCCGCAGCCGCAAGATCGATATTAAGCATGTCGATATCGATCTGCGGTTCGATTGGGACAAGGACCAGGCGATCGGTTCGACGGTTGTGACGTTTGCACCGTTTGCGGATACGGAAAAATTCGAGCTGGATGCGGCGATGATGACGATCGACTCGGTCATGCTGGTCGGCGGCGGTGCTCTGCAATTCACCTACAACGGCACGAAGGACAATGACAATCTCGCCGTGACCCTCAACCGCGTCTATCGAGCCGGCGAGGATGTTAAGGTCAAGGTCAGCTATAAAACGAATTACGTGAATACCGCCGACGCTGATACGGCGATCGGCAGCTTTGGACGCGGGCTGCGGTTTATCAAGCCGACGGCCGACAACCCGACCAAGCCGCGGCAGATATGGTCGCAGGGCGAAACGGAATTTAACCGTTACTGGTTTCCGTCGTACGACACGCCGAACGACTTTCGCACACAGGACCTCAGGGCGACGGTCGCCAAGCCGTTTTTTGTCGTCTCAAACGGCAAACTCGCCGATACCAAAGAGAACAGCGACGGTACGCGGACGTTTCATTGGGTGATGGACCAGCCATTCTCAAACTATCTTGCCTCGATAGTTGTCAGCGAAACGACGCCTGTCGTGCAGGATTTTGAGGGAATCCCGGTCTATAACTACGGCTATACGAATGAGACCAAAGAGGTCGCGGCGACAGTCAAGAATCTGCCCGCGACGATGAAGTTCTTCTCAGAGATCACGGGTGTTAAGTATCCGTATCCTAAGTATTCGCAGGCGTTCGTCGAGGATTTTGGCGGCGGGATGGAGAATATCTCGGCGACCACACAGATCGAGGAAATGATCCATGACGACCGCGAGCTGCTCGATACCGACAGTGAATCGCTGCAGTCGCACGAGCTCGCACACCAATGGTTTGGCGACTATGTGACCTGCCGCGATTGGGGCCAGATCTGGCTAAACGAGAGTTTTGCGACCTATATGCAAGCGATGTGGACGGAGAAATTAAAGGGGCACGAGGAGTTTCTCTACACGGATGTGCGGGCAAACCAGAACACGGTTTTAGGCAGTTGGAATCAGGGAAATCGGCGTCCGATCGTCACCAAGTATTATGCGAACAAGGACGCGATGTTTGACAACTACGCATATCCGGGCGGCGGCAGTGTGCTGCATATGCTCCGCAAACATCTTGGCGACAAGCTGTTCTTTGCCTCGCTCAATCATTACTTAAAGGCGAACGCCCATCAGCCTGTCTCGACCGAGGACCTGCGGATCGCGATCGAGGAGACGACGGGGCAGTCGATGGACTGGTTCTTTGACCAGTGGCTGTATCGAATGGGCCATCCGGATTTTGAGGTAACGCAATCTTATGACGATGCGTCGAAAAAATTAACACTCAACGTCAAGCAAGCGCAAACGATCGACATCAACAACGAATTTCCGCAGACGGAATTTTTTCAGAGCTATGTCGATGTCGAGATCGACAATGCGGTCAAGCGAGTTTGGCTCGAGCCGAAGGCTGAGAATGTGTTTACATTTGACTCGGCGACCAAGCCGAAGCTGGTCAATTTTGACTTCGAAGGCACACTGCTCAAGACGATCAAGTTTGAGAAATCGACCGACGAACTTCTCTATCAAATGGCCAACGACAAGGACGTCATCGGACGTCGTTGGGCGATGGGCGAGCTTGAGAAACAGGCGGGAACGGCAGATAGAAACCGTATCATTTCGGCATTGATGACTTCGGCGGAGAAAGATACGTTTTGGCGTATTCGCCGTGCGGCTCTGTCGGTGATCGCAAATATCTATTCACCAGATCCAGCTCCCGGACAGGAACGCCCGGCGGCAAAGCTCGATGCAAATGTCGAGGCATCTGTTATCCGCCTGACCAAAGATGCTCAATCAGTTATCCGAGGCGATGCCATCGAATTGCTCGGTGAAACGCAGGATAAGAAGCACGTCGGTATGGCGTTATCGATGTTGAACGATCGTAGCTATGAGGTTATCGATCAGGCTTCGCTGGCACTCGGCCGGCTGAAAGACACGCGGGCATACGAACCCTTAGCGAAACTAACGGTAACACCTTCGTGGAAAGGACGTGTTCAGATCGCAGGCTTTACGGGACTTGCGGAACTGGCCGATCCACGTGGGTTTGACGCTGGTTACAAGGCTGCGACGGACAAATCTCTGCCTTTTAACGTGCGGACAGCCGCACTCGCCGTCGTTGGTGCAACCGGTAAAGGTGACCAGCGTGCATATCCGCTCATCTTTGAGAAATTCAAGGCGGCGTATGACTCGGGCAATATTCAAGGTATCGTCAATGGCATTCAAGCTATCGTAAAACTTGCCGACCCACGCGGCCAGGAAGCGATCGATATGCTCAAGGTGAAATTTAAGGACAATCCGGGAGCAATGCAGTTTGTGGCGGCACAGGAAGCTGCTCTAAAGGCGGCGATCAAGCCCTAGGTTTTTGATCCAGAACGAAAGGAAGGCGGGCAAATGGTTGCCCGCCTTTTTATTATGCCAATAGACCCAATGTCCCCAAGAAATGCGGGTCTAAATGATTTACACGCCGCGATATCAATAAGGTTGCAAAAGTCTGTTGGGCTTGCCTGCTACTGCTCGCACACGCGGTATGCGGCATTAAATCCGGACGTGTTGCCGGGGAAGTCCGTAATGCCCTCAAAACAGCTGCCGCTGGTGGCAAATCCGTTGAACTCGACCTCAGTTCCGCCACCGCCGTCGATGGTGAAATGCAGTGTTTTATTGGCAGGCTGGTTGTTTTGATCCCAGAAACCGAAATATCCCGGAGCCTGCGGAATCGTGAGCGTACCGCCGAGATTGAGATCTAATCCGAAACTTTGCTGCGAGCTTGGGAACAGTTCGCACTCGTAGAATGAGGTCAATCCGTGGCCGGAGCAACTCGTGACGAGATAGCTCCCGCTCGAGATCACATTGTTTGGATAGCGCACGTTCGGGGTTTTGTCCTTTGTGTTGTTGTTTGCGTTCTGTTCATTCGGAGTGGTGGTCGTCGCGGTTGAGGTCAGCGTCGGCGACGTAGTCGAAACCTGAAACTCAAAGGTGAATGAGACGTCCTCGGTCTGATTCGGCGTGAGATCGCCGATGCTGCACACGAGTTTGTTTGAGACTACACTACATCCCGGTTGAATCCCGGTCAGCTTGCCCAGAATGTGCTGACTCGGGCTGGTATTTGTTAGGGGGAGATCGACGGTGACGATCACGCCCGTGGCCGTTTGACCGCCGACATTCTCAACACGGGTCGTGTACTGATACGGCGACTCGACGAACGGCGAATTTGCGCCCTGCCATGCGAGGACCTTAAGGTTTGGACGCGGTGCCGCCTGTGCGCCACCGGCCGCGATCGACACGAGTGCCGCCATTAACGAAAGAGCTATAAAGCCCTTAGAGACTAATTTCTTCATTTTTCTTCTCCTGATAGTGTTTTACTTATCAGGCCACGCGTGTCCTGTATCGGGAGAACGGAGGGGGCTGTGGAGGCTTGCACGGATTCTTTGAAAATTAGTAAATTATTGAGATTATGTGCTTTATGGGCGTGGTTTTGTCGCGTTCATGTTGGTTCTCGACAATCCGCCCAGTTTTGTATAGAATTCTCAATTAATAAAGTGGTGAGTTATTGCGACTTGCGGCCACGTAAAATAAGCGGCTAAACAGCAAGAGTTAGACTTAGGATCCTTCGAAACTCTGTGCTTGTTTGGGCACAGGGTTTTTCATTTTATGACGACGTTTCTCGATCTGCTAAAAGAAAAGGTTATTGTATTCGACGGAGCCATGGGCACGTATTTGCAGTCGTTGGATCTGTCGATCGATGACTGGGGCGGGCCGGTGTTTGAGAATTGTTCGGAGAACCTGCTCTACACGCGCCCTGATGCGATCGAGGCGGTGCATACGGCATTTTTGGATGTCGGCTGCGACGTGATCGAGACGAACAGTTTTGGCGGCAGCGAGGTCGTTCTGACGGAGTTCGGCATCGCGGAAAAGACGTATGACGTCAATCTAAAGGCGGCCGAGCTTGCTAAGCGTGTCGCAAGTGGATATTCGACGCCCGACAAACCTCGATTTGTTGCGGGTTCGATCGGCCCTGGGACAAAGTTGCCGACACTCGGGCATATTACTTATCGCGATCTGAAAGATGCGTACCGCGAACAGGTGCGCGGACTCGTAGAAGGCGGAAGTGATCTGTTGATCGTCGAAACTTGTCAGGACCTGCTGCAAACGAAGGCTGCGCTCGCGGCGATCTTCGAACACTTCGAGAAAAACAAGATGCGGATCCCGGTCATCGCACAGGTGACGATCGAGGTGTTTGGCACGATGCTCAACGGCACGGAGATCGGTGCTGCGTTGACCGCACTTGAGCCGTTTCCGATCGATGTTATCGGCATGAATTGTGGCACCGGGCCGAAGCACATGACGGACAGCTTTCGCTATCTCTGCGAAAATTCGCCGATCCCTGTTTCGGTATTGCCGAATGCTGGTTTGCCCGAGGTCAAAGACGGCCAGCAACATTACGACGAGACTCCGGAGAGTTTTGCGGCTCAGGTCGAGCATTTTGCCAAGGATTTCGGGGCGAATATCGTCGGCGGCTGCTGCGGCACGACGCCGGAGCACCTCAAGCAGGTGATCGAAAAGGTCTCGTCACTTTCGCCGAAGGATCGAAATGCAAAGCTCGCCCCATCGGCCTCGTCGATCTATTTTCAACAACCATACACGCAAGATGCTTCGTTCCTGATCGTGGGCGAGAGGGTCAACGCTTCGGGCTCGAAAAAGATGCGTGACCTGCTCGATGCTGAGGACTGGGACGGGCTGATCAATCTTGCCAAATCGCAGGAAAAAGAAGGTGCTCACATTCTCGACGTAAACGTCGATTTTGTCGGCCGCGACGGCGTTGCGGATATGCACGAACTTGCCGGCCGGTTGGCGACGAGCGTCAAAATTCCGCTGATGTTCGACTCGACCGAGTGGGAAAAGATGGAGGCCGGCCTCGAACACGCGGGCGGCAAATCCATTTTAAATTCAACAAATTACGAGGACGGCGAACCCCGATTTTTGAAGGTTCTGAGCCTTGCAAAAGAATACGGAGCGGCGGTGGTCATCGGCCTGATCGACGAGACGGGCATGGCCCGCAGCTGCGAAGACAAACTCAGGATCGCGCACCGCGCATATAAACAGGCGGTGGAGAACGGAATTCCGGGACACGATATCTTCTTTGACCCGCTGGCTTTGCCTATCTCCACTGGTATCGAGGAAGACCGTAAGAATGCCGACGAAACGATCAATGCGATCCGCCAGATCCGGGCAGAACTGCCTGAGGCGAATATTATTCTCGGCGTTTCGAATATATCCTTCGGCCTTAATCCCGCTGCCCGCGTTGTGCTCAATTCCGTGTTTTTACACGATTGTGTCGAGGCCGGGATGAATTCGGCGATAGTCAACGCGTCAAAGATATTGCCGCTAATGCGGTTTAATGAGCACGAGATCGACACGGCCCGCGATCTGATCTACGACCGACGGAAATTTGACGGTGAAATTTGCACATATGATCCGCTCGGCGAATTTTCGATGATGTTTGAGGGCAAATCTGCCCAGTCGATCAAGCCGGACATCTCAAATCTGCCGATCGAGGAAAAGCTAAAACACCACATCATCGACGGCGAGCGCATCGGACTGGAAGATTCGCTCAAGACCGCTCTCGAAAAATATCCGCCGCTTGAGATCATCAACGATATTTTGCTCGACGGCATGAAAACGGTCGGCGACCTTTTTGGTTCGGGACAGATGCAGTTGCCGTTCGTGTTGCAATCGGCTGAGTCGATGAAGGCGGCGGTGAAATTCCTCGAACCCTTTATGGAAAAGGTCGAGGGCTCGAATAAAGGTGTGCTCGTACTCGCGACGGTCAAGGGCGATGTACATGACATCGGCAAGAATCTGGTCGATATTATCCTGACCAACAACGGCTACAAGGTCGTAAATCTCGGCATAAAACAGCCGATCGACGATATTCTGCGTTCGTGGGAAGAGACAAAGGCCGATGCCATCGGCATGAGCGGCTTGCTAGTGAAATCGACGCTTATAATGCGTGACAATCTCGAATTGATGAATGAGCGGGGGATCAACGTGCCTGTCATTCTAGGCGGGGCGGCGTTAAATCGGCGGTATGTCGATAATGATCTGATACCGCTTTACGAAGGCAAATTGTTCTATGCGCGCGATGCCTTCGACGGTTTGCACGCGATGGACGAACTTACGAGTCCCGAGTCTGAGGTCCGGAGTTTGGAGTCGAAAGCGGCGGCGGCTGGTGCCGAGGCGGAAACACGACCGGTTGGGAGTGTGCCGTCAGACGTAGAAACGGTGTCGGACGACGAAGACCTGGTCGGCGAGGACGCAAAGCTGGGGAAAGCTGCCGCTCGCGTCTCGTCTCGTTCAGCGGGAGATACGTCGCACACAACACGATCCGATATCGCGACTGATGTTGAGATCCCCAAAGCACCGTTTTACGGCTCAAAGATCGTCGAGATCAAGGACCTTACCAAGGTCTTCGATTTCATCAACGAGACCGCGTTGTTCAAAGGGCAGTGGCAATATAAGCAGGGCCGAAAGACGCCGGAAGAATATCAGGCGATCCTCGACGAGACGGTCTATCCGAAGTTCGCCGAGATCAAGGCCCAGGCGATCCGGGAAAAGTTGCTTGAGGCAAAGCTGGTTTACGGGTATTTTCCTTGCCAATCATCGGGCAACGATCTGATCATTTACGAGGATGACGAGCGGACGGAAAGGCTGCGTTTTACATTTCCGCGTCAGCCGGTTGAACAGCGGGGCGGGAAGAACCTGTGTTTGGCTGATTACTTCAAGTCGGAACCGCCTGCGTCAGCGGGTGGAATGGGCACGGTTACAAGGGACGTTGATGCGGATGGAGGCGTTAGGCCGCCCGCTCACGCAGGCGGTTCTGACATTGATGTCGTTGCGTTTCAGCTTGTAACAATGGGTCGCAAGGCTAGCGAACACTCGGCAAAGCTTTTTGCGTCAGACAATTACACCGATTACTTGCTATTTCACGGCCTTTCGGTCGAATCCGCCGAGGCACTCGCCGAGATGTGGCACAAGCGGATTCGCGAAGAGCTTGGCATTGTCGGTGCTGATGCTCCGCAGTTAGCAAAGCTGTTTCATCAGGGCTACCAAGGCTCGCGTTTTAGCTTTGGCTATCCGGCGTGCCCGAATATTGAGGATCAAACCAAGCTTTTTGAGTTGCTCCAGCCAGAGCGGATCGGCGTCGAACTAACAGACGAATTCATGCTAGATCCCGAACAATCAACCTCGGCGATCATTATTCATCATTCTGAGGCGAAGTACTTCAGCATCGAATAGCGACCACAAAAATGTGTCAAAAAAAGGCCGGCATCGCTGATTCGCAATGTCGGCTTTCTCATTGTAAAATATGACTTTACGGGTTTAGTCAGTTACTTATTCATCAATTTATGACAAAGACGATATTTATTGCCGGTTCCGGCGGGATCGGTGAGGCCGCCGCACTTTTGCTGCGTGAATGGTGCGATTTTGACCTCAGGCTTGTTCTAGGCGACGTCAACGAAGGCAATCTTAAAAAAGCGCGAGAATTTGTTACTGCAAATTCCGAAAAGACCACATCGGTAGATACGGTCCTGATGACCCCGGATGGATGTTCTGACGAGATGAAGACCGCATTCGAAACGGCCGACGTGCTGCTCGACTGTTCGCCGGGCGGACAAGCACCGAAAATGGCCCGATTTGCTGTCGATCTCGGCATGCATTACGCAAACCTGACCGAATACGTCGCCGAGACCGACCAGATCATCGCGATGGCAAATGATGCATCTACGGGCTTTATCCTGCAGACGGGCCTCGCTCCAGGGTTTATCAACGTAAAGGCAATGGAGCTTTACTACACCTTTGTAGCAAAGTATGAGAATGAAAAGGTAGAGCGTGTCGGTATGAAAGTCGGTGCCATGACGGCACATGCGCATGCTCCGCACTTTTACGGATTTACGTGGTCGCCGATCGGGGTGGCGACTGAATACGTCAAAGATTCGCGTGTCATTCGTGATTACGCGATCACTCAAAGCCCCGCTCTATCGTCGCGTGAGACAATCGTAATTGGAGCTCGGACGTACGAGGCGGACCTTACTTCGGGTGGGGCTGCGGACCTGCCGGAGTTTTTCGAAGGAAAGGCGAGGCAGCTTGACTACAAAACCCTTCGATACGTAGGGCACTACGCTTGGGTCGAATCGATCATCGCAGAGCTGGCAAAGGACGAGGACCTTCCAAATCGCCTTCAGGACGCAATGCTGCAGGCGGTTCCATCGGTTGAGGATGACCTCGTGCTTGTTCACGCGTCGATCGACGGATTTGATTCGACCGGCAGGCGACGCATGATCGAGAAGGCCTATTTTGTCGAACCGCTCACGATAAACGGACATTCCTTGCGTGCAATTCAAACGACGACCGCCGCTCCGCTGTGTGAGGCGGCAATGATGCTACTCACGAATGAGCACAGCGGAGTGGTTCTGCAAAGCCAACTCGATCCGGGCGGATTTCTTGCCGGCAAGTTTGTTTCTAGAGTTTACGGAAGCTAGGCGAGCGGACGAGCGGGCCAGAATGCAGATGGCCTATCGACAGAAGTGCTAAACTTACGTTTTTGTTGTGGAAATGGATCGGCTTTCGAGAATCGAAAAAACTGAACTGACCCAAAAGGATAAGCCGCTTCTGCCCGAGCCTGAAGAGATATCCGTGCTTGGCGGGACCGAGAAGCTCGGCTTTCGCCTTACCCACCGAATGAATCTTGGCCGCTGGAAGCGTCTGATGACATTTTGTCAGCGGCACATTGGATCACTTTGGATCTTTCTGGCGACATACAATCTGATGAATGTTTTCGGCATCGAGAATGTCGAAAACTCAGACGCTGATAGGCCGCTAATTCTTGTTGCAAATCATCGGTCATTTTTCGACATGTACACCGTGTCGAGCGTGCTCTTTAGACGGACAAAACGGCCGATGGAGCTGTATTTTCCTGTTCGCGGCAAGTTTTTTTACGATAATCCGGTCGGATGGTTCGTCAATTTTCTGATGGGCTGGTTCTCGATGTATCCGCCCTTCTTTCGCGAGGATGGGGAGGCGAGGAAGCGCGAATTCGACAAATATTCGATGCGTCGGCTGACTCAGCTTTGCTCGACTGGCCGTGCGAGTGTCATCGGTTTTCACCCCGAGGGTAAACGCAACCTTGCCGGCGGAACATATGATCTGCTGCCCGCTCAGCCCGGTATCGGAAAGGTGATCTACGGTGCTAGGCCGCAGGTCATCCCCGTTTTTATCGCGGGTCTAGGTAACGATCTGCCAAAGCAGATATTGGGCAACTGGACCGGCGGAGAAAAGGTCAGGATATGGTTTGGCGAAGTGGTCGATCTTGACGAATTTTACGAACGCAGCGACCGGATCCGAACGCACAAAGAGATCTCAGACTTCCTGATGACAAAGATCGGTGAGCTTGGGGAAAAGGATCGGCAGAAGGTTGCATAGTCTCTCGTTTTCAAGCTTGCTCTCTCAACCCTTAAGATGAAAAAATGGCAGACGCTGTAAGCTCGCAAACTCGACCCGTCCAAGTTGAGCGGCCAACGCTCGAAATGTCCGATCGCCGTCGTTGGGCGGTGACCATTGGTGTGATGACGGGGATGGCGATCGCTGCACTTGAGGCGACCGTGGTAGGGACAGCGATGCCCACCGTCATCGCGTCTCTCGGGGGTATCAGCCATTACAGTTGGGTTTTTTCCGCATATCTCGTTACTTCAACAGTGACCGTTCCAGTTTGGGGGAAGTTATCCGATCTTTACGGACGCAGGCTGCTGTATCAGATCGGCATCGGAATATTTTTGCTCGGTACGCTGCTCTCGGGAATGGCCGGCTCGATGACGCAGTTGATCGTATTTCGCGCCATTCAAGGTCTCGGTGCCGGTGCTCTTGTGCCGCTTGGCATGACCATTATCGGTGATATTTTTACCATCAAGGAACGAGCAAAAATGCAGGCGTATTTTAGCGGCGTCTGGGGGCTCTCGAGCGTTGTCGGGCCGATACTTGGTGGGTTTATCACCGACCAGATCTCATGGCGTTGGGTCTTTTTCATCAATCTGCCGATCGGCGTAATAGCTGCGGTCATCATGGGGCTTGCGCTCAAAGAGCCAAAGCGACGAGAGAAACCGACGGTTGACTATTTGGGGGCAGCTACATTGATGCTTGCGATCAGTTTGCTGATGTTGGCCTTGGTCGAGGGCGGAAAATCGGTCTCAACGCTCTTTGAGCCTGAGAATCTGAGCATTTTGGCCGGTGCTCTTGTCCTTTTTGCGCTTTTCATTTTTATCGAACTGCGCGCAAAGGATCCTGTAATTCCATTTCAGTTGTTTCGAAATCGCACAATAGCCGTTTCGACGGTTGCGGGATTTCTGGCTGGAATAGCCATGTTTGGCGGCATCTCTTTCATCCCGCTATTTGCGCAAGGAGCGTTGGGAATGACGGCCACGCAGGCCGGATCGCTGTTGACGCCGCTGATGCTGAGTTGGGTTCTGATGTCGATAATTGTCGGCCGGCTAATCCTAAAGATCCGATATCGAAACATCACGATCGCGGGTTTTGCTGTGTTGGCGATCGGGTTTGTACTGCTCTCAAATTTTCATCGTGATACGCCGCGCGTATGGTTGTATGTTGATCTTGCGATGATCGGAGCCGGGCTTGGGTTGACGATGCTGACGCTGCTTATAGCGGTGCAACAGTCGGTTGAGAGGTTTCAACTCGGGCTAGCGACGTCGCTAAACCAATTTTCCCGAGCGATCGGCGGAGCACTTGGCGTGGCGATAATGGGAGCGGTTCTCGCAGCCGGTCTTTCCGGTCAACTGCACAAGGCGGCAACCAGCGAAGGTAGTACTCTGACCGCAGTACAGGCGGATTCATTGGCCGCAAATCCCAATGCACTGATCGAGCCGACCGCAAAAGCAAGTCTTCCGGCTGGAATTCTTCCCGTGCTTCAAGACTCGATGGCCGCAGCAATTCAGCCTGTATTCTGGGTGGTTGTCGTCGTTTCTATTTTGGCAATGCTCACGAGCTTTATGC
>JBATDM010000003.1:0-1802 GCA_049663465.1 Pyrinomonadaceae bacterium
ACTATTGGATGATTATTGATAAGCGTCCAGGCATCCTGCAATGAAACAATCCGTTCCGATACCGACCCTTCGTGCTCTATCGCCTTGGTATCGAATCGTGGAAAGATCTGTTCATGCAGAATGAATCCGAAAACAAGACCCGCCATTCCGAGTGCAAGGAAAATTTTCACGAATTTCCTGCGAATCCAATAATCCTTTTGTTTGAAGGCAGAGAGTCCAATCACGACAAGCCCCAATAAGGCACCAAGCCATGCCGTCCGAGAAAATGTCAGAAGAAGTCCGAGGAGAATTATAATTGATCCTCCAGTCAACATCAGACCCTCTATTGTCATTCCGACCGAGTCTTCGAGTGGAGGAATCTCATTTTTCTTGTAACTTGTAACTTGTAACTTGTAACTTTCTTTCTCTTTTATAGCTGATACATAATACGAAATACACAATACCAAAATAACCCCCAGGAACCCTCCCAAAACATTGGGGTGCGGAAAAGTCCCATATGCACGGAGAAACCGACCAGAATCGATTTTTAGCACCGAGGAGCCTGCCTGAGAGGCATTATGGGCACTCATCCCAAAAATCGAGGAATCTACCGACTCTTGGGTCAGAAACTGCGCTATCCCGATACCGCCTTGTAACACCCCTGCCACGAGGAGTACGAAAACGACTTTCTTCATATCGACTTCAATCAGTCGCACCACGAAAAACAATCCCGAGGCAAGTAGGAGTTTCATAAAAAAATACGAGGCGAGCATCTGATCACTTGCCCAGAAAATCGAAACGCCCGCCCAAAAAAGAAACACTAAAAGTATCAAATCCGATATTTGGTATTTGATATTTGGTATTTGATATTTTTTAAAGAAAAAAGCTTCGGTCAAAAACCACATGACACATACAAGTAGAAGTAAGTCAATTGCGTAAATTCCAATAACTCCATACTCCCACTTGACTCCACCCACGAACGGCTCACGGAGAAAATATATCGTCTGGAGAGGAAGGACAAACAAAAAAAGATAGATGAGATGCGATAAAAAATTCTGGGGCTTCATACCATTTATTACTATCTCACTCCTTCTCACCAAAGAAATCCCACATGATATAAACACCCTCTTCTTCTGATTCGATACGCATGACGAGCGTAGACATGATATCCTTCAGATCATGAACATACGATTCTTTGTTCGCTCCTATTTCCGCTGCTGTCTTATAGGTATCAAAAAACTGAATAGCCTGCACCTCTATCTCTTTCATCTTACTGATGAATAACTTTGTTTTATCAATCTGCTCTGAGGGAGTATCCTTTCGCTTCATTCCCTCCAATATTTTCGGATAAAAGAATCCATTCTCGAGCGACAAATGTCCCTCTAATTTTTTTAAAAAAGCTTCCTGCAAATTGACGATCTGCGCATACTCATCTGAATGAAGCGCGCATTGCTCCATCTGTCCCAATAGCGTGCGCAATTCATCGTGCTGAGACACCAATACCTCCACCATTTTTTCCATACAAATACTGTTACGAAATATGTATCGCTCCACTAGGCAATAATACCATTTTTTGATACCTTTAGTCTATGCAATTCATCACTTTTTCGGGCGTAGATGGGAGCGGGAAATCCACCCAACTAGCCCTTCTTCGGGAGAAACTGGAACGGGAAGGAAAGAAAGTCGCGTATTTTCACGCGGTCGATTTTTCGCTCGCCAATCGGCTTACGAAAAAGAATATCGACTATCGAGTGTCGAATATCGAGAAAAAGGACTCGGGAAAATCAGTTACAAGCGCATCATGGTACGGTATATTGTTACGC
>JBATDM010000004.1:0-10175 GCA_049663465.1 Pyrinomonadaceae bacterium
CTGTTTGACGAGACGAACTCTCGCCAAAAAGTGAACTTACTACCGTAAATGTCATAGGCAACATAGCCACTGACGATGACAAAAACGCCGGGTGTGTCGGTCTTTAGCTTCGCGGTGTAATTGCGCGTCCAGTAGTATTTGTTGTACGTTTTGCTCCACGATTTTGTCCCCGGTTTGCCAAAGGTGATGTTAACGACTTTGGGACCTGAAATGTCTTTTCTGATCTGCGCCTCGGTGGGCTGCGCCGCCGCAAAGCCTACTGCCAAGAGCAGTATAAAAAGGGATGAGAGCGTCGTGACTATCTTTTGTTTATATCTCATATTCTACTCCTAATTTTTGTCCTCGTTTCCCTGCATCTAAATGTATCTAGGCCCCTTGGGCTGATATTAATACTGTTGGGCCTGCCCAGGCATAGTCCCGTAGTTTTCTGGCGACGACATATTTCCCTGTGGGTTGTTGAATATCGGGAACACCTGCCGATACGCGACGGTGATCGCCGCATACACGATCGGAAGGACAAAGAATATGCCGATACAGAGAGCAAGTACGCCCCCGATCAACATCAAACCGATCAGCAACATGAGCAGGATCAATCCGCCGACATTTGCCCAGCCGGCTCGTATGCTCAGCCTTATTGTCTCCATGATCGAAAGGTCGTGTTCCGCCAACAATGGCATTGCGAAGACAAAGCTGATCCAGCACAGAACCGACCCGATGAATACAAATAGGTTTAGCAGTATGCCAAATATCCAGAATGCGGTTGCGGCCCCGGCCGTCAATTCGTTCGGGTTAAAAACGGCTAGAAGCTGGACTAGCCTCAGAGTTAGATTGTAGGTATTCAGCAAAATGGTGGGCAGCATGAATATTATCCCGATGACAAGAGCCGGAAAAAACTTACTGAACCCGGAAAAGAGCATTCCAAAATCCGCATTCTCGCCCCGGTATTGTTTGAGCATCGCAGCATAGACCCCGACCAGCAATGGCCCGAGCAGAAACCAACTGGCGACCGGAATGCAGCCCAAAAGGGCCACGATCAACACCCCGCCGACGAACATCATGTAATTTGGCTTGATTATCTCCCAGCCACTGCTTACACATTCGACGGCGTTTATCGAGCCTCGATTAAATTGGATGTTTTCGATGTTCATAAGCTTTTTCTGCAAGGAATATCGCCCTATTTCAAGGCGTGTTGCCTTTTCGTTTCTTTAATCTCTACCTCTAGTGTTGAGATCGGAAAAAACCTTTCCGGTTTTGGGTTTCGTGGTGATATTTTTAGGAGAATTTTCGCCTGAGAAATATCTTCTGACTCCAACCTCTTTCAAAATGCTGCCAGTGATCCAGTTCTGTTTGTCTGTTTACAAAAAAGACCGGGAAATTGGATCTCACAATTTCCCGGTTTAGTACGGCGGTGTCCGAACTTTGCACTCAAGATCAGTCGGTTTTGGGGACAACCATGCCTCTGGCCGACTAGTTTGCCTTAGTTGACGGAACGGGAAACGGATTCCCGACTTTCGGCACTCTTGCGGCCATTGCTTTTCCTTCAGCAGTCTTCCACTGGATCCCGTAAAACAGGCCCATATCCGGCATTGGCATTAGGCGAAAATCGATCGGGCTTCCGCCAGCCGGAATCTCCATATCGATCATTGCGGCATCGTAATATAGATTGACGTTGCCGCTTTTCTGTTCGGCGTGCGGAACGATCTTGCCGTTCGCGACTTCCCAGCGAAATGTACGGTAGGTTTTGCCGTTTGCGACAACTGAACATTCCCATTTTCCGGGATGATCTTCGATCCTTGTCTGAAACGGAAAAGCGGTTTTGCCGGAATAGAGCGGCAGGAGAAAATCTAATCCAACAAATTCTACCCAGTCTTTATAAGGGTTTCCCTGGGTTTTGTATTTGGCGGCTATTCTATCTGTATAGATTCCCATTTCTCGTCGCCCCTGATCTTCTTTAATGGTCACACCATCTCGTTCTAGTTCTAGTCTTTGCCCGTTAACGGAGCATCTGGCACTGAAACTGTTTACATTCAAACTACCTTCGGCCGGAGAATAGGTCGTATGAATTGTGAGCGTGCCGGCATTTGTACCGTGTGTTCCTTGTGGATTCTCAAAGTAGTCGCCCCCATTTCCTGAGTAAAAATATGCAATGGCAACGGATTCCTCAGCGTGCCGTTGAATATAATAGTCCGCAACGTCTGGAGTCGGATTGTCCAGTCTGCCGTGAACTTTTGTCGCTTTATGGACATCAATTTTATAGGTTCGGACAAGTGTCTCGGCGTCTGAATCCCCGTCAATAAAATAGACGTCAACGTCCAGATTACCGATATCCTTGATGACCACATTCTTGTCCTCACAGCCGTAGCCGGAAGTCATATAATCTTCGAAACTTAGATCTTTTCCTTTTCTCTGTGTCGGTGATCTCAGATACGAATCATTTGCTTTTGTGTAAACTCTCCCTTCGCATCGAATGTTTGCCAACGCAGTGCTATTTTTCCTGACCACCATCTTAAAACCGCTACGATCGGGAAACGTCCCCACAATTCGCAAGGTTGCTTTCATCTTCCAACCGATGTCCTTATTCCAACTCGATTTCTTGTCGTATTCTTTAACGGGTTCAGCATCAAAAAACGTGACGCCATCGTCCATCACCATTTGCCGCACCTTTGATTTGCCAAATTGCGAATTAGTGCTTTTTGAGCCGAGATTGCTTGATAGCTGCGACGCAGGCGTTTCCTGAGCCTCCGGTTGTCCCTTCTTCGCAACGTTGATCGTCGGAATCTTGATCGGAAACTGTGCGTTCGCCAGTGTTGCTGTTAAGCCTAAAAACATTAGTAATATTGCGTATTTTTTCATTGTTTTGATCACTGCTTGCTTTGAATCGGTAACTGTATGTAAATGTATGCAAAATCTCAAATCCCAAAATCTGCATTAGTTGATCGAGATTTTGCCCTAAAATATGAAAATTCAACTCGCCTCGATGATGTAAAGAGTTGAGACGTGCCTTTACATAGAGTGTCAAGATCAAAGAAAACGTTTCATTCTCGTCAGTGTCGATATAATATGCGGCCAAAGGCGACAAGATGGCGCCTGTTCCCGCAGGCGCCACTATCGAGGAGATAAGAACGTCCAGAATTTTGGCTCGGACTAATTCCTAAGGTTTTAATGTTTCACTACTTCTGCTTATCTGACGAAACAGGATATGGATTTCCGACCTTCGGAACCCTAGCCGCCTGTGCTTTTCCTTCCGCGGTTGTCCACGGGATTCCGTAGAACATACCCAATTCCGGCATCGGGATTAGGCGGCCGTCAAGAAAACTTCCGCGTGCGGGTATTTCCACGTCTATTAAAAACGCGTTGTTGTATAGATTGATATTTCCGTTTAGCTGCTCCGGGTGTGGAACAATTCTTCCATCTGAGCCTATTTCCCAGCGAAAAGTTCGGATCGTTTCGCCGTTTGCCAGAACCGAACATTCCCATTTGCCGGGATAGGTCTCTAGTTTTACAGAACCAGGCTTAACATCCTGTTCAGCGTCGCCGGTAAAGAGAGGCATTCCATAGGCCATGCCCTCGAACGCAATGCTTTCTCGATAGGCGGTTCCCTGAGTTTTATATTTCGGGGCGTTCCGATCGGAGTAAAAACCGCTATCGCCGCCAAATCCCACGACTCCGGTAACACGGTCATCCGCAAATGTGATTTTTTGACCATTGACGGAACATCTGGCATAACGAGGTACTCGATCCAGTTGCGAAGTGCCGATCCGTGAGTAACTGGTTAAGATATGTAGTGTCCCGTAAATTGTTGTATCGTTGGTATTTTGCGGACTCCTGAAATAGCTGTCTTTGTCCCAAGCCGGGGCGTAGTAATAGGCAACCGCAACCGCGGCTTCAGCGTGTCGCTGGATGTAAAAAGTAGATGTGTCAGCAGTATGGCTGCCCGGATTTCCCTTCACATTTGTCCCTTCATGTACGTCGATGACGTGTTTGCGGACGAGCGTTTCTTTATCCGTATCGCCGTCAATAAAATAGATCTCGACATCAAGTTTTCCAATTTCCTTGATAGCCTGTGTCTCGTCTAAGCAACGCACGCGGGTATTCATGTAGTCGTCGTGGGTCGTACGTCTTCGGCTTTTGGCCGATTCTGATCTGAGGGAGGGATCTAGGTCTTTTCGATAGATTGAGCCTTCGCATCTGACCATTCCCAGTTCCTTACCGTTTTTCTTGACGATAATTCGAAAAGCACTTCGAGCGGGAAATGTTCCCATGATTCGCAGCTGCGACTTTAGATACCAGCCGACTTCCTTCGACTTGTATATAACTCCCGCATATTTAGTTATCGCTTCGGCATCAAAATGCGTATACGCGTCATCCATCACCATCTGCCTGTTCAGAGCAACACCGAACATCGGATTGTCGCTCAGTCGCCCAGCCGAAAGTTTCGGCTGACTCGTATTTATCGGACTTGATGGTGAAGACGGACTATTCGTCTTAGGCGCCTCGACTTTTGGAGTAGTGATCTTTGGGATCTTGATCGGAAACTGTGCTCCAGTGTTGGCCGCCATTAAACCCAGAACTACTAGTAAGATCGTGTATTTTTTCATTGCTTTATTGCTCCTTGTGGTCCTTGTCCGAATAATTGATTTCCGCGTGACTCCAGATAAACGCACAGCGGTTTTAGATAATGTTTTGACATATTCAAGGCTTGTTTCTGCCTTAGTTTATAGATCAGGGGCGTGAGGACGACCGGTATCACGCACCAGATGATGAGCGCGATAGGGATGACGTATTTCCAATATCCCCAAAGCCTGCCTTCCGGCACGATCCGCGAGGTGTTTGCATCGACGGCTTCTACACGATAGAAGAAATACTGTCCCCCGCGGATCACAAAATGCGTGTCTGACTGCTCAATGATATTCACGCCACCGGCCGCGCTGCCCACAATATCGAATTTGATAACCTTGCCGTAGATATCGCCCTCCATCTCAACAAAGTTCTTCGCCCATCTGGGGTCGCTTTCAAATATCTGCTGCAACTGGGCAACGCTCGCCCGAAAATACGCAAACTCATTCTCACCTTCGATCTTGTAATTAGCTGACATGTTGTTTAATCCTCGTTCGGCGAAATACTCACGGCACCGCCGATCCATTTTGTCGGCAGCATACTGCCGAAAAGGTTTGCCGTGCCTTTTGAAGCAAGCGAATTTGTGAACCTGATCGGAGTATCACCGTTTGCATCTGGTGCGATATCAAACGTGATGGTCACGACTCGTTTTGCACCGTTGGGTGCGGATAACGCCGCAGTAGAGTCGATCAGAATGCCGATCCAACCGCTGTCGTTCGAGTTTACGGTTAGAACAACGCCTTCGGGATCCGAATCAAGCGAGACTCTGGGATTCAAAAGCTTCGATCCGTCGTACTCGAGGGTGAATCCGACCGCAACCTCATCTCCGATCGCCGTCATCTCGATCGGAACCTCCACTGAGCCTCCGGCAACGGCCTCTCGCGAGATCAGACTCACGAATCGGCCAACTAACCCGGCATATATCTCGGACAGAATCGAGCCCCCTTCCGAAGTTATATTTTGCGGAGGTTCGGTCGGCCCACCGGCTGGCTGTGGTGCGTCGAGCCCGGTTGCATAACGACGGGCCTGGATGACATCGCCTGAATTGATGAGTCCGTTGCCGAGGGTCGCAAGCGGGGCAATGTCAGCACGCTGAAATTCGTTCGGGTCGATACTAGGCGTGTCGAGCCCGGTCGCAAATCGTCGCATCTGGATCACATCACCTGAGATCACGCTTCCGTTACCGTTCGGCCGCGGCGTGACATCACCCTCGATCCCGCCGCCCGGCGTTGGGCTCGCGGTTGGTGTGGCGGTCGGCGTCGCTGTCGGAGTTGCGGTTGGTGTTGCCGTCGGGGTCGCCGTGGAGGTAGGCGTAGGTGTGGCCGTGGGTGTAGGTGTTCCTGCACCGGGACCCGCTCCCCAGAAACCACCTGACAGTGCAAACGCACCACCGGTTGACGTAATACACGCGATCGACTCAGCGATCGTCCCCTCAGCAGTAAATATCCCGCCAAACGAACGCCCGCCGCCACCGGCGATGACGCTCTTCTTTATCTCAAACGAACCACCCGACTGCGAAAGCATCGGTATAGCCGCAATTAAAAGTCCCAGCATTATCGTGATAGTCCGTTTCATATTGATACCCTTTCCTTTCCGACCCTACTTCTGCCGACAGATCGCCGCCGTCGCATTCTGAGCACAAACCAACGCCTTCAGGGCGTCTATCTGGCTTTGCTGCTCCTCAACTTGCTGTTGTAACACCTCGATCTGGGCTTGCTGACCACCGATCACTGACTGCTGACCACTGATCTCCGTCTGCTGTGCCTTGATTGCTTCCGCGAAGGTCGAGCTGAGGCGGTCGTATTTGACGTCTTCGACTTCGCTATTTCCGTTCCCAGGCGAACAGGTCGAGATCTCGTTCGAGGCATTTCGGCATAGAGATGTCGCACCGGCCGCACCGAGATTGTTGACCTGCACGGTTCCAGTCGCAGTGATCACCAAACGATTTTGATACGTGGTCCCGTCATACTGCGAAATGAATAAGGTCGGACCGCTGTTGACGCCGAAATTGATCCCAGACGTGCCTCCTGCAGACTGCATATAGAGGTCAAAGTTCCCTGAATTTGCGTAAAAGTTAACATCGCCTCGTTGAACGGTCGAATTACCGACGATCATTGTCCCCGGGGCCCGAACGGTGTCGGTCGTACGGCCGAGGACAACTGTGTTGCTTGTGGACACGACGGCGTCGGATCCAACTGCGGTGGCGTAACTAAGGTTGTTCGACAACACATCCGCGTTATTGCCGATGATCGTGTTACCGATTCCAGTCGTGTTCGTGTTGCCGGCATTGAGGCCAAAAAACGCGTTGTATCCTCCCGTAGTGTTTTGTTGACCTGCATGCACACCAAAAAATGCGTTAGATGCACCTGTTGTGGTGTTTTGACCTGCAACATACCCAAAAAACGCATTATTTTGGCCCGTGGTATTGTTGGAACCAGCAAGATCCCCGAAAAACGCGTTACTAGATCCAATTGTGTTAAAGCTACCCGCATTCGTGCCAAAGAACGAATTGCTAGCTCCAGAGGTGTTGTTTAGACCTGCTCCCGCTCCAAAGAACGCATTACTAGAGCCTGTTGTGGTTCTTTGACCTGCATAGGCACCAAAGAAAGAGTTGTAAGTTCCCGTTGTGTTGTCTCTACCGGCGTCAACTCCCAGGAAAGAGTTAAAAGAACCAGTGTTGTCTCGCCCCGCATTCTTACCGACAAATATGTTCGAGGATCCAGCGTTGCTCAAGATCCGATCGGCGCCGATATTGAATTGTGTGTCAGACCTGACGATATCCGCCCTGAGGGTTCCACCCGCAGTACCGTTTCCACTGATACTGAAATTGCTTGCCGCCTGCTGTCCGGTTCCGTTTCGAATGAATCCGGCTGCGTCGAATCCTCCGAGCTGAGTCGCATTGGTCGCTGTATCCGCGGTCAGGCTCTTTATCGAGTACGGTGAGCTGTTCACCGGCTGGCGTGGGGTCAGAAGCGTAAACGCTCCGCCGCCCGCACTCCTGACACGAATCTCCATAAACCGATTGGCTCCCGGAAACTGACTTCCAAAATCAAGCGTGACAGAGAAGACGCCGTTTGCGACCGCTACGTTATTGGCAGTTATTGTCGTACCTTGCTGAGACCCACCGCTCGCCGCACTGAAAAGCCTAAAATCAAGGTCATAGTTCCCGTTCGCCGGACTCGCTCCGTCGGTCAAACTGCCCTGATATGTAAATGCCGTCGATTGCCCCAAGATGGCCGTCGCCAAGAGCAGGCCGCAACACACCGACGTCAAAATGTACTTGAATTTCTGAATCATAAAATTTATCTCCCCTTGAAACTCCGTGATCAATTCCTCTTGTTCCTATTACTGCAAACAAACCTTTGCCGACTGCTTTAACTCGCAAACTATAGCCCTGAGTGCGTCGATCTGCTTCTGCTGTGCTTCGATCTCCTTTTGCTGCCTATTGCCAACTGCGTCCTGCCGACGGATCTCCGCCTGCTGTTCCTTTACGACATTGATCAGCAGGACGCCGATGCGGTCGTATTTGACGCCTTGGATCTCGCCTTCGCGGTTGTAGGTGACAAGTAGAGGATCAATGGCGGCAACGTCTTCGGCGACGAGTCCGAGGTCGGTTTCTGTGCGGCCTTTCCAGTCAAAGGTGACCGGACGCAGCTTTTGAACAAGGTTCAGGCCGCTCGACATCGGGCGAATGTTCTCTTTGTAACGTGCGCTAGATGAGCAGGCGGCAAGTACGTTGTTGCTCGTTATGCAAACGTTGTTCGCCGTGGCCGCGACTAAATCGCCGATACGCACCGTATCGATTCCGTCCCGCCCGAGTTGGACGCGGTTGCTGGATGTCGCAATGGATCCGGAGCCAACCGCGGTCGCGTAGCTCAGGGTTGTCGAGTTCACGTCTGATTCGGCCCCTAGACTAGTATTATTGTTTCCTGAGGTATTGGTCATTCCGGCGTTATTCCCGAAAAATGCATTCTTGTCGCCAAGGATGTTATTGCCCCCTGCACTGACCCCAAAAAATGAATTTCTGCTTCCTTCTAAATTGTCTTCACCGGCCATGCTGCCAAAAAACGAATTCAATTCCCCCAGATTGTTGTAACCCGCAGAACTTCCGAACATTGAATTGTCTCCGCCATACTGGTTTGACAATCCCGCCAATGCTCCGAAATACGAGTTGTCACGTCCCGTGATGTTGATGGCCCCGGCAGAACTTCCAAAAAATGCGTTGTACTCGCCCGTTGAGTTTTGGCTTCCCGCTTCAGCACCGAAAAATGAGTTATGCCAGCCATCGTTGTGATAACCCGCCCGATACCCAAAAAGTGCGTTGTTGCTGCCGGTGTAACTGAAGAAAGCCGCCTCCGCACCAAAGAATGAATTTCTGGAACCCGACGTAACCGCCCGTCCGGTAAAGTAGCCAAAAAATGCGTTATCTTCACCCGTAATGTTATCGGAACCCGCGCTCTTGCCAAAAAAAGAATTATTGCTGCCCGTTGTATTGCTGTCGCCGGCACCACTTCCAAAAAATGAATTCTTCGTCCCGGTCGTATTTGAGGATCCAGAGCCCGCCCCGAAAAATGAATTTTCAGAACCGGTAGTGTTTTGGCTTCCGCTCGCGGTACCAAAAAATGAATTTATGCTTCCGGAGGTGTTCTTCAAACCTGATCGTTCGCCAAAAAACGAATTTGAGCCGCCATTTGTATTCACAGAACCGGTGTCTCGCCCAAAGAAAGCATTATCAGCTCCTGTAGTATTCGATTTACCTGAGTTTGCTCCAAAGAATGAGTTGCCAAACCCGGTTGAGTTGACTTGACCGGAATTCTTACCGAAAAATGAGTTGGCGCTCCCTGCATTAACAATGCCTGCGGCCTGGCCGACGATCACATTGTCGGTGCCCGCGACGGTCAGGACCCGCGAACCCCCGATGCTGTATTGACCAGCATCCACCAATGCCGCCGAAAACTGACCGCCTGCCGTACCGTTGCCGCTGATGTTAAAATTTGCACCGGCCTGCTGCGTCGTTTGATTCAAGATAGCGTTGCCGCCGCTGCCGCCGGTCGATGCTATTGTCAGGGTATTGCCGCTGGGCGTGATCGTGATATTCGAACCGGCGGCGAGCGTGACGTTGTCCTTGAGTGAATTTATTCCCTTTACGACCTCACCGCCTGCGATCTTGTTGGCGGTCACCGCTCCGTTGGCAATGTTTGCCGTCGGTATCTGTCCGAGACGGGCGTTGTCGAGCGTGCCGGTCGCGATACTGGCAGCATGCAGGTTTGTCAGATTTGAGCCGTTGCCGTTTAACTGCAAATATTGGTTTGCCACCACGCCGCCCAATTGACCGGCATTGTCCGCAAACGTGCTCTTTACGGCATACGGTGCACTCGTGACCTTTTGCCGGGGAGCAAGCGGCGTTACCGAACCGACACCCGCCGGACGTACACGGATCTCAAGAAACCGGTCCGCACCCGGAAACTGCACTCCAAAATCAAGCGTGACCGAAAATATCCCATCGGCGACGTTTACCGCAAATTGGTTCAGCGTCGCCCCAAACTGCGTCCCGCCGC
>JBATDM010000005.1:0-28887 GCA_049663465.1 Pyrinomonadaceae bacterium
GGCTTAGCATTGCGGACAGGAGTGTCCGCGTTCCAATATTATGGCTGAAAAATTCTTAATGCCGAAGCTCTCTCCGACGATGGAAGAAGGGCAGATCGCTCGTTGGGTCAAGAACGAGGGCGACAGTTACGAGTCTGGTGAGACGCTTGCCGAGGTCGATACCGACAAGGCGACGATGGAAATGACCGCGCTCAGCGACGGTACGGTTCTAAAGATATTAAAAGGTGCGGGCGAAACGGCACTGCTTGGCGAGACGATCGCGATCATCGGCAAAGCAGGCGAAGACATCACGGCGTTGCTCAGCGAAGTAGCGTCGAACGGATCGGCCAAGTCAGAACCGCCTGCGTTAGCGGGCGGCACGCAAGTCGAGGAGAAAGCTCCGCCGGTTCCAGTCGCAGCTCCGAGTCAGCCTGATCCTGTCGCGAAGGTCGCTCCGCCCGCTAACGCAGGCGGTTCTGACAAGAATGGCCGCCTCATCGTTTCGCCGATTGCCGCTCGGATGGCGGCTGAGAACGGCGTCGATCTAAAATCGATCACCGGCAGCGGACCGAACGGCCGGATTATCAAACGCGACATCGAAGAAGCGATGAGCGGTGGAACTCAAAAACCGCAGACAGAAACTCAGAGAACATTTACCGCATCGACGGTAGTTGGAGCGTCGGCGTTTACGGACGAACCGACGTCGAAGATGCGGCAGATCATTGCTTCGCGTTTGGCTGAATCTATCGGGCCGATCCCGACGTTTTATTTGACGTGTGAGATCGAGATGGATAATGCGGTCGCGCTTCGCAAGGCGGTAAATGCGTCCGTCAGCGAAGATCGTAAGATCAGCCTCAACGACATTGTGGTCAAAGCGTCGGCGATGGCGCTTTTTAAGCATCCATTCGTCAACGCTTCGTATCAGGACAAGATGCTTCGCTTCTACGAGCAGGCGGACATCGGCGTCGCGGTTGCTATCGACGAAGGCCTGATCACGCCGGTCATTCGCGGGGCGAATCTCAAAGGTTTTCTCGAGATCTCGGCCGAGATCAAAGACCTCGCCGCCAAGGCCAAGGCCAAAAAGCTACAGCCCGAGGAATACACCGGTGCGACCTTCTCGATCTCAAATCTCGGTATGTTCGGCATCAAGGAGTTCACCGCGATCATCAATCCGCCCGAGGCCGGCATTCTCGCCGTCGGCGGTGCCGCTCCGACGCCGGTCGTTCGCGACGGCCAGATCGTCGTCCGCAACATCATGAACGTCACCATGTCCTGCGACCACCGCGTCATCGACGGCGCCACCGGCGCCAAATTCCTCCAAACCTTCAAGCAAATGCTTGAGAATCCGGGAATGATGTCGGCGTGATGAGAATTCGTGGGTTCATTTGGCTGGATGAGGTAGTGCAAAAACTCATCTGGAAGCACGCCGTAACGACGGACGAGGTTTTTGAAGTATTTGACAGCTCGCCGCGTTTTCGTTTTGTTGAAAAAGGTGGCCGAATCGGCGAAGATGTTTATTACGCTGCTGGTCAAACGGACGCGGGAAGATACTTGATCGTATTTTTTATTCTCAAAGCGGACAATCAGGCACTGATCCTGTCAGCTCGCGACATGACTCGGCCCGAAAGGAAAAAATATGAGCGGAAATAAGAGTTCGATTTCAAAAGCCGATTCCTATGAAAAGATCGGAGAGTTTTGGGATACGCACGACGTTACAGAATTTTGGGATCAAACTAAAGAGGTGCAATTCGACGTCGAGATCGAATCACAGAAAACCTATTACCCCGTTGAAACCAGTCTTTCGGCAAAGGTAACAGCCATCGCGAAAAAGCACGGCGTCTCGACCGAAACGCTCTTGAATCTCTGGATCGAAAGAAACGTAGCCGAGGAATTGGCGATACGAAAGTAGCCTGATGTAGGTGTGGATTGCGGCGCCACCGGCGCCAAATTCCTCCAAACCTTCAAGCAAATGCTAGAGAATCCGGGAATGATGTCAGCGTGATGAAACACATCGGTCGTATCTTTCTAATTCTTTTACTGGCTGTATTCGGCGGCGGAGCGGTATTTGGTCAGACCGTGCCTTTTAATGATGCTTCATATGCCGCTCCTGTTAGTTGGATCGAGTATCAAATTCCCTCGCAAAAAATATCGTTAGTTTTTCCGAAGCTGCCGGTGGCGAGGAATGAGTCGAACGTGTGCTCGCAAACTGACAGCACTCAGTATCACGCTTACGCTAACGGGGTCGTGTATGAATTCGGGTGGTATGCTAAAAGCAACGCGCCTATACCAAGTGCGTGTTCAAAAAAAACAAAATTCTCAAAGGCCCTGTTCACAGATCGCGTCAATAGACTAAAGGCCAGCAATTATGTCGAGTCTAAAGGAACGGTTGCGGGAATTTCGGCGATCGTGCTGCGATCAAGCTCCATCGAGAGAACACGCTGGCTGATATGGGTAAAGGATCGTTGGTTCGAACTTGGGATTACGCATCGCACGGGGACCAACATCGATGAAGCAAGATTGTTGAATGGGTTTAAGATATCCAGCTCGACGGGCGTTGATGTGGGGGCCGGAGCATTACGAACGCTCGGCGACTCTAATGTTGAGTTGCCAGGCGAATTGGAAGCTAAGAAAAGCTCGGGCCTTACTATTGTTGCAAAGCCAAAAGCGAGCTATACCGAATTAGCTCGACGAGCGGATATTCAGGGTAGTGTCATGCTCCGCGTTACATTCCTCAGAAATGGCGGCATTGGTGCAATATCGGTCGTAAAATCACTACCCTATGGGCTGACAGAACAGGCCATAGCAGCTGCAAGAAAACTATCGTTTTTACCCGCGATTGCCGACGGGCAGCCGGTGCATGTGACCAAGCAGGTCGAATATTCTTTCAGTATTTACTAACGGTTCTTCGTCGACGGCGCCAAATTCCTCCAAACCTTCAAGCAAATGCTCGAGAATCCGGGAATGATGTCAGCATAAATCAATGGATTTCGAAGTTGTCAGCAAGATTTCGGATATTGAAATAATCGCGATCGGCGGCAAGATCCGCATTCTACCGTTTCTTCAGCAAGAGTTTGGACGCGGACGTTGGCGGAAATTAAAAGGCATCGCGGATGTGAAGCTAGACAATGGTGATATTCGCCCTGCCGAACTCCATTGGTTCGAAGCTCACGGCATCGGCAAGAAATTATTGCGTATTAAGACATTTCTTGATTAAATTGTTATATGGACACGACAAATAAATTCGCGATATGTCTGTTCGCGGATAAGGAATCACTCTTAACGCCGAGGAAGATTTATCAGATATTGGCTGATGCCTCGGCAGAACGCTCAGAATACATCCGCGTGATAGACGACGAAGGCGAAGACTACTTGTACCCAAAGAAAAACTTCGTCCTTCTCCCGGTTTCAAAGGATTTGGAAGCCAGACTACTTCAGGTAGCGTAAAGACCGGCGCCAAATTCCTCCAAACCTTCAAGCGAATGCTCGAAAATCCGGGAATGATGTCGGCGTAATTATCCACTTATGCTGTTTTTCCGTATCACGATAATCGCTATTTTGCTTGCGTTAGCATCACAAGCATTTGCCCAGCAAACTTATGCAGAGTATGTGCGACTCGGCCAGACAAAATACGATCAAAAGGATTACACGGGAGCAATTGCTGCGTTTACTGAAGCCGTAAAGCTCGATGCATCAATTTCGACGGCGTATGCTCTGCGAGGCCTTGCACGATATCGAAGCAACGACGTTGATGGCTCAATTTCCGATTATACGGCGGCGATGGATCGTGGACTTCGATCTGCTGGATTGTATAGTAATCGCGGCCTCGCCCGAATGGATAAGAATGATCTTACGAGAGCATCCGAAGACTACTCACGAGCAATTGAATTAGATCCTACGTTTGTGTTTGCGTGGAGTAACCGATGCAACGTCCGAAAAATTCAGGGCGATTACGACCGAGCAATTTCCGACTGTAACAAAGCAATAGAGCTCGATCCGCAAGAATACGCGGCATTCAACAATCGGGCTAACTCCTACTACCAGAAGAGAGACTTCCCTAAAGCTATTGCCGACTATTCGAAGGCAATAGATCTCAATCCGACGGCGCCTGAGCCCTTCGCCAATCGAGCAACTGCTAAAACATACATCAAGGATTTCGAAAGCGCCGTTTTAGATTACACAAAAGCGATAGAACTAAGGCCCAATTTCGCTAGATACTACCGATACCGGGCCGACGCATACCGCGCATTGAAAAAACTCACACTTGCCGAGTCGGACGATAGAAAAGCGTCTGACTTAGAAAAAATAAAATGACTTAGCCAACCTCGTCGCGTCAGCGACGGTTGATGTTAACGTTCGATTCAATTGCCGCTGACGCGGCGAGGTCATTTTATTTCTTTTCCGCGGGTTGAAACCCACGGCTAAATTCATTCGACCGCGATGCGGTTAGGAAAAGTCCGAAATTCTTGTCGCCGACGGCGACGGACATTAAAGCCTGGGGAGTAGCGACCTTTGGGAGCGGATCCCTAGGTAAAAGCCACCACAATTTCCGTCCCTGAAGGGGACGAACATCTACGTCATTGTTCGACGCCGTTGGCGTCGGGATCGATTTGGGGATCGTAACCTAGGGTTTCGCAAAGCCTGCACCCCCAGGCTTTAATGTTTGTCGCCGTTGGCGACTCCGGATGTCCGCGGAGCGGACGGGATAGCTTTAGCCCCATGTGGAGCGTTTCGCGGAACGTGGGGAAATGTGCGTAGTTTTGGGCGAGTGTGTGAAACACACGGCATATGTCGCATGGTTCTGGCGTCAAGGCCCGCCAGTGCTGCGGGAACGCCGCAACCACGCACGCTTTGGGTTGTTTGTTGGTGCTTGTCTACACGTTGCGGCTTCGCCTGCACGTGTAGCTAAAGTTATTCCGCTGCTCCGCAGCTCAGAATGCCTGTGTTTGCGGGCTTTTTCTTTGTCGGGGCGGATCAGTCTGGTGTGGGAAATGGCTTTTCCGGCGTCAGATACGTTGTATCTGGCGTTAGATGTAACGTATCTGGAGACAGATGCACTGTATCTGGAGGCAGATGTGTTGTTTCTGGGGCCAGATGCGTCGTGTCTGACGGTAGATGCGCTGTATCTGAGGCCAGATGTAATGTATCTGGCGGCAGATGCGCCGTATCTGGAGCCAGATGTAACGTATCTGGTAGCAGACGCTACGTTTCCAGAGGTGAAAAAAGTTCTTCCAAAGGTGAAAAAGTTGTAGTAATATGTTGCCAATTTCCGGCCGGGGAATTGTTTTCCTTAACTTAGAACCCATGAAGGAGAAATCAAAATGGCAAATCTTTCCTACCAAGACCTGATCGCGAAATTGACGCTTCAGGCAGCAAATATCGGCACTTACACCAGTAAGGTCGATGCAACACCGGAAGAGATCGACGACTGCACTAACGATCTCGCAAATCTCGAGGCTGCGGACGAATACGCAGACGTGGTTGACGGGAATAAAAAGACGGTTTTTCAGATAAAACAGGCTCTTTTTAACGGCGACGAGAACGTCGAGATCCCGCCGTATCCTGTATTTCCGGCGGGTACGCTTCCAGAACCGCCAAAAGCGGGCGCGTTGCAGCGTTTTCAGGAACGCGGCAGACGTTGGAAGACGGCCACGGGCTGGACGCCAGAGGTCGGCACGGCACTCGGCTACGGAGTGACAGAAACGTCGCATAGTCCCTCTGAGGTAAAGCCGGAAATCGAAGTTTTTGCGGCGGCCTCGAACTATCACTTCTCGATCGTCGTCTCAAAACGCGGCGAGGCGAATATGTGGGACATCTACATCCTGCGAAAAAACGGCAGTTGGACAAAGGTCGACAGCGCCTCAGGCAAATCGGCTGACGTTCACATCACACCCACGTCGCCCGGCGACCCCGAACAATTGCAAGTCCGCGTGCAATTGCGAAAATCCAACGAGGATTACGGCCAACCAAGCGATCCCGCCTACGTCACCGTAAATCCATAAGCCGATCCCCTCGGTCGGAAAGAAAGCCCGCTACCCACGCGGGCTTTTCGTTTGTTGGGCGGCGGGTGCTACTCTCTTAGCTTGGAAAATCGGCAGGACAATTCGCACGCTCCTTATTTGGCCCTTGTTTTGGTCCAGTTGGCGTTTGGGTCGTTTCCCGTGGTCGGAAAGGTCGCACTGGCGGTCATTCCTGCCGTTGGGCTGGTCGGATTTCGGATCGGGTTTACGGCGATCGCGTTGTTTATTTTTCAAGCGCTCCGCCGACGGCTTTGGCTGGACGACAAAAAGGACTATCTGCGGCTCGCGGGGATCAGCCTGTTTGGCGTGACGTTTAACCAACTGCTCTTTACGACCGGATTGTCGCTCACCACGGCTTCGAATACTTCGCTGATCGCGGTCACGATTCCGATCTTTGCCCTGACCGCCGGGTCGATACTTGGAACTGAAAAACTCCGTGGGGTAAAGATCCTCGGCATCGTTCTCGCGGGCATTGGAGTGATCTTGCTCATCGACCCGAGGCGGGCATCCTTTTCGTCGGAGACCACGATAGGCGATCTGCTCGTCGTCCTCAATTCCCTTTCGTACGGCATCTATGTCGCTATTTCGAAAGAGATCATCACTCGAAACGGCGCGATGCGTTCGATAATGTGGATATTTATCTTTGCGGCCATCGTGTGCGTGCCGCTGGGTGCATACTCGATGTCCGCCGTTGACGTCGCGGCGGTCGGCTCGACGATCTGGCTCGCGGTTCTCTATGTCGCGGTCATCGGCACGACCATTCCGTATCTGCTGAACGCTTGGGCACTCGCCCGTGTAAACCCTTCGACCGTCGCGGTGTTTGTTTATATGCAGCCGGTGATCGGATTCCTGCTCGCCGTCGTTTTTCTGGGCGAACACATCGGACCAACATTCATCGCCGCCGCGATACTCGTCTTCGCGGGTGTTTTCCTGGTCACAAAGAAATTCGTGCCTGCCCAAACATAAGGTTGCTTTTTCGGCCGATTAGGCATCTAATCTCAGAACATGCCGACACAGATCAATCAGATCGATGACGAAGAACGCGGGGTGACCATCTTTCGCGTGGACGGTGAGATGTTTCGCGAGGACGCGGAACTGCTCGGCCGCATCGCGGCGGACGTTCAGTCAGAGAATGGTAATTCGATCATGATCGACCTTGCTGATCTGGATTTCCTCGACAGCGAATCCGCGACCGTCTTGATGAAACTCGAACGCGAGAACGGCTTTGAGATCATCGGCACGGAGATATTCCTGCAAACCGTCGTCGATGCCGCCGAGGGCCACCCGCACCGCACCTGACTTTTCACCAAAAACCAATTACATTAAGGAAATGAAGACTCAGGAAATAGCTGATCTCGTTTCCGGCGAACTCATCGGCGACGGCAGCGTTGAGATCGAACGGGTTGCATCGCTCGATACCGCTAAGGTCGGAGAAATCGCTTTTGTTTCGGGGGCTGGAAGTGCTTTTACGAAAGCATCTTGCCTGATTGCACCGAACGATTTCGAACGGATCTCTGATATTCCGCTCATCTTGGTTCGCGACCCCAAACTCGCCTTTGCGATGGTTGGCGAAGTACTTCATCCATCTAAGAAACGTGCACCCGAGATTCACCCATCGGCCGTTCTCTCCGATTCAGCGACGATCGGAAAGGGTGTTTTTGCCGGAGCATTTGTTTGCATTGGGGATAATTCGCTGATCGGAGACGGCACTCAACTCCGGGCTGGAGCAAAGGTTGGCGACCGCGTTACCATCGGCTCAAACTGTTTTCTCGGCCCAAATGTTCTTGTCGATGACCGGTGCACAATCGGCAACAATGTGCTCCTCCAATCCGGCACTGTGATCGGCACGGATGGCTTCGGCTACGTACGAGATTCGGATCGCTACGTAAAGTTCCCTCAGATCGGTGCAGTTGTTATCGAGGACAATGTTGAGATCGGCGGAAACTGTGCCATCGATCGAGGTTCACTAGGCGATACGATCATCGGCGAGGGCACAAAGATCGACAATCTAGTTCATATCGCTCACAACGTCAAAATAGGAAAGCGCGTAATCATTGCCGGACAGTCGGGGATCGCGGGCAGTTCAGTCATCGAGGATGATGTCGTGATCGCCGGACAAGTTGGTATTTCGGATCATGTTGTGATCAAAGCCGGAGTTACGATCGGAGCGAAGTCGGCTGTTTACCCGAACAAGGTAGTCAGATCCGGTACTTGGTGCGGAAACCCGATCGTGCCCATCGGAGACTTCAAACGTCAACAAGCACATCTTGCAATGCTCGAACGGATGAGAACACAGATCCGATCCTTGAAAACCCAAATCGACGAAATGAAGCGAGATTAGGCCGTTTATCGAGACCGATCATCGCCATTGCGGCTTCAATTCAGAACAAGGAAAAGTCGTGTCAACCCTGCGACGTTCGCTCTTTCTACGCGGGCACATCAAGAAATTTAATTATTGCTTGGGCAGCCCGCTTCGAGGCCCCGCCTTGACCAAGTCTCTCGGCGGCGGCGTTCAGCTTGGCCCGGACAGCTCTATTCTCATCGGGCTGGAGCAGTCTAAGCAATTCGGTTGAAAGCTTTTCGGGGGTAAATTCGTCTTGTATCATTTCTTTCACAATTCGCTCTCCGCCAATCAGATTGATCAAGCCAAAATGCTCAACGGCGATCAGCGGCCTTAGCAGGAAATAATTTAATGCCGACGACTTGTAAACGATTGCCATTGGGGTACCGATGATACCTGCTTCGAGTGTGGCGGTTCCGCTGGTGACCGCCGCGGCATCTGATGCACCCAAGGCATCGTATGTTTCGTCCCCGACGATCGTCAACGGAATATCTGAACGTCGCTTTGCTAAAGACAAATCAATATCTTTACGCGACGATGACGACGCTGCTGCGATTACAAATTGTGCATCCGGAACCTGGAGACGAATATGCTCAGCAGAATCTAACATCACCGGCAGGATCCGCGTGACCTCCTTGTGCCTGCTACCCGGCAGCAGCGAGATGATGGGTCGTTCCGAATCAAGTCCGTGATCGCTGCAAAACTCCTCTCTGGTTCGCGTCGCCCTCACTTCCTTGGCTAATGGATTGCCAACAAATTCAACGTGAGCGACGCCCTTTGACAGATACCAATCTTTCTCGAACGGAAGGATCGCCAGCAAGAGATCAACGTACTTTCTGACAGCCGAGATCCGGTAGCGACGCCATGCCCATAGTTGTGGTGATATGTAATATATGATCCTAAAACCCTTTTTCTTAAGTGCTTTAGCAAGCTTCAAATTGAAATCCGGAAAATCAACGAGCAGGATGGCATCCGGATTCCTTTGCTTAGCCTCATTCTTCAAACACCGAGACGCCCTCAAAAACATCGGCAATGCACGGCCGATCTCTGCGAGGCCAACCACCGACAAGCCGTCCGCCCCGACAGATGGTTCTACGCCCGCCGCCCGCATCTTGGGTCCGGCTGATCCAAAAAACGAAAAGAGCGTGTCCGGCTCTTCGGCCACAAGAGCCTCGACAAGTTTTGCCGCGTGTCTATCACCAGATGCCTCTCCGGCCACTATCATAATTGTTCGACGCATTGTCATCGCATGATAATTTGATACGATTCAATCATATATTCCATTCGGCAAATGACAACCCGGCCCGCGCCTAACGGCATCAAAAGACTTGAATTTAGAGAAGGTATAACTAATTGCTAGCCGCGTGCTTGCACAAGAGACTTTATATCAATAAAATTGAATGTTTTGAGCGGTTTAGCGTAATTAGGCGTTCGCCATTTTATTAAGTAAATGACCAAGATCCTGGAGGAGTTTGTGACGAATCGTCTTACTTTCCTTTTTTTAGCAATCATATTCATAGCCCTTGCGTCGAGCGCTATCGGGCAAGCGGATTCCGTGATCGGACAGATCACAAGCTCAGGAACCGAATCGTATGTCGGTGGTATCAGCGGGAACGGGCGCTTTGTCGTCTTTGAATCGACCGGAAACCTCGCTACCGAAAACCCCAGGAACGAGGACGGCAACTTCGAGATTTTCCTGTTCGACTATGCACAACGCCGGATCTTTCAGCTCACAGATACGAAAAGTGTCTTGTTTGACACCACGTTTGGAGCGACACCCGATAATGTTCGGGTAACGATCATAAATACACGACCGGTGATCAGCAATGACGGTCGGTGGATAGCATTTAGTTCGAATGCTACGACATCCCGGGCCACAGTGCCGGACGCGACAAACCCGGGCTCATTTGACGGGAACTCATTTACTTCGCCTACGCCAACACCGTCACCAACACCGACCGGAACTGCTACCCCGACGCCGACGCCCACCGGTACACCGACGCCAACGGGTTCCCCAACTCCAACGCCAACGCCTCCGGCAAACCCATTGACTGCCGACGGAAATCTGGAGGTGTGGCTATATCAGATCCCAGCCTATTCAGCAGTGTCGGATCTTTCGGCTGGGGATGATATCCCGATCACGGATCTTACCGGAGGAGCATTTATTCGCGTCACGAATACGGATGCGAGTCAACTTCCTCGCTCAGGCTCACTATCCACAGGCCCATCGGTCGCGGACGACAATCATGATCCGAGCATCAGTGACGACGGAAATGTCCTAGCATTTGGGTCCACGCGTGACCTAGTTCCGAGTGTCGGCAATGCCTTTCCGACCGAGGACAATGAAGAAATTTTCACATATATCCGCAACAGCGGCACCCTGAGTCAGGTTACTAAGACGCCGCGTGGGGTGGTATCCAACCCTATCTATAACAAAAGTCCGAGCCTTTCTGGCAATGGAATGCGTGTAGCATTCGCCAGCACCGGTGACAACCCGATAGTTGGAATGACCGGCGGGGATAACCCGGACACGAGTAGAAATGAGGAAGTGTTTTACTCCGATCTTGACGGCACTGGTGCGCCCGCTGGCTCCAAAAAACAGGTCACAGTCACTACACCCACAAATCCTGGCGACCCTGTAAACATTGTCGACCTGGGCCGGCGGATGAGCCGCGACGGGAAATATATCGCGTTTGACTCGTATGCGGATCTCGCAAACGAGAATTCCAATGAGAACTACACTTCGTTTGCACTATACGTTTACGATACGGTCGCGGACTCTATTCGGCGAATCGGTCCTCGTAGCGATGCGGACGAAGGAGCGACTGGTGGCGACGTCGCCCACTATCCTGGTTTCACTGATAACGATGCTAATGGAACCCCCTCAACGCTCGTTCTCGAGTCGCGCTTGAATATCCAGGCAGATGGAAATATTCCTCCATTGGCGTGTGATGGGCTAAATGGCAATCAATTTCGCCCGTCGCAGATATATTCCTATCCTCTCGACCAACCAGCAGCAACGGCAATCTTTACTCGACTGGCGACCTTCCCTACGCCAAACTCATTTATCGCATCAACTCAGTTGCGAACAAGCAATTCTCTTCAGAGGATGGCATTTACCTTGGCGTTGACCGAGTTTGGCCTTGGCAATTTTGATAATCTTGCGGAAGTATATTATTTTCTCAAACCCACTGTTACAAATGAGGCTCCCGCGTCAATGAGCCTTTCGACCGGGCCTACGCGACTTCCGATCTTGGAAACAGCCAGCCCGAGCCCGACACCAGTTTGCACCGCGACGGCAACGCCGACTCCGACACCGACGTCGTCCCCAACCGCAACTCCGACGGCAACTCCGACGGGCACGCCAACAGCGACCCCGACAGCGACTCCGACCGGCAGTCCGTCACCGACGCCAACGCCGGTAACACCGCCCGCGGTTCTAGGTATATCTACCGGAATGCTTGCTGTGCTTGACTACCAGTCCGGCGGCGATCAACCGCTGGTTGCTCGAACCGCGACCGGCTCGCTTAACCGCAGGTTTAACCTTCCGATCGAATTGAGTGGTTTGACCATGACCATAAACGGGGCGGCGGTAGGTCTCAAATCCGTCGGTCAGCGCCAGATCGAGTTCGTAGCCCCGCCTGCACTGCTAAGCCAAACAGGCGGCAATGTGATGCCATTAGTCATCAACAACAACGGCGTGATATTGAGGGGCAATGTTACGATTGTGCCTGCCCGGCCAGATATTTTCCGCTTTGATCTAATGACGGCACCGCTCGGCAGAGCGCGTTTGTTCAACGTAACAAACACAGTATTTCGAACTGAGCCATTCCCCGTTCGGACAATAAAACGAAAGGGCAATATGCTAGTGCCCACGCTTTTGCGCGTGTATCTGACCGGGGTGGAAAGCGTCACGGCCAACTTCATCTCGATCAGGATAGGCGACGTTCGGATCACAAGTGTCGGCAGCATTAAGACAGGCGGCGTCCTCGTAGCCCCTGGGATCTATACGGTGGATTTTGAGTTGCCCCCCGAGTTGGACGCAGCAGGCGATCGCCCGATCATACTAACCGTTTCGGTCGACGGTGTTGATTATGAATCTCGACTTGATGATACTTCGACGCGAGTATCGATTCTCTAGCGAAGAAAACAACAAATCGGTTGAAAGGGCGGGCCAAATCCCGCCCTTTTCGTTTCCAGATCGGATTCTTGCGCCCTCGACAGCCTGTACGATACAATAGTTAGCAACGCGATATTTTTACAAAAGCTATTCCTTTAGAAGTTTATTTTAGACAGGCCCTGTAAAATCAGCATTCCGTGGGCCGCATGATAACAAAATATTATGGCAGGAAAAGATGTAAGCACTATGAAGATCTCTCCAAAGGTTTGGAAGAATGGTGAATTTGTTAATTGGAACGATGCCCAAATTCACGTAATGTCACACGTCGTGAACTACGGGTCGAGCGTTTTCGAGGGTATCCGTTGTTACGAGACGAGCAAAGGTTCAGCGGTCTTTCGTCTGCCGGAACATATGCAGCGGCTCGTGAATTCGGCGAAGATCTATCGGATGACGCCCGAGTTTTCCCGCGATCAGTTCTGCGATGCGACGGTCGAATTGATCCGTCAAAGCAACCTCGAGCATTGTTACATCCGCCCGGTCATTTTTCGCGGGCTGGATCCGGAGAAACCTTCGTTCGGTGTCAACCCGCTAAATAATCCGATCGATTCATACATCGCAACCTGGCAGTGGGGAAAATACCTCGGCGAGGAAGCATTGGAATCCGGTATAGATGTTTGTGTCTCCAGTTGGACACGGATCACCTCAAATTCTCTTCCCGCAATGGCAAAAGCTGGAGCGAATTACATGAATTCGCAGCTGATCAAGATGGAGGCATTGCTCGGCGGATTTTCCGAAGGCATTGCACTCGATGACCGAGGAATGGTTTCCGAAGGATCAGGCGAAAATATCTTTCTGGTCAACAATGGCAAGCTAATTACACCGCCGCTCGGAGCCTCGGTTCTTCCTGGCATCACCCGTGACTCTGTCGTGCAGATCGCACGGGAACTCGGGATCGAGGTGATCGAAACCGCTGTGCAGCGTGCCGCACTATACCTTGCCGACGAAGTATTCTTTACCGGCACGGCCGCCGAGATCACCCCGATCAGGACTATCGACCGGATCACGATCGGTGAAGGTAAACGCGGCCCAATCACTCAGAAGCTGCAGGAAGAATTCTTCAAGATCATCGACGCAACACGTCCAGCACCATTCGGGGCGGACTGGCTGACATTCGTCAACGAAGAAAAAAAAACAGTAGCGGCCTGAGCGACTGACCTCATCGGCTCGATTTGAAAGAATATGCCGGTTTCACAACCACGAAAGCACGGGATAGACTAGTTTCTGTTCCGTGTTTTCGCTTGTTTAGCCACCACAATGTCTCTTCTCGCCCTATATAGAAAATGGATGCTCGAGATCACCGTTTTCGCGTGTGGAGCGTTGGTGATGACTTTTGAGATCATCGGCTCTCGTATCCTCTCACCATTTCTCGGTGCCTCAACCTACATTTGGACAAGCCTGATCGGCGTAATATTGGCAAGCCTCAGTCTCGGCTATTGGCTTGGCGGCCGGGCTGCGGACCGAAAGCCGGACTTGAAGTACCTTGCCGCGATTCTAATCGTGGCCAGTGGTTTGATCTCGCTGACCGCTTTGATCAAGGAAGTTCTATTGTCAAAGATCGCCGGCCTTCCGGCCGGATTAGAGTTAAAGGCCCTTATTGCGGCCATTTTGCTTTTTGCCCCGGCAAGCGTCTGTCTTGGCTTTGTAACGCCATTTGCGGTTCGGCTCCGCACAACTACGCTCGAAAGCACGGGGCGGACCGTTGGGCGGCTTTACGCCCTTTCGACCATTGGCAGCATCGTCGGCACGTTTGCAGCCGGATTCCTTCTGATACCATTCGTAGGCAGCGTTCGGACGTTGTACCTGATCGCCGCCAGCCTGTTTATTCTCTCGGTGATGCTCGTCCCGCTTACGGTCACGAAGGCCGCAATCACCTCCGTAATTCTGCTCGTATTTGGAATAACGGCCACCGAAGCAAACATCTATCTGCTGCGAGCCACTAGCGATGTACACGACATCGACACCGAATACAGCCGCATACAGGTCTTTACGACGACGGAGCTGTCAACGAACAAGGAATTCCGCGCTCTCGCCACTGATCCGTATTTCGTGCAGTCAGCGATCTATCTGGATAGTGACGAACTCGTCCTCAAATACGGCCATTTTTACCACCTGATACGCTATTTCAAACCCGACCTCGAAAACACCCTGATCATCGGCGGGGCGGGATATACCTTCCCGATGGAATACTTACGCACATACCCAACCGCGAAGCTGGACGTCGTCGAGATCGACCCGCAGATGACAGAGATCGCTCGTCGCTTCTTTCGAATGAAAGACGACCCGCAAATAAATATCATCCACGAAGACGGCCGCATGTTTATCAATCGCACCGATGGCGGCAAGTACGACGCGATCTTGATGGATGCCTTTGGCTCGCTATTCTCCGTGCCAACTCATCTGACGACCATCGAAGCCGTCAAACACTTTGGTCGAATACTCAAAGACAATGGCGTCGTCATCTTCAACCTTGGTTCCGCCATCAACGGCCCCGGCAGCCGATTCCTAAATGCCGAACTCGCCACGTACAAGAAAGTATTTCCAAACGTCTACATCTTTAAGGTCAATTTCGACTACCCCGACGAAAAGCTCCAAAACCTGATCATCGTAGCCTCGAAATCCTCGACCCCGTTCGAGCGACTAACCAGCGACCCGCAGATCGCTTCCCTGCTCGAACACCGATACACTAACGAGATCCCGATCACGACCAACATCCTCACCGACGACCTCGCCCCGGTCGAGTACTACAACTCCATCGCCCAAAACATCTATCTCTCCGAGCGCCGTTAAGGTAATATCCGGCTGTCCCACATGGGACACATTTGGGACAGTTCTAGGACACCATAACTGTTGCACCTACGACAGTTACCCCATTTACCGCCGTCGTCCCACTTTTCTGCAAAGATTTTTGTCCCGGGCTTGTCCCAGCCTTGTCCCAGGGGTCTTCTCGGACACATAACACATGTGTTTCTATGAGTTACAAGGTTTTCCACAGCCATTTTCCGCGATTTTACAAAAAAGAAAAATGCATGCGCCACAATGTGGCATTTTTGTGTCGTCCTGAAAAAAATGACACGGTCAGATAGGTATTCCTGGGATAGGCTGTCACCTCGTCTGGTCTTGAGAGAGGTCGACAAGTGTCTGCCTCGTTCGAAAAAGCTAAAAGCCAGAAACCCACACGAACCCTAATTATCAAAGATCACATTTCTACAGAACCCTATACGAAAATGTATCACCTAATGTTCCACATCTTATCTATGGAATGTTTTTGGTAGTGACAAATCCTTGATTTTTAGTATAGACAGGTAGATTTAACGCAGTCCCTGGCCGTATTGTTCGGTGCCGAAGGAGCCGATGCCGTTTAGGCGGAAGCTGAAGACTATTTTGTTTTCTTTGCGGACGCCGATGTTGAATGTGTAGTACTGGAGTGCCAGGGAGCAGCAATTGTAGGCGTAGCCGACCGTGAACAACGAGCTGATCAGCGGATTTTGCTGGCTGGCACGGCGGTTGTGAAAATCGAAAAAGAAGGACGTGCCACCGTACGGGCCGCGGTCGCGGTTGCCGATGAAAAGCGAGGGGCTCCATTGCGATCCTCGCAGCGTTCCCGGTTCTTTGCCGTCAGCATTAGCGTATTGGGCAAGCGACGGGATCAGCGTCACGGCCCGAGTATAGTAAAAGGTCTGGAACAGTTTGAAGAGCGGCTTTTCGTAGCCGACAGTGGCTGAGATCGCTCGAAGTCCGCCGCCGGTGATCCCCACATCCATCCGCGTATTTACAAATATTGTTCTCTGCGGACGGTAAGTTGCGTCGATGCTGAGCGGCGAAAACCGTCTCGGCACGCCGCCGAACGTGTAGAAACTAAGAGCCGTGATCGGTTCGAGTTGGTTGCGGCGGCCCGCGATCAAGGCTCCGCCAAATGTTTTGTCAAAGAAATATTTACCCCGCACAGTCAGTGAAAATATCTCGTAGGGCTGCATCGACGTCTCGCCGTTAGCCGAGTTCCCTGTTGCCCGTGCAAAAGCACTTGCCGCATCGGGGCTGGCTGATAATATCCGCTGGGCCTCGGGCGTTACAGCCTCGCCATATCGCCGTGTGTAGATCCGGTTAGTGACGCCGAATTCAAGCTCGTTCGTGTTCGTCGCTGTGTCGATATAGTCAAAACGGATTATGCGGTTAAAATTATCGATCCCCTTCACAAATTTGTAGGTCAAATAGGGCTCGATAACGTGACGAAAACGAAACGATCTGTCCTTAGCGTAGTAGTTCTTCGCAAGAGCAACCGGCCGCACATCGAGAGAAAATTCACCATATTTTCGAATGACATCGCGGCCGACCACCTGACGCATATCGTTGAATGAGTTTGAGTAGTAGGTCACGCGCATCGCGCCGTTTGCCGTGAAATTGAGATATTTCGTCCGAAAAGGCACGGAAAACTGAGGGTAGATATCAAAACGCTGGGCGACCGCCGGCGTCGTCACCGGGTCGGTTCCGGTCTGCTGGCGGTAGAGAGCGATGTCGTCAACCTCTTCGCGGCGGCTTACGCCCTCGAGACTCGTCTTGAACGAGAAATACACACCATCGAGAAAGGACAGCATTGACGGGCGCTTATCGAAGTTAATGCTCGGCAGATTTCGTGTTTTTTCACGCACATTCGGGATCGAAATAACTTGCGTTTTCGCCAACAAATTAAGCGTGTAGTTCTTCCAGCTCTTATTTACAAAGATCTGAGACACCTCGATCGGCGAAATTATCTGCTGAATGCCGTCCGCGAACTCCTGGCGGAATGCGAGGCTTGACGTGAGTCGTACATCAACCGCAGCTGTAAAGCCATTTGGAAAATAATGCACCCCTTCCGCGTATATGATCGAACCGCCCTGATCGGGATGAGCCGCATCGGCTTTCGCACCAAAGATGCGGTCCTTGACGGCATAAAATCCCATGTTCAGGAATGAGCGCGAATTCGCACGCGTCCTGAGGTCGAGACCATAGCCGATGCCGCGCGAGGTGAATAGATCTGCACGCAGTGTCACATCAGCCGACGGGCCGAGCGTCTGGTAATATGCCGTCGAGAGACGAAGACCCTTTCTCTGCGAATAGCCGCCCGTCGGCAGCAAAAACCCTGAACTGCGATCTCTCTCCTTGATAGGTATAGAGACAAACGGCACGACCATCACCGGGCGGTCCTTGATAAGAAACTTTCCGTTCTTCAAACGCAAGCGGTCGTTGGTCCTAATATTGGCCTTGTCGGCGGTAAAACTCCATTTCGGGACCGCCTCGTCGCAGGCTGTAAACTTCCCTTTCGTCACCTCGATCTCTGTCAAACTCACGCGTTCGACACGGGCGGCTGTAAAATAGAGCACGGTGCCGTCGTCGGTCTGATTAGTAAAACCGGTAGAGTCGTCAAAGGAGCCGAGCTTTGTCTTGTAGTTCCAGATCCCCGTCGCCCCCGTGATCCGCTGATCGTCGCCCTGGTCAAATATGACGCTTCCTTTCGCAACGATCTTGTTCTCGGCCTCATAGATCGTTATCTCATCCGCCTGCATTCGGTAAATTCCATATCGAACATCCACGTTGCCCGAATGCCTAACGACCCGGGCACCTTTGGTTCCCTCGACGGTCTGACGGTCGGAATAGACGACGACTTCGCCATCTCCGCCTTCCTGCTCGAATGTCGGAACTCTTCGCGGTTTGGGGGCAGTGATCTTTTGCTCAGATGAGATGGGATTGATATTCGGTGTGTCGGTTATCGGGTTTGAAACCTGACGTTCGACGGGGTTGGTCTGCTGTGCGATCGCCGCCATCGAGATCACAATCAACATCAAAATCGAGCCTGTTAGCCTATTAAACCGCATCGAATCAACAAGATATAATGTGATGCTAACAGATGCGCTAACAACAATAAAGCCGTATGCTAAACTAGCCACACAACCGACATATGCCGACCGAAAACGTACTGATCGTCGAAGATGAAGAGCTGATGCGCACCATTCTGCGTCAACTCGTCGAGGGATCGGGTTATCAGGCATATACTGCGGACAGCGCCGAGACAGCACTGGAAGTACTTTCGAGGAATGACATTGACCTCACCCTGACAGACATCAAGATGTCTGGGAAGACTGGTCTCGCATTGCTCGATCAAATAAAAACGGCCGATCCCGAAGCGCTCGTGATCATCATGACCGCATATTCATCGGTCGATACGGCGGTCGCCGCTCTCAGAAAAGGCGCATACGATTACCTCACTAAGCCATTCGTCAACGAAGACCTATTGCAGACGATAAAGAACGCTCTCGCTCACAGAAGGCTTTTTCGTGAGAACCGCTATCTCCGCCGGGAGTTGGGACGACAGGATCGCTTTGCCGAGATAGTTGGTGAGAGTTCTCAGCTAGAGGCGGTTTTTGACATCGTGGAAAAGGTCGCAGCCACGTCGGCCAGCGTCTTGATCCAGGGCGAGAGCGGGACAGGAAAAGAGCTGGTCGCCCGTTCGATACATCTCCAAAGCGACCGTTGCGACAAGCCTTTTCTCGCGATAAATTGCGGTGCCCTGCCAGAGTCACTGCTCGACAGCGAACTTTTCGGACATATAAAAGGGTCTTTTACCGGAGCCGTTGCGGACAAAAAGGGGTATTTTCGGGCTACCGAGGGCGGCACGCTGTTCCTCGACGAAGTTGGCGATATGCCTGCTGCACTACAAGTCAAATTGCTCCGCGCATTGCAGGAACGCGAGGTGACGCCGGTTGGTTCCGCATCGTCAGTTCCGTTTGATGCCCGTGTTATAGCGGCAAGCAACAAAGTGCTAGAAGCCGAGGTGTCCGCGGGCCGTTTTCGCGAAGACCTATATTACAGACTAAATGTTGTCGAGATAGTTGTTCCACCCCTTCGCGAACGCCGTTCCGATATCCCGCTACTTGCCCGACATTTTATTTCTCGGTCTGCCCGCCTTCAAGGGATGTTTGAAAAGCCGATCACGGCCGAGGCACTGAACGTCTTGACAGCCTACACATGGCCCGGAAACGTGCGTGAACTGGAACACGTGATAGAGCGTTCATTGATACTGAGCGAAGACGAGATCGATATCGGGGCCCTGCCGGAAAGAGTCAGTGGACAAAACCGATTGGGGAGTCCGACTCCATCTCACCAAACACTCGAAGAGGTCGAACGCGATCATGTCCTGAAAATAATGAACGAGGTCGGCGAGGACAAAAGCACTGCGGCTCATATACTGGGGATCGATCTCTCTACTCTGTACCGAAAACTCAAGCGGTATGAGAATCTATGACCACTAGGGAGCGGCCGCCTCAAGAACAAAAAAATCAGTTCCGTCGATCCGCGTAATCGTACCGTTTTTGTAGGTTTCGACCAAAAAGCTGCCCGCGGGATACGACTTCCCTTTTAGTGCGTTATCGCCGCTCATATCACTCTGTGCGATAAGTTCCTCGGGAAACCAGGTTTCAGGAGACATAGCATGCTCTTGAGGCTGGCCGAGTTTTTCGATATCAGCAGCGAATTTTGCGGCGTCGGCGCTTTCAAATCGCAGGACCGCCAACAGCGTTTTGGCTTCCTTATTTTCTTTCCACACCACGTCCTCGGCCTCATAAGGGATATTGATAAGCAGCCCAAGTTCTTCAAAGTTGTTCCGGGCTGAATTCGAATTGTCCGCGCTCGGATTTGAATTGGCGGGTGGTGTCGACAAATTTGCCCGGCTGGTCGAAGCGTCGCTGCAAGCCGCGAGCAGCGTGACAAATGAAAGAAAAATAATGACGTGAAAAAGCCGGGCAGAGAGCATTCGCAATTGTAGCCAGAAGCAGCCTGGAATTGCAATTTCGGAACGTCGCAAGCACGACGATATTGCACCAAAATCGCCTCTAAACTATCATTAGAACTAAGTCTAATAAGAAGATAATACCGATACAATGGATACAAGCGAAGCAAAATCAACAACAACCGCTGCCCAGGAAAAGCTCGAACGATGGGAAGACAGCACGCTAAAGGCTGTCCTCGACCGTGCTCCCGAACGAAAGTCCAGTTTCGAAGGCGTCAGTCTCGAACCGGTCGAGCGGCTCTACACAGATGCTGACACGGAAGACCTGGAACCTCTGGGCTTTCCGGGTGAGTATCCGTATAAACGTGGAATCCATCCTACTGGATATCGCGGAAAGCTGTGGACGATGCGGCAGTTCGCTGGTTTTTCGTCGCCGGAGAATACGAACGCTCGATTCAAGTACCTGATGGATCACGGCCAGACCGGATTGTCGGTTGCATACGATCTACCGGCTCTAATGGGGCTCGATGCCGATTCGCCGTTGAGCGAGGGCGAGGTTGGCAAATGTGGCGTTGCGGTGTCGTCGCTGGCTGATTTCGAGGTTCTATTTGACGGAATTCCGCTAGACGAAGTTACGGTTTCGCAGACGATCAACGCTCCTGCGCCGATCTTTTTGGCGATGTATCTGGTCGTTGCAGAAAAGCAGAAGGCTGATTTTACCAAGATATCAGGCACCCTCCAAAATGACATTCTAAAGGAATACATCGCCCAAAAAGAATGGATCTATCCGATCAAACCGGCGATGAAATTAGTTGTCGATACGTTTGAATACACGACAAAGCACGTCCCCAAATACAACCCGATCTCGATCTCCGGCTATCACATCCGCGAAGCAGGTTCGACTGCGTTGCAGGAATTGGCATTCACGCTGCGAGACGGCGTCGAGTATGTCCAATATGGCGTTGATCGTGGGATGGATGTTGATGAGTTTGTCCCGCGGCTATCGTTCTTCTTTAATGCTCACAACGATTTCTTCGAAGAGATCGCAAAGTACCGGGCCGCTCGCGTCATTTGGGCACGAACGATGAAAGAACGCTTTGGCGCGAAAAATCCGCGTACGATGCAGATGCGTTTTCACACGCAGACAGCGGGTGTATCGCTGACCGTTCAGCAGCCGCTGAATAATATCGCAAGGGTTGCCATTCAAGCGCTTGCAGGCGTTCTCGGCGGCACGCAATCGCTCCATACCGATTCGTATGACGAGGCTTTGGCTCTACCCACCGACGAGGCTGCATTGATCTCATTGAGAACGCAGCAGATCATCGCCGAAGAAACCGGCGTGGCAAACACAGTCGATCCGCTCGGCGGCAGCTACTACGTCGAATCATTGACCCAGAAAATGATTGACGGGTGTTTTGATTATTTTGACAAGATAGATGGTTTCGGCGGCATGGTCGAGGCGGTCGAGGCGGGATTTCCGCAGCGTGAGATCCAGGAATCAGCCTATCAATATCAAAAAGCGGTCGAACGAAACGAGCAAGTCATCGTCGGCGTAAACAAATACGCTATGGACGCCGAGATACATAAGACCGACATCCTCCAGATCGACGAAACCGTCCGCGACCACCAACTCGAACGCCTTGCCCGTGTCAAAGCGACTCGCGACAACGGAGCTGTCGCCAACGCCCTCGACAAATTAAAGATGGCCTCGACAAATAACGAAAACACGATGCCGTCGATAATCGAAGCAGTGGCTGCATACGCGACGGTCGAAGAAATATGTGTAGCCTTGCGGGATGTTTACGGGATCTATGAGGAACCAGCTTTCTAGCTGATAGGTCATAGCTGATATGAATATACGGGTGTTGGTTACGAGTATTATTCTGTTCGGGAGTTTCGTTTCACACGAGGCACTGTCCCAAGTGCCGTCAAAGCGCGAATACGTCAGGCCGAAGTCTCAAGCCGAGGCCTTGGTTCGCCGCGTTCTTAAGACTTCGCCGGTCATCGACGGACATAACGATCTATTGCGTGCATACTTTGACTGCCGCGATTGTCCGCGAGATCTACCTACTTATCTTCTGAATACACAGACAAAGGGCCAGACCGATATTCCGCGATGGCGAAAAGGCGGTGTTGGCGCCCAATTACTAAATGTCTTCGGTTCCGAGTTGACGCCCGAAAGTTATCTAAACGGGGTCGATCTGGTAGATAGGATGCAGGCAATGTATTCAAAGGACCTGAAAATTGCCTTGACCGCCGCCGAAGTACGTATGACGATGCGCGACGGAAAGATCGCTCTTATCCCGAGCATGGAAAGTTCTATCCGCCTTAACAATAGTATGGCGTTGCTGCGAACTTTCTACAGACTTGGCTTGCGTAGCGTCACATTTGCTTATGATACCAACGATCTTGCCGACGGCTCCGATGACGAACCTCGACACAACGGGATCTCAAACTTCGGCAAAGAAATGGTAAAGGAAATGAACCGCCTCGGTATTATGGTCGATATCTCGCACGTGTCGGCAAAGGCGATGAATGACGTTCTCGATAATACGTCAGCACCGGTCATCTTTAGCCACTCGAACGCAAAAGCACTCTGCAATGTGAATCGCAACGTGCCTGACGAAGTGCTCGACCGTCTCAAGAAAAATGACGGGATAATTATGTTGACGTTTGTTCCGTACTTTACCACCAATGAGTTTTCTGAGTGGTATTTGCGCGGCGAATCTCATTGGGAACAATTGGATAAAAAGCATAAGGGTGACCGCCCCAAAATCGTCGCGGATTTTACGTCTTGGGAAAAGGCAAATCCCGAGCCGACGGTCACTATCGCAGATATGGCTGACCATTTCGATCACGTAAAGCGCCGGATCGGAACACGGCATATCGGAATGGCGGGCGATTTCGACGGAATAGATTTTTTTATCAAAGGTCTCGAGGACGTCGGCATGTATCCTAACCTCTTGGTCGAACTTGCCCGACGGGGATGGACCGAAAACGAGTTGAAAAAGATAACTGGCGAGAATTTTCTCCGTGTCTTTGCGGAAGTCGAATCTAAAGCGGCCGCATTGCAGAAAACAATGCAGCCATCGATGGTTAAGTTTGTTGAAAAAAAGTAGCTATTTACCGTAGCTTACGCGCCAGATCTTTCTCGCTCCATCGTCGGCGATGAGGAGCGAACCGTCGGCGGCAATGAGCAGGCCGACCGGACGGCCCCAGACCTCATTCGAATTTTCGTCGGGGAGCCAGCCTGAGACGAAATTCTCATAGCGATTCCCTTCCAGTTTACCTTTGTCGTCGAACGGAATGCGGACAACCGTGTAGCCCGAGAGTTTTGCACGATTCCACGATCCATGAAACGCAACAAAAGCATCGCCCTGATATTCCTTAGGGAACATGTTACCGGTGTAAAACTGAATGCCAAGGGACGCGACATGCGAAGTGAACAGCACGTCCGGCACGATCGCTTTTTTCACAAGCTCCGGCGACTCGCCTTTGCGACGGGGGTCTTCATTTTGGCCGAGATATGAGTACGGCCAGCCGTAGAAACCACCTTCTTTAACGCTCGTCGCATAGTCGGGGACGAGATCGTCTCCGAGGCCATCACGTTCGTTGACGGCCGTCCAAAGCTCGCCAGTTTTGGGATTCCAAGAGAGGCCGATAGGGTTTCGCAGGCCACCGGCGAAGATGCGATGGTTCTTGCCATCGGTATCATAAACAGAGATCGCAGCCCGCTTTGGATCGGCCTCAACATCCACGTTCGTCGCCGAACCGATCGAAACAAACATCCTTTTTCCGTCCGGGGAAAACAAGATATTCCGAGTCCAATGCTGGTTGTAGCCGCCGGGAGTAAGTTCGACCAATTTTTCAGGTTCACCGTCGGCGGCCGTCTGGCCGCTTTTGTATTTGAATCGCACGATCGAGTCGGTATTGGCAACATAGAACCAGCCTTTATGAAACGCCATTCCAAATGGCTGTGCGAGTTTATCGGACCAAACCCATCGCTGGTCCGCCTTGCCGTCCTTGTTGGTATCGCGAAGAACGATTATCGAATTTGCCCGCGAATCAGCGACAAAAACATCACCGTTGGGTGCTAACGCCATCCAGCGCGGATAGCGAAAATCACCTTCAGCAAAGACATTGACCTTGAAGCCCTTAGGGACCATCAACTTAGCGTCAGCAGGTTGCGGGACAACGCGCGAACTTCTTCGGGCGCTTTCAGTGTGAAACGGAGCCGCCAATTTCGCCGGATCATATGAGAAGACGGTCGGCTTGGTCACGCCAACGATCTCGGGCAATGGCGGAGCAACAAACGGTGTCGGGCTGGGCGTCTGTCCCAATAGATCGGTTGAACCAACCCAAATAACGGCTGCGGCCACCAATACAAAGCTGATATAATTGCGTTTCATACGTCAATTTTAGCGATGTCGGACATATTGTCGATAATCAAAGAAGGCAAAGTTGCCGAAACGCCGGCCACCATCGCACTCGGCGAGCGGGGCGAGAGACTGGCTGCGGACTATTTGGTCGAGAACGGCTACAGGCTTGTCGTTTCAAATTTTAAGGTTCCGGTCGGACGTAATAGCCGCGGTGCTCAGGTTACGGGCGAGATCGACATTATTGCTTTGGATGGTGAAACACTGTGTTTTATTGAGGTTAAGACCCGCCGATCAGATGACTTTGTTCCCGTGATCACTGCGGTCGATCTCCGAAAACAACGCCAGATCACGCGAACTGCGAGAGTTTACCGCCGTCTATTTGGGATCCGCGACATTGAATATCGATTCGACGTCGTGACGGTCGTCGCCGCGAAACCGTCCGAACCCGTGATCGATCTCATCAAAGGATACTGGAACGAGACTAAGTTTCGAAAAAAGTGGTACGATACCTTCTGGTTTGAACCTTACTGAATTAAAGGAGTTTCGCTTCGCTAGCGTTTACAAAAATACAATTATGAAGACTTTTCTTTTTAGCTTCTTTCTTATCCTGTCGATCTTTTCGATGACTGCGATGGCACAAGAGGGTCCGTCAAAGCCTGCTCCGGAGCCTAGTCCAAAACCGGCACCAACGTCCATTGAAGGCACATGGAACCTTAGTGCGGACGCGGGCGGCCAGGTCATCGACATCACAGTTGAACTCAAGCAGACTGATGTTACTTTTACGGGCTCGACATTTTCAGAGATCGGCAATGGCACGATCGATGGCGGCAAGATAACCGAGAAAGCGTTCACCGCGACCATGCACGCCGACGTTCAGGGTCAGGCGGTGGACTTCAAAATGGAAGGCACTGTCGATGGCGACACGATGAAGGGCACGTTTTCCAACGCCAGCTTCGGGTCGGTTCCCTTTGCCGCCAAACGGGCGTCGAAAAAAGACTAAACGAACCTAGTTCCGCTTGCTCCTCGGCTGTTTTGCATCTGTTAGGATGACAAAATCGCCGAGGTTCATTTGTTTCGTTGAATCGAATGTTTTGAAATCCTCTTCATAGCGAATTGTCACTACGGTCACGCGTGTTTTGGCGCGGTATTTTAACAGATGCTCGACCGTTCCGAGGTGGCTTTCCGTGTGAAAGCTGCCGTTCAGATGAACGACGAGTCCGTTCTTATTCTTCTTAAGGTATTTGGCGACAGCATTTGCCATCGCGGCATCCCAGAGCGATTGCGACGCAAGTATCTTGTCGATACCCATCTGTGCTTCGGGACTTGGCCCCATCAGGGCCTTGAATTTGGCGGCATAGGTTTCCGACGGCTCTGCATACGGCAACGGCGGCAGCCATTTCCTAGCCTCTTTCGATAGTCCGTTCAGTGATTCACGGCCGTTACGCGAAACCATGTTGATATATCTTCGTGGCGCGTTTGCGGCGATAACGGCAAAATGCTTTTCCTTAGCAAGATCAACGAGCGGCTTATAGTCGGTCTTATAATTTCCCCAGGGCCGGGAACTGAGTAGAAAATGGGGCTCGGTGATCAACCCGCTAAGAAATTCGTCAACAACAACCTGCACATCCCGCTCAAACATCTCGAGTGACAATGCGACCCGCCGACCCTTATTTGCCTCAACCACTTGTTTGAATATCTCAAACTGCACCGCATGTCCTACTGCATCGTCGTGCTGTTCCCCCAGAAATATCGCGTCGCTTTCGCCCGCCGCTTTTATAATGTCCGCGAAAGTAGCAGGATTTCCTTTGCCGTCAAAAATGCGAAACTGCTCGGCATCGAACTTTACTTGTCCAGACGCGAGGGATGTAAGCAACATCATAAAAATTGATACGTAAAAGAATATTTTCATAATTTCTGGATTGACCCGCAGCTATTTTTCGCCAGCGAGTATCTGCGCTGCGAGCAGCGGCATCGTCAATTCGTGGTGGCCAGTGATCGAAAATCCCCGCCCCGCCCCATTTGCCGTCGGTCGGTGAACGACATTCGTCATCGGCCGGTATCGCTGAACAAAATCAAAGTTTGCGGTCGTAATATCCTGCACCTCGTGGCCCAGGTTTCTCACGACAGAGATCGCCTTCATAAATATCTCAGGCATCACAACGGCGGAGCCATAGTTGACATAGACACCGCCTCCATTCATCTCTCTGACCATCGAGCACATTAGTCGGAAGTCGGTATGGGAGGTCGCACCAAGATCAGCTCCATCTGCCGAGGCGTGAAAATGCCCGATGTCCGCTCCAACGGTGAGATGAGCGGTAAGCGGAACACGTAGTTTATATGCTTCACAGAGGATCGATTTGTCTGCGTGCGGCGGATCTAGTGCGGTGACCGCTCGGCCCATCGCCTCGCCTAATCCGATGCCATCGGTACGGCCGGCTTTCGCCGCTGCATTCAGTATCTCGCCCGTCTCTTTCGCCGCTCCAAAATCACCTTTTCCCAGCGTCGCATCGACGTCTTCGCTAGTAAACCCGACCATCGCGATCTCGGTGTCGTGTACCAGGACGGAACCGTTTCCCGCGATCGCCGTCACATAGCCGCGTCTCATAAGGTCGATAACGATCGGTGCGAGCCCCGTCTTGATAACATGGCCGCCAAAACCCCAAATTATTGGCTTCCCAAGTTCGCGTGCACGTCGAATTTGCGCAGCAAGGTCGCGAATAGAACGCACGGCAAGGATATTCGGCAGCTTATCGAGAAATTCCCTTACGGAATCGTTTGCTGTCGGCGGCACGGCAAAATCATCGACCGTGACTTTGCTCGGACGCGAGGCAAGTTCGTACGTCTGTATTTGGTCAAGGTCGATCGGCTCGAGATTTTTGTAGGTACTCATTTGAACCTCTCAATCTTACACAAAAAATGGTAATTCAAAAAAAAGGCGGCTCGTGTTGAGCCGCCTTTCTTATTGTTTGAATGACCGCAGCCGAAGGCGGCTGCGGTGCGTGTTGGTTATGGACGTTCCGAGCGGGGGCGGAGGATGATGAATGGCCTCCGGCCTGTGATCTCGTTTACGATGTCAAACTCCTCGGGTGGTGCCGGGCGGCGTGTGAGTTTGCCGCCTTTGGTGTCCATCGGGTTCGGTCCGGCGATCGAGATGCGGCCTGGGGTCGATCTCGTCTTCAGCTCACGTGCAGCTGCGTCTGAGGTGACCAGGTCTGTGATCTCGATCTCTGTGTCGCCAGATGGGGCGGTTGCGAGTACATCGAATGTGATGTCCACAAGCGATGAACCGTCCTTTGTTGTTTGACCGAAGTATGTGTTCGCATCGATGAGGATACGAATGACTCCCGGCTCCTGTGTGCCGGCTGTCAGTGTGACACCGTCCCTTGGGCCGCCTGAGAGTGTGACATTCGGGTTCGCAAGTCTTGTATCGTCATATCTGACGGTAAAGCTCATTGCGAGTTCGTCTCCGTTTGTCACGACATCTACAGGTACCGTTACGCGGCTGCCTGTTACTGCATTGACAGTACCAAGCGTCATTGCCCTACTGTCTTCTGTTCCCTCCGGTTGTTCTGCCGGTGCAGGTGGCGGCGGTAGTGCTGCTCCAGGCCCTCCGGCACTCTGGGTCGGGTCGAGTCCGGCTGCAAGCCTTCTCACCTGTATGACATCCGTAGCATTGAGCACTCCGTCACCCTTTGTAGATGTCGGTGCTGTATCTGCTCTCTGGAACTCATTGTGAGTTGATACAGCCGTTTCAAGCCCCGCTACAAAGCGTCTGACAGTGACCACATCCGGTGAGTCCACAATACCGTTTCCGGCATTGCGGCCCGAGACATCACCTTCGAGGCCGCGTGCGAACACTACTCTTGCTGGTTCGACAAAGATGCCCAGCAGGACGTTTGGTGTTCCAACCTCTGTGATAGAGACATTTGTCGGTGTAACTCCGATCACAAAGTCAGTATTCGGAAGGCTCGGTGTCGCAAGTGTCTGGAAGTTGATCTTGGCGATCTCTCTCAGTCCTGCGATCTCAGGTGCTGCACCTTCGATCACCTGCGGCCTCGAGAAGCCTCCGGTTGCGGCTGTGATCGTCACGCCTACCTTGCCAAACACACTGTTGTCCTGTGTGATCGTGCATCCAGGTGCATTTGCACCGCAGACCACTGCCGGTGGCTGTGCGAACGGATTGGTGTCGTAGTCGAAGCTGAACGCCACCGAGGCTTCATTGCCAAGGCTGT
>JBATDM010000006.1:0-8791 GCA_049663465.1 Pyrinomonadaceae bacterium
TTGGTAAAATGCGGCCGAGCCGTGGAGCGTGTTCGTCCCGCTTTTAGTAACCACATTTATGACTGAGGAGGCCGAACGTCCATATTCGGCCGAGAAACGATTCGTCGCGACCTGAAATTCCTGAACCGCATCTTGCGACACGTTAAGCAGCGAACCGCCCACAACGTCGTCGTTATTGTCCGTCCCGTCGATCATCACATTCCCGCCCCGCCCGACTTGTCCGGCGGAGGAGATGACGACTGTGTTGGCTTTCGTTGGATCAAAGTTCGGTGCGATGCTGTTCCCCGGCGTCAAAAGAGCCAGCTCAAGGAAATTACGGCCGTTAAGCGGTAAACTTTCGATCTCCTTATTAGAGATCACGGCGTCAACTTTCGATGTAAATCCATCCACCAGGCTTTCTTCGCCGGTCAAGTCACAAACAAACCAAACATCCCCGATCTCCAAGACAACGTTGACTATCGTCGCTTGTCCAACATTTAGAGTGAGGCCGCCTGCAATGCTCTTCTGAAATCCCGGGTAGGTGAAAGTTGCGTCATATGTCCCAGCAACCAGCCCGGATACAAGGTAAGCACCTTCCGAGTTTGTAACGGCTGACCTCGTCTGATTTGTCGAGGCATTTCGAACGCTAACATTTGTACCGGGAACGACTGCCCCGTTCGGATCAGTGATCGTCCCAGTCAGCGTCGCCGTTGGCTGCTGGGCAATTGAGTGAAAAGTCGCAAAAGAGACGACGACTAAAAGAAGGAAACATCGTGTAAACATCATACGAATATTTGGAACTAGAACGATTTCTTCGCGATCTTCCCGTTGATCTCGTTGACCATCATCAAGGCAGCAGAGCCGTAGTATTTATGATATTCGGCGATCATTTCGCCCTTGATAATGACGGGGTCGGTCGCGACAAGCTTCTTCGCCTCTTCGATATCGGCAACTGCGAAAATAAACAGCCCCCGCCAGCCGTCAACGCCATCCAAAGGCCCTGCAAGCGCCATCTTTCCCTCAGCGGCAAGCCGTCTGATATTCGCCAAATGTCTGGCAAACATTTCGTCCCGTTCCCTGCCATCCGGCACACGTTTTGGCCCCGTTTTGAGCACCACCAGAACGTAGCTTCGCATGCCGAGTTCATCGGCTCCGAGCTTGGCAGCCAACGCCGCGTCGAAGGCGGGTTTTGCGGCCGGAGCTTCTTTTTGGGCAAGCCCTACGGCGGAAAATAGGACAACGAATGCGAATACCGCAACCAGTTTTACATAATTCATAACTCAAAAATGTTAGCACGTTTTTACCCGCAGGCGATTACCGTTATCATATTTCATAATCTATGACCAGAATTATTACCGCCCCGACCGGCACCGAACTATCTTGCAAAAACTGGCTAATCGAGGCCGCGTATCGAATGATACAGAACAATCTCGACCCTGAGGTCGCTTTCGATCCGGATAATTTGATCGTCTATGGCGGTCGCGGCAAAGCGGCTCGGAACTGGGAATCCTTCGACGCAATATTACAAAGCCTACGCGATCTGAACGAGGACGAAACGCTGCTAGTCCAGTCCGGCAAACCCGTCGGCGTTTTTAGATCGCACGCCGACGCACCGCGTGTTCTGATCGCAAATTCCAACATCGTCCCGCACTGGGCGACACAGGAACAGTTTGACCAATACGAACGCGATGGGTTGATGATGTACGGGCAGATGACCGCCGGAAGCTGGATTTACATCGGCACCCAGGGCATCTTGCAGGGCACGTACGAGACGTTTGGCTCGCTCGCGAGACAGCACGGTTGGGGCGATCTGAGCGGCAAGCTTGTTCTAACCGCAGGACTTGGAGAAATGGGCGGTGCACAAGCCCAGGCGATCACGTTCAACGGCGGTGTGGGTTTGCTCGTGGACGTCGATCTGTGGCGAATTGAAAGGAGACTGCAATTAAAGCAGGTCGATGTCGCCGCTTCCAGCCTCGACGACGCGATAAATATCGCCAACGAGGCCGTCGCCAACAAAGATGCCAAATCTATCGCCCTACACGGCAACGCCGCCGAGGTTCTTTGGCAGTTGCTCGAACGCGGGATCGTTCCCGATGTTGTCACCGATCAGACCAGCGCTCACGACGTGCTTTACGGATATATTCCGGTCGGGCTTGATATCGAACAGGCGAACGAGCTTCGCAAATCTAATCAAGCTGAATACGAAAACCGTGCGATGGCGTCGATGGCAATACATGTCGAGGCGATGCTCGAATTCCAAAAGCGCGGCAGCATCGTCTTCGATTACGGCAACAACCTCAGACAAAGAGCGAAAGATCACGGCGTAGCAAATGCTTTTGACTATCCGGGCTTCGTTCCCGCTTACATTCGTCCGCTCTTCTGCGAAGGCAAGGGCCCGTTCCGCTGGGTCGCTCTGTCAGGTGACCGCGAAGACATCTACAAAACCGACGAAGCGATAATGAATCTCTTTCCCGAAGACGATCATCTCGCCAAATGGCTGACCATGGCGCAGGAACAAGTTGAGTTCCAAGGCCTGCCTGCGCGCATCTGCTGGCTCGGTTACGGCGAACGCGCAAAGGCCGGCCTCAAGCTAAATTCCATGGTTGCGTCCGGCGAGTTAAAGGCTCCGATCGTGATCGGCCGTGATCATCTCGATTGCGGCAGCGTCGCGTCGCCCAACCGCGAGACCGAAGCCATGCTTGACGGCTCCGACGCCATTGCAGATTGGGTCTATCTCAACGCCATGATCAACGTCGCGGGCGGAGCCACGTGGGTCTCGCTCCATCACGGCGGAGGTGTCGGCATCGGCTATTCGCTCCACGCCGGCCAGGTCATCGTCGCCGACGGCACCCCCGAAGCCGCCGCCCGTATCGAACGTGTCCTAACCTCCGACCCCGGCATGGGCATCATTCGCCACGCTGATGCGGGGTATGATAATGCAAGAGAATTTGCCGCAAAAAATGATGTTAAAATACCAATGAAAAAGTAGCGATAGTCAATAATTGTCACACAAGGAGCCAATATGAAATGCCTAACGACCTTATTCTTCATCGGACTTTTCTGCCTGTCCGTTTCGGCCCAAACGAAGATGACGGATCTCGAATTCGATGGGTATAGGGGGAATGTTCGCACAGTTTCGATCGAAACGATGCCCATTTCCGGTTCCGGATATGTCCAACTTAAGAATAAGCGGGTCGTTTGGGAAAAATGGTCTTATGACACCTATGGCCGGAAGTCAGAAGAATATAATCCGCAAGCGAGATCGCGGGTGACCTATCGAACGATAGATGGCGTTAAGACGTCCAGTCTGAAAGTGGAAAAGGGCGAACCTTCGCCTCCGTTAAACCTTAAGTTCGCTTACGAATATGATTCGCACGGCAGGGTAAAAGCTGAACGGATCTACCTGAGTGATGACAAGTCGCCGTCTCTCAAAACATTTGAGTATGATGAAAACGGACGGATCTCAAAAAATATAGACAATGAACTCGATTCGACTACGTCAGCAGTCTACAAATACGACAACACGGGTAACCTGATCGAAAAGATCGAAGAGCAGAAAGGCAAAGGGGAATTTGGATCGGATAGCAAACGCCGCACGGTTTATAGCGCTTACAAGGTCGATGTCCATGGCAATTGGACCGAGCGCAAATCCACGATGTACTCAGACGGAACCGACGACCCCTATGTAAGCATGGATTTTCAGGTGTTCGCGTATTACAAGTGAGCTTTCGGTGAATTGCGGGAATCGGTTCCTGGGATATGGAATCGGAAGATCGACCTCAATCCAGTCGCCTAAATTTGGCTTCCATCGTAATAAATACAACGAGGCTGCCGTCCGTTCCGCGTTTGAGATCGGCCATGAAGTGTTGGTCGCTCGAATTGGAAAATCGCCTTCCCATAAACGAGCTGTATTGCCGAAAGTTGATATCGTAGCCCTCTGGTCTTGCTCCGAAGATAGTGGTATGAATATGCCGGTTGCTCGCCGAACTGCCGTATGCACCGGGCATGGTCGTTTCGACAAAAACCCGACCTTCCGCATCTGCGACCGTCGTTCCACTGAGGCGTGCGGTTGATTCGTCACCCGCCACCCTCGGGCTGTACTCGCCCGTCGTATCCGTGTGGAAAAACTGTATCTTCTGGCCGCCCAGGGCTTTCTTGGTCTGCTTGTCCACCAGTGTAATGCACAGCAATAGCCTCTCACCCGGCTCGCCGTCCTCGGTCAACTTCACTTTGTTGGCCGCATCAAATTTCTGAAATTCCTGCAGCAGCATCGCCTCATCTTGAGCTATGGGACGAACCGTCTGCCCGTCCGCACACCCGGCAACCAACAAATGGAGAATCAAAACGCCAAAAATAAAAGGTATTCTATGCATGATATCTGGGAATGCTTACGAGACCGCGCCGCCAATTGTTTCGGCCTGCATAGATTGAAGCATTCCCGATCTAAAGCTATTTCTTCTTCTTTGCAGTAGGTTTAGGTTCGAGCGAACTAATGTACTTGTGGCTTTCGGCAAACAGGGCTGAGAGTTTGTCAAGATCGTCCATCATATCGTCGGGCAGCACGACGTAGCCACGCATGACGCTGTTGTATTGAATGGATTCCCGGCCGCCGATCTCGGCCATCAAGTCCTTCTTCCGAGCCTCAGAGTAGCGAAAGGCAAACTCGCCCTTTTCATCAACAAACGAAAACATATGCCCATTCAGCGATGTATAGGCGCTAGCGGCCCCCTTCCTGACCTGTCCGGGCACCGTCGCGATCACCCTGTCATAAAGCTCGATCTTCGCTGCGGGTGCGTTTGGAGCCTTCTTAGCCATAGATATAAGAATACCAGACGTCTCGAATTGGCTTCGGACGGTCAGGAACCTACAGCGGATCGTTCCTTTGTTCCGTAAGATATCCGATCCAGCGACCAGATCGGTCAAATTCCCACTCATTCGGAGGGCTGTCGATTCTATATATTTCCAAATTATCAGTCTTGAGGATCAATGTTCCGGCAGCCGGTACCATGACGTTGTTTCTCATGATCTCATACCTGTCAGCCTCAGAGACGATCTCCCGGTTCCTTAAGCTGTCGGCAGCTTCTGGCGTGATCTCGCCCTCGTTCGGGTTCAGAACATAGACATTCTCGTATTTCGCGAAATCAGAAATGTTTAATGACGTAATAAGCCCCGCGCGAGTGTCAAAAAACCAATTGCAAAGTGGATTTACGCCATATTTGGTGATGATGAGATCATAGGGTCCAAAGAGCCGTCGGTCCCGTATCGAAAACAATTCCGCTTGCACGACCCGGTTTTGGCCATTCCTTATCACTACCCCCATGATCTCGCCAAAACTCGTCACGACGCAGATCACAGCAAACACAATGACAAACGCCCGTTTGATCCAAAGATTCGTCAGGTGAGCAAGCAGATACATTTGGACGACCAGCAGTGGAATAAGGGCAAACACGAGGAAGCGAACGACCACATCAATATCAAGCAGCGGGAAAAGAAGCAGATAGACCAGAATGATGTTTGCCAGCCAGAATATGCGGTCTTGGCGCGCGAGTTCCGGCTGTACGAGTTTGTAAAAACGAACGGACAAGTACGATACCAAGGCCGTTAGTAATATCGCTGCCAGAAATTGCAGCTTTTCCAAGCCCGATCTGCCGGAAAACAGATTGCCGATCTGCGAGTTATACAGACTGTGGCCAATATAGTAAACGATCCTCTCGAATCGCGAAACGTCGATCAGATAAAGCAGCAAGCCTGAAACGCCGGCAACAGCGGGAATCAATAGTAGTCGCATCAGCCCGATCCTGGAAAACCCGTCGTTGATAAAAAAGGCGATTACCACGGCAGCAAAGAATAATAGCACCGCCGCAAACGTGCCAAGATGCGTCAGAAAAATAACACCCGTCAGAAGAAATATGATCGCCCCTGTGCGGTGTGTGTATAACCTCAGCGCACAGTAAACCGCCCATTGCAGAAAAGCAAACAATACCAGCCCCAACATATTCTTTTGAAGGATCTCGGGCAATTGAGTGATCGTCAGCGGAAGAAACGCTGAAACGGCAACGAGCAGCCATTGCAGTTTGCTCAATTCTTGTTTCCGTCCGATCGCTCTGATCAGAAAATAGGTGGGCAAAACGGTCAGCGCCGGGGCGATGCTCATTACAAGACGCGTAGCCGAAATGATCGCAACCCTGGGCTCTACTCCGAAAACCGTTATAAGCTTAGAAATGGCAGCGTATAGATAAAATAGCAGCGGTAGGTCTGAGTACGCGAGTGAACCATCTACGAGCAGGCTCTGTGTCTGAACGAAATAGTAGTAGGTATGGCTAAACCAGCCAACAAACTCCGGTCGGCCGACCCATATCACTAAAACTCTCACACCGATCGCCGCACACATGACGACCGCGAGGATCAAATAGTCCCTTTTCACCATTGCAGCTCTTTCTGCCCCCAAATCTCTGATTACAAAATGAGAACGAATGGCGCAAGCAAAAGTTTCAACTCAGGCCGGTTGATATCTCACTTCTCAGCCGGAGCATTTGGAGCCTTCTTAGTCATAGGCGCATAATATCAGATGCCGAATGTTCGTTTTTTGAGAGAGGTTGACCCGATGCGAAAGAGTACGTTGATGATCGTGGCGTACGTGATAGTTTTTCCGTTCGTCTATTTCCTTCCAGCGATCGCCGAGTTAGGCGGGTTTCTCGAACTGCCGCGATGGTCATTCGTGACAAACGGTGTGGCGACGTTCATCGTCGCTGGTGTACTCACAACAGTCCTCACCCCGCTAAACCAACGCCTGCTAGCGTGGCGAAAGTCCCGCGGCCGCGACATCGAGGCTGAAGAACGCTACGAAACAGAAGGCGGCATGATCCGTTTGACGCCGAATGACGACGAAAGAAAGTAACGAAGTTCACCATTCGTTGTTCACTTTTGTCCGCCGCCTTCAAGAAGCAAATCGCACTGGAAAAGGAGAAACTGAACTGAAGGACTCTCTTCCTTCTTTCTTAATTCTTTATGGCTAGAGCCGGCTAAACGACGCCCCTTTCTTCAGGAAAGAATATTGTCCACGAGTTCATAGAAGTTCTGAAAGGTCGGGACTGGCCCCGGACCATAGTTTTTATGCATATCCTCGCCAATCCACTCGCCAATTATCGTCCCGTTCGAACGACACGGACTCGATTCGAGAGTCAAGAACCTAACCCGGGCGTCGGAACCGAAGATTTCCGCATCCGGCATGATGATTGCTACAAAAAAGGCTTCGGATGGTGCCGCAGGATCCGGCAGCTTAACAATTGCGCCGGCGTATCCCCTCTCCAGTGTGAATGCCTTACAAGACAGTCCATCTGGTGGAATTAGCTGATCATTAGGCCCACATGTATCCGTCGCATTAGATACCCAGAATACGCTCAAGTATTTTGCCGCAGTTGGGCGGGCCAGATCCGCGAGTAGTGGGCCTGGATAGGAAAACGCCTTATCTCTCAAGAAGCGATGAGCAAACGAATAATGCTGAAGACGGGGATTTCGTTGATAATCAATACTCGTAGGTTCGACTCCGAAACTCTCGGGACGAGGCACACGACCCTCCGGTTCCATTGTCAACTCAAATTTAACCAAGTTTGACTGAAATTCTTCAAGCATTTCAAAAGCTGACTCGAAACGGGAGTTAGGATCTTTATCGAGAGCACGCGAGAGAATTGACTGCAATCCGATTGGAATATTACGGCGACTAGGTCTTGGCTCATCGAAAAAGATCGACTTTAGGAGAACTGGATAATCGCCAGTCTTAAATGGATGCTCCTGATTTAGCAGTTCGTACAATAGGACCCCGACCGCCCAAATATCACTTTGGCTGCTGCGAACACCATCAAATGACTCGGGTGCCATATACAATGGTGTTCCCGCAACACCTCGACTGCGAGTCGTTGATGAATACAGTCGCGAAATCCCAAAATCGCACAATCGCGGAACGTCACTTTGCAACATTATGTTCTCTGGCTTTAAGTCTCTATGCACAATTCCTTTTTCATGGAGGAACACCAATCCCTTAAGAACATGCGTTACGATTTCGACGACTCTCCGAACTGGAATGTCGTCATCCAGACTGATCATCCAATCTAAAAGCGACCCGTTGTCTGCATATTCCGATACGATGAACGGCTGTCCGTCAATAATATCTGCTTCAATTATTGGCAAAACATTTGGATGTCCACTGGCAACTGACCAAAGGACAGCCTCATTCTTAAACGCGTCTATGTCCAAGCCATCGTCGATCGGGATTTTAATCGCAACCTTTGTTGAATGAACATTCGTTGTTCTTGTAGCAAGCCAGACTATTCCAAAAGAACCCCTCCCAAGGAATCTATCCAGTCGATAATGACCAATTGTGTCGTTTTCCTTAAACATATGTAAATACAGGTTACGCAGAATCGAACCTCAAATCATCTAAAGTACCTGGAAAATCTTGGTGTGAAACCATAATACGCCGTTTTGTGCGGCTGTCAAGAGGTTTGCGGGGCTGACGCGCGGATATCGAGATCTCTAAGCATGCCGGTCGAGCAGCGAATTTTCTTGACATAGCGTCCTATTTGTGCTACATTCTTTCACCTGTACGACGGCGGTCTTATCTGATCGATCGTCTTGATCTTTGACAAAATATTTGGGCATTGAGACGTCCTCAGCACCCGATTTGCGAGTCCAGATCGGGGCAACGCACCCTTGCACCCAGGCTGTGGCACAATGTGGTTTTTGTTTTTTCGAAAATCGGTGGAAATGGCTGCTTGGGGGCTTGTAACCTATTGACTATATGAGTGTTATGGCC
>JBATDM010000007.1:0-46965 GCA_049663465.1 Pyrinomonadaceae bacterium
GTATATGAAGGTGCGCGACCGGATAAACGACAAGTTCATCAAGAATCTGAAGGTTCATTAAGGCCTCGTAGCTATCTGCGAAACCCACGGCTAAGATCACTGATAGATCAGCGATCAGTAACTTCGAGACATGAGAAGAATAATTGCCGCTGAATTCATGACGACGGATAGTGTCATACAGAACGAGGAAACTGACGGTTGGAGAGCGGATGTTGAGCATTTGGCGGCGATAAGTGCGTTGGCGACATCCGTCGAGGCGATTCTGATATAATCGGATTTCGGAGGCAATATGATCACTATCAAATTTCCCGATTCGGATACTGAGTTAGAGGCTTTGGGTTTTCTTCTCGGACGATTTCCCGGTCGTGCCCTAAAGACGGGCGAGGTGCTTGTTCCCGAGGCAGCGTTGCAGGCTCTTGCTCTCGAAGGCTATCAATTCACTGTAATAGGAAGATCAACGTATGAGCAGCAAATTGCGTCGCTTCGAGATATTGTTCCCGCAGCAGTATAACGATGGGCGCGAGATTCCCCGCAAACTTCGCGGACAAGCGCTCAAAGAGATCGTTGACCAATTCGGTGCGGCCAGCTTTGAACCAACGGTAATCGAGGGCTACTGGCGTCACGAAGGTATTCTCTACACCGACTCGCTCTCCAAAATAGTTATCGACATCGACGACACTGATAAAAATCGTCAGTGGATGCGGGATTTCAAGTCCCGCTGGAAGATCGCGCTCGACCAACTCGACTTGTGGCTGATCAGTTACGAAATCAATGTTGACTGATCAATGACCGATATTTTTGGAGCCTGAGCAGAAATAACATGAAAAAAGATCCATGTGAATTCATGACGATGAGATCATACAGAACGAGGAAACTAACAGCGACCGCTCTTTCTCTGTGATGAATCCAGAGTTGGCGACGCTGGCGATCTAGGTGTCATCGCGGATCGGCGGTTGGACACGAGCGGATACCTTGACGGTGACTGGCGGACTTGAGAACATTGTTTTGTGCGATCGTTGACCTTAGTTTTATTTGCCATTTTGCTATTCCTCTCGGTGCAGCCGTGCGAAGATGTGTTCGCCGGGCTCGACAGTCAGGGCCATCGCGTTGCTTCGTTTGCACACCTCGAACAGCCGGCAGAGGATGGCGACTCTGACAACTGCTCGCCTTTGTGTATCTGTTCCTGCTGCAGCATGTCGGTTGTGTCGAGGAGTTTCGGTTTTAGCCTTTTCGACGCCCCGGGGCCGATCAACTTCGAGACTGAGGTTGCGAGCTACCGCGATTCCTACCAGACCAATTCCCTGTCCGAAATTTGGCAGCCGCCAAAAGCCTGATCCTGCGGAAACTCTGCGCCTTTTCATGCTGAAAGCCCTCGGTTTTCACGCGCGTTTTATTGGTTTTTCTAGATCAGGAGAAATGATGGTTAGAGTAATACTTATCTTAGCCGCCATATTGGCGGCGACCCCGGTATTTGCCCAGACGGGTAACTCCGTTGGGCTTCAAATAAAGAACAAAGACACTAAATCGCCCGTTGCTGAGGCGACGGTGATGGTTAAAAATACGGATATTCTCGTTGTCGCCGACAAGGATGGCCTTGCGGAGATCACGAACTTACCGGACGGTGAACAGATCCTTGAGATCTCATCGATCGGCTATGGAACTACGACGCTGACGCTCGTATTCCCATTGTCCGACACGAGCGAGCGAACTGTGCTGCTTGAGATCGACAACGAGGTCGGGGAGGTCACGATCACATCGACACGAACGGGCCGCGAGATCGAGGCCGAACCGACGCGTGTCGAGGCGATCGACGAGGAAGAGATCGACGAAAAGATAAACATGCGGCCCGCAAACGTCGCGATGGTCCTGCACGAAAGCACGGGGATCCAGGTACAGCAAACGTCGGCAACGTCGAACTCGCAAAGCGTCAGAATTCAGGGGCTCGATGGCCGCTACACTCAGATCCTGAAGGACGGTTTTCCGGCCTACGGCGGCTTTTCCGGAAGCCTGTCCGTCCTCGAGATACCGCCGCTCGATCTGAAACAGGTCGAGGTGATAAAGGGCCCATCCGCTACCTTGTTTGGAGGCGATGCGATCGCGGGTGTGGTCAATTTTGTGACAAAGAATCCTGGCGAAGTGCCTGTGACGACGCTGCTGCTGAATCAGACATCGGCTCTCGGCACCGATGTCTCACTCTTTAATTCGCGCAAACTTACGCGCATCGGCTATACATTTCTCGGGTCGGTCAACTACCAGAAGGAGTATGACGCTGACGACGACGATTTTACCGACCTGCCCCGGACCGCCGCATTCGGCATCACCCCAAAGCTGATATTTTATGGCTCGAAAACAACGCTCGTCGTTGGGAATTCGCTTTCGTATCAGAACAGAAAAGGCGGCGATGTATTGGCTATTCGCGGCCGGCCAGACCAATTTCATACCTATTTTGAGGAGAACGGATCGTTTCGAAATGTAACGACGTTTGATCTGAATCACGAGTTTGCCGACGGCAGTAGGTTGATTGCTAAACAGAGCTTCGCGTTTTTCGACCGCAAGATCGCAACGCTGAATTATCGCTTTGAGGGGCAGCAGTTCAATTCGTTTACCGATGTTTCCTATTCGAGGCTTTACGGCAAACATGCCGTCGTTATGGGGGCGAGTTCGGTTTTTGACCGATTCCGCGAAAGCACTCCGGGAATAAACCCTCCGCGCAACGAGACGCGTGCCTACGGCGGTGTTTTTGTTCAGGACACTGTCGATCTCACGAACAGGGTTTCGCTCGAGGCAGGCTTTCGGGTCGATCACGCCAGAGACTACGGGACATTTGCGTTGCCGCGAGTGGCTGTATTGTTTCGGCTCACGGAAAAGCTAACGTCGCGCTTCGGCTTTGGACTCGGTTACAAGACGCCGACGATGTTTACCGAAGATGCAGAGACGCTGTTGTTCCGGGATGTGGCCGGTGTCGGCAATTCGCTAAAGGCTGAACGCAGCCGCGGAGGCACTTTTGACCTGAACTATCGCGATACCATCGGCGAGAATGTCACATTTTCGCTGAACCAGATGTTTTTCTACACGCAGATCACCGACCCGATCGTCTTGCGGGTCTCGCCGTCTGATATATACCAGTTCTCCAACGCCGATTCGTCAGTTATCAGCAAAGGGATCGAGACGAACGTCAGGATCGGTTACGGCGTGGCAAAGCTGTTCTTTGGCTATACGCTAACCGACGCAAAGGCAGGTTATCTCGGCGGAAACAGACGCCTCACGCTATTGCCGCGGCATCGTGTTAATTCGTCCCTCGTTTTTGAGGAGCATGAGAACTACAAATTCGGAGCAGAGTTTTATTTTGCCGGCCGCCAGATACTTGATGATCGCTCACTGACGCGCTCGGCCGCCGAGTTTGGATTGTTTGCCGAGAAGACCTTCGGCAAAATTAGCGTTTTTATCAATGGCGAAAATCTCGGAGATATTCGCCAGGGTAAATATGGCCCTGTTGTGATCCCGCCATTCACCGACCCGACATTTGCTGAGATCTATACGCATCTCGAAGGCCGCGTCGTCAATGGAGGCGTGAAGATCCGATTCTAGTAGCCTGAAATTGTTATCAAGGATGTTTCTTGTTGAGTTTAAGAAACCATTCGGTTGCACTTGACACGTGCAACCGAATGGTTGCATACTCGTTTTTGCTGATATGAAAAGAGATATTTTCCAAGCCATAGCCGACCCAACGCGACGCGCGATCATTGCGTTGATCGCGTTGCAGGCGATGACGCCGAACGCTATTGCGGAGAATTTTCATACAACCAGACAGGCCGTTTCTAAACACCTTCGGATTCTGACCGAATGCGAACTTGTCACGCAGGAACAGCGCGGACGGGAAATATACTATTCGCTTGAGATCGACAAAATGAAAGAGATCGACGAGTGGATGCGGCAGTACAGAAAGATCTGGGAAAGCCGGATCGATCAGCTTGACGACCTATTGGCAGGAATGAAAAAACAGAAAGAGGACAAATAAAATGTTACTTGATTTTACCGTCGACAAACCGACGAAAACCGTTTGCATCACCGCAGAATTTGATGCCGGTCTCGACCTGGTCTGGGACGCATATACCAAGGCCGAACTTCTCGACCAATGGTACGCACCAAAACCTTGGACGTCGAAAACAAAACACATGAATTTCGAGGTCGGCGGCCAGAGATTTTATGCAATGGTCAGCCCCGAGGGCGTTGAGCGTTGGTCCGTCCAGAAATATACTTCCATTACCCCGAAAACCAATTTCAAGATCTTTAACGCTTTTGCAGACGAGAACGAGAATCTTGAATTGCCGGGCTCTGATTGGGATCTGAATTTCAGCGAGCAAGACGGAACGACAAAGGTCATCGCTTCTATTTACAACGAGTCGCTCGAACGCCTGGAGCGGATGGTCGAAATGGGCTTTAAGGAAGGAATGACGGCTCAATTGCAGAATTTGGAAGAGTTGTTGGCGACGCTGTCGAAACACGAGTAAGATCTGATCGCCGCGTAGCGGCAGTTGAATTTAGCCGTGGACGTTTGTCCACGGTTGGGATCATATGATATTCCCCGTCGTGTAGAGACGATTGACGCGCAAATCGTTGATTCAACCGTCGCTATGCGACGCGGATCATTTCGACCGCGTTCCGTGGACAAACGTCCACGGCTAAATTCATTGGACCGCTACGCGGCTGGTAAACAGAATGAATATACAAAAACAGATCAAAGAGTATATTGCCAGCCAACCGGAGCCGAAACGCAGCGAAATGCAGACGCTCAACGACAGCATTTTGCAGATATCGCCAGCGTGTAAATTATGGTTCCTCGATGGTAAAGACAGCAACGGCAAGGTCGTTTCCAATCCAAATATCGGATACGGTTCTCGCGACCATAAATACGCCGATGGGACGATCCGCGAGTTTTACCAGATCGGCCTGAGCGCAAACAAGGGCGGGATCTCTGTCTATATCCTCGGTATCGACGACAAAAAATACCTGGCCGAAACATACGCCAACACCCTCGGCAAAGCGACCGTGACCGGCTATTGCATCAGGTTCAAAACTCTAAAAGATATAAACACCGACGTCCTCAAAGCGGCGGTTGCGTTTGGTTTTGAGAATACGAATGAAAAGGGGTGAGCTGAAGCTTATGGATCAACTCAATATTTTATGGAAACGGCTGCTTTCATACGCCAAGGCTGACTGGGATTTTGAGGACTATCCAGTTCGAGTTACCGAGAGCACGGAGGCGGAACCCGGAGCGGCGAAATATTACGCGCGAATCTTGCGGTGGTCGCTCGGTGGCTTCGGGAAGACGAGAGCCGCTGCGGTTGAAGAGTTAAAAACTCATTTTGAAACTTTCAAGCGAGAACGTCCTGATGACGTTCTCCGTCCAGGAGAGACGATGCCTATTGAGTTCGCGTCTACCGAAGGAATCGACCGATATGGCGAGACTGCGGAAAGATTCATAAAAGAGGTTTTGGGCTTTGACCGCTTGGACCCTATCTTCATTTCCGACCAGTCTAGCCTGCTCGACTTCACAGGAACAGATGAGGAAACCGCTGATTATGTAGCTCAAACCAAAGATGTTTTCGGTGTGGATATCTCCGACATCTCGGACGGAAACCTGTTGAAGATTTTTGAGCGAATCGACGGCAAAAAGGAGAATACTCAATGAGAAAACTAATTGTAGCTGAATTCATTACGATCGATGGTGTCATACAGAACGAGGAAAATGACGGCGACGGGGTTTAAGTATGGCGGGTGGTTTTTTCCGCACGCGGACGAAGCGACGGGTGCTGTGGTACGAGCCGCCCCGAGAGGACGATAAATGACTTCTCAGTCGCGTAGCGATGATTTGAATTTAGCCGCGGACGTTTGTCCACGGTTAGGATTATTTGTTGTTCTCGTCGCGTAGCGACGATTGAAGCTCAAATCGTTGATTCAACCGTCGCGTCGCGACGCGAATCATTTTCGACGGCGTTCCGTGGACAAACGTCCACGGCTAAATTCATTGGACCGCTACGCGTTCAAAGATGACAAAACAGGAAAGAATACAGGTTTGCAGGGGAAAAATGCGACTTTGCATGGAAAGGATCTGTGGTAGATTCCGAGATCGGCATTGAAAAAGCCCGGCGTGCTCTCCCCTTCACGCCGGGCTTCTTCGATATGGCCGTGGCTAAATTGCCGCAGCCAAACTTATATAACTTTTCAATAATCCAGAACGGGCAGCACCACTTCTTTTTTTAGTTCGATCTCAAATTCTTCGCCCTTCAAGATCCGCATTTCCTTGCCTTTCCTAAGGAACGCGATGCCTGTTCCAATTCCGGTTCCTATTCCTGCACCTATCAAAGCTCCGGAACCCGATGTTCGCGAACCGATCAATGCCCCGCCAACCGCACCGCCGACGATGCTGAGAGCGGTGAGCATACCCGACGACGATCTCGGAAACGCCGTAACGATCTCTCCCTCGATCCGCCTATTAATATTCGCGAACTTCAATGTTTCAAAGACTACATCGAGCTTTCCGTTCCTTAACCCGCCGGTTGCCCGCGACACCCTGGTCACTCGCCCCTCGATGACTGTATCGGTAGGGAGCACGACTGTTTCGCGTACGGTCACCGGTTGGGTGACCATCGCAAGAAACGTATCGTTGACGCTCGCCACCTTTGAATTAAGCTCGGTGTCGAGCTTTACTTTTATCTTCGTCCCCGCAGGCAGACGATAGATCGAATCCGTTTGGCTAAAGGCTGAATTTGCAAAGATCAATACCGACAAAAATGCCAGCGTTCGTGCGGCTGCAAAGCGGTTCAAACTACGACCCTCTCCACCGCCCGGCCCAATCTGCGGGGCCGCCTGTGTTAAGTGCAATGACCGTGCCATTAAGTGCTTTGATGCACAAAATCGAAAAAAGCCTGTATTTGTGGCAAAATTTTTTCCGGGGCGAATTTTGGGGTCCGGATGCAGTACGCTTTCGGTTATCAACTGCACCAAATCAGGCAGCGTTCCCAGCTATTGCAAGATCGGATGCGAGCCGCCCTTACTATGGTCAGCGGTCGCGGAATATCGGCGTCGATCGTTGTGATAGAGAACAAGATGCTCGCCCTCATACCTGACGTAATCAGAAAGAAGGGCGAAGTTCTTTGTGTGTTCCGGGACAAGAAAAGCGCACGGTTCGTTTGAAAGAACCATCCCGGCAACATAAATGTATCCGCCCTTATCAAAGATCGTTCCCGCGTATTGGGCGGAACCGATCGCGATCGCGGGTGAATAATTGCCGTCAGAGTCGTATGTCCGGTCGGCTTTGCCGATGTAAATTGTGTAATCCCTGTAATTCAAACGCTTTCGATAGCGATTTTTGCGTGCGACGGCAAAAAGATCGGTGAGGCCTTTGTCTATCGCGCTCAGGGTTTCCAGCGAAGGGCGGTTGACCGAGAGGACATTCGCACCACGCGGAGTGTTGGCAACAGACGTGAATCTATCACCCGATGTCTGCTCGGCCGTTGCCAGAACACGGCGATTCTGTCCGTAAGCGGATACGCTGAAGATCGCGATAAATGATAAGACAATTGCGGTGGTCAGTTTATTACTATTCATAGTAGTCCCCCACGGATACTTCATGGCAATAAGCGTACCAAGAAATAAAGGATGAGGCCTATTCGCCCTCATCCTTAATTTTGTCGTGGTACTGGGGACGGGAATCGAACCCGTACGTCCCTAAGGACACAGGATTTTAAGTCCTGGGCGTCTACCAATTCCGCCACCCCAGCACGACTCGAAAAGATTAGCACGGTGATAACTCAACTTCAATAAACGCTCCCAAAATGAAGTGCTCCACTGTGCTATCATTGAGTCGAATAGGAACAACTATGACACTCGAACAGATCGTCTCGATATTTTGGCTGGTAATCGGCGTTTCGCTGATAATTGCTGAGATATTTACGCTCGGGTTTGTGTTGCTGTGGTTTGGGATCGGGGCGATCGCGGCTGCCTTTGTCGGGCTGATAGGCGGCGGTTTTCTACTTCAGTTTCTGGTTTTCGCTTTCGTTTCTGTCGGCCTGACCGCAATGTCACGAACGATCTTTGCTAGATATTTTTCGCATGGTGAAGGCGAGCGGGTAAAGACCGGCATTGACTCGCTGCCGGGGCAGATTGGCACTGTGTCGATAGCCAGCAAAGGAGTTATGAAGGAAGCAGCGGTAAAGGTTTTTGGCTCGACATGGACTGCCTTCCCGATCGAGGGCGAGAAAGTGCTTGCTGAGGGTGAAAAGGTTGAGGTCGTTGAGGTAAAAGGCTCCTCGATCTATGTGCGGCATGTTAAGCGCGAATTGCCGGATTGGCGGCAAGAGTAAGAAGGGGCGCTACCCCGAGCTAATCGATATCCTTATTGGTGATATCGGTCGTGTCTTCGTTCCCGAGTTCTTGGTCTGCAGTATCGTGAATCCCGCCCAGATCGATAAGTTCGAGTTTGACGCCTTCCTCGGTTGGTTCCGGCAGATTCTCCCCGGTAAACCTTGCCACCACGACCGTGATATTGTCCTCACCGCCGTTTTCGTTGGCAAGTTTAATAAGTTCCGCGCAGCCTTTTTCAAGTTCGTCAAAATTATCGAGAATGATCTCTTGCATATCTACAGCACTGACCTTGTTTGAAAGGCCGTCGCTGCACAACAGCAGAACATCATCTTTGCATGGGGAAACGCGGGCCGACACGGGATAGACCTCGTTCTGTGCGCCGAGGGCCTGCAAAATTACGTTCTTTAGCGTGTGCGTCTCGGCTTCTTCAGCTGAGATCTGCTGAGCGTCGATCAATTGCTGGACGAGCGATTGATCCTTGGTCACCTGATAGATCCGGCCGCCGCGAACTAGATAGGCTCGGCTATCACCAACCTGGATAATATCGGCGGCGTCAGGAGTGATGCCAACCCCTGTGAAAGTCGCGCCCATTCCCTGAAACTGCGGATCCGTCCTGCCCTGCGTATGGATCAGATAATTTGCAAATACGGTGGCGTCGTATAGACGGCTGATGAGGTAGTGATCCTGTTCCTCGGGCGTCAGGGTTGTGTCCGAATCTTGATCGAGCAGCTTCTCGCTCACGGTTTCGACGGCCATTGTGCTGGCAACCTCACCGGCGAGAGCTCCGCCCATGCCGTCTGAGACGGCCATGACGACACCGTTTCCATCTATCTCAAACTTTTGGCTCTCAATGACGAATTCGCCATCTTCCTGAGAACCTGTCCACGCCTTAGCGTGCGAGATATTGAGCAAGAGGTAATTGTCCTCATTGCCCTTACGGACGCGTCCGATATGCGACGCGGCGTGTGTTTCCACAGTGAACATAAAAATACAAAGCCAAGTTCCGACCCAGAGATAAATTACCACGAAAAGCCGATAACACGGAACTACAAACCTAGAAAGCAAGCGCTAACGTAAGGCCTGATCGAGATCTTCTAGAATGTCTTCGGCGTCCTCGATGCCGACCGATATTCTCACCAAGCCGTCAGTGATACCAAGTTTATCACGGGTTACCGCCGGAACAGATGCGTGAGTCATCGACGCAGGATGCGAGATCAGGCTCTCGACGCCGCCGAGACTTTCGCCAAGGGTGCAAAGCTTTACGGATTCCAGCACCTTTCGCGCGTTTTCGAGCGAACCCGTTTCGAACGCCACCATCCCACCAAAGCCCGTCTGTTGACGTTTTGCTAGCTCATGCTGCGGATGCGACACGAGGCCGGGATAATAAACTTTATGAACTTTTGGGTGCTCAGCAAGGAAATTTGCGACCATGCGGCCATTCTTATCATGCGCTTCCATGCGAACGGCAAGAGTCTTGGTGCCGCGTAGGACGAGGAACGAGTCGAAGGGCGACAGGATCGCGCCAATACCATTCTGAACGAAGCCGATCCATTCAGCGTCTTTCTCATCATTGAGAGCGACAAACCCGCCGACGCTATCCGAGTGGCCGTTCAGATATTTCGTGGTCGAATGGACCACGATATCGACGCCGTGCTCGATCGGCCGCTGAAAATACGGCGACATAAAGGTGTTATCGCATACGACCTTTGCCCCTCGGGCATGTGCCATGTCGGATACTGCCCTAAGGTCTGTAACGGTCATTACCGGGTTTGTAGGCGTCTCGACAAAGACCATTTTCGTATTCGGTTTGAATGCGGATTCGAGATTTGCGATGTCGGACGTATCAGCGAGGTCAAATTCAACGCCGTAATCGGCCAGGATCCGGCTGAAGAGCCTAAAGGTGCCGCCGTAGGTATTGTCGCCAAGAATAACGTGATCGCCGCCTTTGACCAATTTGAGCGCGGCGTCAATGGCTGACATTCCCGATGCAAAGGCAAAGCCGAATTTGGCACCTTCGAGCGCCGCGATGTTTGTTTCGAGCGCACTTCGAGTCGGATTCTGCGTGCGGGCATATTCAAAGCCCTTATGCTTGCCGAGTCCGTCCTGTGCGTATGTCGATGTCTGATAGATCGGGACGCTGACAGCTCCTGTGGCGGAGTCAGGTTCGTTGCCCGCGTGAATGGCGACAGTAGAAAAACCCATAATGGAATAAAAATCTCGCCTTCTATTCACAAGCAAAAACGGCGATCTCAAGCGACGCTAAGCTAACAAAATGCTTAGTTTAACGAGGAATTATGGTAACTTGGCGGGTAGAAAAAAGCAAACACCTATCGGGAACGAGATGACGAGAAATATCCGTCACGCTTGAGCGAACCGACCCTTGATACCGGTTTCATGCTCGAAGGCGGCGATCTTTGATTCATGCCTGAGTGTCAGGCCGATGTCGTCGAGTCCATTGAGCATACAGTGACGGCGAAACTCGTCTATCTCGAAGACGCCGATCACACCATTCGTGTCGGACACGGATGTGTTCGTCAGGTCGATGGTGAGTGAATAACCTGGATCTTCTACGGAGCTTTCTGCGAGCTGCTTTACCAAAGTTTCGTCCAGTCGAATCGGCAAGAGGCCATTCTTGAGGCTATTGCTATTGAAGATATCGCCAAAGCTAGGAGCGATAACGCAGCGAAATCCGAAATCCATCAAAGACCATGCAGCGTGTTCTCGCGACGAACCGCACCCAAAATTTGGTCCGGCAACAAGGATCGAAGCCCCTGAATAGCGCGGGTCATTGAGCACGAAATCCGCATTTGTCGATCCATTGGCATCGAAACGCCAGTCATTGAACAAGAACGCCCCGTAACCAGTGCGCTCGATCCTGGTCAGAAACTGCTTCGGAATGATCTGGTCGGTGTCGATGTTTGCCCGAAAAAGTGGGGCGACAAGACCCGAAAATGTCTCAAATTTGTCCATCGTCAATCCTTAAATTTCCAGTCTCGGACATCAACGAAATGCCCTGTGATCGCGGCTGCCGCTGCCATCATTGGCGAAACGAGATGAGTTCGCCCGCCGCGGCCCTGACGACCCTCAAAATTGCGGTTGCTGGTCGAGGCGCAGCGTTCGCCGTCTTTAAGCGTGTCCTCGTTCATGGCCAGGCACATCGAGCAGCCGGCATCGCGCCATTCGAAGCCAGCGTCGGTAAATATCTTTGCGAGTCCTTCGTCCTCGGCTTGCTTCTTTATCATCATCGAGCCAGGGACAACCATTGCATTCACGCTACCGCTTACGCTATAGCCTTTCGCAACCTTTGCAGCTTCGCGAAGGTCTTCGATACGTGAATTCGTGCATGAGCCGATAAAGGCTCGGTTGATGGCGATCTGATCGATACGCTGCGATGGTTCGAGCCCCATGTATTTGTAAGAGCGCTCGAACGTGCCGGCCTCGCCGTCATCGCGGGCCGAACTCAGATCGGGAACTCGATCAGTGATCTTTACGGACATGTCGGGCGAAGTTCCCCATGTGACAAAGGGTTCGAGCGAAGTCGCGTCAATATCGATCGACCGGTCGAATTGGGCGTTGACATCGGAATTTAAGGTGTCCCAATCGGCCACGGCGGCTTCCCACGCGTCGCCCGTTGGTGCGAAGGTCTTTCCCTTTACATACTCAAGCGTTGTTTCGTCCGGGGCGATCATGCCGGCCTTCGCACCGCCCTCGATGCTCATATTGCAGACGGTCATGCGGCCTTCCATACTCAAATTTCGGATGGTTGAGCCCGTATATTCGATCACGTGTCCCGTCGCACCGGCCATGCCGATCTCGTTGATGATGCCGAGGATGACGTCTTTTGCTGTGACGCCGAACGGCAGGTCGCCATCGACATTGATACGGAAATTCTTTGCCTTTTCCTGCTGCAGACACTGCGTTGCGAATACGTGCTCGACCTCGCTGGTGCCGATGCCGAAGGCCAGTGCACCAAATGCACCGTGAGTGGATGTGTGCGAATCGCCGCAAACTATCGTCATCCCGGGATGCGTCAGGCCCTGTTCGGGGCCGAAGACGTGGATGATGCCCTGCTCGATGCGGTCGAGATCATAGAGCTTTACGCCAAACTCGCGGCAATTTTCGCGAAGCGTGGCAACTTGCTGTGCGGCGATCGGATCGTTAAACGGAAGATCGCGATCAATGGTTGGAATGGCATGATCCACCGTCGCAAAGGTCAACTCGGGGCGCCGGACCTTGCGGTGAGCAAGACGCAATCCGTCAAATGCCTGTGGGCTCGTAACTTCGTGGATCAAATGCAGATCGATGTACAGCAGCGAAGGTGTGCCTTCTTCGGCGTGGACCAGGTGGCGATCCCATATTTTGTCGTAGAGCGTCTTCATACGGCGTGAAAGGCAGCCTGTGTATTCGCTGAGTCGATCGCCCGCTCTGCGACCATTCGGCCCATTTCGATGGTCGAAAGAACCCGTTCGCATGATGGCTCGGCTATGTCGATCGTGCGATAGCCATCCGACAAAACTGCATTTATTGCATTTTCTATTGCGGTGGCCGCCTCCTCATTTTTGGCGGTGTATCTAAGCAGCATCGCAGATGAAGCGATCGCACCTAATGGATTAGCAATGTTCTGGCCGGCAATATCCGGAGCCGAGCCATGGACCGGTTCGTAGAGGTCTACATCACCGCCTATCGTTGCCGATGCCAGCATTCCGAGTGAGCCAGTCAAAACCGCAGCCTCGTCCGACAAAATGTCGCCAAAGAGATTCTCAGTGAGAATCACGTCGAATCTTGTCGGATCGGTCACGAGATGCATTGCGCACGCATCGACAAAGAGGTGATCGATCTCAATATCAGGATAGTCGACCGCAACTCTGACAACTGTCTCGCGCCAGAGCCGCGAGGTTTCAAGAACATTGGCCTTATCCACGGATGTCAGCTTCTTGCTCCGGCCTCGTGCGGCCTCAAATGCGACGCGGGCGACTCGCTCGACCTCGGCGGTCGAATATCGCATTGTGTTGAAAGCCTCAGACTGGTCATCACTAAAGCCTCTGGGGGCGCCAAAATACAGGCCGCCGAGCAGTTCGCGAACAATGAGCAGATCGGTTCCTGCGAAAACCTCTGCCCGAAGCGGAGACGAGCCGATCAATGCCGGGATAGCGGCAGATGGACGAAGGTTCGCAAAACCGCCGAGAGTTTTGCGAAGCCTCAAAAGGCCGATCTCCGGCCGTTCTTCCGGTAGCAAATCGTCAAATTCGGGTGTGCCGACGGCCCCGAGCAGAACCGCGTCGCTGTTACGACAAGCCGTCTCGGTTTCGGCCGGGAACGGCGAACCGGTCGCCTTTATTGCTGCCCCGCCTATCAAATGCGTCTCGGTCTCGACGCCAACACCAAATGCGGCGGCCACCTCGCGGAGTACATAGACCGCTTGACCGCAAACTTCAGAACCGATTCCATCTCCCGGTAAGATTGTTATCTTCATAAAAACAACTTAATTTGACCTAGGCCGCGGCCAAAGCGGGCAATCTCGCCGGAGCGAGAGCCATCAGATCCTGATCATAAACATTCTTCTTCCGGTCCGCCAAAGCTATGAACCGTGGATATATCTCCGCGATCTCAGAGTCGGCAAGATCGAAGCCGAGCTGTTCGTATCGTGCGATGAGCGCGTGGCGACCTGAATGCTTGCCGAGCACGATGCTGGTCTGCGGAACGCCGACCGATTCAGGCGTCATTATCTCGTAGCAAAGAGGATTGCTCAAAACTCCATGCTGGTGAATACCGGCCTCATGAGCAAACGCATTGCGGCCGACGATCGCCTTATTCGGCTGAACGCCGAAACTGACGATCGATGACAGTAGCTGGCTCGCCGGATAAAGCTGGGTCGCATCGATATTATTTCCGTATGGCAGTTTGTCGGCCCGCACCGCCATTGCCATGACGAGTTCCTCAAGCGAAGCGTTACCCGCCCGTTCACCGATCCCGTTTACTGTACATTCAACCTGCATCGCTCCAGCGTCGATTGCTGCAAGACTATTCGCGACAGCCAGGCCGAGATCATTGTGGCAGTGCACACTGATCGTGATGTCGCGGTCACGCACAACGCGTTCCTTCACGGCGCGGACGAGGGCGGCATATTCGGTCGGAAGCGTGTAGCCGACAGTATCGGGCACGTTGATCGTCGTCGCACCGCATTCGACCGCTGTTTCAAAGACCTCGCAGAGGAAATCGACATCGCTCCGCGTTGCGTCCTCAGCCGAGAACTCAACGTCATCGACGTATTCACGAGCGGTGCGAACCGCCTTTGCGGTCATGTCGATCACCTCGCTGCGTGTTTTCTTGAGTTTGAACTCGAGATGTATATCCGATGTCGCGACAAACGTGTGGATCCTCGGCCTCACGGCCTTTTCCAGGGCATGAGCCGCCCGCTCGATGTCGGATGGCACGGTCCGGCACAAACCGGCGATCGTCGTCTCACGACACTCATTGGCGACTGCCACAACCGAGCGAAAATCGCCCTCCGATGCAAAGGGAAATCCCGCCTCGATGACATCAACCCCGAGTTTTTCGAGCTGCCGTGCCATCGAGATCTTTTCCTCGAGATACATCGAACAGCCTGGCGACTGTTCTCCGTCACGCAAAGTTGTATCAAAGATCGCGATCTTCTTACCCATAATTTCGCCTCCGTTTCACAGATCTGGTGATCCGAAATACAAGCAGTTAAGCAAATGCTCGATGATAAGTCAAGATTATGTTCTACATAATATAATAAGCAATATTTATTGTGGCCACAATCGCGCGCTGATCGGCCGTTGTTGGAATTACCACAGTCTTAGATTATAATTTGTAATAGATACATAACATTTTGTTAGAATAGGCGCATGGATATTAACCAACTAGAGGTCCTGGTAACGGTTGCAAAAGAACGCAGTTTCTCGCGAGCGGCTGAGGTGCTCGGTCGGACGCAGCCCGCGATCAGCCAGGCGGTTCGGCGGCTCGAGGCCGAGATCGGGGAGAAACTCTTTGACAGGTCCTCGAAGGACGGAACTCTGACCTTTGCCGGTGAAGTTTTGCTCGGCCACGCCAAGCAGATGCTCAATCTGCGTCACAATGCTGAGGTCGCTATCACCGAAATGCGCGACCTCAGAAACGGCAAGGTCACGATCAGCGCAAACGAACACACGGTCTTTTATCTGCTGCCAGTGATAGAGGAATTTCTCTCAAAGCATCCGCTGATCAAGATTGAGGTGCAGCGAGGCGTTGCAAGCCGTATCCCAAATCAGATCACCGCACGCGAGGTCGAGCTGGGAGTGATCTCATTTACTCCGAATGACGATTCGATCAGGTCGGTGCCGGTAATGACGGATGAACTGGTCTTTGTAGTATCGCCAAGGCACGATTTTGCAAAACTCAAAGAAGTGTCGATCAAGGATCTTAGCGGACAGTCATTTGTTGCTCACAATGCCCCGTCGCCCTACCGCCGGCGTGTGATCGAAGCATTTGACAAGCACAAGACAAAACTGAATATCGTCGTCGAACTGCCGTCCCTCGAAGCCATCAAGCTCATGGTCGAGAGCGGGTCTGGCGTGGCTCTGGTCCCGCGTTTGTCGGCCAAGGCCGAGATCGCGGCGGGACGACTGGCAGGTATCGCCGTCAAGGATCTTAAGCTTGAACGGCGGTTGAACATTATCTATCGTCGCAGTTCTGAGCTGTCTCATGCGTCAAAGGCGTTTTTAAAAGTTGCTAAGGACATGGCGGCAACAAAATGAAAGGTACGTAATTGGTTGGGTTTAGGTTAGAATAAGACGAAAGTGTTTCAAATACATCTCAAGAAAAAAGGCTGGTGACCATGGCTGACATAGATTTGACAGATGCCCGTACTGCATCAGAACGACGCGGATCGGACCGTAAGAAATTGATCGTTGACGTTCGATTTGAGGGCGGAGACGGAACTGGGATCGCGAATACGCGTGACATCGGCTCGGGCGGTTTGTATATGACGACGACGGCCGTGCTCGCGATCGGTACGCCGATCATGATGTCGATCAGCATCGGAGAGAGGACTCTGAATTTGAATGGCGTCGTAGTCTATTCGGATCCGGGCCACGGTGTCGGTGTGCGGTTTAAGGACCTGGGCGAGGCGGACGAGGATATATTGAGCCGCGAATTGGAGCTGAAATAAGGAAGAACTATGTTCGAACAATTTACACTGGGCATCGAGGAAGAATTTCAGATCGTAGATCCGGAAACCCGTGAACTCAAGTCACACGTGTCCGAGATCCTCGACGAGGGCAAACTGCTCCTCGGCGAAAAGATCAAACCTGAGATGATCCAGTCGATGATCGAGGTAGGCACAGGTGTTTGCGCAAATATCCAGGAAGCCCGCGAAGACATCACGAAGCTCCGGTGCATCATATCCGGTCTTTCTAAGAAGAAGGGGATGGCCATTGTCGCAGCCTCTACGCATCCGTTTTCGAAATGGTCCGAACAGCAGATATACGACGGCGATCGTTACAAATTGCTCGTGGACGAATTGCAGATGGTTGCCCGCAGCCTGTTGATCTTTGGAGTTCACGTCCATGTATGTGTGCCCGATGTCGAACGGCGTATCCAGATCATGAATGCCGCACGCTATTTTCTCCCGCATGTGCTTGCCCTGACAACGTCGTCACCATTCTGGCTCGGGTTTAATACAGGCCTCAAGTCGTACAGGTCTGAGGTGTTCAAGAAGTTCCCGCGTACGGAGATCCCGGACCATTTCGAGTCACACGCCCAGTACCAGACTTACCTTGATCTGCTCATCAAAATGAACTGCATACAGGACGGTTCAAAGATATGGTGGGACGTGCGTCCGCATCATCTATTTCCGACGCTCGAGTTTCGTATTTGTGATATCCCGACTCGCGTCGATGACACGATCGCTGTGGCCGCTCTGTTCCAGGCGATCGTTTGTAAACTGCATCGCCTGACCGATAGCAATCTGGGCTTCCGGATCTATCACCGCCGTCTAATTCTTGAGAACAAATGGCGTGCGATCCGTTACGGGCTTGACGGCAAATTGCTCGATCTGGGTAAACAGAAAGAGGTTCCCGTAAAAGACCTGATCCGCGAATTGTTAGAATTCGTCGATGATGTTGTCGATCCGCTCGGATCGCGAAAAGAGATCGAACACATTCACACGATCCTCGAACGCGGCACATCGGCCGATGAACAACTGCGTGTTTTCGAAGAATCAGGCGGCGATTTCAACGCCGTCGTCGATATGCTGATGAAGAACACCCTCGAGAACGTTCCGGAAGAGTGTTTTGACTAAGTAGTTTTGCAAGTATGAAAGGCTTCAATTGGCAGATGGTCGCTGGATTTCTCCTGAGCATCTTTGCGTTTATCAGTTATCCGCTTATATTTGCCCGGTTCTCGATGACTCCGGGCTTTTTGTGGCTCAGCGTCGGTATTTCTATCTTGGCGATCATCCTGGCGATCTGGGGTTTTCGCCGAGGCTTCGGAAGCGGTCGCGGAACCTGGTCAAAGATCGCAGCCTCGGTTTTCACCCTGCTGACCGTTTCCGTATTCGGCGTCTTTGTTTTTGCGGCGTTTGTCTTGTCAACCTCGGTTCCGAAATCAGCTGGGGCTCCCGCAGTCGGGCGATCGGCTCCCGATTTCGCCTTACTAGATACCAAGGGCAAGCCGGTAGTTCTTACTAATGTCCTGGCCAACCAAAAGGGCGTTTTGCTCGTCTTCTACAGAGGGCATTGGTGACCATTCTGCGTCTCCGAGTTGCGGGGAATCCAGCAGAATATTGATAAATTTGATTCGATCGGCGTAGTGCCGATAGCGATAAGCGTCGATCCGCCTGATGTATCCCGGGAAATGGCAGAGACGCACGGCATAACCTTCCCGGTCCTTTCGGATCCCAATCTCGATACCATTAGAACATACGATCTAGTTCACGTCGGTGCGGGAGGAGACGGGGCCGATATTTCCAGGCCAGCAGAAATCCTAGTTGATTCAACTGGCACTGTCCGCTGGCTAAATTTGACTGAAAATTATTGGTTTAGGGTCAGTCCTGATGAAATGCTGGAGAAGGCGAGAGCGTTGCCCTAGCTCTTGTGATCTAGAGCCAGCCGGAGAAAATTCTCAAACAAAATACGGCCATCGCGGCTTTCGTTGGGGTGTTCCCAACGGGTCGGGTTTGTTGACCAGTCTTCGAATGATTTTTCGAGGTGAAACTGAACGCCGTAGATCAGTTGGCCGTCGGAGCGTTTGACCATCATCTGGTTCTTGCAGAGGTAGGATGTTGCCAGCAATTTGAAGCCGTCAGGAACTCCGTCGATCTGGACGCCGTGATTCTGCCAGACGCGCAAGATGTCGTCCTGGGTCGTGTAATCCTGCCAGATACCGGATTTCTTATCCTGAATTCCGTCAAAGATCGGGTCAGTCGTGTCAACTATCTTTACGAAACGGTATTGATACTCAACGATACGGTCTTCACGCTTTTCAGCCAGTTCGAGATCGTCAAGCGTTTTTAGCTCGGCTCCAAACGCCGTTCCAACGAGCTGATGAGCACCGCAAATGGCCAGTACCGGGATCTTTGTCTCGCGAATAAAATCGGCGAAAGCTGAAAGATGGTCCGGATTATAATAATCAAAATCGGCAAAGGTACCGCTCATCACGATCGCGTCCGGCCGAAATTTTTCGGCACCGTCTGCTATCTCCGATAAGTGAACGGTCATCGTCTTTGGATTCTTTACTAGCCGAAGTACGTTATTCGCAATATTGTTGCAGGCCATACCGCCTACCATGCGTTCAAATTCGAGCTTGGATTTTGTTGTACCGTTCCAGTCTTCCTGGGCAAGCTCCGATAGATCCGATTCGTAGCGCAGGAGATCGTTGACGATCAAAACCTTGGCGTGCGAGATCGTTTTCTCTATCGGCTCATATCGGCAATAGGTGCTCTTATTGTATGGAAATGGAAGGCCTTCCGGTTCGGTTGATTTTGGCACGGCATCAAACATAGGATCACTAAATCGATGTTTCGCCCCCGATCAGGGCGAAACACCCAATTATATCATCAAATTTTACATCGTAAAGACGGTCTTTTCTCTTACGGCCTTCGCTGCTTAGTTTCCCGATCAAAGAGCGGCATCGGTTCGCCGGGACCGATCTTGTTTATCTCGTCGCGAATCGCCTTTATGAGGCTCATTCGTAAAGATGCTGCTTCGTCACCTTTTGCGGTTTTGTTGAGAAGCAGAAGTGCTCGCTGCCACGAGGTTTCAAATTCGTCAGCAACCCCTGAGATCTGACTAATATCGTACGGAATCGCAAAGTCGCGGCAGCCCACGCGGGCGAACACTCGCAGGTACCTTGCCGTCGCGAGATCAGGGCACGCAAATCGACGGCGGCCGACCCTTAGTTCGATACCGAGGAGCGTGTATTGGATCTCGGGCTGATTTTCGCGTTTCGGGACTTCGATCGAAAAGGATCGCGTTCGCTGTGAACGGACCTTTGCCCGGTATATCGACGGAAGCCAATCGTCCGCGAGAGCGGCCTTGATATCATCAGCAATTTTCATCAACGGAGGCGGCTACCTTTCGGCCTGAACTACGACGGACGAGGGCGAGTGGGCAAATCGATCGAGGACGCCATCGGCAAAGAGGCCAAAATACAAGACGCCGACGACGGCAACTACAAGCGCCGTGGTCATCGCGGCAGACATCTTAGGAGCTTTCCACTCGGTCGTGCGTTCGCGGAAGAACATTACGACGATCAGCCGCAGGTAATAGTATGCCGAGATCGCCGAACCGAGAACTGCCACGACGACCAGAGTCGTGACGAGTACATTTCCGGTCTCAAGAGCCGGACGGAAAACAAGCACCTTACCAATAAAGCCTGCGGTCAATGGCAAACCGAGCAGCGAGAGCATGAATAGCGATAATGAGAAGGCGAGCACTGGCGACTTAAATCCGATGCCATTGTAATCTTCAAACTCCGCCCGGCGGTCGTTTTTCTGCGAAAGCAGCGTCACGATCGCGAAGGCTCCGAGGTTCGTTACGGCATAGGTCAGCATGTAAAACGCAACGGATGCGATCGCCTCATCCCTTGCCGCCGCGTTTTTTGCCATTCCCGCACCGATAAATCCTACGAGAGCGTAGCCTGCGTGTGCGATCGACGAGTACGCCAGCATTCGCTTTACGTTGTCCTGCATGATCGCCGCGACGTTACCTACGAGGATCGTCATCATTGCCAAAACGGCCAGAGCAGATGTCCAGGATTCGTGGAGTAGTGCCGATGTCTGCACACCGGCGATGAGCGGAAAACCAAGTACGAAAATTCTCAGAAAAGAAGCGAATGCTGCTGCCTTCGGACCGGCAGCCATAAAGCCAGTGATCGGCGTCGGAGCTCCCTCATAAACGTCCGGCGTCCATACATGAAACGGAGCCATTGCGATCTTAAATCCAAACCCGATTATCATCATCGCACCGCCGACGAGCAGCAGAGCGGGGAAGTTCGGGGCGGCAATCTTCTCGGCGATCTGCGTCAAACCGGTTGCCCCGGTCGCACCGTAAACAAGTGCCATTCCGTACAGCAAAAACGCCGAAGCGAACGAGCCGAGGATGAAATATTTCATCGCGGATTCGTTCGACTTGAGATCGGCTTTTCTGAGGCCCGCCATTACGTATGTCGCGATAGAAAGGGTTTCGAGGCCGAGGAAGATGATCACCAGATCGTTGCCGGCCGACATCATCATCATTCCAAAGGTAGCAAAGAGCAGAAGTGCGTGATACTCACCTGTAGGAACATTTTCACGCTCGACCCAGATGGTCGAGACCAGCACGGTCATTGCAGAAACGAACAAGAATACGAAGGAAAAACTGAGGCGTAGATTGTCGTGGGCGATCATGCCGTTCCACGCCGTCGCCGGCTGGCCATCGCCCCACATCGTGCCCAAAACGATACCCGAAAGGACGAGTCCCGCGATCGCGATAACGCCGGAGACAGTACGCTGTTTCGGAAAAAAGCTGTCGTAGAGCATCACGACGATACCGGCGAAGGCCACGATCATCTCAGGGAGAATGATCGAGATATTCACGCTCGGCGGGGTTAATTCTGTTAAAAGAAACGTAGTCATGAAAATTAAATTCTATCTACCGCTCTCGGTTTCGACCTCGGCTACGGTTCCGCCCGCCTGATGCATAACGCGTTCCTGTATCGCCTTGATACTTCCCTCCGACCGGTTGAGGATCGGTTTTGGGAAAACGCCCATATAGACCATCAGGAATAGCAGAGGGATCATCAGGCCGATCTCTCGCCAGCTAAGGTCGGCGAGCGTTTTGTTCTTGTCGCTTGTTACTTTGCCGAAGAATACCCGCTGGACCATCCAGAGCAGATATACGGCGGCGAAGATCACGCCCGTTCCGGCGAGCATTGCGGCGATGTAGTTCCAGTTTGTAGTGGCCGTAACGCCAAGGGCGTTCGACTGGAACATTCCGACCATTATCAAGAATTCGCCGACGAAGCCATTGAGGAACGGCAGACCGACCGACGCCATCGTCGTAATGACAAAGACGGTCGCATAGACCGGCATCACATTCGACAGCCCGCCAAAATCGGTGATCTGCCGCGTATGGCGACGCTCATAGATAAAGCCGACCAGAAGGAACAACGCTCCCGTCGTCACGCCGTGGGCGAGCATTGTGTAAAGAGCACCCTGCATTCCCATTTCGGTGAATGAGAACATTCCGAGAATGACAAAACCCATATGGGCGACCGACGAATACGCGACGAGCCGCTTTACGTCAGGCTGCACCATCGCAACCAGTGCACCATAGATGATGCCGATGATCGCGAGCGTGATAAAGACCCCCGCCGTCTCGCGTGCCTGGTCGGGAAACAGCGTAAAGTTAAACCGCATCAAGCCGTACGTTCCCATTTTTAGCAGGACGGCTGCCAAAATGACCGATCCCGCCGTCGGAGCCTCAGTGTGTGCGTCCGGCAGCCATGTATGGAACGGGAATAGAGGGACCTTGATCGAGAACGCCAGCGCGAACGCAAGGAACAATAGCATTCCCGTTTGCGGCGGCAGCACGACCTGTCCGGCCTTTAACGCACTAAGGATCGCGACAAAATCAAACGAGCCGCCGAGGCCTGTTTGATCCGCATAAATGTAAAACAGCCCGATGATCGCGACCAGCATCAGCAGACTGCCGAGAGCGGTAAAGATAAAGAATTTGACCGCCGCGTATATGCGATTTTCGCCGCCCCAGATGCCGATCAGGAAAAACATCGGTATCAGCGAGGCTTCGAAGAAAAGGTAAAAAACGAGTAGATCGAGCGAAACAAAAACGCCGATCATTGCCGACTCTAACAGGAGAAGAAAGACATAAAAGGCAGTCGCCTTCCTCTCGACTGCGTGCCAAGTCGACAGGACCGCGATCGGCATTATGAACGTCGTCAATATCACCAGCCAAAAGCTCAGGCCATCGACGCCGATGTGATAGTTGGTGCCGATAGCCTTAATCCACGGTACGTTCTTTTCAAAGAAAAATCCGCTTGCTCCAGCCGTTGCCGATTTTGAAAATAGCGCGAGCGAGACTATAAAATTGAGCAAGGTAAAGCCGAGCGTCACCCATTTGAGATGGCTCTCCTGCCTCCAAAACGCCTGATGCGCAAGCGTAAGCACTGCACCAAGGACCGGTAGCAGAATCAATATGGTCAATAAGTTTTCTGTAATAAAGTCCACAGTTATTTCAAATGTCTAGCTATCTACCAACCGCCTATTCTCTTCAATTCGTGTACGGATGCGATTTCTCTTTGATAGTAGGTCTTTCTCTGCGTCCGCAAATTTACTCGTGATTGAAGATTCTTGTTGGCTCCCATAGTAGAACACACCAAAAGTACCACCAATAAAACCGATCACCGCTAAAACGATCCCCAATCCACCCTGCATAAGGAACGCTACGCAAAACACAACTCCCACGAGCCAAATAAGGCCAAAAACCTTTGTGTTTGACTCCTTCTGCTTGGTTTTTTCCGCGACAACCGAATAATACTCCTCTTCAACTTGCCCGAGTTCATTTCCGAGTCTCTTCAGAGCCAGCTCGGCGGCAGTCTTGTCTGTTCCAACTTGAACTCGGCGGATCGCTTCAGTAACCAATTTTAGGGACACTGTGCCGCCGTGCCGTTCAATTATTTGGGACGCCCCGCAGTAGCCGCAGGCAAACGAAGTCATTTCAGGAGTAATCTCTAAGTTTGAGCCGCAGCTCGCACACTTTAACGAAATTACACCTAGCATTCGGCAACTCCCGCTATCCAACCAGCTTCAACCCGTAATAAATAAAATACCCAAGCACGGCCAATGCTCCGATCAAAATGATCGCCGCATAGCTACGTACGAAACCGACCTGGAAGCTGCGCACGACATTGCCCATTTCCATCACAAAATGGCCGATGCCGTTGACGATGCCGTCGATAAAGCCGACGTCAAAGCCCTTCCAGAGGCCGTTTCGCGACAGATTTGTGATCGGATCGACGATGTAGCCGTTGTAAAACTCGTCGAGCCGCCATTTTTCTTCGAGAATCTTCGGCATTTTTCGAAGCGGGTTGCCGCGGAAAACAAACCAACCGATCGCCATACCGATGATCGCCATCACCACCGACAATCCGGCAAGCAAACGTTCTTTCTGAACTACCTCGGGAGCGTGTGACTTCGCAGCCTCGCGGGCAGCGACGGCTGTCGGCATTTTTGTCTCAGCCATGACCGGTTCGAGGACGTGTTCAAACGTGTTCGCGTCCTTGATGCCAACCAGCGAACTCATAGCATACGGTACCCCGACAAGGCCGCCGACCGTAGAAAGAAATGCCAGAATGATCAGAGGAACGGTCATAACCCAGGGCGATTCATGCGGCTTAAAGTCAGCCGGCAGGTGATGATGCTCTTCTTCATCGTCGTCGTCCGTATGAGTGACGCCTTCCGGCGTTTCATCGACGGAATGGCTAAAGCCATCACTCTTACCGAACCGCTCTTCGCCCCAGAAGGTCATGACCATCATTCGGGTCATATACACTGCGGTCAAGACGGCTGTAAATACTGCGATGCCCCAGAGAACTTCTTCACCCGGAAATACACCGGCCGGGAAGTATTTGTCAGTCGCGAAGGTCTTATAAAGTATCTCGTCCTTAGAGAAAAATCCGGCCCAGATCGGAATACCGCAGATGGCCAGCCAGCCCATCGCCATCGTGATGAACGTGATGGGCATGTGCTTTTTCAAGTTGCCCATCTTTCGCATGTCTTGCTCGTGGTGCATTCCATGAATGACCGAACCGGAACCGAGAAAGAGAAGCGCCTTGAAAAAGGCGTGGGTCATCACGTGAAAGATGGCGACGGTAAACGCTCCGACACCCGCCGCCAGGAACATAAATCCGAGCTGTGAGACCGTCGAGTAGGCGAGTACCTTTTTAATGTCATTCTGAGCTATCGCGATCGTTGCGGCGAACAGGGCCGTCGCGGCACCGATGACGGCGATTATCCACATTGCGGTCGGAGCCATCTGGTAGATCGCATTCGAGCGAACAACGAGATAAACGCCTGCGGTGACCATTGTCGCAGCGTGTATGAGCGCCGAAACCGGCGTCGGGCCGGCCATTGCATCCGGCAGCCATGTAAGCAGCGGAATCTGGGCAGATTTGCCCGTCGCCCCGATAAAGAGCAGTACGCCGACCGATGTCAGGCCGCCAGCGACGATCGCTCCCCAGGTAAAAGGATCGGCCTGCATCGTTGCGAGTACGAAAGTGAAAACACTCTGGACCTGCTGTCCATCAACCGATTTGTCGAAAAACGAGATCGAACCCGTGAGCGTAAAGATCAGAAAGATGCCGATCAGTACGCCCCAGTCGCCGATGCGGTTCATCACGAATGCCTTTTTGGCAGCCGTCCGGGCCTCGTCCTTCTTTGTGTAGTAACCGATCAGAAGATAGGAGCACAGCCCGACGCCTTCCCAACCGACGAACATCAGCAGGTAGTTGTCCGCCAAGACGAGGGTCAGCATTGAGAACATAAAGAGATTCAGGTACGCAAAAAAGCGGTAGAATCCCTTGTCCCCGTGCATGTAGCCGGTGGCAAAAATGTGAATGAGCAAGCCGACGAACGTGATAAAACAGGCGTAAACACCGGACAGCCGATCCATCCCAAGTGCAAAATCCGCCCGGAAATTGCCAACCTGTATCCACGTCCAAATCTGATCGAGGACGGGTTTCTCGATGAAGAGTGCACCGCCAGCCGCGACGAAAGCTATATAAAAAGCGACGATCGTCGAAACAAGGATCGAGCCGCAAGCGACGAGACCGCTAAACGCCTCGCTCTTCAACCGCCCGCCGATGAGCCAATTGATAATGGCTCCCGCAAGCGGGGCGAAAATAATTAGACTTAAAAGGTTGTTTTCAGCCATTAACGTGTGACTAATTTCTCATCAAACTCGCGTCATCCACATCGACCGATTCGCTATTGCGGAAAAAGGCGATGATGATGCCCAGGCCGACGGCGGCTTCGCAGGCAGCGACGGCCATTACCATAAATACGAAAAGCTGCCCGGTCGTGTCGGCGTAGTATCGCGAAAAGGCGACGAACGTCAGATTTACTGCGTTGAGCATCAACTCAATGCACATAAACATCCCGATCGCGTTGCGTTTGAAAATAACGCCGACGCAGCCGATCGTGAATAATATTCCTGAAAGTGCGAGATAACTCGCTAAATTCGGTTCCATAAGTCAGTGAATAGTGAACGGTGAAGAGTAAATAGTGCCGGCGAATCAGCGGGCCATCTATTCACCTTTCACAATTTACTCATCCTCGCGTCCGCGTTCCTCCATCTCATTGTCGACAACCAGTTCGAGTTGTGGCCGTGCGAGCCGTCTTGCTAACACCACAGCTCCGATGATGGACATCATAAGCAAAACACCAACGATCTCGACGGGCAGCAAGTACTCGGTGTACATTGCCTGCCCGATCGTGAGGGTTTTTCCGGCGGATACATTTGGGTCGATGGCCTGATTCGGCGCACGGAGTACCGCGTAAAAAACAAAAAGGGTTTGGGCTAGCAGCACCACGCCGAGCCCTCCGCCCAGAGCGTAAAGATATCTCAGCCTGTTTGCCTGCGTGTCATCATCAAGATTCAAAAGCATGATGACGAAAACAACCAGTACCATGATCGCACCCGCGTAGATCAATATCTGCACCGCCGCGATAAACGGAGCCGCCAGCGTCACATAAATACACGACAATGCGATAAACACGCCAACCAGCGAGATCGCGCTGTAGAGCGGGTTCTTGTGATACACCATCGAGATCGCGCACATGATCGCGAATCCGGCAAATAAGAAAAATAAGGCTGTCCCAACCATAATTTAACTGTTCAGAGTGCGGGCTTTAGCCCGTAAGATACGCGATAAATCGCGCACTCTGAACTATCTATTCAAAAAGAAAACTACTACGATCGTCAGGATCACATTTCCCAAGGCGACCGGCAGCAAAAACTTCCAGCCAAAATTCATCAGCTGATCAAAACGAAATCTCGGCAGCGTACCGCGAACCCAAATATACAGAAACAGGAACGCACAGATCTTGCCGATAAAGGCGACATGGCTGACGAGGGCGTACGGTATCGATCCCGGATCGAACATGTGGCTTAAGCCCGGCACATACCATCCGCCGAGGAATAGTACGACGCACATCATCGAGACCGTAAACATATTCACGTACTCGGCCATAAAGAAAAGGGCGAATTTTAGAGCCGAATACTCAGTATGAAAGCCTGCGACAAGCTCAGTTTCAGCCTCAGGCAGATCGAACGGCACGCGGTTCGTTTCGGCAAATGCCGAGATCAGGAATACAAAAAAACCGATGAACTGCGGGATGATGAACCACCGAAATGGCGATTGCTGTTGTGCGTAGATGATGCCGTTGAGATCCAGCGTTCCGGCGAGCATTACAACGCCGATCACGGATGCTCCCATTGCGAGTTCGTACGAGATCATCTGTGCCGACGAACGCAGGCCACCCATCAGCGAGTATTTGCTGTTCGAAGACCATCCTGCTAACACAATCCCGTAAATGCCGACCGACGTGATCCCGAGCACAAACAGAACGCCGACATCGATTTGGGCGATCGTCAGCGGCAGTGCCGTTACGCCTTCGCCAAGGCCAAACGGCAGAAAACTCCAGTCAACCGACGTGATCGCCGGGCCGAACGGATAAACCACCATCGGTATTAACGCACAGGTTAGAGCGACCAATGGTGCAAGAAAATAGACAAATTTCGTCGACTTATCAGGCGTTAGGTCTTCCTTGAAGATAAACTTCAGCAGATCGGCGAAGGGTTGGAACAAACCCCAGGGGCCAACACGATTCGGGCCGAGGCGTCCCTGCATCCAGCCCAGAACCTTACGTTCGGCCAACACTGTGTAGGCAACGATCATCATAACGCCGCCAAACGCCGCCCCAATGCCGGCGAGAATGACAACGAAAGGAAATGCAGTTTTTAGAACGGCTTCCATACAGAACTAATTACCCGGTGCCCAACGATCCGAAGCTCCAACGGACGCGGCTTCGGCGACCTTCTCTTCACACGGCAGGCCATCCAAGCCAAACTGAAAAAGCGGCGATACAAGCAAATTCGCCGGTTTCGGATTTCCGTTGGCCATGAGATGAAACTGGTCAGTCTTGCTCGTCATTGTCGTCAAACGATGCAATTTGTGACCGACCCTTGGCGCTACGGCTATTTTCTCGCTCGCGTTCATCTTTTCCACCGCATCCTTCAGACTCTTGTTTTCTGCCGCAACATCAGGCTTCGCCGTTGTCTCGTATTTAGCCTGAACCGGACGGGACTCGTCTTTGAGCATCGAATAGCGAAGCCCCGCATACGGTCCGACGATGTCGGCGATCGCCTTGAAAACCATTGATGCCGAGAAATCATAGCCAAAATCAACCCCCATTTCTCTCGCAATAAGTGTCGTGATCATCCAATCGGGCTTTGACTGGTGGACAGGGTCGATGGCTCGACGAACCCGTTGGACGTTGCCTACGTTGTTCGTAAACGTTCCGTCGATCTCGGCAAAACTCGCTGCGGGAAAAACGACGTCGGCGTGAGCGGTCGTTTCAGTTTGAAACAATTCCTGAACAACGACAAAGTCTTTGCCCTGCAAAACGCTCGCGTCCTGGAGACTGCCGCCAATAATCAGGGCTTTGGAATTTTTGGCAACGTGTTCTACAGACTTGCGGCCTGCGGTCATATCGTGTGCCCCAACCGAATTATTATATTTTGGCAGAGGATGCAGCGTCACACGCCGGCCGTCGCCCGAAAGGCTTGCCGCATTAGCCGCGCATATTGCTTTTGCGTCATCCGAAAGCTCACCGCCCAGCATAATGATCACATCACCCTCGGTTGCCATGATCGTTTTTCTGACGGTATCGATCTCACCAGTCGAAACACCAGTTTTTTCCGCTACGAGGCTATCGCAGGACGGATCGGCCATTGCCAGCGCAAATGCGTCTGTCGATCCTTCGTTTACATGAACAAATTGAGTGGCACCTCTCGAAAGATTGATCGGGGTTTCATTGATGCAGATGAAGTTCGCACCGCCATTTCGCACAGCTTGGCGTATCTGTTTCGCGGTATAGCTCTGTTCCTCTTCGGGTTCGCCGCCGATCAGCACGATCGTTTTTGCATAGCGAATTTCCTTGTGCGTACAGAGTGGAACGCTCAAATTCTCAAAAATCGGTGCGAGGTCGTGGACGTCTGAAACCGCAATATCGTCAGTTCCGACCGCCTCGCCCGCAAATCGCTTTAGCGTAAAGATAGCTTCATTGGTCAACCTAGGGCTGGCGATGATGCCAACGGATCTTCCGTGTTCTTTCAATCCATCAGCCGCAAATTTGACAGCGGCATCCCAGGTTGCCGGGATCAGATTCCCGCCTTTCGAATAGCGTATCATCGGCGTCTTTATCCGATCTGCGTGATTGATAAACCCGTGTGCAAACCTTGCCTTCACATCCAGAAATTCGCCATTCAGGCCGTTGACATAACGGTCGCGAGCGACGATGCGATGAACTTGTCCGGCTCTCGATCCGATGCTAAGCTGCATTCCATCCGAACCGTAAACGTCAGTCGAAACCGTCTGATCGAGTTCCCACGGCCGGGTTTCATGCAAATAAACGGCATCGAGTAAAGTTCCGGTCGGGCAAACCTCGACGCAGTTGCCGCACTGTGAACAATTGAACCAGCCGCCGTATGTGTCAATAACCGTGGCAACGCCCCGATTTCCGGCCTCGATCTCGTCCTCGCCCATCCATTCGCTGCAAACGCGGGTGCATCGTTTGCACAGGATGCATCGCTGCGGGTCGTTTGCGACAACCGGAGAAAGATATTTTTCAGGAGCTTTGTTTTTTGGCTCAGAGAAACGTTCTTCGACGTCGCCCCAATCAAAGATCACTTCCTGAAGTTCGCATTCGCCGCCGCGGTCGCAAACGGGACAGTCCAGCGGATGATTTGCGAGTAGGAATTCGCCCATCGCCCGCTGCGCCTTTTCAACCTCCTCAGACTGCGTGGTTACATTCATTCCGTCTGTGCAAATGATCGTGCACGATGTCTGCAGTTTAGGCATTTTGTCGATCTGGACGAGACACATTCGGCAGGAAGCCTGAAGCTCAAGGTCCTTGTAATAGCAAAACGACGGAATTCCAAAACCCTTTTCTCGACACACGTCAATCAGGCGAGAGCCCTTATCGACGTCGAACTCCTGCTCGTTTATCGTTACCTTTATCTGTTCTGTTGACATCAAACTTTTCTGAAATAGTCCGTTTCAGTGGCTTTTGCTTCCTCGCCATCTGGCGAAATGTTAAATGCGGTGATCACAATATTGTCACTATCGACCACATTGATCTCGGTTCGCCATCCCCATCGCGGCACATCTGGGCCGCCAGCATCATAGCTGCCTAAAACATCAAACTTACTGCCCGGCGACCCCTCGGAAAACATAATGCCCGTGGACATATGAAAACTGTCGGCCCATGCCGCCTGAAATTTTTGCGTAGCGAGGTCAAAACCGTATATCGCGACACCCTCAAACGGCTTTTCCGAAAGGCTGCCCGAATACTCATGCATCACGAAACGTCCGTCAAGTATCGACCTGATCGTCCCGGTCATTAGCGACTCATCGGCGATAACGTCCGGCTCAAACCATGTTCTGGTCATTCCTGACCATTCGCCCGCGAGATTGGCAAGCTGTGCATGATGGCCGCTTTCTTTCGACTCGGCAAATTCCATTTACGATTTTGCCTTGGTCTTTCGGGCCGGTTTCTCCACCACCTCAACGGTGTGCACTTTTTTCTTGTATTTCGGCCTGGTCTTACCAAAACTACCTGCAAATATCTTACCTCGTCGTGTTCGCTTATCTCCCTTTCCCATAATTTCTCCTTTTTTCAGAGTGGACAGCCTTTTAGCCCCGATCGATGATTATCGACCTGCCTTTTCTTTTCCGTCCAAAACTCCGATTATATAATCCTGAATTCTACTGTTCGCTGCCAGTTTGTTATGGTCCTCGCAAATAAATTTGCCCGAACCGCCATCCAAAATTGATACGATTCCGGCCGCCTTCGATTGTGTGACTGCCTCTAGCGAACGTGTCGTCACGACCCCATCGCCCATCGCATACATTACCTTCTTGACTTCATCTTCGGATACCTTGACGCCGTCCGAGCGAGTGAATGATCTCGGCCGAAAAAGCGTTTTCCACTCCTCGGAGTTTCGCTCGTGATAGACCACTATGGCGTCCGCAGCCGCTCTGCAATCAGAGCCAACGACGAAGAATGTGACCCCGACACTCTTTCCCGGGGCCGCGGTGAGGGCCTCGGATAGGCGTTTTGCCCGGGAGAGTTGAGCCGTAAAAAACGCCGGAGCCGCTCTTCGCTCGGTCGGGCTAAATTCTTTGACGAAATCCTTGTCGTCTATCGGGTTCCATCCATATTTTGACCACGTCTGTGGGTCATAAATATCTATGTCAAGTGGCTCTAGATTCTCGTCAAAAGCCCGCAATGTTCCCGGTGCCGGGAGCAGCTCATAACTCGTTGGGATCGTAAATACAGTAAATTTCGACGTATCCTGAACAAAAGGCAGATCTATCCGCAGGCCTCCAATGGTAAAACCGTTTACCATTGCACCGAGTGAGGATACAGATCCCTCATTCGGCGTTCCCATCAGGATGACTTTGTCAAAATGCTTAGAACCAGCCCATGTCGGTGTCGGTTTACGATTGCCCGCGGGCAGGTCGTCATCGCCATACATTATGGCGTAGCGCGAAATGATCCCGCCCATCGAGTGAGCGACGATGTCAAATTTAAGTTTTGGCTTCTTTAGCTTCTTCTTTAAGGCTTCAACGCTGCGGATAAGGCGTTGAGCATTGAGCACGTTATCCAGTCGCCAATCATAAGCAAAAACATAGAGCGAGTCGTGATAGCCCTGTTCAGATGGAGCTTCCCATGTTTCCTCATAGTAACCACCCCGGACCTCCATCGTCTGGATAAAGCCCCCATATATGTCCGTAACTGGGATCGGCCCGATCTTTACGCCTCGGAGAATGTCGCCGGGAACAATACTATCGCGGCTCTTGGACAACTCTGTCGATACGGGCAGGCGAAGGTCCTCTGATTTGGATCTAAAGGTCTTGAACCAAATACGCTCACCAGTATTCTTATTGACCAGTTCCGAACCCGATAGACCCGGAACCAGGATGATCGGATTCTTCCCTTGTGCGAACAGCGAAATGCACAATGCGACGAGCAGAATGCTCGTTCGCACGGCCATCGAGGCAAGATTTTTGAGATTTCGCCTATTCATTAAACGTTCGGTGTTACTCCGTTCGCTGCCGTCTTATCAACGAGCCATTTCTTGAAATCGCTCGGAAACTGCTTTATCGCGCTCTGTATAGGCCATGCGGCCGCATCGGCGAGCGGGCAAAATGATTTGCCCTCCATGTTGTCACAGATATCGAGAAGCAGTTGGGCATCGTCCGGTTTTCCGCCGCCGCTGGCGATGCGGTTGAATATCTTGAGCAGCCAATCGGTGCCTTCGCGGCACGGGGTACACCAGCCGCAGGACTCATGCTTGTAAAACTCGGTCAGGTTCTTGGTGGACTCCATTATGTCAACGGTTTCGTCCATGACCATCATTCCGCCCGTGCCGAGCATAGAGCCAGCGGCGACAAGCCCTTCGTAATCAAGAGTTACGTTTTGGCCCATGATCTGTCCGGCATTCATGATGTAAACGCTCGAACCGCCGGGGATGACCGCCTTTAGCTTCTTGTCTTCGCGAATCATCCCACCGCAGTCATCAAGGATGAACTTTTCCATATCGGCATAGCCCATTGGAAGTTCATAAACGCCAGGTTTCTTTACATGTCCGCTGATCGACCAGAGCTTAGTCCCGCCTGATTTTTCTGTTCCCAGATCGCGCCAAGCGATGCCGCCCATTTCGATGATCTGCGGAATGGATGTAAGGGTTTCTACGTTATTTACGATCGTCGGTGACTCATAAAGCCCTTCGATCGCAGGAAACGGCGGCTTCATTCGCGGATGTCCGCGATAGCCCTCAAGGCTAGAGAGCAAAGCCGTTTCTTCGCCGCAAATATATGCCCCCGCACCAGTGTGGGTATGTAGGTCAAAATTTAGGCCCGAGCCGAGAATGTTCTTACCGAGAAGGCCGGCCTCGCGGGCTTCTTTGATCGCTACGTCCATTATGTCGAGCAAGTAACGATATTCGCCGCGACCATAGACGTAGCCCGTGTTCGATCCCAGCGTATAACCCGCGATGATCATGCCCTCGATAAGGGCATGTGGGTCGTACTCCATCAGATAACGGTCCTTGAAAGACCCTGGCTCTGACTCATCGGCGTTGCATACAATGTACTTCGGCTTAGGCGAATCGCGCGGTACGAATGACCATTTCAAGCCGGTCGGAAATCCCGCCCCGCCGCGGCCCCTCAATACGGAGTCCTTGACCTCCTGAATGATCGCATCCTGCGTCATTCCAAGGGCCTTCTCGAGCGACTTGTAACCGCCGTCCTTGCGATACACATCTAGCGTGTGCCCATCCTTGATGAACACGCGTCTTAATGACAATGGCTCACAGCCTAGTGCTTTGATTTCCATCTTTACATTCCGAGATCTCTAGCAATAACTGCGGTATCGGTATGTTGTACAAACTTAACGACCTTGCCGTCTCGCAATTCCCACTCGTGAGCGAAGGGAACGCTTATGCTCTTGGCTGTTTTCAAATACTTGCCCGAATATGTGCCAAACGACGCAACGTTGCCGTCGTTGCCATCCACGATCTTATTTGGCACCGCTGAAAAACCTTCCCACTCAGTCCCAAGCCGCATAAAAACGCTTGATAAAACGCTGTTTGGCCCGCTGAAGGTTCCTGCGTACATAAAACCCTCAGCCTCGGTCCACTCAATGTTCTCATCAAAAGTGCCAAGGACCGAAGGAACGTCGCCCGTTCCAAATGCTTCGTACAAGCCTTTAATGATGTCGCCGTTGGTCATACTTTACTTACAGTCCGTCAAGATCTTATCGACTTTCTCCACCGTCAGATCCTCGTGATAATCAAAACCGATCTGCATCATCGGTGCCGTGCCGCAGCTTCCGAGGCACTCGACCATTGTGACGGTGTATTTGCCGTCCTCGGTCGTCTCGCCGGGATGAATACCGAGTTTCGAACAGATGTGGTCGGTGATTTCCGGCTCGCCCATGATCTTGCACGACAGCGTCTTGCAGATCTGGATATGATGCCGCCCGACGGGGCGCATATTGAACATTGAGTAGAACGTCGCCGTCTCCCAGACGTCCGTTACTTCTATATTCAAAAACTTCGCCAGAAAATTAATGCCCGGATTATCGAGCCAACCACCGCGTTCACGCTGGATCACGAAAAGAAGTGGTATCAATGCCGAACGCGTCCGGTCCGCCGGATACTTGGCAACATGTGCCTTCATCTCGTCAATGACGGCAGGCGAAAATTCGGCCACCTCGTCAGTAACGAGTACCTTGTCTGTGTAACTTGTAGGTGTTGCTGCTGCCATTAACTCCTCAATTGACCGCCGGGCTCGCCGGCTCACTCTCCTCGAGTCTTAAAAGGCGATTTTCATGATCGATGACCTTTTCGGCAACTTGATCGAGCTTGCTGGACAGTTTTTGGTCCAACAGGTTGATTCTCTCGGATAGGTTCTGGTCGACCGTCGTCAGTCTTTGCTTAACCTTATCGAGCCGAAACGAATTTTCGCGAATGTCAGAGGCCAATCCGTCAAACCGCTGCCCGGCAACGTCCACAAAACGCAACATCTGCGTCTTGAAGTCAAGCATCTCATTTCTGAATTCATCCTCGGACATATTCATCCCCGCTATCTATCAATTTCCCCCAAAACAATATCCAAGCTCCCAATTATCGCCACCACGTCCGCGATCATCTCGCCCTCGCTCATGACCGGCAGTGCCGAGAGGTTTACAAAACTTGGTCCGCGGAAATGTACGCGTTCGGGTTTTGGGCCGCCGTTTGATTTCATATAAACGCCGAGTTCGCCTTTGGATGCCTCGATGGCGTGGTAAACCTCGCCTGGCGGGACGTTGAAGCCCTCGGCAACGATCAGAAAATGATGGATCAGCGAGTCCATATGCTTTCGCATATCGTCGCGATCGGGCAAAACGACCTTTGGTGCGTCCGCCTTGATCGGGCCCGGCTTCAATCTTTCAAGCGCCTGACGAACGATCTTGTACGACTCGGTCAATTCACGCATTCGCACCTTGAACCGCGACCATACATCGCCGTCCGGTTCGGTCGGAATTTCAAAATCGTATGTCTCGTAACCAGTGTACGGATTGACTTTACGCAAATCGAGGTCAACGCCACTCCCGCGTAGCGATGGCCCCGTCAGGCCCCAATCGATAGCATCTTCTTTCGAGATAATGCCAACGCCTTTGGTACGGCTGTGCCAAATTGTATTTCCCGTGATGAGCGTATCAAAAGTATTGAGTGCGTCGGGAAAATCGGCGAGAAACTGATTTACACGATTCTCAAATCCCGCCGGCAGGTCCATCATCAGGCCGCCGATGCGGAAATAGCTCGGCGTCATTCGACCGCCCGATGCAGCTTCGATAAGGTTCAGGATCTTTTCGCGCTCCTTAAAGGTGAACCAGAAAGGCGTCATCGCCCCCATATCGAGACACGAAGTGCCAAACCAGACCATGTGTGACGCAATCCGCTGAAGTTCGCACATCAGCACGCGAATGACCTGAGCACGTTCGGGAATTTCGAGGCCAAGCAGTTTCTCGGCAGCCATCACATACGCGAGGTTGTTCCCTAACGGATTGAGGTAATCCATCCGGTCCGTAATCACGATGCCCTGTTGGTATTTCTTGTATTCAAAGAGCTTCTCCATTCCAGTGTGGAGATAGCCGATGTCGGGGATGGCCTGTATCACCATCTCGCCATCAAGCCGAAGATCGAGCCGCAATACGCCGTGCGTCGAAGGGTGCTGCGGCCCCATCGACAGCGTCATCTGCGAGTCGAGAGCGCTGTCAAGCACATCGGTGTTGGCGGGAATGTTTTCTATTGCGATACTCATTTAATTGTTAATTGGTCATTGGTCAATTGTTAATTGGGTAGCCGGAATATCTTTTTACCAATTTACAATTTGCCAATTTACAATTGACGATTCAGTTCAAACTATACGGCTCATAGCCGCGCAGCGGATAATCCTTTCTCAATGCATGGCCGTCGAAATCGGACGGCAGCAAAATTCGCCTCAGATCCGGATGACCGTCGAATACGACGCCAAGAAGATCATAAGTTTCTCTCTCATGCCAGTCCGCCGTCTTCCAAAGCTGAGTTACGGTGTCCAAGCTCGGCTCGTCCTCGCTCAATAGCACCTTCATCCGCAGCCGACTGTAATGCGTCGTCGAAAACAGGTGATAGTTGACCTCAAAACGAGGATCTTCCTCAGGCCCGCGATCGCAGCCGCAAAGGTCAGCGAGCATATCGAAGCCGTTCTCATCGCGAAGAAACCTACAAACACCAACAATAGATTCGCGCGGGACAACGACGGTTACCTCGCCAAAGGCGTCGATCACGTCCGAGACCCAAGCCTCGTTTTTCCCTTTCAGCTTTTCCACATACGAGTGGAGTTTCTCAGTCATATGATCTCATTCGCCGCGGCGCCACCACAGAGCAAAATCAGATAGTAGCTCAGCGTCTCTGCGGTAAAAATTCGCTCACGACGAGCGCCGTCTTTCGTGCTTCGAAGGCACCGAATATGGGCGCGAAGTTTCGCCTGCGGCTACCTCGGTCTCCATTTCGCGTTCGAGCGCAGTGTCTTCGGTTACCGGCAATGTGCCCGGGACGATCGATTCACGGGATTCCGCCTCAAACGTATCTCTCCGGTCGTTGACCGATTCCTTCATTATCTTGTCCTGCAGCATCGTGATCGCGTGGACAAGCATTTCAGGACGCGGAGGACAGCCGGGAACATAAATATCGACCGGAACAACCTTGTCAACGCCCTGGACGATCGCATAGTTATCAAAAACACCGCCCGATGTCGCACATGCTCCCATTGAAATAACCCATTTAGGTTCAGGCATTTGATCGTAAATACGACGCAAAACGGGAGCCATCTTTCGCGAAACGCGGCCCGAGACGATCATTACGTCGGCCTGACGCGGCGATGCCCGAAAGGTCTCCGCGCCAAATCGCGAAAGGTCGTTGCGGGCAGATACCGTATTCATCATTTCGATCGCACAGCATGCCAGGCCAAATGTTGCCGGCCATAGGCTCGACTTGCGGGCCCAGTTGACCACGGCGTCGAGCTTTACCGTCACGACATCAGGAAGCGATTCAAATAATGTATTTTCTAAACCCATACCTAACGAGTCGTGAGTTTTTAAGTCTTGAGTCTTAAATGTCTAGTCGGAACCTGGCTCGATCTGTTTGGCTCAAGACTCACAACTCAAGACCACAGACTTTATTACGCCGCAAGTTTTACTCGGGCATTCTCCTCGCGACGCTGCTTTGCCATTTGCTTCGCTTCTTCGCGAGCCTCGACACGAGCCTGAAGCCCCCAATCGAAAGTGCCTTTTTTCCAGACGTATATGTAACCAACGATCAGCGTCGCTATAAAGATAAGTATCTCGATAAACGCAACCGTTCCGTAGTAAATGCCGGAACTTGCCTCGGCCGCGATCAGGCTCTTAAATGCAACGGCAAATGGAATAATAAAAAGGACTTCGATATCGAACAAAAGAAAGATGACCGCAACCGTGTAAAATTTAACGGAGAATTTGTCTCGGGCGCCTCCAACCGGGTCTTTGCCGCACTCGTACGGCATCAACTTGGTGGCCGTGCGCTTTCGCGGCCCCATCAATTGGGTCACCATCAATTGGCTAACCCCAAAACCCGCCGCGACCAGAAACATGATCGCTATCGGTACATAGTCAAAAGCATTAAATTCCGACATTCCAACCTCAATCCCCGCAATCCATCCTACCGCAGTTCTAACGTGAAAACTAGACGGCGTTTACAAAACAACAGCTTGCATCGGGGCTCAAGATAAATCGTAAATTAACGCATAATTACTGTCAAGGCAGTCGCTTACCTACGCTCATTGTTCGTCGTAATTATGCGTTGACCACCGTTAAACGCGTGTGTTACCTTGAATATGGGCGAGGTTTGCTCAAATGCCGCCCTGGTTCCCGCATCTTCTGACCGACAACCTTTGTGATAGCTGGCTTTAATACAGATATTGACTACGATGGGATCGTTTACCATGTCCAGACAGAGGACAAGGGCGAGCCCGCGCATATGATAATGACCCTTGTTTATGACAAGGGCACGATCCTCGCGAGCAAACGCTCGACCTACGAGGACCTTCTGGACGGCAATTTTAACGAAACTGAGATCTCCGAACGCCTCAGCCGGCAACATAAGCTAATGTGTGCAGCCGTAAAGGGCGGCCGCATAAATGAGCTTGTTGCGATGACGCGAGAGGCGGCCAGTGCCGCCCGTGTGGCGAGCAAAGAGGTAGTAACTGCCGCTGAACCCGTGATCGCAGCCGCAGCCGTGCCGAACTCTGTTGAACCAAGGCCGCCAACGATCGCGGATCGTACGCCCGAGATTCCTAGGCCGCCGATCGAAATGGCTATCGTTGACGATGATCCTCCGATCTTTGAGGACATTGCTTTCGAGGATCTGCCGGTCGTCGAGGTCGTACACATCATCGAAGACCTCGAGATACTTCCCGATGAAGCTGTTGCCGTAGTGAGCGAACTTTCAGGGCAGGAACGCACTGCAAATGAAAAGCTCAGTCTCGAACTCATTGGCGACTCAAATTTTAGGGGCGGAGATCGAAAGACGGTGGTCGTTATGATCTGTCGCGGAACTAGTCGAAAAGTGGTTCCCGACGCTCAGATAATGGTCAAGGTTCTGGGCTCAGCTTTTCGCCCAGTGATCTTTCATGCAAAATCAGACCAAAATGGCCTCGCACGCGTTCACCTTCAATTGCCTCAGTTCCAGGCCGGACGGGCTGCTCTTTTGGTTAGGGCGATCACTGATGGCGAAGAGATCGAGCTAAGGCGACTCGTCACGCCGGGCTAAACAGGTTAGTGAATTTCAAATACCAAGGTTGATATTGACGTTAGCAAAGCGGAAAATTTTTGTGTGGACACGATAATTATCACGCTGAATGGCGAGGTTCGAGAGATCGCCCCCGAAACTGATCTCGCCTATCTATTGGAAATATTGTCCTTGGCTCCGCAGCGGATCGCCGTCGAGCTCAATGGAGTGGTTGTATCACGCTCAGATTGGCCAGAAACCAAGATCTCAGACAATGACAAGGTCGAAGTCGTTCATTTTGTTGGCGGAGGATAAGAAAAAATTCACCACAGAGGCACGTAGAGGACCGAGCAAGTAAGAGTTAGCAGAATGTCTTCCGATAGCCAACTTTCGTCGAGTAGCTGCTCCAAAGACTCCAAATAGAAACTCTGTGTTCTCTGTGTCTCTGTGGTGAGTCTTTCTTTTGCTTTATCGCTAATTTTGCGTGAAAATTGATTTGAATATGTCAGATCAATTCGCACTCGCCGGAACCATATTTCAGTCACGCCTTATCATCGGCACTGGCAAATACCGCTCGTACGACGAGATGAAGGCTGCTCATTCGGCCTCGGGAGCCGAAATGGTAACGGTCGCGGTCAACCGAGTGCCGCTAGACGGCTCGTCCAAATCGTTTCTCGATCACCTTTCGCCAAATATGAAAATTCTGCCGAATACGGCGGGATGTTACGACGCTGACCATGCGATCCGCACCGCAAGACTGGCACGCGAGGCACTCGAAACCGATTGGATCAAGCTCGAGGTCATCGGAGACCCCGTAACGCTGCTGCCCGACAACGAACAGACGCTCGCGGCCGCCAAGGTATTGGTTGCAGAGGGGTTTATTGTCCTACCCTATTTTACCGATGACCTTATAATGGCAAGAAAACTGTTGGACGCCGGTTGTCCAGCGGTAATGCCGCTGGCCGCTCCGATCGGATCGGGAATGGGCGTACAAAACCCTTCGAATTTGCGAATAATGCGTGAGCAATTGCCGGACGCGACGATCATCGTCGATGCTGGAGTCGGCGTGCCATCGGACGCCGCGATAGCAATGGAGCTCGGTGCCGACGCGATCCTAATGAACACCGCAATAGCCGAAGCCGGCGACTCCGCACAAATGGCAACCGCAATGCGACTCGCTGTCGAGGCAGGACGGTTAGGGTTTCTTTCGGGCAGAATGCCGAAAAGGCCCTATGCATCCGCATCGAGCCCGATCGAAGGCTCGATAAAGTAGCCAGGCTTTTAGTCTGTTCAGAAGTTATGAATGTCAAAGTTATGTTCTTTGGAGCAACCGCCGATATCACGGGGCATCGGGATATCGAGTTGAGCGATGCATCCGGCTTGTCGGCCAGACAGGTATTTGTCGATCTACTGAATATGTACCCAGACCTTTCACGGCAAAAGCTGCTTATGTCCGTGAACCAACAGTACTCAATCGGAAGTGAGATAATCAAAGCCGGTGACGAACTTGCCATCTTCACGGCGGTATCCGGTGGTTAATAAATCGGATATCATCGTGACGGGAACTGGTTGACTGGGAAGCAATTCTACGATTGGCAGACGCTTGGCGGTACAGACGACGTGATGCGTTTTGTCAACGAGCTTGAAAAAGCGGACATCGTTTGGTGTGTGATCGGCGGGATTGCCGTTAACCATTGGGCGGAGGAACCGATGGTCGCCCAGCATGTTGATTTCGTTGTGGCCGCCGATTCGGTCGAACAGGCTGTGTCATCTCTTGAAGCAGTCGGCTTCACGTCGGAACAATTCGATTGGTCGATTAATTTCAAGGGAGCGTCAAAAGTCAGTATTCAGCTTACGACCGAAGATGGGTATAAGGGATTTGCATCCCGCGGTGTGGCGGCGGATGTTCACGGCATATTGCTTCGCGTAGCTAGTCTCGATGACACTTTGACGGGCAAGATCAGAACTCGGAGCGACCCGCCCCGGCGGCAGAGTAAGCGATTAAAAGATCTCGGCGATATTGCGCGACTCGTCGAAGCTCATCCGGAGTTGTGGGCAAACCTTACAGACGAACTCAAAGCGCAGATCGACAAACCTTAAGTTCATGGATTTCTGCGAACTCACAACCGATCCGATCGATATCACGAGCGTCGCCCGTCGCGTTGTACCGCCGGAGTGTGGTGCAACGGTGACGCTTGACGGGTACGCGAGGAAATTTACCAAAGACAAAGAAAACGGTGAGATCCGGGAAACGCACTTCCTGGTTTATGAGGGTTATGACGAGATGGCTCTCAAAGAGATGCAAAAGCTCGTCGATCAGGCAAAAGAACAATTTGAAATTTCAAGTGTAGGTATTGTCCACCGCACCGGACGTCTAGAGATCGGGGAAACAAGCATCGTAATATCGGTTGCGGCACCCCATCGAAGGGCCGCATTTGAGGCCTGCGAATGGCTCATTCGCGAGCTAAAGCGCACGGTTCCGATCTGGAAAAAGGAAGTCTATGCTGACGGCGAACAGTGGATCGAGGGCGACGCCGAGCAATGATCTTAGGGCAAAAAGCTCACCGTCCAAAAAACTTAACGTCGCTTCAGACGCCAATCCCTTTCAGCGAACTACCTCAATTGAAAGTGTTTGCGAGCCCGACACAATATGGTTGTTAGGGGCTATTGCAAATTCTGCGACGGTTGTATTGACTGACGGTTTCTGACCACCTGCGGTCCGGTCGCTGTTGAGCGTTGCCAGAACCGATGGCGGCAGGTTTGGCATCTCACTCGAACCTATGATCGCCCCCGTCGATGTTCGTGAGAGAACCGCATAGAGACGGTCGGACCGTTTCAGGCGGTTGAGTGTCGTGATCAGTTCTTGAGCGCTATTTGCCACGAACTGTGTGATCGCGCTGTCTTTTTGAACCGCAATGCCATCGCCAACAGTTATTGTAAGGGCACCGGGAGCCGTACCAACCGGAATCGTTATGGGCACGTTTTGGACTATCACCCTTCCGGACTCCGTTCTCTCATAGACGCTGACATTAATAGTTTCACCGGCTCGGACCTGCGCTCGATCGATGGCGATCCGGTCGAGAGCAGCTGTTTTGCTGCCATCGACCACTGTCATGTTTACATTGATACCGGTTATTTCAGCTCTGTCAAAATTTGCTCTAAGCAGAGCCCCGACCGGTATCGCAGGAGCGGAAGACGCAAATGCAGCAGCCTGCGGCCCTGCGAAACGGCGGTCCAATCTGATCGGGTCGTGACCCTTGATCGTGATCTCGCCCGACATTTCGATAGTTGATTCCCCGATGCCTCGTTCGTTCGCATTGAGTGCGTTACCGACGCCCGCACTAACGATCAGCGGAGTTAGTTGGTCGTCGAAAGCTGATTCGAAAGTGACCTCTTCTGTACGGCCGCGGCTGGTTATCATCCGTATCTTAACCGGCAGCATCCGCGGTTGCTGGTCCAATAGGCCGTAAATGCCTGTCGCCCGATCCTGTGTCATTGAGCCGACCGTCGCGTCAGGTACGGCCAGCTTGAACGAATTATTGGCATTCGGTACCACCGTGACCACATGAGACTCCGACATCGGCAGTTCCGCAGATCCAAGACTGAAGAACGGGTGCCCAAACGCGTAGATTTTGGCACCATCGCGAAGCGTGACCGTACCTGCCGCCGCGATCTGAATGTCGCCCCGTGCGAGGTGAACGACCACCGAGTCGCCGCCCAGGAGCGTCTTTTCGTTTGACCGCTTTATCCGAGTGGCGGCCGAACCGCCAGCGGCTGCCGCGACGGGCATTATTCCTGCCTGCCGAAGCTGTGGGGTGAAAAGATCGATAGTTTGCTGAGAAAAACCGGAAAATGTTACCGGCGTCGAAATGGGCACGAGGGTCGTACCCGCAATTGCCATTAGACGCGAATTGTTTGAGAAGCCTGATGCCAGCGATGCGACGGCAGCGGATCTAATGTTTGGCTGCCAAGTATCGGAAAGAAGCTCGCTGTACGAAAACGTTCGAGAGCCGAAGGAAGCCATTTTAACGGCCGGGCCCTGCTCAAAGACCGAGGCCATCTGATCAAATGGCGTTATGCCGCAAATCGGTTCTTTTGCAAACGGAAAGCTATACGAGATAGCCCCGACGAGCCTTCCGTCAATATAAACCGGCGAGCCGGACATTCCCGCAAAAACGAAGGTGCGTTCGGCGTTGGCACCGCTCAATTTCCCGACTATGACATCCTGTCGCGGCCCGATCCAGTTTGGAATAACTCCCAGGATCTCAACATTGAACTCCTCGCTTTGCGACCCGCGAAAAACGGTGCGTGCCGTACCTTTCATACCTTCTCGCAACTCAGAAACCGGAAAGGTCTCGGGTGCGACGCTTTTGGTCGAAACAGGTTGATATTGGGCCGAGATATTCTGCGGAACGAGAAAAAATAATGAAAGAAACAGGAATGCGAATGGTTTGAACATCTTTAAAAACTACTTCCTAACCGGCTGGCGCATATGGTAACATTATTGATGGCTATCCGAAAGCCTTTATTTTTAAGGTTTTCTTCCATTCTTCGATGCCGAAATTCGGCAAATCTCTGCACCCGATCGTTATCCGCCATGGCTAAATCTACTCGTCTTGTCAAAAGTTTTACGCGTCTCTTATTCCCGGTTGTGCTGCTCGTAGTCGTGTCTATCGGAGCTGGCTCTGTATGGCTTGTTTACACCGCAGCCCGGCCTGTGAAAGGACAATACATAGTGACTCCTGAGAAATACGGCCTGCTTAGCACCCGGGCAGCTCAGGTTACCGACGAGACCTGGACAAACCGCGATGGCAGTTCGTCAAAAGGCTGGCTTCTTCGCGGCGGCGAGAATGCTCCGGCGGTGATCTTACTGCACAAATACGGAGCTGACCGGTCATACGTTCTTAATCTCGGCGTAAAGCTAAATGAATCGACCAATTTTACGATCCTGATGCCGGATATGCGTGCCCACGGCCCAAATGCCTCGGTACAAAATGCGTCGTTTGGCGGCTGCGAGGCCGAGGATGCTGCTTCTGCCATCGAATTTCTCCGGAACTTGAAAACTCCTAATCAGATCGCTCTCGTTAACAAGAACATCGGAATATTTGGCGTTGAAATGGGTTCGATAGTTGCGATCGCGGCTGCCTCAAAGAACCCTGATGTCAAAGCCATCGCCGTCGATTCGGTTCCGGCGGACTCAAACGGAGTTTTGAAAGAAACGATCGAGCGTAGATTTCCATTTGCCAGTTTTGCAACCACACGTTTGGCCCAACTCGGAACTTACTTTTACTATTTCGACGGCTGCTATCAGAGAGAACCGGCATGCGAAATGGTCAAGACGATCGAGAAAAGCAAGGTCCTTCTACTAGCGGGCGTCGATGCCCCGGATTTTCAAGATTCTACATCAAAGCTAAGCAAGTGTTTCCCGGCGAGTAATGCGACGGAAAGTATGACTGACCTTAGCCCTTCCGGATTTAGCATTACCAATGCGTCGATGGAACAGTCCGAAGCGTACGACCAGCGATTGATCGATTTCTTTCGCGTCGCACTGACAAACTAAAGATCCAGTTTCTTCTTGCTATGCCCATTTGTTCTTGATACGGATTGTATCTGGGCACTCTCCTCTATCTGCCCTACTGTTTGCAGCAGGATCGTTTTTAGCTCCGTTAATCGATCTATCGTCGAGGTCATTTCGAGAAGGCGGTATTTCTTTTCATTGTCAAAGTTAAAGGCTGCTGTTATTAAGAATGATAGAGCCTCCGGGCCGGTTCTAATGATCTCGGGAAAGCTGCCTCTGTTGCCGCTCATTTTGAATGCCGCTTTCGCCATTCGTTCGAACAGGGCAAAGACTTCGTCGGCAACGGAATTTACCTCGCCCCGGTCATCGTCCGTGTCTTCGAAAAACTCGACATTCCCAACAAGGTATTCGTCGCCGACGTCGATATAGTCGATAAGGCGATAGCGGACGATGCCGAGCGTGAGAATGTTCGAACGGCCATCTTCCAAAATCTCGGATTCGCGTATCTCAGCGACACAGCCGACGGTTCCCGCTGCCGGTTTCTCGATAAAAGATTCGACCGGATCAAATAGTGTAATGCCAAAGAGATTTCGCTGATGCTCAATGTCGCGCAGCATTTGCTGGTAACGCTCCTCAAAAATATGGAGCGGCAGCAACTCGTTCGGCAGCATCACGAGCGGCAACGGAAAGATCGGCAAATGCGTAAGGCCAGTGACTTTTTCTAGGGCGTCAGACATAAAGAAGGGCAAAAGTGAAAAAGGAAAAAATCAAAAAAAGCGAAGACGATGAAAAATCGGTCGGTGTTGTGGAACAAAGCTTTTTCACTTTTTCACGTTTTCACACTTTCACTTTTCATAGCAATAAATTCGACGATCTTTTCAGCGGGTTCATCGCCGAGCGCCATCCGTTTGGCACCGATCACGGCTTCCGAAATGTCGTCGATACGAGTCTTGTATCTGTTGTCCCGGACAACGAGATCGTCTATGACACGGCGTTCGAGTTGGTCGCGGCCGCTGTCGTCCAGTTCGTCCGGCGTGTCGATATATTCGGCCGGGATCGTGTGATTCTTGATACGGACATGGAGCGCATTGGTCAGCTTTTTTGTCTCGTCCCGCATCTTTTGCATCTCAAGCAGTGAATTTGGAAATCCCAACTGTCCCCGCAGAGCGATCTCGATGATCGGCTGCGGCTTTCCGTCCTCAGCAACGCGGGCCTCACGACCGATCTGTTCCAATAGATCTGCCGTTATGAGTTTTGCCTCGGCATAGCCCGTCACTTGAAAGGCTAACTGCTGAAACGGCCTGTAGTGATAGTCGTCGATGTGACGGGCATCTACATTGTTTTTCTCATCTATCTCGACAACGAACGCTCCACGATTCTCGTGAAACTCGCTAATGTTAGTCACCTCGATCGACCCAGGATTAAATGCCCAATTGTCGATCTCATAGTGCTTATGCGTGTGGCCAAGTCCGACGTACTCAACAGCGGTTTTAAGTTCCTTCAAGGCGTCGATCGACAACGCCGGGATCGGATGGACCTGATGTCCCTCGACATCGGTGTGAAGCATCAGGATATGAAACGCTCCGTCGCGGCGGTTTTCTTTGATCGCCTGGGTGAGCATCGGTATAGCCCAATTTCCTGATGCTCCGTACCAATCAGAACCAAATATTCTCGCCCGGCCAATGTCTATATAGCCGCCGCGTTTTTCCTCGTCATCCCATGCAGAATAGCTCATTTTGCCTGCGTCGTTCGTAGGTTCGAGTAATTTAACGAGTCCCCAACTAGACAATGATCTAAGCCAGCTAAATTCATTGTCCGTATGCTTTTGGTCGTGATTTCCCTCAATGGTGATCACCGGAATTCCTGCGTCACGCATCATCGTTAATCCCTCGACCGCATAATTCATTGTCTCAGGCGGAACGGATCGTTTATGAAAAAAATCGCCGCACATGATAACAAAATCGACGCGTTCCTCGATGCCATATCGCCGCAATACGTCGGCCCACGCTTCAAAGAAGTCGAGCGGACTTTCGGCAAGCTGATATCGCGTACATCCGAGATGCACATCGGCGATATGGAGAAACTTCATAATTCAATTATAGAGAACTTTCAACGCAAAGTCGCTACGAGGCAAAAGACCCAACGAAAGTGCAAAAGGCGGTGGGCGGGATTGGTACTTGAGTGTAGTTGATGGGTCGGTGGATCTGTGAGCGGCGTTACCAACCTCGTCGCTTGTCGTCTCGGGCAAGTCTGTAAAACCTGTCCCAAGACAGAACGAGGACGAGATGCTTTGGCCACGCTCAAACCCGAGCGACATCAGCGCACATTCTCTTTGGAAGTAATGACGTCTTATTACATCCCGCGAGAAAATGTCGCCTTTGTACGTGTCCAGCCAGCTCGCCGATGCATTTTCAAACTTCCAGGCCGAGTTTCTCACCATCCCTTCGG
>JBATDM010000008.1:0-25904 GCA_049663465.1 Pyrinomonadaceae bacterium
CGGGGATTTGAGAGTTTCGCTGAGTCGTACTCGAGTGTGAATCCCGCCGCAACCTCATCACCATATGGCGTGATCTCGACCGCTACCGTCACAGTTCCGTCTTCCGCTGGCTTCTGAGGTGTGACCCTCATCTCTCGTCCAAAGAAGTATGCATATACATCTTCGAATATCGATGTGATGGCGTTCGGAACCGGTGGCGGGCCGGTCGGTCCGCCCGCTGGGGTTGCCGGATCGAGACCAGTTGCATATCGCCGCGCCTGAATGACATCGCCCGAACTTACCGAGCCGTCTCCCAACGTTCCTCTCGGTGCAGAATCCGCACGCTGAAACTCATTCGGGCTAATGCTCGGCGTGTCGAGCCCGGTCGAAAACCGCCTCATCTGTATGACGTCGCCCGAAAGCACGACCCCATCACCGTTTGGCCGCGTCGCAACATCGCTCTCAAACCCCGAGCCCGGCGTTGGCGTCGCCGTCGGCGTGCCGGTCGGCGTTGCAGTTGGGGTTGAGGTTGGTGTCGGGGTTGGCCCCGCTCCAAACTTGTACGATATTATCCGGGTTCTCCAATTGAAGGTACCGTCCTCAGCTAAATATTGTCCGATAAACCAAAATGTCGCGTCATCCGTCGGATCTATCTGGATGGTCGTATAGTCGCCCCATCTGGTCAGTGTTCCCGTTTGTGAACCGACGCCGGTCACGGCGATCGTTTCGGCCTGCATCGTGTTTGCAGGATCGCCCGCCAGACGTCCCGTGATAGCTATCGAAGGCTTGAGGCTCGTCCCAGCGTTGACCAAGCTGTAACCCATCATCATGTTGCCGGCCCCGTCCATCGCGACTGAACCCATCCACCGATCGCCGGTGCCGCCCGGATCAAACGTGCCGTTCTGGAATAGTGTAGGCGCCGCCGTGAGAGGCGAGCGGATCTCGTACCAGCGCATCGCTGCGCTTCTCGTTCCGGCACCGTCGGGATCTACGGACTGCGCGACCATCAGGCTATCTACACCGGCACGGTTACGATAGGCAGCTCGATACATCAGACGGCTTCCGAGAGTATCCAACCTGTTTGCCGTGCCCGGCTGTTCTACACAGGTTCCGCCCGTACCATTACAGGGACGCGTCGTCGTGGGCAGTGGAACATTAATAAAACTACCCGCGGCTCCTCCAAATCCGTCGGTCAACGTAACGGTTCCACCTGTGAAATCAGGCTTCAGCTTGAGAATGCGCAGAGATGGCGTCGTTGATTGCCGGATAAACATGCCGCCCTGAGACACGTCCGTTGGCGGTGTGGAACCGTCAACATCCGCTGGAAGAAAGGATCCGCCACCGCCATAGAATGCGATCGGAGCACATAGCGTCGTTGCTCCCGCATCGCCCGCAAGCATCTTTGTACGATCAGAAACACATAGCCCGGCACCTGTATTGCTGCCCGCCGGCGAACCGCCGAACATGTTATATGCAATGTAGTATCCATCCGGCCATATTCCCAGCTTTCCGTAATCATTAAACCCGCTCGGGCTTGTCGCGCTGAACGTAACCGAATAGCGGAAATATGATCCAGTCGGATTATTGGTGGTCGAAACCGCAATGCACTGCAGATAAGGTGCGATCGGACTGCCGCCGGAAGTGTTAAACGCAAACTGGCTGAGTATCCAACGGTCGGCGGCGCGGTCGTATTGAAGGATCGGATCGCCGCGATTTGTCGTCTCACAGACATTACCGACGCCGGTAAAGAGAGTGTTGCCATTGACATAACCATCTCCGCCAAGCAGCGGCGTTCCGGATTTACTAAAAACTGCGTACCGCGAATTAACCCACGCAACCACATGGTTGGGGCCAACTGCAAGCGTCGTATCAGGCGGGGCGACCGTCGCGTTATAGTTAGGCATTCCCTCGCCCGGTCCTTCGAAGTTGGTGACCGGAGTCGGCAGATGAGATGAATCGGCAGTTTGTTGAAGATAAGACTCGGGTACGAAAGGTGATCTTTCGCCAGGTTTTAACGGCTCTTCAAAGAGCTTCTCAGTTTCGTTCTCAACCAACGGGCCATTTTCAGGACTTACCGGCGTACGGTTCATCGCCGAGAGTTCCAACAGGGTCTGCGACTCACCATAAAACGTCATGACCGGTTTCACTGTCGGACCGTTCTGAGCACGTCGGTTAGCTTCTTCGGAATATTCGGCCTCAGCTTTTTGGTAGAGATCCCGCTCTCTTGCCTCGCGTTCCTCATACTCCTCTTTGGTGTAGGTCCCGTCCTCGTCCGGGCCCTCTGCGGCCATCATCCCGCCGCCTCCATAGCTTCGGCGCTCATTCTGAAACCCGACAACACGGCTTTTACCGCCAGCGAGCATCTTAATGAAATCATCATTAAAACCGTTGTGCCGAAACCGCGAACTGTCACCGCTCGCATTTGCAAACCAAGGCAGCATTGCAAAAGCCAGCACTACGCCGAACGATAGTAATACACGCCAACCACTCACACCCTGAAAAGCCTTCTTAATCTCCATTTAGCCCCCCGATCTAGTTGTAGAATTTTCGCGAATTCTAAGGAAGAAGATCGACCTGAGAAAACACGACCTATTATTGTAATGAAATGTCGAGGACTATTCTGTCAGAGCACTGGGTCGAAGTAAAGCAATCCGTCCCCGAAACCGTGGGGCATAAGGCTATGATTCCGACGTCCGTCCGGTCGGCCTGCAAATAGAAACGGACCTCGCAGCTATCTGCGAGGCCCGTTCCAAGATCAAAGATCTGATTAGTCTGACGGTCATGATCCTGACTGATCTTCCATTACCGGCGTTGCGTCGTCGGCACCTTTGGCGTAGTAGTTGTAGTAGCCGGAGCCGTAGTAGTAATACTCGGCTGAGTTGGCTTTGATGCCGTTGAGGACTACGCCGTAGATGCGGGCGCCGATGTTGGCCATTCTCTGTTTGAATTGGCGCATCAGGTGGATCGAGCTCTTGTTCGCCATCGCCACGAGGACGACGCCATCAACTAAGGTCGCCAGGATTGACGCATCCGTAAACGATATCGCCGGCGGCGAGTCGATAATAACGTGTTTGAATCTGCCCGAAAGAAATGTGAGCAGATTGCGCATCTCGTTTGAGCTGAGCAGCTCCGCCGGGTTTGGCGGTATCGGGCCGCTCGTGATGATCTTGAGCTTTGGCAGATCAGCGTAGGTGCGCATCAGGTTTTCGGTCGATTTGTCGCCGGAAAGGTAATTTGTCAACCCTTGCGCATTCTCCAGCCCAAAATGGCTGTGCAGACGCGGCCGCCTGAGATCGCAATCAATAATGACGACGTCCGCGTCAGCCTGCGCCAGCGTGATCGCGGTATTGATGGCAGTCGTCGTCTTGCCCTCCGACGGTTGGGACGACGTGACCAAAATGGTTTGCGGCGGTTTGCCCGCACTCGAGAATAGCAGCGACGTGCGCAAATGCCGGTACGCCTCGGCCATCGGCGAATTACGTTCGTCGAGAGTGATTAGAGCATTTGGCGGCCCATTTGCAGTAGAGTTTCCGGCCGGGAGCAGCTTGCGTTTCTCAGTGTGCAGGTGATGCGGGATCAGCGCCAAAGTGGGCAGCCCCAAGTGTCGCCCGATGTCGTCCGACGTACGCACCGAGTCATCCAGATAGTCGAGCAAAAACGCCAGACCAATACCGCCCGCAAAGGCGATGATCATCGCCACCAGAATATTCCGCCCACGCTGCGGGCCGATCGGGCCACCGGGAGTCGAGGCGTGGCTTTGGATCTTAATATTCTCAGGCCGTTCGGTTTGCAGGGCGAGTTCCTGCTCTTTTTGCCGCTGTACAAAGGTGTCCAAGAGACTTCGGTTCTGTGCCAACTCATTCTTGAGCGTTATCAATTTGGTCTCCGCCTGGCCCTCGAAATTTGCCTTTGCGGCCTCGCGTTCAAAGGTTGCATTTGCCCGCCCTTCACGCTGCTGAGCGGCCCTGAGCTGGGCCTGTATTCCGGCCAGTACGTCACGCTCGGTGCTTTTTAGGAGTTTGCCCGCTTCGTCCTTGATCTTTTTCTGATTGTCCTGAGCAGCGCGGTCACGCTGTGCGACAAGCTCCTTTATCTCCGCTTCGACAGCGACCACCGGGGCATAGGCTTCCGTATATTTGGAAAGCAGCTCTTTTCGCTTCTGCTCTTTCTCGTCGATCTTCGTCTGAATGTCTTCGATTCGCTTGTCGAGATCGATCTGCCGCTTCAGGTTCTGGCTCATCACGTCCTGCAGTCTCGGATTGTCACCGACCACCGCTGTGATATCGCCACTCCTGCTCGCTTCCGTCGCAGCCGTGTACAAAGCCTGAAACTTGCTGACATCGCTCTGCGCGTCGCGCCATTGGGCAAGCAATGCCTGAAGATTCGTCGCCCTAAGCTGGCCACCCTTTTCGTCAAATATGGGCAGCCTCGAATTCTTCATTTCCTGTATGTAATCTTCATTTTGCTTAAAGATCGCTGCCTTCAGATCGTCGATCGATTTGCCGAGGTCCTCATATGCCTTTCGTGCACCCGAGGTCTCGCGGTCATAGTCTTCCTGAATGAACACCTCAGCAACTTTGTCAGCGACCCGTGCGGTCAAACCCGCATTAGAGTCGATGACGGTCACGTTGACAATGTTCGTTTGGCTGACCTGCTTTACATCAAGCTTGCCTACGAGACGCGCTGAGTAGGCGTCCGCTCGGGCGGCCTCATCCGGTGTAAGTTGGATCTCAGCCGGTTTGTCGCCGTTAATATCCGTCGAACTAATAACCGGCAGCGAATTATCCTTTTCCTCCGCCCTTTGCCCGCCTGAGAATAGCGATCTGAGTCCTGCGAGAATGCCGCGATTCTGACCGTCAAAAAGATTTGGGTCGCGGTGAAGGCCGAGAGCGACCACCACTTTCTTCATCAGCTCCTGATTTTGCATCAACCGCAGCTGGGTATTGTAGTATGTCTGGTCGTTGCCAAAATTGATGTTGATCGCCTCTTTCCGCGTCGCCGGGGCCTTTCGCGGTTCGATCGTCATTACGGTCGTCGCCTGAAAGATCGACGGCTGGCGGTAGGAATAAAGAGCCGCACCCGCTGTCACGAGCACCGTGATCGCCAAAATTATCGGGAGCCGTTTGTAAACGACATTGAAATACTGTCTGATCGAGCGCTTCCCGTCCGGGCTGTCGTCATACGACCCGGCGTATCCCTGCGAAAGGTCGATATTGCTCGTCTGAATGTCGCTTATTACCGGTAAAGGCGTTAGGCGTTGATCGTTTTCCATACTACTGCTCGTCGTCAAAAACTAATATATAAATGCACGTACGCAATCCTTTTTTATACCATATTTGGCGTCATTTTTCAGAAAAAGGTTGCACGCCAGACACTCGCCATTTTCGAAGAAATTAGCGGTGTGGCCTTGCCACGGCATTAGATCAGCATTGGTATGTTCCCTTGACATTCACGAAGAACTGTGCTATTCTTGCAACATTTTGCTATAGTCGCGACACGCGATTTATGGCGGCTTTTGACAATATTTGCCTGTCGATCGGGTTTGGGACATATCGCGAGGCTTTTTTTTGTATTTTGGGAGAAAAATCTTTGCAGAAAAGTGGGACAACGAGACAAGACGGGCTAACCAATGTGTTTACAACAATTACCATGTCCCATGAGTGTCCCAAAAGTGTCCCATCGTGGGACATCGACAAAGCCGACGGTCGGCGAGGGCCGAGGCTTTTGTATGGCGTTTCGCGGGTGATATATTTACAGTTTGCCCTCGCGATGGAGAAAATGGGCATTTAGGACTGTATGAACGCAATTTCTGAATCAAAGGATCTCGAGCTCGGCATCGAAGGATTTCACTTTTCCGACCTGTTCGACGCTGTTCGGCTGCGTGATCTCGCCGAACTCTTCTATGCTGATGTCGAAAAAAGCGAGCCGTTGCTGCATGATGCACTGACAAAATACATCACGGCTCACGGCATCGGATATGAGCGTCGTGTCGAATCAAAGATCTTGACCGACGCTGCCCCGTATCTCTCGGATTTTGTCGCCCGGCTTTTCAAGATAACGGTCGAAAACGATGAACTGCATCGCGATATCACGGTGCAGAATCCGGTTTGGAAGTACAAGTTCTTTGTCCAGAGGCGTGCGGTAAAGAAATTCAAGCCTGAACAACTTGCCGAGCTGAACGAGCCGTTGCTCTGGAAAGCATTGATACAACTGCGCAACACGGCCTTCGACGAAACGCTCGTCCGCGACGAAGAGCTCTCGATCGCCGAAATGACATGTCGCCTGATCGACGCCGAGGAGGAACTCACCAAGGCCGAAGTCAGAACCGGGAGCGATAGCGACTGGGCTCCGGAACTCTCGCCCGTGACGACCGCAACTGTATCAAACGTCAACGCAGCATACGACAAACACAAAGACGCCGAGTTCGGAAAACTATTCTCTGAGTATGTCCTCGAGGAAGAAGCGACCGGCGATCTACTGACGATCAAAGCCGCACTAAAGCTCGTCGAAGCATGGTCGGCGGTGGCTTTTGCGAACAAAACGAAAAAATGGCACAGCTTTAAGATTCCGCATGGCCTCGATTATCAGAACCTCGTTCACCTCATTCATCCCGAGCCCAAGCTGCACAACATCATGCGTGGCAGCGACGAAATACTGCGCAAACGCGACGGCTTTAAGCTGACCGATGACCGCGGAACGATGCGCGACGCTCTGTTCGAGATCGACTATTGCATGATCTGTCACGAGCGCGAAAAGGACGGATGCCGAGTAGGGCTTCACGAGGCTGACGGCACTGTAAAACGCAATCCGCTCGGTATTAAGAACGAGGGCTGTCCGCTCGACGAGCGCATCTCAGAGATGCAGATGCTCAAGAAGCAGGGCGATGCCATCGGCTCGCTCGCTCTGATCACGATCGACAATCCGATGTGTGCCGGCACCGGCCACCGCATTTGCAACGACTGTATGAAGGGCTGCATCTTCCAGAAGCAGGAGCCGGTCAACATTCCGCTCGCCGAGACCGCATCGCTGACCGACGTTCTCAAACTACCCTATGGTTTTGAGATATATAGCCTGTTGACGCGTTGGAATCCGCTCAACGCAAAACGGCCGTATGCGCTGCCGTACAACGGGAAAAACGTTATGGTCGTCGGCCTCGGCCCCGCAGGCTATACGCTCGCGCATTATTTGCTTAATGAAGGATTTGGCGTCGTCGGCGTTGACGGCCTAAAGATAGAGCCGTTGCCATCAGAATGGATCGGACGGTCAGAACCGGGAGCCGTAGCGACTGGGTTCCGCGGCCCAAAACCGATCAAAGACATCGGCGAGATCACCGAGGAACTCGACGAGCGTATTCTCTCCGGTTTCGGCGGCGTTTCGGAGTACGGCATTACCGTCCGATGGGACAAGAACTTCTTGACGATGGTCCAGCTCATGCTGACGCGGCGAAAGCGGTTCAGGGCGTACGGTGGTATCAGATTTGGCGGCACGCTGATCATAGAGGACGCATGGGATTTCGGCTTCGACCATATCGCTATCGCGACCGGTGCTGGCCGACCGACGATCGTGCCGATGAAAAACAACCTGATCCGCGGCATTCGCCAAGCCTCGGATTTCCTCATGGCATTGCAGCTAACCGGTGCATTCAAAAAAGATACGCTCTCAAATCTCCAGGTTCGCCTGCCCGCTGTTGTCATCGGCGGCGGATTGACCGGAATAGATACCGCAACCGAGATATTTGCCTATTATCCGGTGCAGGTCGAGAAGATGCTGCACAAATACGAGCAGGTCGTCGAGGAGTTTGGCGAAGAGCACGTCACGAAGGCGTTCGACCCCGAAGAGTTGTTGGTGCTGCCCGAATTCCTCGATCATGGCCGTCAGATCCGCGAGGAACGCACCCGTGCGATAGCGGCAGGCGAACAACCCAACTTCGTTCCGCTTGTGCAGGGCTGGGGCGGCGTTTCGCTTATTTATCGAAAACGCATTCAAGATTCGCCTGCGTACAGACTCAATCACGAAGAGGTCCAAAAGGCGCTCGAGGAAGGGATCAATTTTATTGAATGCATGAACCCTACCGAGGCCGTGCCGGATGAATTCAGCGCGGTTAAGGCGATCAAATTTGAGCGGCTCGCGTATGTTGCCGAAACCGGCAAATTCGACAAGACCGGCGAGATGCACGAGTTCGCTGCCCGAACTGTCTGCGTCGCTGCCGGAACCTCGCCAAACGTCATTTACGAAAAGGAAAAGCCGGGCACATTCAAGATGGACGAGTGGCGGCAATTCTTCCAGCCTTTCAAAGTTGAGCGAAACGGCGACGGCAAGCTCCACGCCGTCGAGGCCGAAAAGGGCGAGACCGGATTTTTTACGAGCTATGAGTCTGACGGCAAATTCATCTCGTACTACGGTGACAACCATCCGAAGTACGCCGGCAACGTCGTCAAAGCGATGGCTTCGGCAAAGCACGGCTACGAAAAGGTCGTCGATATCTTTGCCGATGAACTTGCCGAGCGTGGCGACATCCCCCAATCGGACAAGGACGCCATCTTTGACAAGCTTGAGGCCAACCTCGACGAAGAACTCCGCGCCTATGTGGTCAAGGTCGAGAGGCTAACGCCGACCATCGTCGATGTGATCGTCAAAGCGCCACTACAGGCACGCAAATTCGAACCCGGCCAATTCTATCGCCTTCAAAACTTCGAGACTTCAGCTCCCGTTGTCGACGGAACCCGTCTGATGATGGAGGGCCTCGCCCTAACAGGCGCATGGGTCGATGAAGAAAAAGGGCTGCTCTCGATGATCGTTCTCGAGATGGGAACATCGTCGCGGTTGTGTTCGCTATTGAAGGAAGGCGAGGAAGTCCTCGTAATGGGCCCGACCGGAACACCGACCGAGATCCCCGAAAACGAGAATGTACTGCTCGCGGGCGGCGGGCTTGGCAATGCCGTGCTCTTCTCGATCGCACGTGCTCTGCGTGACCGCAACAACAAGGTAATTTACTTCGCCGGGTATAAGAACGGCGACGATCTTTTCAAACGCGAAGAGATCGAGAACGCTACTGACCAAGTCGTCTGGGCGACCGATTGGGGCACCGAGATCCTGCCGCAGCGAATGCAGGACGCTCAATTTCGCGGCAATATCGTCCAGGCAATGATCGCCTATGCCGAGGGCAAGCTGGGCACGCAAACCGTTGATCTAAAAGATGTTGACCGCATCATTGCCATTGGCTCAGACCGCATGATGAACGGCGTCCGCGAGGCACGCCATACAACGCTGAAACCGTTTCTGAAAGAAGATCACGTCGCCATCGGCTCGATCAACAGCCCCATGCAATGCATGATGAAAGAGGTCTGTGCTCAATGCCTGCAACGTCACGTCAACCCGCATACGGGTGAGGAATTCTTTGTCTTCTCATGCTTTAACCAAGACCAACATCTCGATTTTGTGGATTTCAAGAATCTGAACGATAGGCTAAAAGCGAACAGTATCCAGGAGAAATTGACGAATTTGTGGCTGGATAGAATGTTCGAAAAACATGACTTCCGGAAGGATGTTAACGCCGCAAGCTGATCGCGAAAACCCGAATCGGCATCTAGGGCGTTCAGATTCGGACAGTTGCCGTTGTTTCTCCAACCTGTTCTCCACGCCGGTTCTTTATCGGCATCGGGGACAGGTCTGCGAGATCGCTCTTTGACAATATATCTAGTTGACGCAGAACCTCGATGGCGACGACGGACCGAGAGTAGAGGTCGTCGCCATCCTCGATCTTGAGGGCGATGCCGAGCCCAGTCGGCCAGCGGTCGCACGGGAGAACGCCGCAGAGCCAGACGCCTTCGGCCCCGACCTTTGAGATCAGACGGCCGGGAGCTGCTTGCATAGCGAGCGTATCGAGGCGGTTGGTTCCGCCGATGAGTTTGGGGTAAGTGAGCATCGCATCGACGATGCGTTTGGCGGCTGATCGAGTGGATTCGTGAAACTTTGCCGGTGCGATCAGATTTGCAAAACTCCTCGCCATACCGGCAAGCGGTAGTGCAAAGGTCGGCACGCCGCATCCGTCGACACCGATGGCAATCTCGCTTTCAGGCACCTCAGAAAATTCTGCGACGCATCTGAGAATTCGTTGCTGAATGCGATTGTTGATCGAGTCGTAGTTTCCGATCTCGGCGTCAATATGCTTAGCCAAGGCCAGCATCGCCGTGTGTTTACCCGAGCAGTTATTGTGAAACACGGTCGGTTTTTCACCAGCTGCGATGAGACGCCGCGATTCCCGATCGTAGAACGGAGCATGGACGCCGCACCGGAGATCAGTATCGGCAAGGCCGATCTTGGCGAGCAGGCGTTTCGCAATATCGACATGCACCTGCTCGCCCGAATGCGATGCGACTGCGATCGCGTCCTCGTCCTCGGCAAAGCCAAAGTTGTCGGCGGCACCGCTCGTGATACACGGTATGAATTGAAACGCCTTCGCCGCCGAACGAAAATACGTGACAAGCGAGGGGTCGCCAACAGACACAACCTCATTTCCGTCGCCGTCGATCGCAACAATATGGCCGCGATGGATCGACTCAACGATCTCTCCGCGAATTACATGAGCTAGAATTTCGGATGTCATATTTGGTCCTAAGTTGACGCAAGCATCGCCTTGGCATTCTCGCGAGCGGCATCGGTGATGAGCTCGCCAGCCAGCATGCGAGCAATCTCTTCGACCTTTTCCGCCGCAGAAAGCTGATGCGCCGCAACACGGCTCTTACCGCCTGCAACGGCCTTTTCGACCACAAAATGCCGATCCGCCAGCGAGGCGATCTGCGGTTGATGCGTCACGCAAAAGACCTGTTGCGTTGCGGCTAGGGTTTTGAGTTTCCGGCCTACGGCTTCTGCCACACGGCCGCCGATACCAATGTCGATCTCATCAAAAACAGCGGTTTTTCCATTATCCTGCGAATTCGATGCGGTCTTTAAGATCAACATCAGCCGCGATGCCTCGCCACCCGACGCGACGTTGCGAAGCGGACGCGGAGGCTCACCAGGATTCGCCGAGAAGTAAAATTCGACGCGATCCGTGCCGTTTGCCGAGAAAGATCTGGTCTCGTCAAAGCGGACCTCAAATTTGGCCTTTTCGAGAGCGACCGCCTGTAGGTCATGCTCGACCGCTTTGGAAAACTTCGTCGCTGCACTCGCCCGCTCAGCATGCAAAATGGCCGCAGCATTCAGGTAGTCCGCACTCGCGGCCTCGAGCTGTTTTTCAAGTTCCGCCTTTTGAAATTCTGCCGTTTCAATACTCTGCAAACGCCCATTCGAAATCCGCAGATGTTCGAGCACTGCCTCTATAGACTCACCGTATTTTCGCTTCAGTCGCGAGATCTCGGCAAGACGATTTTCGATCTCGTCGAGCCGTTCGGGCGAAAATTCGAGCGTGGCTCCGAAATCACGGGATATAGAGCCAAGTTCCTCGATCACGGCACGGGTCGATTCGAGTCCCTCATCAAAACCGCGAAAACGGTTGTCGTACTCGGCTAGTTCGGTGATGATCCTAGCGGCCCGGTCAAATGTGGCGAGCGTCGAATTCTCACTATCATATAAAAGCAAATGGGCTTCGGACGAGAGAGCAGAGAGCTTTTCGGCATTGTTCAAACGGAGTTTTTCTTCGTCCAGAGTCGCGTCTTCACCCGGATTGAGGCCTGCTCGCTCGATCTCGTCAACCTGAAAACGCAAAATATCAAGTAGCTGCAGCTTCTCTGATTCATCACGTTCCAAGGAGGCAAGTTCGGTCTTCACCTGTGACCAAGCCTCAAACATATCCCGCACAATAGCCTTTGCCTCGCCAACATCAGCGAAATTGTCGAGCATACTAATATGAGTCTCGACATCGTATAGCTCTGCCTGCTCGCCTTGGCCGTGAATGTCGGCAAGCATCGGGCCGAGGCGTTTGAGAAAGCCCTGCGTGACAAGCTGATTGTTGACGAAAACGCGATTCTTTCCTGAAGCTGAAAGATTGCGGCGGACGATCAACTCGATCTCGGATGCGGTTTCGACATCGATGCCACCTTCATCCAGCAAGGTACTGATCGCCTGATTGGCCACAACGGTAAAGAGCCCTTCGATCCGAGCCGAATCTTCGCCCTGCTTGATCAGATCGCTCGAAACCCGGTCGCCCGTCACAGCTCCAAGACTGTCCACGATGATCGATTTACCAGCACCTGTCTCCCCCGTAAGCAGGTTGAGGCCTTCGCCGAACTCAATAGTGAGTTCGGCGATCAGAGCGATATTGGTGATCTTAAGTAGCGAAAGCACTATTGTAGTCGCGGAACGACACCTTCTCCTTTAAGCCATTTACCCGCGGAAAAGATCGCATCCGGCGGAAATTGTTTGTCGAGATCAGTCACGGTCCAGTCAATGATCCGATCTTTTTTATAGACATAAAAATCAGCGATCTCGCCAGAGGCGATACGGCCATAACGAGGAACGAGATAGAAAGCACTCGCATCATATTCTTCGAGCCCACGGCGCCCCCCTATATTCCCAACACCGCGAATTATGGTCGGTGCCGCAAAGCTCGCCCGACGACGTTCCGTTACGGCCGCAATATCGCCGATCGTGACCAGAACTTCGGTCGGTACCGTCAAATTGTCACGCGCTACGATGTTCCCACTTCGAAAAACAAAATTCACCAGCGAGCCAGATCGGTTCTCAGGCAAATTTAGGTACGGCGAGGTTGATTCAGCAGCTTCGCTTCCGGTAGCGAGAGAATTTAGGGCTGTCAGGATCGCCACGAAATTCATCTTTACCAGAAACATCTCGTCTTTACCGTACAGCTCGCCGGTTTCTATAAGAATGACGGGCGTGCCCCACGCCGAAAAGTTGTCACCAAAAGCGGTAGGTGTCCATTCGTCAGAATAGCGGGCGATATGTCCCGGAATAAACCGTTGCAAGGCTAGCGTCATCGTCGAGACCAGACGAGTATTACGCTCGTGCCCAAAACTCGGTGTCTTGTCTGCATCGCCGTAAACGACCAGAAGAGAGATGGCCGCCTGTGTCGGACTAGGGCCGGCTGTCGTCAAGGAGCCCTGGTTGTGAAGATTGAAGCCGACCACCGGGTTCCAGTCGTCGCGAAGTCTCTTCAGGATCCGTGCCTCGGGCGTCTTTAGGTCGAGAGCATCCCGATTGATGTCGATGCCCTGCAAATTGCGGCGTTGGAACGCTTCGGCACCGTCAGGATTCAGCATCGGAACGGCGCGGATCGTCACGCGGCCCGATAGTTGTTTCACCCATTCCTTGTCGCGATCCTTCTGGAGGACTGTGAAAATGTCTATAAGGGCCGAGGTGGCGGTCGGTTCGTCGCCGTGCATTTGCGACCATAAAAACACCTTCAACGGCCCATGACCCCATTCGGCCTGATAGATCTCACGGCTCGCATTTGAAAAACCGACCTGATCGATTTTGACGCCGAGTTTCTTGAGGCCCTCGACGTAGTTCTTTAGATCTCTGTGGCGAACGTCGGACGGGAAGATATTGGAAACATGTTCATTTTCCCAAAGTAAGGCCAGTTGTTCGGGAGTTTGTGTGGATACATTCATCGATATCACGAGCGCCGTGACGAGGGCGAATATCGTTTGCCGCATACTCATAAGATAAACCGAATACTGAGTTTACGGCAAGCATCTGCCGAACTATTTGCCTTGTTCGACAAGATCCCGGTACAGTTGATCCGTCGCCTCGACCATTCGTTCAAGGCTGAATTTTTCTTCTGCGGTCGATCGCAGTAATTTACTCAGAAGACCGCGTTCATCTTCGTGTTCCAGATACCAGCAAATCGTATCCGCAAGGCTGATCGGGTCTCTTATCGGCACGAGAGCCTTTGGGTCGGGGAGCAATTCGATCGCTCCGCCCGTCGCCGTCGAGACAACAGCACAACCGGCGACCATTGCATCTAATATTGCCAGACCAAAGCTCTCAGAATGGGATGGCGAAACGAACAGGTCGCTCGCCGCGAGAAGGGACGATATGTCGTCGAGCCAATCCAACCAGACAAAATTTTCGTCCAGACCAAGTACCCGAACGAGCCGCCTCAGTTCGCGACGAAAACTTTTGTCCAGTGAATGATCCAGGCCGGCGACAACAAACCGGCACTCCGGCACTCGCTTGACAACCTCATTCGCTGCCAAGACAAAGTCTCGCTGCCCTTTCAGCACTTTTAGCTCTCCGATCGTTGATACTACCGGCGCGTCGATAGGAATGGAATGAAATATGCGGAATTCTCGCCCGCTTTCCGCTCGCTCGCCGTCCGAGGTTGACGACAAGTCTATCCCGTTTGGAATGGTGTGGATCTTTTGCGTGGCGAATATACGTTCGAGTTGAGCCCGTACCGCATACGATACAGCTATCGCTGCATCAACATTTCGAAGTGCATACTTATGAAACGCCTTCATCGGAAAAAGAACGTGTCGGGTGAGAACAAGCCGGACATTCCCCGCGCTTCGAGCAGCTACACTGGCGGCAACATAGTCGCGGGCAACGTGGGCATGAATGATCTCGATATTGTTTGCCGCGACAAAGCGAGCAATTCGCTTTGCGCTGAACATTCCAAATGAGTTGCGGATCGATACATGAAAAAACCGCTCGGGCGGCAGAAAAGCCAATCGATCCTGCCACTCATTTGTCGGCCGCAGGGCAACATAAACCTCATGGCCGCGTGCGGCCAATGAGCGAGTGAGATCGACGAAATGCCGTTCGCCGCCGCCAAAGGTCCTGGCCGATGAGATATGCAAGACGCGCATTGCCTGAGTTTATACCGAACCGACGCGCAAAAAAAGGCACGCCCCAAACGAGGCGTGCCATATAAGACGTTCTATGCCGAACGCCAATTGCAAAGTCCTAGTTAAACGTGTACCGCAATCCTATCTGGATCCTGTAAACGTCGCCAGTACCCGCCGTGGGTATGAACGATCCGCTGATCAAATTCGACCCGAAGTTGCGCAAACGGTGCAAAGCCCGGCCACTCGAATCCGCCCCGCGAGCGATCAAGGGCGAGGTCGAATTAAAGGCCTGGCCAACGCCCCAGTTCTTGCTTAGCAGATTTCCAAAATTAAGAACATCTGCCCTGATCTGAAAGTTATGCTTGCTCTTGCCAAACCTGGCAATAATGTCCTGAGCAACACTAAAATCAACCTTCGTAAAGAACGGAGAGAAGACGGCCCCGCGTTCGACGTACTTGCCCCTGTTCTTCGACAAGTACGAATCCTGCGCGATAAACGCCTCCCAAGCGGTAGCCTGTTGAGCAGCCGTAAACGTCGTGCCGCTTGATGTAAACTGCTCGAAATTCATCTCTGAAACGCTACTCGGGATGTAGATCAGATCGTTGCTTGTTCCGCCATCGCCATTGAGGTCGCCGCTATAGACATAGCTCGCGTTGCCTCCGCTTCTGGTTTCCCAGAACATTGAAACCGTGGTCGCTCCGAACCGGAAGTATTCCTTTCGGTATGAGAAGGTCCCAAAGATCCGATGCCCAGGCGAAGCTCCACTGAATCCGACTCCCGGATTATTCGGATCGCCGGCGTGCTGATTGTTATTCCACGAACCAAAAGCGATCGATCCCGGGTCAACCGTGTTCCTTGCTTCGCCGTAGCTATAAGCTCCCTTTACGAACAAGCCCTTGGAAAATGGCTTTTCAAGAGTGAATGCCAGGTTCCAAGCCTTGCCGACATTCTGATTCTTCAGCACCACTGCACTCGTAATAAAACTGTTGAGCCTGTTTCCGGTCGTCCATCGCGGTCTGTTATCCGGCCCGGCGAAGGATGTATTCGGAACGGCGAGGTTCGAGTTGATGTAGTAGATCCCGTTGACATCTTTGTTGTAGATATACTCCACACCGCCAACCAAGCCGAGCGGTAATTTGACGTCAGTCGCAATACTCGAACGCCATATTTGCGGGAACTTGTAATCAGTCTGCGTCAGAGCGAGTTCATACGATGCCGCTGGGGCACCAGTTACGGTCGCCGGTTTATATTTGTTGGGATTAGGGTTGAAAGGCCTCAAATTCGAGTTATCAAATTGCTCAAATCCGGTAAGAACACCATTACCACCGATCTGGTTCGATATCCATACATAAGCTGGTCGTGCCGTAAATATTCCGGTTCCGCCGCGAATCTGGAATCTTCCGCTTTCGAAAGGATTCCAGTTGAATCCCACTCTGGGCGAATACAAAAGATTTGCGTCGGGTAGTTTTTCGGTGCTGTACTTAACAGGCTGACCATTCTCATCTCGGAAAGTCAGACCGTCAACCTGCGAGTTTGCAAATCCTGTCGCCCCAAAGAATGGGACATCAATACGCAACCCGTAGGTCAGCGAAAAATTGTCCTTAACCTTCCAGTTATCCTGGCCGTAAAAACCGGCATACGTTACCTTGAGAGGTTGAACCGGCTTGTCAAGGCCCGGAATATTCGAATACCTGACCTGAAAACGCCTCAGCGTGATCGGAGACGTAAGGCGGTTCGGGTTGGCAAGAAAGTCATTTGCATCGGTGTAAAAATCCGCAAGCGAATTAAATACATAAGCGCTCTGTGATCCCGGGAAGAAAACATTCTCCGAGTTATAACGCTCAATGCTCACACCAGCCTGAAACGTGTGGGACCCGCGGTAGACAGTGAAATTATCCTGGATCTGGAGCGAGTTGTATCGCAGTTCATTGTTCGGCGTAAAAGGTTCAAAACCAAATGTCGTGTAAACAGAACCTCCGTCCAAAATGTCGACCAATGGGAAAAATGTTCCGAGTGAATCCCGGCTTTCGTCCTGCTTGGTGTAGCCAATGATCAGGCTGTTTGCCATGCTGCTGCCAAACGATGAGGTCAATTCGCCAACGGTCGAACGAATATTCTCAAGGATCTTATAGTTAGAATTCTGGAAGTTTAACCCGTTAAGATTTGTACGGCGAGTACCAAAGCCGAGGGAGGACGAGTTTGACAGTAGAACATCCGTGTCAGAATTCAACTGGATATACCGAAGCGTAAGCCTGTTTGTCTGGTTGATATTGTAGTCACCCCTGAGCAAAAACTTCTTGGCCGGGGTAGCGTGGCTATAATCCTGATATGGTCCAGTTTCGTAGCCAAAATTCGTTCTCAAATATGTGCTGAGCGTATCCAGATCTGAGGATAAAACCCTCGTAATATTTCCGCCAGGCGTCTCGGACGCCGAACGTGCTCTAAACGTTGTCCCGGGCTGCGTCAGCGATTCTGATTCGTAACTGGTGAAGAAAAACAGCTTATTCTTACCTGAGATAAAGGCTGGCCCGTTATTTTCGCCGAAATTGAAAAACGGCAATGGGCCGCCCAAACGAAATCCATAATTCTTAAAGTCGAAGTCGCCTGGGTTGAAAGAATTTGTCCCTGCCTCCTTACCCACCAGGCTTGGCTTACGGAAAAGATAGTACACAGAACCGGAATAGGTGTTCGTTCCGCTTCGTGTAACGGTATTGACACCAGCTCCGACAAAGTTCCCTTGTCGAACATCGTACGGTGCCACGTTTACCTGAAACTCTTCAATCGCGTCGAGTGATATCGGCGATACACCGGTTCGTTCACCCGGCTGACCGGCAAGTCCGAAAGAATTATTAAAATACGAACCGTCAACCGTAATGTTATTAAGACGATTGTCGGCACCGGCAAAAGATCCGCCACCACCAGCCTGTGGTGTGAGTCGGGTAAAGTCATTGATCGTTCGGTTGATCGTCGGAAGACGTTCTACAACCTCATTGGCAATGTTGGTTGCCGCACCCGTTCGCGATTCGCTAAAGATCTCGTCATTTACAACGGTAACAACGACGTCGATCGCTGTACTCATATTGAAGTTGACCGTGGCTGACGTACCCAGACTAAGCTGAACATTTTCGCGCGTCTGCTCATTGAAGCCGGCCCCAATCGCCTTGACAGTATAAGGGCCGCCGACGCGCATGCCTGGAATCGCATAACGGCCAGAATCACTAGTGACAGCTGTGTACGTCGTTCCCGACGGTGTATGCACTGCCTCAACGCTTACGCCGGCCAGAGGCTGTCCTTGGCCATCGGTAACACGTCCGGTCATCTCAGAAGTCGTCACCTGCGCCGATATCGCCGTCGCAAACGAAACCACAAAAAGAAGCAACAATGCGAACCGGATAGGGCTCGTGAAAAAAGATCTCTCAAACATTTTCATATACATATTTTAGTCCTCTACTAAGAATATCGATCGCAACATGGATCACCCGCTCGGCCGTACGATCAACAAATCCGACTGTGCGGCATTTGCTCGATCCGGCATATTGATGGTCTGGCCCCGCAATCTAAACCAAAGAATACGAATGGGCCATATGCGGAATGACTGCGAACTGCTACTGGTTTTTTCAAAAAGAATTCTTATATTTTTTCTTACCTTCGTCAACCTCATATCGGCTTGAATCACTAATAATGTGTTAATTGGTCCGACCTAGTCTCGTGACTACCTGTCAATCTGTGACATAAGGAAGAGAGCGTAGGAGGCTTTGGCTTTTCGGATATTTATCCTTTTTCTCGGATTTCATCCTAACAAGAACATCCAAACCCCCGCGTCTCGCAACGAAAACCGCAGCCCGCAACTCGTTGCAACATTTAGCTTTTATCAACCCTTCCCTCACAGCGACGCAATCCTAGCCATCGCCGCAGATCGCGAAGGGCGGACATTTAACGCTTTCTGACGCAACTTGAGTACCGCAACAACGCCATACGTAGCGGACAACATCTTTCAACGTTCAGAGTATCGAGGAGCGGCGTTAAGCTAATGCAAGATCTTTCTGAATTCCACCTTAATTTTTGGCCTGTGTTTTTCATCCTACGCAACTTTTCTCATGTTCGGACGTTTGAATACATACATTTTGTATCACTTTTAGTTACAAAATCATCGTCGATTTGTCAGGACCTTTTCAAGTCCAATAAACACAAGGGTTTTCCTCGACGGATAGAAACTTGACTTTTTTGTAAAAGTGAATTAACTTAGTCTCGCAATTCGGTAGAATGGGAATTTTCCCAGCACAGAATGCATTTATATTAGGAGAGAAATAAGGGGAAGAAATGGCAGAAGTAGAATACGCTACATCATCATACAAGACGCCATTGCATCATCGGATCATCGCGAGCATGCCTGTCAGGGCAAGCTGGGTTGACGAGAAGAGCGGTGAAACTATCAATGTAGAGGGAATGACAGAGAACGTCGGGGAAACCAGCGCTCTTGTCAATCTCGATACATTGCCGCCTGTAGGCAGCGAAGTTCGTCTAAGGATCTTGGAAGAGAACAAGACGATCATCGACGTACAGACACAGGTGATCCGCGTGGAACGTGACCCAAGCAAGCCGATGGCGGCATTGACCATTTTGGAAAATATGAAGAAATGGAAGACGACCGCTATGACAGCAGCTCAGAAATGGGTCACGAGGCATTGGCAGCTTAATTACGAAGAAGAATGGGTTAACTAATTATCCTCATTCGTTATCATACCTACGCGGCAAAGTTTCGATCGAAACTTTGCCGCTTTTGCTTGTCACCTGATCCGCACGGCCCCATCTGCGTAACGCACCGAGACCACTCTCCCATTCGTATCCGAAACCGCTTTCGGGGCCAATGCATCAGTCAACCTCACCGGAATGTCCCCCGCGGATGCGGCGGCATCAACATCGAATGTGATCGAAAGAAAACTCTTCGGTATCGGAGACGCTGCGAAAGATTCCGCCGAATCTACCAGCACACCAAGTCTACCCGAACTAATTCTATTTGAGTTTAACGAGAGGACCGCCCCGGTTAGGGCTCCATCATTTAGCGATATCCTTGGGTTTCGGAGCCAAGTCGGATCAAACTCGATCGTAAAGCTTGCGGCCGCCTCGTCACCAAACCGCGTCAGGTCCAGATCAAGCGTTGCGGTTCCGCCCGGTGAGGCGTCAGCCGACGTGATAAGCATCTGTCTGCCAAATAAATATGAATAAACATCGTCAAAAATCATCTTGGGGCCCGCTGCAGCGGTTGCCGGAGCGGTCGGTCCGGCCGCAGGCGTCGCCGGATCTAAACCCGTCGCATACCGGCGAGCCTGAATAACATCGCCCGAGTTGATAGCCCCATCGCCAGAGCTGGAACGTGGTGCCGTGTCAGCACGTTGAAACTCATTCGGGCTCACACTTGGCGTATCAAGTCCTGTTGCGAATCGCCTCATCTGGATCACGTCACCTGAAATTACAGAGCCGTTGCCATCCGGCCTCGGGGCTACATCGCCTTCAAATCCCTGTGGCGTGGCGGTCGGCGTAGCGGTGGGGGTCGGGGTTTCATCAGCAACTTCGATCGAGGTCATAGCCGTATATATCTGATCGCCGTCGGCGCTTCCGTCACCATTCGCTTGGTTTCCTGCCGCCCAGAGATCGATCGTTCCAACATTCTCAACCGGTGCGGTCCAGTTAAACGTCCACTCAGCCCCTCCTGACTGATTGTTAAAGGTGCCGTCGCCGCTATGCTCGATATACTGTCTCGCAAATTCGTCAATGGTCTGTGTGAGGTTAGACGTGTTTACCAATGTGCCGGCTCGTTCGCTTCCAGACAACGACGTAAGTTCGAAGCCCCATCGTATTCTAGTCGGATCCTGTGTTATATGACGAACAGTGATCTGATAGGTCGCTCCCGGCGTATAGGTCGCGGGAGCAATGATCGTGAATTGGCCGTTTCCCGGACTTCCGGCATGACACTCAGTACAGGTGATTTCGCCAGGAGCTCCCGTGTAACCGGCTGGCGGCCCGCTCGAAAAGGCTTTGACCCGCTCAACGACGACTCGATCCGAGAACATCATCAAAATACTCAGAATACAAAACAAACCAATAACCGCTATTTTTGTTCTTCTCATTAGTCTTATGCCACATTTCCCGTTACATAACTGCAAATATTTTCTCACAACTGAGGAAGCGGCTGCTAGAAAAATATTTTAAGCGGTCGATCACATGTTCAATACCGCGATGTCTTGGCGGTCAACAGCCGAAACCTCGAACCTCCGTTTTGACGCTGAGATCTCAGAAGAAGTTTATTTTTTACATCCGACTGTACTAACCAATGAATGGAAAACAACGTATAATCGGCCCCAGGCATCAATATTGTCGGATGAAAAAGCTATTATTATTGGTCATTTTGTTCTGCACGGCCTTGAGTTTACTTGCTCAGGGGCCGCCGTTGACTCAGGCAGAGTACGTCAAGATGCTTTACGGCCTGCAAAACAAACCAAGCGGCAAAGATGAGATCATCGAGGCTTTGAGAAGGCGCGGGATCGGCTTTGTTCTCACTGACGGCGTTCGATCGTTGACAAGGTCAAAGGGCGCCAATGATGACGAACTTAAGCGATCTCTCGAAGAAGCCGATCGGCGGCGCAAGAATCCTGAGGCCGCGCGGCTTCCGTCAGCCGCTGAGTTGACGGCGTTACTTGAAAAGACAACAAAAAATACGCTCGACGCCGTCGGTGATATGCCGGACTTTGTGGTCAAGCAGCAGATCCAGCGCTCGGCGGCCTACGCCGGAACGGGAAATTTTCGTAATCTCGACAAACTCGTCGTTGCGGTCAACTATCGTTCGAGCGGCGAAGAGAGTTACCGAGTACTCACTATCAATGGAGCACTTCAGAATCAATCCGAAGCAAAGGGCAGCTATGAACAGGTCGGCGGCACCAGTTCGACCGGCGAGTTTGTCACTATGCTTGCAACGATATTTAAACCTGAGAGCCGAACAAGGTTTGAGGCGGTCGACACGGATCTGATCAACGGGCGTCGAACCGTAATATTTGAGATCAACGTCGAAAAAGAGCTAGCAAAACAGTCGATAGGAGCCGTTGGCTATACCACAGAGACGACTATCTCCGGGATAAAAGGCCGTGTCTGGCTCGACATCGAATTAGGCCGGGTTTTGAAGATCGACAGTGAAGCGACGGAAATTCCCGCGTCATTTCCGGTACGCTCTGCCAAGCGTCTCATCGACTATGATTGGGTAAAGATCGAAGATCAGCGCTATCTGCTGCCGTCGCTCTCAGATGTCCGGCTCACAATGCGGGACCGGGATAAAATATTCGAGACGCGGAACCTGATAAGGTTTAAGGAATATCAGAAGTACGGCTCCGAGGTGAGAATTCTGGATGACGATATTCAGCCCGATCCCGAGCCAACGCCGATAAGGCCCAATTAATTGAGAGCGTAGTATGCACCAGCGGCGGCTACGCCCAGCCAAACCACACCTTTGCCAAGGAAGAAGATAAAGGTAATTATTCCCGCACCTTTGTCCATCTGCGGGCAGGGCATTTTCGTTTGTTTGGCTCTTCCTGCATAAGCTACACTTGATACGATAGATATTTTCGCAGCCAAGTTCAATTTGCCAACGCCATCACTATGCTATTGCATAAAATAACCTCGTCAGGCCCTGTTCTGGCGATATTCTTCGCACTTTTTTCGTTTACATACTCACAAGGACCGCCACAAGAACAAAACAAACGCGAGGCTGATTTGATAGAACTCACAAAACTCGACAAAACGATAAAGCTCGATATCAGATACGCGACCGCGAATAACTTTGTCGGAAAGCCCGTTTACCCGGAAGCTCGTGCCTTCCTACAACGTCCGGCGGCTGCAGGCGTTGTTCGCGTTCACAAATGGCTTGGACGGCAGGGACTTGGAATCGTTATCTATGATGGATATCGCCCGTGGTCGATAACAAAGCTATTTTGGGAAGTTGTTCGCGAAGATCAAAAGACCTTTGTAGCGGATCCGGCAAAGGGATCGAAGCATAACCGAGGCTGTGCGATCGATCTAGGCATCTACGATCTGAAAACAGGAAAAGCGATACCGATGCCCTCGGGTTATGACGAATTTACCGAACGTGCCTCGCCCAATTACGCCGGTGGTACGGACGAAGAGCGAAATAACCGGGACAAACTGCGCCAATTGATGGAAGCGGAAGGATTTATCGTCAATCCGACGGAGTGGTGGCACTTCGACTACAAAGATTGGGAGCAATACGCGATCTACGACATCTCTTTCAAAGAGGCGGGGAAACGAAAAACTAGATAACGGACGCGAAAAAAGCAAAGGCGGCGAGGTTTATTAGCCTCGCCCTTTGTTTTTTGGTATTCCGGGTCGATATTACGACAAACCGACACCGCATTATAGTCGGCACGCACGCCATTGTGCTAAACCGACATGCCTTTATGGTCGGCGCGTACGCCATTATGCTAAACCGACATGCCTTTATGGTCGGCGCGTACGCCATTGTGCTCGACGCGGATGCCATGATATGGTCCGCGGAAGGCATTATGCTCGCCACGGATGCCATGTTATTACCGGCGGAAGGCATTATGGTATTCGAGCATGCGAGTTATTGAGCTGGCTTGGCCGGAGCATCGCGTTTCATCGGCGCTTCGACCTGGATAACGATACCGATCTGGTCCGAAACGACCGCGTCCACACCGTAGTTGACACCAAAGTCCCTGCGGTTGATCTTCGTTTCAGCCACAATTCCCATTCGCCCTGTCCCACGTTCGGTCGCTGGCAAAAAACCCGATATATTGAAAGGAAACGTCAGCGATTTGGTTACGCCGCGAAGGGTAAAATCACCTGTCAGCATCCAATCTTTTCCCTTCTGCTCGACCCTTGTGCTCTTAAACGTGATGTCCGGGTGATTTGCAGCGTCAAAGAAATCCGCCGTTTTTAAGTGGTTGTCCCGCCCGCCCACGCCCGTGTCGACGCTTGCAACCTTGGCCGTAAATTCTACCGTCGATTTTGCGACGTCCTTTGCGTCGTAATTGATCGTCCCGGTAAAGTCCCTAAAGTACCCCGGTATCTCAATCAGGCCGTTGTGCTTTACCTTAAACCCAATGACCGAATGGTTTTTGTCAAAGTTGTACGTTCCGGTCTCTCCGATCGGCGAAGCCGCGGCAAAGCGGTCGGCAAATGTTACACCGACAGCCTCAGCTCCAGATTGGGACAGGGCCACAAGCGAGATCAACGCAAGCACGAATATTAATACTGTTCTTTTCATTTTCTTTATTACCCCTAAAAATTAGCAGAGATGTTCATTTGATCGCCAAAGTCAGCGAAAAGCGGGCGGTACGCGGCGTTTTGACCTGCTTCTTTCTGACAAAAAATAAATAGTCGCCGCTCTCCGGGATCTCAAATGTCAGAGTTCGCGAGCTTTCAAATTCGGTCTCAAAATCAAATTCCTCATTGAAAACCCGAAAATCGAAGAGGCTCGTTTTGGAGTTCTTGATCGTCACCGTCTGCCCTTTTTCCGCCGCAAAGACGTATTCCATCTCCTGGCCGTTTGAAAGTGAGCCTGACAAAGTCGTACTTGAACTGTGCGGAGCAAACTTAATGCGTTTTGGTTCTGCCTTCCCGCCTTGGGCAAAGGACGCTGTCGACAACAAAAAAACAACTAGCCCTAAAATGAGATGCTTCATAGGTCCTCGCTTACAATAATTTTGCAACGTTCTGGTAATATTATCTCAAATCAGAGAGGAACCAAATAATGAACCGTCCCGAACCAAATGAGTACGCACCGTACTATGGAAATTATGTTTCGCAGGTCGCAGAGTCTGCGGACGTTCTTGAGGTCTTAGACAGCCAAGCGAGCGATCTCCGTTCGATGTTCGAAGGGCTTCCCGAGGAAAAGGGAAGTTTTACCTACGCCGATGGCAAATGGACGATAAAAGAAGTTCTCAGTCATCTGATCGATGGTGAGAGAATGTTCGCATACCGCGTTCTGCGTATCTCACGAGGCGACGAAACGCCTATAGAAGGCTTTGAACAGAACGACTATATCGAAACTTCGAATGCTAACAAACGTCCGTTTGCGAGTCTTCTCGATGAATTCGACCTCCAACGCAGATCGAATCTGATCCTATTGAATAATCTCTCGGATGAGGCCTCACGAAGAATGGGCACGGCAAGCGGACTGCCTATCTCTACCCGCGCAATGACCTACATTATGGCCGGCCATGTTCTGCATCACGCGGCCGTCTTGAAAGAGCGATATAGCGTCTAGGTGATCTACGACGCTATCATTGTCGGCGGCGGTGCGGCTGGCTTGTTTTGCGCCATCACCGCCGGTAGACGCGGCCGTAAGGTCCTGGTTCTAGAACACAATGCCGAGGTCGGCCGCAAGATAATAATCTCTGGCGGCGGACGATGCAATTTTACAAACCTGGACGTCCGTCCGGAGAATTTCATCTCTCAGAACCCACACTTCTGCAAATCTGCCCTTGCCGGCTTCAGCAGTCAGGATTTCGTTGATCTGGTCAAGCGGCACAAGATACCGTTTTACGAAAAGACGCTCGGTCAACTCTTTTGTCGTGAGAGTTCTCGGCAGATCGTTGAAATGCTGCTCGCAGAATGCCGAAGGGCGAGAGTCGAGATTCTTACTAGCTGTTCCGTCTCCGGAGTGACCAAAGCTGAGACGTTTCTGGTCGAAACTGATCGCGGTGTGTTTTCGGCACAAAGCCTTGTTGTCGCTTGCGGCGGCCTTTCATTTCCGAAAGTTGGGGCCTCCGATCTCGGCTATCGAATTGCCCGGCAGTTTGGGGTCAGCGTGGTGGAAACGCGGCCGTCCCTCGTCGGACTCGTGATGAGCGGCCATAGTTACAAAACACTCGCCGGTATTTCTGTAGAGGCGACAGTGTCGGCAGGCAAGCAGCAGTTTAGCGAAAATATTCTCTTCACACACCGCGGACTGTCAGGCCCGGCCATCCTCCAGATATCAAACTACTGGAACAAAGGCGAACCGGTCCTGATCGATCTTCTCCCCGATATGAATATTGCCGACGCTGTTACCGCTAAACGCCAGACTAATCGAACGCTAATAAATTTCCTCGGCGATCTGCTACCGCAACGAGTAGCCGAGATCTACGTTGGCGGCAAGCACGCCAACAA
>JBATDM010000009.1:0-83949 GCA_049663465.1 Pyrinomonadaceae bacterium
CAATCACGCTAGCACGGGTTTTCAGAAATTGGAATACCAAACCGCCGGGATCGTCATATTATGCCGAGTTCGTAGTGCTTCGCCGAGATTGTTAGGTTCCGCCGACTTTGCCGATAAGAGATCTGACCGCTAAATACGCGAAAGGACGCGAAAGGAAGAGAAGAGGTTTTGCCACGAATTGCACGAATGGACACGAATAATAGGAACAATTCTGGTCCCTTTTATTCGTATTGATTCGTGCTATTCGCGGGTAAGATCTTTTTCGAAAGGACCAGAATCCGTGACGATTCGGCGGCCCACGCCTCTTGGTCATTGAGCTAGAGAACGTATTGGAAAGATGGTAGATCCCTGCTAAAATGCACGAAATGAAAAAGTTAATTGTCTCATTGGTGATCGGCTTAGGGCTTGGCGTGTCTTCGTACGGAGCCGCGTGCTATGAAAATGCGAAAGAGGTCGCACCGGCGATGAGCGATGAGGAGCGGTATGAGCATTCGCAGAAGCTGGAGATAGCCGCCCGCGAATATGCCGGCGAGCCGACGGCGGACAATCTGATCTGGTATGCACGGCGAAAGGGTTATCTCGGCAAATACAAAGACGCGATCGAGGCTCTGACTATCGGTATTGGCAAATTTCCCAAAGATGCGAGGATGTATCGCCATCGCGGTCATCGTTATATCACGCTGCGTTGTTTTGACGATGCCATCGCGGACTTTGAAAGGGCGGCAAAGCTCATAAAGGGCAAGCCCGATGAGGTCGAGCCGGATGGAATGCCGAATGCGAAAAATATCCCTACGAGCACGCTCCAATCCAATATTTGGTACCACTTGGGTCTTGCGTACTATCTGAAGGGTGACTTTAAGCGAGCCGCAGCCGCCTATAAGGAATGCACGGCGGTTTCGAAGAACAACGATATGCTTGCGGCGACATCACACTGGTATTACATGACGCTTCGCCGTCTCGAAAAGAATAGGGATGCCGAGAAGATCCTTGAGCCGATCGGCGGCGATTTTGAGGTGATCGAGAATGAGGACTATCTCAAGCTGATCCGGCTGTATCGGGGCGAGGTAAAGGCCGAGATGCTGACGAACGAACTTGGCACAAAGGCGGAGACGCTGGGGAACGCTTCGCTCGGCTACGGGCTCGGTGCGTGGTATCTCTACAACGGTGACCGGCGGATGGCAATGCAGATATTTAAGAAAATTACGGCAGGAAATCAGTGGGCGAGCTTTGGCTACATCGCTGCCGAGGCGGAATTGAAGCGATAGTATGTCCGACTTGCTGAACATCGCTCTAGCACAGATCGCTCCGGTATGGTTTGACCGCGAACGGACGCTCGCTAAGGTTTGTACACGCATTTCCGAAGCGGCTGATAGCGGTTGCGATCTTGTTGCTTTTGGCGAAACTTTGGTGCCGGGTTATCCGTGGTGGTTGGAGCATTCGAAGGTCACTGAATTCAATTCATCTTTTCACAAGCAGTTTCACGCCGAATATGTGAATCAGGCCGTTTGCATCGAGCTTGGCGATCTAGCGAGCGTTTGTGAGATCGCACGCGATAGAACGATCGCGGTCTATCTTGGGATTTTAGAGCGGCCTGCGGATCGCGGGGAGAGTGTTTACGCTTCGTTGGTTTACATTGGCAAGAACGGCGAGATCGGCTCGGTGCATCGAAAGCTGATGCCGACGTACGACGAGCGGATGACGTGGGCGACGGGCGATGGGCATGGTCTGCGGACACACGAACTTGGGGCGTTTACGGTCGGCGGGCTGAATTGCTGGGAAAATTGGATGCCGCTCGCTCGTACCGCTCTCTATGCACAGGGCGAGGATCTGCATTTTGCGGTTTGGCCGGGATGTTTGAGAAATACGAAGGACATCACGCGGTTCATTGGTTTTGAATCACGTTCGTATGTCGCGTCGGTCTCGTCACTTATGCGAAAGAGCGATCTGCCCGCGGGTCTGCCGGGGATTGAGACGATCATTGAAAACGCACCCGAATTTCTCGGTGACGGCGGTTCGTGCATCGCCGGTCCCGATGGCGAATGGGTCGTCGAGCCGTTTTGCAACGAAGAGAAATTGATCATCGCGACCATCGACCACAAACGGATCCGCGAAGAGCGGCAAAACTTTGACCCGACAGGCCATTATTCGCGACCGGATGTTTTGCAATTAAATGTAGATCGGCGGCGGCAGACAGTGGCGGAGTTTGTTGACGATGAATAAGGGCGAAAAAGGTCATCGGCCGCTTTGTTCGGGAACTAGTTCGCATTAGAATTCGTCAAGACTTTTGAAAATCAGGAGATTACGTGAAAATTAAGATCAATCTACTCGTCATCGTGCTTGTCGCGATCACCATCGGAATGGCCTCGGGCTGTGGAAACACCGCCGGCAACAATGCTGTTTCGAATCAGAACACCGCAAATACCGCGGCCAACACTAATCAGGCGACGACGACGCCTGTTGCGGCAGATCCGCCATCGACCGGGACGGGCACACCGACCGACGCCTACAGGGCTGCATACGCAGCACGCAATAACAAAGACGTTCCGGCGCTCAAAAAGCTGCTTTCAAAGGACATTATTGAGTTTTTTACTGAGATCTCAGGTCTTGGCGATAAACCGCAGACCTTGGATGAATTGCTGATGGAACTTTGCGAAAAGCCCCAGGCCGCGACCCCCGACGCCCGCAACGAAAAGATAACCGGTGACAAGGCAACCCTCGAATACCTCGACGAAGAGGGCAAATGGTCAACGATGGACTTCATCATAGAAGACGGAATGTGGAAACTGACCATCCCGATGCCCGAGGACGGAGCGCCGCCGGTCAACGATGGCCCGGGAAAAAAGAAAAATAAGAACAGCTAAATATTTGATCCTAAGGATTTATGAGGAAGGCTGGTTTCGCCTTATTGGTATTGCTTCAGCTTGCGTTCGTTTTGAATGCGCAGACTGCTGATCAGATCCGGCGTGCAAAGGAGCTGTTTCAGCAGGGGCTAGTATTTCAGGAAGCAGGGCAGTATGATGCCGCGATCCAACGATATACAGCGTACATTGCCATTCGCCCCGAAAGGGCAAATGTATATTACAATCGAGCACTTTGCTATTCCGGCAAAGGAGAATTTGATCTAGCGATCGCCGACCTGACCCGATCGCTGGCGAGAGACGCGAGTAAGGCTGATGGGTGGCTTGCCCGTGGACAGATGTATTTTGCCAAACGAGTATTGGGAGCGAAATTCTCAGATTTGGCTATCGCTGATCTTGATCGGGCCATAAAGATCGATCCGGCGAATGGGACCGCCTACCGGACGCGCGGCCAGGCATATGCCGAGATCCGGAAGGACGCCCAGGCGTTGAGCGACTTTAACAAGGCGATCCAGCTCATTCCGAAGGATGCGGACGCGTATTATCAGCGCGGGAATATACGTTCGTCGCGTGGCAGTTATGAATTGGCGGCTGCGGACTTTCGCACGGCGTTGCGGCTCGACCCAAAACACCCATACGCGAAAGGCTGGCTTGACTATGCAAATGGCGAGATCGCTAAATCAAGGCCTAAGACGGCATTGCCGCCAAAAACCGCAGCTCCGGTCGTTGTTGCAGCCGATTGGCGGGCCGCCGCCGATGCGGGCAAGGCATATCTCGCGCAGAACGATGCACGGAATTCGATCATTTCGCTCAAGCGAGCGTTGAGCCTGGCCCCGTCGGATCGTTCGAGCACGACGGCCAGGCTTTATACCGAGCTAAACCGTTCAAAGATCAATGAGGATCTCGCACGTGCCTACAAGCTTTCCGGCAACACCGATCTTGCGATCGAAGCCTACTCGGCCGCACAGAAACCGCTGCTCGAGGCACTCCAGGCTGGCGTACTTGAACGGCAGAACGATCGGGTAACGTCCGCAAAATTCGCCGACCTTATTAAGAGTAAGTACGACGCAGACATCGCCCTTTACGGTATTCTGGCCATGCCGGGCGTCGAGCTTGTAGCGATCGGCCAGCGGGCATTGGATGCATTTCCGAGCGGCAGTTTGACGCAGGATCAGTCGATGAAATTGCTTTCGGTTGGATTGCTAAAGGTAATGTCTGCGGAGCTTACAGCGCAGATATTTCTAACCACGTCCACGTTTAGACACCTTCAGGCCGATCTCTGCAAAAGGGAACTTTCTGATATTTGCGGCCCTGCTTCGCGGAAGAACCAGGTTCCGGCCTACACCAATGATTCTCTAAAAGATATAAACAAAGCGATCTCCATCGCCCCGGCCCTCAAAAGGCTATATCTTCACCGCGCGAAGGTATATCGATCTCTTGGACAGACAAATCTTGCTTTGGCAGACGAAACAAAGGCTGCTCAGTTAAAAGGATAGAGGCGGGTCGATTTCGAAGTTCGTCGAATGCAGATGCTTGCCGGTTTACTCCGGTATTCTCGGAGAAAAATTATGGATGGAGAATCAGTATCAACCTCTGAATTTCAGCGGGGAGCATCATTTAGGCGCCATGCCGTTTTTTTCGTCGTCGTCGTAAGTATTATTGCTGGAGCGATCATCCGGTCGAATATTGCCACCGGGTTGGATAGCTTTACCTTTGATGAGGCGTATCACATTGGTTCGGGCGTCGCGTATGTTCGAACCGGTGATTTTCGTTTGAATCCTGAGCAGCCTCCGCTGACAAAGCTATGGGTGGGGGCTTATGTTTCGATCTTCCCCTACGAACTGTCGCCGTATCGACCTTATAGCGACAAGGACGATGAGCGGACGTTTGTCGAAACGGATGCCTATAAGCATAACGATCCATTTGTTTTGCAAACGCGGGCCAGAACGGCAATGTTTGCCCTGAATGGCCTTCTGCTTTTCTGCTCAACGCTGGCCGTCAGGCGCCTTTTCGGAGATGTTTTTGCCATCGCGGCGTTGCTCTTTCTGGCCATCGATCCGACAATTGCCGCACATATGCCAGTTGTGATGACCGATCTCTCTGTCGCTCTGGCGTCGGGCACCGCGATCCTGCTGGCTGCGCAAGCGTTCCGAACCTGGCGAATGCTCGACCTCGTTTTGTTGGCGATAAGCGTCGGCGTCGCTTTGAGTGCAAAACATTCTGGGATAATTACCCTATTCGCCGTTGGTGCTATCGGCGTGGCGATCGCGGTCTTTTCAAAAAAAGCGGATCCGATCAAAACGCGGGCGAAACGCGTCGGGATGGTAGCGGCTGCGGTTCTGGGCGGGATTGTCGTATTGTGGGCATTCTACGGGTTTCATTTTCGCGAGACGCCGGGTTCGACCGACGAGACATTCAACCGCCCAATGGCCCAAAAGATTAGCGATATTAAGTCTCCCACATATCGCGGGCTGTTAAATACCATGTTAAGTGTTCACATGTTTCCGCGCGCGTACATATGGGGACTTGCCGATACTGTGCGTGCGGGCCTCGAAGGCCGGGCGATCCAGGTGCGGGCGTTTGGTAAGGACTATTACTCAAGGGGCCCGATATATCTGTTTCCCGGCTTGATTGGTGCGAAGCTGCCCATCGGTTTGCTGCTTCTCAGCCTCGTCGGGGCGGGTTTGGTTTTAGGCGGTAAAGTGCCTCACGAGTTTGTCGGACCGATCGTTGTCATTGCCGCATTTTCCGCGATGTTTATGTTCTTCCTGATGCGCGGATCGAGCTATGCAGGGATACGGCACGCGTTGCCGATATTTCCGCTGATGGCGATCCTTGGGGCCGCGGCACTGACTTGGGCGGTTCGCTCCCGCTCGTATCTTATCTACGCGGGTTCGGCTCTGCTACTGATAGCCGCGTGTACGTCCGCACTGCCGCAGATGAGGCCCTGGGAATATTTCAATGAATTTTCAGGTGGTGCAGAAAACGGCTACTTGTATTTTAATGATGAGGGCGTTGATCTGAGCCAGAGAATTGGCGAAGCCGCCAGTTATTATCATGCCGAGCTCGAGCCGAAGGGGGAAGTGCCATTTTTTGCCTATTTCTCGAATTCTGCAGACCGCAGGGCTCGTGGCATGGATTATGTCGGACGCGACGACGAGGAAGACGATCCGCAATTTGAGACCGAAACGATTACCGGCACTGTTATGATCGGGGCCAACGAACTCGGCGAAGGTAGGTGGTGGGATGTGGGAAAATCATTTCGCAATAGTATTCCGGTACAGCGTTTTGGAAATTTGTTCATATTTCAGGGCACATTTGACCAGCCTAAAGCGATGTTCGCACGTGATATCTTTTACCGAACGGTCTATACAAAGGTTTACGCAGCGGAGCCTGACTTGGCGGCGGGGATCGCCGGTATCGAGAGGGCTCTATCTTTAGACGATTCCTGCTTTTTTGTCAGTTTGGAGCTTGGTAATCAGTACCTAGCGGTCGGCGACCGCGACAAGGCCATCGGTGCTTACAAAATGTCTCTCGCGATGGCGCCGAAAACCGACAGCATATACGATTTGCTTGGCGAACAGATCGCAAAACTGCAAACTCAATCATTTGATCAGATCGCCCCTTTGAGAAATCCGGGACTCGAGTAAGATCGTAGGACAATAATATGCTACAACCGGAACAAAGATCCTCGGTTGAGTGTTCGGTCAGAAAGTACACGAAAGTGTTGTTTTCGCCTGGTCGTCGGACCACGGAGTTCACGGGAACGAATGGGAGATAACAAACATTGACAGACTTTGTTATTGTCATTAAAATTTTGCGTGGAGTGATATTAAATTATGAATGTTTCATTGACGCCCGAACTGGAAAAATACGTTAACGATAAAGTGAAAACGGGCCGCTATAATTCGGCCAGCGAAGTTGTGCGTGAGAGTCTGAGAACGCTACAGGATCACGATGAGTTGCAACGAATCCGCCGCGACGAACTGCGCCGCGAGATCATGCTTGGGGTTGATTCGATTCGAAACGGTGAGGGCATAACGGTGAAAGCGTCGGAACTCGAAGATTTTGCGGAAAATATTATTCGACGAGGAATGGAGAGGACAAAAGCAAGAACGGAGAAAAGATGAGCCGATCAATTGAATTCTCCCCATTTGTATTTACTGACCTTGACGAGATTTGGGATTACATTTCCTTTCATAACGTTGACGCAGCTCGGCAATTGATACGGAATATTTCATCGAAATTTGACATACTTTCTCAGTCCCCCTTAATCGGCACTGCCCGGGATGATTTAATAACTGGTCTCCGCCTGTTTCCTTACAACAACTACAACATCTTCTATTTCCCGACTGACCGCGGCGTTGAAATCTACCGAGTTTTGCACGGTTCGCGGGATACTATTCAGATATTCGATGACACCATCGACGGGAGCTAAAATAATATGACACAACCAGAACAACGATCATCGATAAAGAGTGCGGTTGAAAAGCACAAGGAATTTCTCTTTCCCGCAGTTGCGACTTATTATCAGGAGCCGCTGGCGTTGGTAAAGGGGGAGGGGGAAAAGGTTTGGGACGATCAGGGTAATGAGTATCTCGATTGCTTTGGCGGTGTGCTGACGGTCAGCATTGGCCATGCGAATCCACGGGTAAATCAGGCGTGGAAAGAGCAGGTCGATAAGATCGCTCATACGTCAACGCTCTACGCGAACGAGCCGCAGGGCGATCTGGCTGAGAAATTGGCTGACATCACGCCGGGGAATTTGAAGAAATCATTTTTCTCAAATAGCGGGACTGAGGCTGACGACACGGCGATACTCGCGGCAAAAATTGCGACGGGGAATAACGAGATCGTTGTTTTGCGGCACAGCTATGCGGGGCGTTCGGCGACGGCATTGGCTTCGGTTGGACATAAGACTTGGCGGCCGATCGCTGCACAGATCCCTGGTATTGTTCACGCTCCCGCACCGTACTGTTATCGCTGTCCTTTAAAGCTCGAATATCCGTCGTGCGGCGTCGCGTGCGCTGACGATGTCGAGGACATCATCAACACCACTACGACCGGCAACATCGCGGCATTTATGGCGGAAACGATCCTAGGCGTCGGCGGATTTATCATTCCGCCAAAGGAATACTTCCCGCGTGTCGCCGAGATCGCACGCAATCACGGCGGCCTGTTTATCTCGGACGAGGTGCAGGCAGCGTGGGGACGCACGGGCGATAAATGGTTCGGCATCGAGCATTGGGGCGTCGAGCCGGACATTATTACTTCGGCAAAAGGAATGGGCAATGGTGTGCCGATCGGCTGGACTATCGCCACGCCCGAGGTCGCTGACGCTTTCCCAGGACTGACCTTCTCGACATTTGGCGGCAATCCGGTTTCGTCAGCGGTGGGCCTCGCGGTAATTAAGGTCATCGAGGAAGATAACCTGTTAACAAACGCCCGCGTTGTGGGCGACTATTTGCTAAAGCGAATGCTCGAATTGCAGGAGAAACACGCCTGTATCGGTGACGTTCGCGGCAAAGGCCTGATGCTCGGCATCGAACTCGTAAAGGACCGCAAAACAAAAGAACCGAACCCCGAAGCTGTTCTGCGCGTATTCGAAGAAACAAAGCGCAAAGGCGTCCTCATCGGCAAAGGCGGCCTGTACGGCAACGTCATCCGAACCGGTTTGATGTTGAACACAAAGACAGATACCGTAGACCGGTTGGTCGAGGCCCTCGATGCCGGTATGGCTCTTTGTTAGCTTTTTGGTTAGGAACGCGAGAATTATGCTTAATGTCGTTTGTGACTTCTGCCGCACCCCCTTGCGAGATATTGACCCAACGGTTGGAGAGTTACATCATGCTGGCAGATGCAGAAAAATTCGGGCGTGTCGACATTGCCAAATTGTCGTAACCTTCGAGCCGCTTATTACTGCACATGAGGACGTTTGCTTGCGTGACAGGACTGACAGAACTGCCGATCTGAAAATTCCCGTGGCTGATAACCATATCGTACTTCGAAAATGCAAGACGTGCGGGCGACCCCTTGAGACTCTTAGAGAGACGAGACATCAGTGGTGTAAGACTGATTGAAATATGTGAATACGCTTTTGAGAAAGTGCAGGTTGTTACTGCGGTGGACGACTATCGGGCGGATGGGAACGTCACAATTTTTTCGCGGGCGGGGTATAGATTTCATGGAAAAGAAAATTAACCGATCGATCAGTTTGGTTGCTGTTTTGGGGTTTCTTGTCGCTACGCTGGTTTCGCAGGTGCCGGACAGGGAAAAGGCGGTTGCTGGGGCCGAGCGTGCTTTCGAGAAAGCGGCGAAGGCTGTGACAATGCCCGCTCCGGGGTGTGCGGTTGGGGTTTCGGTGGATGGGAAGTCTGTGTTTGAAAAGGCGTTTGGGATGGCGGAGATGGAGCATGGCATTCCAAATACTGCCGAGACCATCTTTGAATCGGGGTCGGTCGCGAAGCAGTTTACGGCGGCGGCGTTGGTGATGCTTTCGCTTGAGGGGAAGTTGAGTATCGACGATCCGGTTCGAAAGTATATTCCTGAGCTGCCCGATTATGGCAAGCCGCTGACGATCAGGCATATTTTGAACCACACCTCAGGCTTGCGCGACTGGGGATCGGTGATGGGTGTAACCGGTGTCGGCCGTGGAGATCGAGTAGTGAGCCAGGAATTGGCCCTGGATGTGATCTTTCATCAAAAGGCCCTCGATTTTGAGCCGGGAGCCGAGTATTCGTATTCCAACAGCGGTTACCAACTCGCTACAGAGATCGTAGAACGTGTCTCAAAGCAGAAGTTTCCTGACTTTGTTGCCGAACGCATCTTTAAGCCGCTCGGTATGACGCATTCGTCATGGCGGGACGATTATCAACGGCTCGTGCCCGGACGTGCGCAGGCATATTCGAGAGACGGCAACGGCCCATGGAAACTCGACATGCCGTTTATGAACGTTTACGGCAATGGCGGAATGCTGACGACCGTCGGCGATTGGCTAAAATGGAACGCTGCTCTCGATGCCAAGACTTTCGGCGAGCCGTTTGTAAGAGCACTTGAAACGCAGGGCATCCTCAACGACGGTCGCAAGATCAACTATGCTCTCGGGTTGAGTGTTGAAACCGCCAGCGACGGGATGAAGGATATTACGCACGGCGGCTCGACAGCCGGCTATCAGACGTTTCTTGCCCGCGTTCCAGACAAGAAACTCTCGGTCGCCGTTCTTTGCAACGGGACGGGTAACAATCCGGGTGGTTTGGCATACGGCGTGTTTGAGGAGATATTCGGCCCACCTGCCGAACAGGCAAAGGTTGAGCCCGTTTCTGTCACACAGGATATGCTTAAGAAATACGTCGGCCTGTGGCGTCATGAAAAGAAGCATATGCCGCTTACCACCGTTGTTGACAAAGGAAACTTGCGGGTCGCGGGCGGCGGTGTCTTGCGGCTGCTTCGCGATGGTTTGTTTCAATTGGGAAATGGAGCCGTTCGTTGGAAATTTGAAACGGGGGCTGGCGGTAAGGTGATCGCCTTCGCGGCAAACAATGAGGGCGAGATCAATCGCTACATCGCCGAAACCGGGTGGACGCCGACAGCCGCCGTTCTAAATTCGTTTGCTGGTGAATGGTACAGCGAGGAAGCGGGAGCGACGTTTAAGTTTGTGGTGGATGGCGGCAAAGCCTTTTTTGTCCAGCGGCCGACGACGCGGTTACCGCTTCGTCCCCAGTACAAAGATCATTTCACCGTCGAGGGCGTAGGTGGCGTGATGTGGTTCGAGCGGAACAATAGCGGAAAGATAACAAAGCTGCACATCGGTGCATCGCGAATGCGCGATATGCCGTTCGTGCGGGTCAAGTAATTAATTTGGTAGGTCAGCGTGAGCTCGGCGATTGTCCCGGTTGATCGCAACCCTGAACGCGGTCGTCGCACAATTCGACCTGGCCCCTCAAAATACCGACAAATAACATCGTTGCCGAATAGGTAAGCCACCCGATCAAAAAGCACACGACACAAACCATCGCGGCAAACATTATTTTTACTTTCATCTCCGGCCTCCTCTTGACTATCGGAAAAAGGAATTATTGCCTGTCAGAGGCGGAGAAAAACTTAAATTTTATTAATAGACGGGGTCAGTATAACATATTGGAATCTTGCGACCGAAAGAGCGATGTCTGGGGCAACCTCGACGTCTGAAAACGGCGTGAAAGAAGGATGACGGAAGATACGTCGCCGCCGGGCACAAACGCTCTGAGGTCGGCATTGGCGTCGCCGGCGATCCGGCGTAGGGCAACGACAGCCCGGATAGATGCGTTGTAAGGATCGACAGGAAAGATGTGGCGTTACGCAGGAACGTTGCGGCATCGCACACTAAAGGATTTTTGCTCGACAGGAACGTTGTTTGGGCTTACAATAATGTCCGCTAATCGCACAATAAAATATTTCAAGGAGATTTCTTTATGGCAGAGCAAAACACAAGACCATTGTCTTCGAAACAGCTTAATGACGACCTCGACGCCTTTGCTGCGCTGAAGGACATTTCAGGATACACGCCCGCAAACGCGGCATTTGCGCTCGCAAACGGTTCTTCGGCAAAGACAGCGATGGATGCGGCACAGGAAAAGAGTGCTCAGGATGCCGCGACCGCCGCCGCCAGCCGCGACGACGAAGTCGCGTCACAATGGGCCTTTCACGACTTCGTCCTCGGGGCCAAGAATCAAGTAAAAGCCCAGTTCGGCGACAGCTCCAACGAGATCCAAGCCATGGGCCTCAAGAAAAAGTCCGAATACAAGTCACCGTCGAAGAAAACGCCAACGCCGTAGCTTTGTTTAGCCTCGTTTACGGGGCTTGCCCTTTGGGCAAATAGCCACGCACTTTAGGGCGTGGTATCGAGTTGATCGAGATGGATAGGGCGTTTCAACGCCCTTACCCGAAACGGCTTAAGCCATCGGAATGACCTCACCACGCCGTTAACGACGTGGCTATCTGCCGCGTGGGCGCGGAAAGACGGCTCAAGCCGCCTATCTTAAACGGGCGGTATAGCCGCTTGGGTCATTTATTAAACGTTACGGAAAAGCACAGCTTTCCCGCACATCGATGGGCAAAGCCCAGACAAATTGAATAAGGACACCCCAACGCCGTGATGATTATCTTGATGCGAAGAAACTTTTTGACCATTTCCACGTTTATCTTCATTGCTCAAGGCGTCTATGCTCAAGCAAATATTTGGAATGGAATATCTCCATTGAAGACCAGCAGGGTCGACGTGGAAAAACTATTGGGTGCAGGGAAAGAAGGAACCTATTACGGCGAGGTAGATTACGAAAAGGAGAAAAAGAGAATATCTGTAAATTATGCAAAGGAGCGTTGTGATCGTGGATGGAATGTTGAAAAGGATACTGTAATTTCTATTGCCTTTTGGCCACCGGATGAGGACGCCAACAAAAGTGCTAAAGAGTTAAAACTTATAGAGAGCAAATATTTCATTTCTGGCGATGATGCCTTCTATGGCACTTGGACAGATCCGGAGGCAGGTGTTCAATACTATTTCATGAATATGTCCCAAAATCTTTTACGCGTTACATATATCCCCGCGCGTAAGGATAATACCTTCAGATGTAACGGATTTCCTCCTTCTGTGCCGGAGGCTCAATATTACCCTTATGAGACTCGCCTCTTCTACAATCCAAAAGAGGGAAAAGACGGTGGGATGGACTATTTGATAGCCGGAAGCCTATACGGCATCGCGTATAAGGCAAAGGAGTCAAAAGGGAAGTACGTTCCATACGTTCTAGTTTACTTCGATGATAAATTGCCATATCGGACTTATCGTAAAAGGCTCGCTCAGTTTCGCCTGTATGCTAACCGACTGACGACGAAAACGAAATTGGGTAGAGTACAGATCATCGAAGGCGGAATGAACCCGACGAACGAAGCAGAGTTTTATTTACTACCTAAAGAAAGAAAGCCTCCAGCACCGTCTCCAATGCTTCAGAGTCCGCAATTTAAGACTCATTAACGGACAAAGGTTCCGACGGCTTTGCGTAACGTCTATCCGCACGAGGGAAGAGATCGACGACGTTATTTATTATTGAAGGGATATGGTTATGAAAACACTAATTAAGAACGGACGCGTTGTTACGGCGGTTGATGACTACAGGGCGGACATTTTGATCGAGGACGGGACGGTTTCGTTGATCGGTTGGCATCAGGGGATCAAATAATCCGCGGTCCTTGTTCCCAAAGGGAACGTATTTAATAGCCGTTGGTCGTTTCGACCTGCGGTAATGATCGAGAAACAGGCGCGATGCTGAAGGCATCGAATTTTCGCGCATGGCACATTGAGGATTTGTCATATTCGCGGTTTTTGTTCCCACGGGAATTCGATACCTTCGGTATCGGGTTGATTGATTCGAATACCAGAGGTCGAGGCGACCACTGGCTATTAAATGTGTTCCCGATGGGAACGTCTATGAAATGTGTTTCCGTTGGGAACGTTTATTTGAACGTCGGGTTGAATTGATCTGCGGCATCGGATTGAATTGATTTTCAACACCAGCGGTCGAGGCGACCACTGGCTATTAAATGCGTTCCCGTTGGGAACGTCTATGAAATGTGTCCCGAATTGGATCGTTTACGAAATGTTTTCCGATAGGAACGTTTGTGAGGAGAGAATGGCACAAACATTGGTCAAGATCTACGTCCACATTGTTTTTTCGACCAAAGGTCGCAATGAATTGATCTTGTCCGAAATTGAACAGGAATTGTTTGCGTATATCGGAGGCGTTCTGCGGAAACATCAGTCCGTGTTACTGGCGGCAAATGGAACATCCAATCACATCCATTTGTTGATCTCTCTATCTAAGAACATTGCCTTGAGCGATTTGCTGCGGGAACTGAAAAAAGCAAGTTCGTATTGGATCAAAACCAAGGACGTTAGGTTCAACGGTTTTCAGTGGCAAGCCGGGTTCGGAGCATTTTCAATCGGGCAGTCACAGGTAGAAACGGTCAAGCAGTATATTGCTAATCAAAAGGAACATCACACGACGGAGCTTTTTGAAGACGAATATCGTAAATTCTTACAAAGATACGAGATCGATTTTGATGAGAAATATTTCCTGGATTAAGAATTCGATACCTTCGGCATCGGGTTGAATTGATCAAAGTACCAGCGGTCGAAACGACCTCTGGCTATTAAAAGGGTTCCCGTTGGGAACGATTGTGCAGCGTCGGTTTGAATTGATTACGATTTGCGGTTCTTGTTCCCAAAGGGAACGAATTTAATAGCCGTTGGTCGTTTCGACCTGCGGTTGTTGTACAAAAAGTAATCCGATGCTGAAGGCATCGAATTTCGCGGTTGGCACAAAGATTGGTCAAATTTTGCGTCCAGATCCTTTTTGGGAATTTGTCGCTCTTGTTCTCAATGGAAAATCGATACCTTCGGCATCGGGTTGAATTGATGGATCTACCAGCGGTCGAAGCGACCACTGGCTATTAAATTTGTTCCCGTTGGGAACGGTGTTTGGCTCACAGGTGACATAACATAATATTGAATAAACTCCATGAAAACACTAATTAAGAACGGACGCGTTGTTACTGCGGTTGATGACTACAGGGCGGACATTTTGATCGAGGACGGGACGGTTTCGTTGATCGGGAAAGAGATCAAAACGGAGGCGGATGTGGTCATTGATGCGAGCGGGAAGCTGGTGATACCGGGCGGGATCGATCCGCATACGCATATGGAGCTGCCGTTTGGCGGGACGTTTGCGTCGGACGATTTCTTTACGGGCACGCGGGCGGCGGCGTTTGGCGGGACGACGACGATCATCGACTTTGCGGTGCAGACGAAGGGCGAATCGATGACCTCCGGCGTGGACGCTTGGCACAAAAAGGCCGAGGGCAAGACCTGCATCGATTACGGCTTTCATCTCATCACCACCGAGTTTGAGGACGGCGATGAGAAGGAAATGTATAAGCTGATGGACGAGGGGATCACTTCGTTTAAGCTGTTCATGGCCTATCCCGGCGTGTTTTTGGCGGACGACGCGACGATCTTTCGGGCAATGTCAGCCGCAGGTAAACGAGGCGGCCTCATTTGCATGCACGCCGAAAACGGCATCGTCATCAACGAGATCATCAAACGCTTCATCGCCGACGGACGAACGGCCCCGAAGTATCACGCTTTGACGCGTCCGACCATCGCCGAGGCTGAGGGCGTTCATCGTGCGATCGCCATTGCCGAAATGGCCGAGTCGCCGGTTTATATCGTTCACCTAAGTTGCACCGATGCTTTGAATCAAGTAAGGCAAGCGAGAGATCGCGGCATCTCAGCGTTTGCGGAGACTTGTCCGCAGTATCTTTTCCACTCGATCGAAGATTACGGCGACGGCTGGGACGGTGCAAAATACGTGATGACACCGCCCTTGCGTGAGAAACATAACTGTGCCGAGCTTTGGAAAGGCCTAAAGATGGACGACTTGCAAGTTATCTCGACCGATCACTGCCCGTTCTGCATGAAAGAGCAAAAAGAGCTTGGCATCAATGATTTCACAAAGATCCCGAACGGTGCTCCCGGTGTCGAGAACCGCATGAACCTCATCTACAATGGCGGCGTCGTCGAGCAGCGGATTTCGCTAAATAGGTTTGTCGAACTCACATCAACCGCCGCAGCAAAGATGTTCGGACTGTTCCCCAAAAAGGGAACGATCGCCGTTGGCTCCGACGCTGACATCGTGATCTTCAACCCTGACACCGAACACACATTCGGCGTCGAGAACGAACATATGAACGTCGATTATTCCTCGTATGAAGGCTGGAAAATGAAAGGCAAGGTCGAGACCGTCCTATCACGCGGCAACGTCATCATCGAAAACGGCGAGCACACCGGCAAAAAGGGCGACGGCCAATTCCTCAAACGCGGGGAGTGCGTAAAGATTTAATATGCACTCGCGAAGTGAAAAAGGGCGGCCGATGAGCCGCCCAATTTTGTCTGACTAATGACGGGACAACTACTTAGTACAGATATTGGCTTTGCCCGTCGAGTCGGCGGACCAAACTTTTGACACGGTCGCCCATTTTTTAGTGCCGAAATTCCACTCTTCCAAATAGCCTGAGTCGCGGTCGTACTTCATTGTCTGGCCGGCCGAGAGACGATATTCTGCCTTGTCCGAACCGAGTGCCTTGCGAAGCCAAACGCTTCTGCCGCAGTTGTTAACAAGTGTAATGACGCTTGTTCCACCGACGACGCCCATGGCAACGTCGCGTGCGCTAGCCGTGACGGTTGAAACGCCGCGTTGCGTCATGGCATCGTAAGAGTCCTTTTCGTTCTTGGCGTAAAAAGCCTTAGCATCGGCTCCAATAGTGAGGGTAAATTTGTCCTTTGCTATGGACTCGCCAGCATCTTTGTAGTTATAAGATTTGAGATCAAACTCGATCTCGTGGCTGCCTGCGGACAGCTTTCCCAAGGCTCCAGGCAGTCGTATCGCAAAGAGATTTTTGCCAAACAGCGGAACGTCACCAGCAGGATCAGAGATCACAGGCAGGACGAACTCGGCTTGTTTGGCTCCCCTAACCTTTGCCGTGTCAAAGCCATACATCTCTTCCTCGAGCAAATTTCCCTTCGACGAAAACTCGACAAGAAAAGTCACCGGGCGTTCGTTCAGCGTGAGCATTGAGGCGATCGGCTGAGCAGTTTTTATGTGAGCAAAAACATATTCACCCGACTTGAAGTCGAGTGATCCATCAGCGGTCGTGGGCGATCGTGAAAACTTCACTTCACCCGTTTGGGCATATGCACTGCCAAAGAATACAAGGGAAAAAAGGATAGAGGCCAGCAAGTTTTTCATAGATTTGATATTTGGATAATTCTACTCAGTCCGTTAATGCTAAATGAGGTCGATTTTCGCTGTCAACTGTTTCCCGGGTTTCATGATCAGTGATCTACTCGCCATCCGCAATTTGTGATCGGTGGCATTGTAGAAGCGATGGATAGCGCGCTATTTTCATAGCATTAGAATATTCCGAGAGTTGCCAGCGAATTGCGATTTTACGCCCTCGTTGAACGTAAGTAAAATAGGTAAAATATGAAGAATAGATATATCGGCCATTCCTTTTTGGCAGTTGTGCTGTTAGTCGCTGTAACCGGCATCTCACACGCTCAGGCGTTGAGTTCAGCGGACATCGATGCTTTGACGGAACGGTCGATGAAAGCTTTTGACGTGCCGGGAATCTCTGTTGGGGTGATCAAGGACGGAAACGTGATCTATGCGAAAGGGCATGGGGTGCGTTCGCTCAACACGAACGCAAAGATGGACGAGAATACGTTGGTCGGCATTGCCTCGAATTCAAAAGCATTTACGACCGTCTCGCTAGGCATTCTTGTCGATGAGGGCAAGATCGAATGGGACGATCGGGTTCAGGACTACATTCCGGAATTTAAGCTCTACAATCCGTACGTTTCCGAGGATTTTAGGATCCGCGATCTGCTGACGCACCGCAGCGGGCTCGGGCTAGGTGCCGGCGATCTGATGTTTTTTCCAGATGGCAGTGATTTTACCGTCAAGGATGTCATTCACAATTTGCGCTACCTGAAACAGACTTCGAGTTTTCGTACGAAGTACGACTACGACAATAATTTGTACGTTGTTGCCGGCGAAGTGATCGCTCGCGTTTCAGGCAAGAGCTGGCCTGAATTTGTTGAGGAACGGATAATGAAGCCGCTCGGGATGACGAGCTCGGCGGGGCTGTTTGAACGGCTTAAGGACAAGAGCAATGTGATTGACGGGCATGCAAATGTCGAGGGCAAGGTGCAGGTGATCAAGCGAAGTTCTGTGCGAGTCGCGGCGGCCGCGGGCGGTATTAATTCGAATATCACAGATCTTGCTAAATGGGTACAGATGCTCTTGTCCAAAGGGAAATATGACGGTGATAAGGCATTGGTCAGCGAAAGGACGTTGAATGAGATATTTTCGCCGCAGACGATAATTCCGGTTCGTAATCCGGGTCCGTACAATACTCATTTTTCGGCCTATGGGCTTGGCTTTGGCCTGAGTGATGTTGCTGGATACAAACAGGTTACGCACACCGGCGGCCTCGAAGGAATGGTCACGCAGATCGTGATGATCCCTGAATTGAACCTCGGCATTATCGTACTGACCAATCAGCAGGAAGGCAGCGCGTTTCGCTCGATCTCCAGCCAGATCCTGGACGGGTATTTGGGTAAGACGGGACGGGATTGGGTTGCGGATCTCGCCGACCAACGAAAAAAGGCACTCGCCAGAGGTAAAGAGGTCACTGATAAAGTGGCGGGGGAGATCGCCAATGCACAGCGATCCGGTGGAGCAACGATCGCGGCGGATGCAATTTCAGGCTCATACGCCGACGCATGGTTGGGAGCGGTAACGATCTCGATGAAGGCGGGTAAGCTTCGTTTTGATACCAAACGTTCGCCTGCTTTGACGGGAGAAATGCTGCCATACAGGGCAAATACTTACGTCGTAAAATGGGACGACCGGAGCATGGACGCCGATGCTTTTGCTGTCTTTAGTCTTGATGCGGAAGGGAAACCGTCGGGCTTTACGATGAAAGCGATCTCGCCGCTGACCGATTTTAGCTATGATTTTCACGATCTGGATTTTCACCGGGTGAAATAGGTCCGTCTAGTACAATTGGCGATATTGCTATAGATTCCGGTTAGTATTATGGAGAATTTCGACGTAGAGTTTCGCACGGACCATGTTCATGTCGAGCTTGCGCCGGAATATGAGATAACTGCCGAAAATCAGGACGAATTTTGGCGCAGGATCAAGTTGTTTTGCGACGAACATGGTTCGCGACGGGTTTTGGTCGAGGGCTATGCTCCGAAAGGCGAGCGGAAGACTGCGGAGATCATTGATCACGGAATGCGAACAGCAACCGTCCCAAATCTTTGGCTCGCATTCAGTCTTGTCGATTTCACGCCGAGTGATCGCAGCGAACTCTTTGAGGCGATCGCCGCGACCTGCGGTGTTCGCGTCAGATTCTTTTCCGACCGGGAAATTGCTCTTAGGTGGCTTCGTAGCAATGCGCCAGCTTAGTTTGGCTCGATGACCGTTGATTCCGTGGAACTACGATTTCGAATGTTCTCAGATAAGGTGTTGTCTCAAAAGATCGAGCGGGCTGAGGCCCGTTCAAACGTGGACTTTGTCGAAACGCGGGCACGGCTCCAGCCAGAAAGCGGGGCGGCGTGGATCGAGGTCGGCGGCGCGTATGCGATGTTTGACGGCGTCGAATCACCTTGTACTCAGACGTTTGGTCTGGGGCTGTTTGAGGATACGAAGCCGGAGCACGTTGATGAGATCGAAGAGTTTTTTACTAGTAGGAAAGCCCCCGTATTCCACGAGGTCAGCCCGATGGCCGATCCTTCGGTGATGGCAATATTGAGTGATCGCGGCTATCGGCCAATCGAATTATCAACGGTGTTGTATCGCGCGATCGACACCGAACTTGTCGTGCCCGAAACTACGAATCGAGAAATCACTACGCGGGTTATCGCTCCCGACGAGGTTGATCTATGGGCCTCGACCTCAGCCGCAGGTTGGGCGGGAGAGGTCGAAGGGCTTGAGGAGTTTATGCTCGGCTTTGGCCGGATCAGTGCACAATGTTCGGGTGCTTTTCCGTGCGTTGCGGAACTCGGCGGAACACCGATCGCTACAGGGATGTTATTCATCCACGACGGCGTCGCGATGCTCGCGGGTGCAAGTACGATACCCGACGGCCGGAATCAGGGAGCGCAAAACGCACTATTGGATGCTCGTTTGAAAATGGCACAAGAAAAGGGGTGCGGCCTTGCGACGATGGCGGCATCGCCCGGAAGCCAGTCGCAGAAAAATGCCGAGAAAAACGGATTTGTTGTAGCATATACTCGGACGAAGTGGCAGGATAGGGATTCGTATGCTGCTCAGACGGGAGCCAGGTAATTGTTGCGACAACAATATTTCGGCCCTCCAAGATAAGAACCTTTTTTACAATCTGAATACGGGAATCGAATGAGTATTGGACTCGAAGCCGACACCAATTTATCCCACTATCGCATCGTCTCTAAGATCGGCGCGGGCGGTATGGGCGAGGTGTATCTTGCTGAGGACACAAAGCTTGACCGGAAAGTTGCTCTCAAGGTTTTGTCGGCCGACGTTGCGGCGGACGAGGATCGCGTTCATCGGTTCGTACGAGAGGCAAAGGCGGCTTCGGCGCTCAACCATCAGAATATTCTTACTATTTTTGAAATCGGCACGTTTGATGGCTCCCATTACATTGCGACCGAGCTGATCAACGGCAAGACGCTCCGCGATCATATGCGAGGCGGCGATTTGAGCCTGACTGAGGCGATCGGCATCGCTCTACAATCGGCGGCCGCTCTCGGTGCTGCACACGAAGCGGGCATTATTCACCGCGATATCAAGCCTGAGAACATTATGATCCGCGACGACCGGCTCGTGAAGGTTCTTGATTTCGGCCTGGCAAAGCTTACGGAGAAATATGCCGAGGTGGCCTCGCCAGAGGACGCGACGAAGGCTCAGCTCAACACGCAGCCCGGACTCGTGATGGGCACCGTTGCGTATATGTCGCCCGAACAGGCCCGCGGCCACGAGCTTGATGCCCGGAGCGACATCTTCAGCCTCGGCATTGTGATGTACGAGCTGTTTGGCGGAAAGCGGCCGTTTGAGGGAGAGGGGAATGTCGATCTGATCAGCTCGATCATTAAGGACGAACCGTTGGGTCTTAGACAGATCGCACCTCAAATTCCGCGCCAACTCGAGCGGATCGTCGATAAATCCCTACGAAAAGACCGCGACCATCGCTATCAGCACGTTAAAGACCTCGAGATCGATCTTGCCGATCTGCTCGAGGAGCTAAGATTCGAAACAAAGCTAAATAAGACGGTCGATCAGGGGCTTGCACCGCATATTACCGAGGCTGACGGGGCTGGTTCGACGGCCAATGCTTCAACATTCACCCAGAGTATTTCGACTACGCGACGATTTACGCTTCTCCACGCAATGATATTTGGCGTAGTAGCGGTCGCGTTGATCGGATCCGTTTGGTATTTCGCGGGGATGCGTGGACGGACGATCGTTCCGGGTGATCTTAAGACGTCGGAGGTTGCTAGTTGGTCGAGTGCTGCGGGTGAACTGTTTAGCAATGCGAGCTTTTCGCCGGACGGCAAGTTGATCGCTTTTTCCTCCACGCGGTCGGGAAGCAAGAACATCTGGGTTTCTCAAACCGGTTCGACCGAGGCGATCCAGGTCACCAATGACAGTAACGTAAACAAAGACCCGATCTTTTCACCGAAAGGCGATGAGGTCGCCTTTTATTCTGAAAAGGGAAGTGCCGGCGACAGCTCGGCCAGCGGCGTCGGCATATGGCGAGTTTCTGCGCTTGGTGGAACGCCGCGGTTGATCGGCTCGGTGGCCGACGGCAGCTTTGAGCTTAGACGTTGGACCGAGGGCGGTAGTATCTATTACCAGCTTAACGGCGACCTTTATGCGGCCAGCATCTCGAATGGGGCCTCGCAAAAGGTCACTGCTTTTGATCAGCAAAGCGGACGGGTGACCTGGGCAAATATATCGCCGGATGAAAAGTCGGTTGCCTCCGCGGTCCAAAAAGATGGCAGATGGCGCATATCCGTCGGTGACGAACGAGGGCAGAATGATTCTGAAATAGCGTCCGGCGAAGGCCAGATCGGGAACGTCTCATGGCTTCCCGAGAAGGGGTGGTTCTTTTACAGCGCAATGACGGACGGGATTTATCAGGTGTATCTGGCTGGTAACTCATCTGTTCCGTATAGGATCACTGCGTCTGAGTCCGATATGGGCCCGGTCGACGTCTCGGCCGACGGTAAGTCGATAATTGTGAGTTCGGCAAAAGAAGAATCGACGATCTGGCGAGCGAGTGTCGGCGAAAAGCAGGACGCTCCGATCGCACGCGGCATCAATTCCGATCTATGGCCCGCCGTATCTCCCGACGGGACGCGAGTAGTGTATCAATCAGTCAAGAATCTGAGCCAGGGAAACAGGCTCCTCGATAGTACGATCCAGGTCAAACCGATCTCATCGCGCGAGGAGCAACCCGTGCAAATCGCCGATACGGGTTTTCTGCCGACGTGGGCTCCCGATGGATCGGCTATCGCGCTATTGAGGAGGAATCCGGAAAAGGGCGGGGCGATGGAATTGGTGACTGCGAATCCGAGCGGCGGCGCGGTCAGGGTCTTGACGACCGGCGGTATCTCGGCGATCGGCTATTCCGTTTCGCCGTATAACAACACCCAGACAAATGCTTTTGCGTGGTCGCCGGACAGCTCGCAGATCGCCTACATCTCGGATAGAAGCGGTGCTTCCAATCTGTGGTTGACATCGCCGAAGAGCGGTGCCGAGAGGCAGATCACTCAGAACTTAGAGACGGGCGTCTTGGTTCGTTGTCCGGTCTGGTCAGCAGATGGAAAACGGCTCGCCTACTCTACACAGAGCAAAGCAGAAGGTGGTAGTAAATCCGCAACCAGCTTCTTTGTTCTGGATCTGGCGACAACTACGGCCGCGAGTGTCCAGGAAACGGATAAGATCGCCCGTCTTATCGGATGGACACCGGATGAAAACGGGCTTATTATTGCACAATCGGAAAAACAGAGCGGCTTGCCGCCAGAAACGATTTTGAAACGGGTCGCGATGGACAGCGGGGAGGAAGCCGTGATCGCCCGGCTCAACCAAGCGTATTTTTACAACATCTTCCTGTCAAAGGACAGGACGTTTGCGGCCTATGCAGCCAGAGTCGACAACATGGACAATATTTGGATCGTTCCGGCATCTGGTGGCGATCCACGAAGAGTTACGGACAATAATGACTCAGAACTCTATTTTTCGAGGCTCAACTGGCTGAGGGATGGTAGCGGCGTAGTATTTGGCAAACAGACACGATTTAGCTTGCTTTCGATCATTTCAGGGATCAAGTAACAACAGGAGAAAAAATGACAAAAACATCAAAGGTGCGATTTTTCATGATCCTATGCTTTTGCATACTGGTATTCGCGATGGGTGCGGTTTCGCTCCCGATATTTGCCCAATGTGCAAATTTGACTGACGCCCAGGTGGGGGCGAACATTTACGCCAAGATAGCTGAAGATAAGAGCTTGGCATCTCAGGTTTCGCATATCAATGTAGTGCCATTGGTAGCTCTGGCCACAGTTAAACTTCACGGCTGGACAAATAACCAGAGTGACTATGACAAAGTGCGAAATATTGCCGCTAGCTCAAATTGTTTTAAGGTCAACGTTAACTATTTTGAGCCGGCCCCTCCGCCCGAAGGCGACCGCATGCGTGCGGCTCCCGGCGGCGGATGCGCCCTCGGGTACAAGCAGTGCGGCGATCTTTGTATCCCTGAGGGAGACGCGTGTAACATCGGCGGATCGAGAAGTATGAACGGGTCGATACTCACGTCCAATATCGTCGCAGGTTTTGAGATCTTCTCGTCAGGATCCGTTAGCGCGTGCCGCTGACTAGATTTAGCAGTAATCATTTGAGTTCACTGCTTTTTTGGGCGTCAAATCTATGAACAGCTCGCAGACTGATTTCGTTGAACTGACCGAAGACGCTTCCGCTTCGCCATTGTGGAACCGGGACTTAGCTCCGACGAACATAGAGCAGCGGACGTGGTCCACGTGGAACATCGCCGCGCTCTGGATCGGGATGAGCGTCGTCATCACGACGTACACGCTGGCGGGCGGGTTTATCGAAGCCGGGATGACGTGGTGGCAGGCGATGATGACGATCCTGCTCGGCAATTGCATCGTGCTGATCCCGATGGTCTTGAACGCTCACGCCGGGACGAAATACGGCGTTTCGTTCCCAGTGTTGGCTCGGGCATCATTTGGAACAAAGGGTGCGAATATTCCGGCTATTTTGAGAGCGATCGTTGCGTGCGGATGGTTTGGTATTCAGACGTGGATTGGCGGGACGGCGATCGATGCTTTGTTTACGTTGGTTTGGGGCGGTTGGTCGTCGCTTGACTCGGCTATTGGCGGGAATCCGATGCACACGTGGCTGTCGTTTCTGCTGTTCTGGCTAATTCAAGTCGTAATTATCCTAAAGGGTATCGAGGGAATAAAATATCTTGAATCATGGGCCGCGCCTCTTTTACTTGTCGGCGGTTTAGCATTGCTAGTATGGGCTTCGAATGCCGCCGGAGGGCTTGGCAATGTACTCAGCAATTCGTCAGTGCTACAGAAAACGTCGGGCACGTTCTGGGCAGTGTTCCCCGGTGCTTTGACCGCATCGGTCGGCTATTGGGCGACCTTAAGCCTAAATATTCCAGACTTTACACGCTATGCGAAGTCGCAAAGGTCGCAGATGGTTGGTCAGGCTCTTGGACTTCCGCTGACGATGACCGCATTTGCTTTTATTGGCGTTGCGGTAACGAGTGCTACGGTTATCATCTATGGCGAGGCGATCCCCGATCCGGTAAAGCTGATACAGAGATTCGACAGCACGGTCGTGATCTTGTTTGCGATGATCGTCATTTTTGTCGCACAGCTTTCAACCAACATGGCCGCAAATGTCGTCTCGCCGTCGAACGACTTTTCCAATCTCAATCCCAAACGCATTTCCTACGTGACAGGCGGCCTTATCACGGCCGTGATCGGCATCCTGATGATGCCGTGGCAAGTGATGTCGTCGATGGGCGCTTACATCTTTACTTGGCTCATCGGCTATTCCGGGCTGATGGGAGCGATAGGCGGCATACTGATCTGTGATTATTTTCTGATCCGGAAGAAGCAGCTCGAATTAGCAGAATTGTTCAAGACCGACGGGGAATACAGCTATTCGAGTGGATTCAATTGGCGAGCGATCATCTCTTTGGTGGTGGCGGTGGCTCCGGTTGTACCGGGATTCTTGCGAGCGGCGACAACGCCCGGCGGTCAGGTCGCGGAACCGGATTTCTTTGATACAATTTATCAATACGCTTGGTTCGTTACGTTTGGAATCGGCTCGATAGTTTACTATTCCCTGATGAAGCCAAAAATCCGAAAGACCATGGGCGTTGCGGTCGATGTTGTTTCGGGAATAGATGTTTTCGATATCTAATGTTATGAAGTACGAAGTAGTCAAAAATTTTTACGACGGAAAGTTTGTCGAGAGCGGTGCAAATGATTCGCTTGACGTGACCTCGCCGCTTGACGGCAATTTGCTGTCGAGCGTTCCGATGTCAACAATCGGCGAGTTGAACGCGGCCGTCGCGTCGGCAAAAAAAGCTTTTCACGGCTGGAGTACGCAGCCGATAAAAGAGCGCGTTCAGGTATTTTTCCGCTATCGCCATCTACTCGAAAAATATTCGGATGAACTGACCTCGCTCGTTTCAGAGGAGAACGGCAAAACTTATGACGAAGCAAAGGCTGAGGTTGAGAAATCGATCGAGCTAACCGAATTTGCCTGCTCGATGCCGCAGCTTGTTTCGGGTGAGGTGCTCGAGGTTTCGAAAGGTGTCGAGTGCCGGACAGAGCATTTTCCACTTGGGGTGGTGGCCTCGATCGTCCCTTTCAATTTTCCGCTCATGGTGCCGAACTGGACGATGCCGAACGCCCTCGTCCTCGGCAACACGATGATAATGAAGCCGTCCGAGCTCGTGCCGCTGTCGGTCGTTCGAATGGCGGAATTACTGAAAGAGGCAGGGCTGCCTGACGGCGTTTTCAACGTCATCAACGGCGGCAGAGAGATCGTCGAGGGAATCTGTGCGCATCGCGATATCGAGGCGGTCAGCTTTGTCGGTTCTACCAAGGTCGCAAAACTTGTCTATCAGCAGAGCACACACAATCTCAAACGCTGCATCGCTCTCGGAGGAGCCAAGAATCATCTGTTTGTGTTGCCGGATGCCAATCCATCGATGACCGCGACAAACGTGACGGCGTCGATGTCGGGCTGTGCCGGACAGCGCTGTATGGCGGCGTCAGCGATGCTTGCGATAGGCGATGTGGACGGTATTGTAGATCAAATAGCGGTCGAGGCCCGCAAGGTCGTGCCAGGCAAAAATCTCGGTGCCGTTATCTCAAAAGATGCCAAACAACGGATAGAGGAATTTATTTCCGAGGCAGAACGCAATGGGGCCAAGATACTCGTCGATGGCCGCGGTGCCCGGGTCGAAGGCAAGGAAAACGGCACGTATGTCGGCCCGACCGTGATCGACTACGTTACGCCGGATATGTCGGTTGCGACCGAGGAAATTTTCGGCCCGGTGATCTCGATCATGCGAACCGATACGGTCGATGAGGCGATCAAGATCGAGAACGCAAATCCGTACGGCAACGCCGCATCGGTCTTTACCCAGAGCGGCGGCATGGCACGGTACATCATGGAACACGCCTCCGCCGGTATGATCGGCGTCAACATCGGCGTGCCAGTTCCGCGTGAGCCGTTCTCGTTTGGCGGTTGGAATGATTCGCGCTTTGGAGCGAACGACATCACCGGCAAGAGTTCGATAGAATTTTGGACAAAGCTCAAAAAGACGACCACTAAGTGGAACCCGGAGGCGGGCGTCAATTGGATGAGCTGAGTCGATTTTGGGCTTTGGATTGGGGATTTTGGATTGAATGAAAAGATTTCTCAAAATCACCGGCGTTCTTGTGCTACTTGCGGGCGGCTTGAATTGGTCCGCGCAGGCTCAGAACGAGAAACATGATTCGATAGCAATTGCCAGAGTCAAAGCTATTTCGGTATCCAAGCTGGAAAGAAAGCTGCCTACTACAAGATTTTCGAGTTGGTTAACGCGGCTGATTAAGCCCTCGAAGCCGATCGAATGGGAAGTAAACGATTGTGGCGAGCAAGATGGGAGTGGAAACCAGCCCGATTTTCCAATATGTGTTCAGGCAAGTGGTTTGACCCGCGACCAAATACAAGTGACTGTTTTCGTTACGGTTGGCTCTCATAAGCGTGGCCTTATTGGTAGCCCGAAGGTTTGGGGTGTGTGGCTTACAAGGGGGCGGGATTTATCGATCGGCGGTCACACGCTGGGTGATCTAGCAGGAAATCTAAAGAAGTTACAACGTACTGATGAAAACTAGATTGAAAATATTTGCGATCGTAATCGCATTGGTGTTTGGCGGGATCTTTCTTGCCGAACCTGGAAAATCACAATCCAAGACGGAAACTGCTGGCCAAAAGTTCAAGAGCATCAAGGTGCTCAACGATATGCCGGCCGATCAGATGGGCAAGGTGATGAATATGATGTCGGCGTCGCTGGGCGTTGACTGCAAATTTTGCCACGCGTCGAACGATGGCGATTACGAGAAGGACGGCAACGAGAACAAAGAAACGGCGCGCAAGATGATCAAAATGGTCTTTGATCTCAACAAGACTCAGTTCAACGGGCGTCCTGAGATCAATTGCAATTCCTGCCACAACGGCAGATCGCACCCGCAGCCAAGTTTTCCATTGACGGCGGCAGTTCCGGCCCTACAGCGGCCAGAACAACCAACGAAAAAGCCGACGGTTGATGAGATAATTGCCAAATACGAGACCGCTCTGGGTGGACGTACGAGTCTAGAAGAAGTTACTTCACGCATCATCAAATCGACCCGCGTCGAGCCTGACGGCAAGACGACAGAACCCGAAACTATCTATTTGAAGGGCGGCAAATATGCGTCGGACACGACCTACGACAAATATGTCGTGCGTGAGGTGTTTGACGGTGTGGTGGGACAGAAGTTCGGGATGGCCGATCCGATCGAGTTAAAGCCCGACGAAAAGGAACAGATCAAACGCGAGGCCGAGATGTTTTCGCCTGCGAATCTGAAATTAACCTTTCCGAAAATGGATTACCGATCCGCGGACCGCATCGACGGAAAAGATGTCTATCTCGTACTTGCTACAACTGCTGGCAATCTGCGCGAAAGGCTTTATTTTGATGTGATGTCGGGTTTGCTGGTGCGGCGAATAGCTTCGTCACCGACTGTTTTTGGCAACTTTGTATATCAGGTCGACTATTCGGATTACAAAGATTTTGGCGGCGTCAAATTGCCGACCACGACGAAATACGCGGTGCCGCATATTCAGTGGACGCGTAAGATTTCGGAGGTCAAGAATAATGTGCCGGTCGATGACGGTGTCTTTGGCCCGGTCAAAAAGTAAGGAGAATATTTGATGGCGAGAATCGTTAAAGGCGGCCTCATTCAGGCCCATAATCAGGAAGCCGCGGACGCTCCGATCGAGCAGATCAAAAAAGCGAACATCGATCATCAGATGAAGTTCGTCGAACAGGCCGCAGCACAGGGCGTGCAGGTGCTGTGCTTTCAGGAGATATTTACGACTCCCTACTTCTGTGCAGAGCAGACGACCCGTTGGTACGAGGCAGTCGAACGCATTCCCGACGGCCCGACCGTAAAGCTGATGCAGGATGTCGCCAAACAGCATGGAATGGTCCTAGTCGTGCCGATCTACGAGGAAGAGCAAACCGGTGTTTATTACAATTCTGCGGCTGTCATCGATGCCGACGGCAAGTATCTCGGCAAGTATCGCAAGACTCACATTCCGCATGTCGCGCCGGGATTTTGGGAGAAATTCTACTTTCGTCCGGGAAATCTTGGGTATCCGTGTTTTGACACGGCAGTCGGACGCATCGGCGTATATATCTGCTACGACCGGCATTTTCCGGAGGGAGCACGCTGCCTCGGGCTGAATGGAGCTGAGATCATTTTTAATCCCTCGGCAACGGTCGCTGGGCTCTCGGAGTACCTTTGGAAACTTGAGCAGCCCGCACACGCCGTCGCTAACGGTTACTTTGTCGGAGCGATCAATCGTGTCGGAACCGAGGCTCCTTGGAACATAGGTGAGTTTTACGGCCAGAGTTATTTCTGCGATCCGCGTGGGAAGATCCTCGCGGAAGGCACCCGTGACCAGGATGAGCTGATTGTTGCCGATCTCGATATGGACAAGATCCGCGAGGTGCGAAATACGTGGCAGTTCTTCCGCGACCGCCGGCCGGATGCGTACGGCGAGATCGTGGCCGATTAATGAATATGATCGTACAGAATAAAAAACAAATATTTGGTTTGGTGTCCGAGCATCGAGAAGCTCTTTCCGGACTTGGCGTGCACCGGGTTGGGCTGTTTGGTTCCTTCGTAAAAGATCAGACCGACGAAGAGAGCGACGTTGATCTCCTTGTCGAATTCCGTCCAGGCGAAAAGTCATTTGATAATTTTATGGAGTTGTCGTTCCTGTTTGAGGACATCTTTGGCCGTAAGGTTGACCTATTGACGCCCGAATCCTTGAGCCCATACTTAGGGCCAAAGATCATGGCCGAGGTGGAATATGGCGTTGTCGATTGAAGACTATCTTCGCCATATCTTCGACGAAACGAGGTTCCTCTCGACGGAAGTTTCCGCGATGGACGAGATCTCATTTTTGCAGAACGAGACTGCAAAACGTGCCTTTGTTCGCAGCTTGGAAGTCATTGGTGAAGCCGTCAAACAGATCCCTGACGATGTTCGCTCAAAATATCCCGAGATCCAATGGAAGTCGATCGCAGGCATGCGGGACAAGTTGATACATGAATATTTTGGAGTAGATCACGACATTGTTTGGGATGCGGCTACAAATAAGACCCCCGAGCTTGAGGCGACAGTGACCAGAATGTTGAAAGATATGTATGGCGAATGACTATTGCACACCGCTCGACATCACACAGATCGAGCGAAATTTTGCCGAGATAAATCCGGCTATGTCGCCTGCCGAGGCTACGCAGGAGGCTAATCGGTGTTTGTATTGCTACGACGCGCCTTGTATGCATGCGTGTCCGACGCATATTGATGTGCCGTCATTCATCAAGAAGATCGCGAGCGGCAATGTTATTGGCTCGGCTCGGGTGATATTTGACGCGAATCCGATTGGAGCGACATGCGCGAGGGTTTGTCCGGTCGAGGTGCTTTGCGAAGGGGCGTGCGTCGAGAAAACTCTGATCAACAAACCGATCGAGATCGGCCGGCTCCAGCGTTATGCGACCGATCACGCCCTAATCGCAGACAAACAGATATTTACGAAAGGCGAACCGAACGGCAAATCTGTTGGGATCGTCGGTTCGGGCCCGGCGGGCTTGTCGTGCGCCGCTTACCTCGCCCGCCTCGGTTACGATGTAACTGTTTACGAGCGAAAGGAGAAGGCCGGCGGCCTCGACACGTATGGCATGGCCGAGTACAAGATGCGGCAAGCGGTGTCGCTGAGCGAGGTTGAGCATGTTGCGGCTATGGGCGTTAAATTCCTGACAAATACACAGGTCGGCGAGATCTCGGAATCGCCGTCCGCCGCTGATGAGCATGTACATTCCGCGGCCGAACGTGCCAAAGATGACGACCTCCCGCCCGTTCATGTTAGCAAGACACCGGCGGCCCAGATAGTTTCATTTGCGGATTTGCGTGAATGGCACGATGTTGTTTTTCTGGGCGTTGGGCTTGGCGATACTAATAGGCTAAAGATCCCCGGCGAAGATCTCGATGGCGTTTACGATGCTCTCGAGTTCATAGAAAAGGTAAAGACAAGAGATTGGCAGAGCGTTCCTCTTGGCAAGCACGTGGTCGTCATCGGAGCCGGAAACACCGCGATCGACGCCGTAACGCAGGCGAAGCGACTGGGCGCTGAAAAGGTCACTTTGGTCTATCGCCGGACGGAAAAAGACGCATCGGCGTACGATTACGAATTGGAACTGGCCCGCAAGGATCGCATCGAATTCGTCTGGCAGGCCGCCCCGATCGGCATTATCGGGGATGAAGAGAATTCGCGTGTGACCGCCGTTCGATGTGAAAAGACAGATGGTTCGCTTGAGCTGATTGAGATTCCCTGCGACATGGTGATCAAAGCCGTCGGCCAGCAGAAGATGCGTTCGTTTTTTGCGGATATCGTTGGGGTCGATGTTGACGAAAAAGGCCGTGTCGTAACGGGCGAGAATATGCAGACATCGGATCCGGCTATCTTCGCCGGCGGCGACTGCTCGAACGGCGGCAAAGAAGCGGTCGATGCGGCTCAAATGGGCAAGCTTGCCGCTATGGGTGTTCATAAATCTCTGACGGGTGAAACTATAGAATTTGCCGGGGCGATCCTTCGCGACGCCCCAAAGGCACCGGTCGATCCGAATCCTCACTAAACATTGAACAGGAAAGCAAAAAAGGGCATTAAGTATGTCGCGGTCAGCGCGGCATTTGTCGCTATTGCTTATTTTTTCCCCATACCGTTGATCGCATTGGTGATATGCGGATTTTGGGATGTATCACGAAATCGCGGGTTCGATCTCAGCGTTGTCAGACAGTACTTTCTCAAGAACGGCATCGGGACCTGGCTTGCGTCGCCGATGAATATCCTGCTCGATATTCTGGCCTTGCCGTACATAAATAAGGGTGTCTATGATCTCGAAGATCTGCCGCGCTCATATCAGGAAGAGATCAATGGGTTGGTGAAAACCGCTGACGACGGTGGTCTCGTCGAGCGGCTAGAAAGTTATATGGGCGACAGCCCACGGGCGATGGTCTTTTTCAAATGGTACGGGCGCGATCAGGACGCACCGATCGAGATGCCGGCATTTAACCAGCAGTTTCGGTTTGTTCGGACGATCGGCGTGTCTGCTTTTAGAGAGCGAGAGAGCACGTCACGGCATTTCGGGCCGTTTCGCCCGAGTTTGCGGGTGCTATTTTGTCTGAACGACAACGTGGGCGAGAAGGCGTACATCAAAGTCGGGCCAGTTGAACATTACTGGAAGGAAAAGCGGCTGTTCATCTTTGATGACACGCTTCTGCATCAGTCATTTAACGAGACCGATACGCCGAGGTATGTGCTGTTTGTTGATATTTTGCGGCCGTCTTATCTGCCGTTCGTTTTTGACTTTGCCGTGAGCCTGATTCGCATATTTTTCAAGGGAGTTAACGGGATCTTTTATAAAAACTGGAAGCTCGTGAATAATTAAATAATAAATGTATCTAATAATCGGTAGAAGCATCTTTATTTTCGGAATTCTGCTAAGCATGGCCAGTGCCACTCTTGGCCAAGGCCAGGATATTCCCGTCTCTAAACTGATCGACGCGAAACAACTTCTCCGGGATGTCGAAGTGCTGGCGGCCGACGATATGGAAGGCCGGAGTGCCGGAACCCGCGGCGGCACAAAGGCCCGGGAATATGTAGTTGAACGGTTTAAGCAGGCGGGCCTTAAAGGGTTTGCGGCTGACTATTTGCAACCGTTCGTTCAAGTCGGACGAGATAAGACAGAATGGACGGGAGCCAATGTTGTCGGTTATCTGAAAGGGAAAAAGCATCCGGACAAGTACATCATTGTTTCGGCCCACTATGATCACGTCGGCATTATCAAAGGCGAGATCTACAATGGTGCTGACGACGATGCGTCGGGCACGTCCGCCCTGTTTGCTCTTGCAGCATATTTCAAAAAGAATCAGCCCGACAGTTCGTTGATATTCGCTGCGTTCGACGCTGAGGAAAAGGGGCTGGTCGGGAGCAGAAAGTTCGTTGCCGAGCCGCCTGTCGAGCTGACCTCTATCTTGCTCAATGTAAATCTCGATATGATCGGGCAGAACGATAAGGGCGAGCTTTATGCCTCGGGCACCTATCATTCCCGGTTTCTGAGGCCATACATTGAGAAAGTAGTAGCGACCGCTAACGTGAAGCTACTCGTAGGCCACGACCGGCCTGAGCAGAAGCGAGACGATTGGACATTTCAGTCCGACCACGGAAGCTTTCATCGGCAGAAGGTGCCGTTCATCTATTTCGGCGTTGAGGACCACAAGGACTATCACAAACCAACCGACGATTACCCGACGATAACGAAGGCGTTCTATGTCCGCGCGGTTGAGACGATATTGGCAACGATCAAGGAGCTTGACAAGAATGCTGCCAAGATCGCCGCGGAAAGAACAGGGAGGAAATGATCGTATGGCAGATCTGAGCACAAATTTTGCGGGTATCGAGTCTCCCAACCCATTCTGGCTCGCCTCGGCACCGCCGACGAATATGGGTTCGATGGTCGAGCGTGCATTTGACGCCGGGTGGGGCGGGGCGGTGTGGAAGACGCTTGGTGAGCCGATCACGAATGTTTCGTCCCGGCTGGCGGGGCTCGATAGCGGGACGACGCGGCTGATCGGTTTGAATAATATCGAACTGATTACCGACCGACCGCTTGAGGTCAATCTCAAAGAAATGGCCGAGTGCAAGAAGAAATATCCTCACAACGCCGTGATCGCGAGCCTGATGGTCGAGTCGAAGAAAGAGGCGTGGCAAGAGATAACGAAGCGGACACAAGACACTGGCTGCGACGGATTTGAGCTAAACTTCGGCTGTCCGCATGGAATGTCTGAGCGCGGGATGGGTGCGGCCATGGGCCAGGTGCCGGAATATACCTGCATGGTCACCGAATGGGTCAAGGAAGTGTCGAATATCCCGGTGATCGTCAAACTCACCCCAAACGTGACGCATATCGTGCCTCCGGGCCGGGCCGCTCAGAAAGGCGGCGGCGATGCGGTTTCACTTATTAACACTATCAACTCAGTAATGGGAGTCGATATCGACACGCTTATTCCGTACCCAAACGTTAACGGAATGGCGGCGCACGGCGGGTATTGCGGCACGGCGGTAAAACCGATCGCTCTCAACATGGTTAGCGAACTTGCCCGCGATCCTGAGTTCGATATTCCGATCAGCGGTATCGGCGGTATTAACACGTGGCGCGACGCCGTCGAATTTATGCTGCTCGGTGCGGGAAATGTGCAGGTGTGCACGGCCGTGATGCATTACGGCTACCGGATCGTCGAGGACATGATTGACGGTCTGAACAGCTATCTCGACGAGAAAGGTTTTGCGTCGGTCAACGACATTGTCGGCAAGTCGGTGAATCGTATGACCGATTGGGGCAATCTCGATCTAAACTACGACGTCAAAGCTCGCGTCAACGAGGAGCACTGCATTCGCTGCAATCTCTGCTACGTCGCCTGCGAGGACGGAGCACACCAATCGTTCGAGTTCGTCGAGTCAAACGGCCAGCGCTACCCCCGCGTCATCGAAAACGAATGCGTCGGCTGCAATCTGTGTGCGCTCGTCTGCCCATCGCCCGGCGCGATATCAATGATCCGCGTCGATGAAGGCGGCCCGACGCAGAGCTGGCGAGAACGGACTGAGTCAACCTAGATTTATCCAACCAATTGACAATTGGAACCGGTTAGATGCTTCCGGCATTGACCGCCCTTGTTGCAATGATTCCAAGTGCCGCAACAGAGCGGTCGAAGTTAGCGAATCTTACGTCTGTTGTAAAACCCTTCGCATACCGCGCATAGATCTGCTGGGCGATGACGGCGATCTTGAAGGTGCCGAAGACGTAGTAGAAGAGAATATTTGAAACGTCGCGGTCGGTGGCTTCGGCGTACATATCGGCGAGTTGCTGTCGAGTTATGTTTTCCATCAGAATGCGCGGGTTAAAAGGCATGTTCAGCATCTCGTCGCCTGCCTCCGGCGACATCCAGTAACCAAGCGTGGTGCCAAGATCCATGAGCGGGTCTCCGACCGTCACCATCTCCCAATCGAGTAGAGCCGTGATCCGTGTCAGGTCGGCGGGGTCGAGCATGATGTTGTCGAACTTGTAATCGTTGTGCACGATCGCAGTGCCGGTTTCCGCAGGAATATTCCCGTTTAGCCACGCGATCGTTTTCTCGAGTTCAGGCAGTTCGTGAGTTTTTGCGGCGAAATAGCGCTTCGTCCACCCTTCTACCTGCCGGCGGCAATAGCCTTCGGGCTTGCCAAGATCGCCCAGACCGGCGAACTTGGGATCAAGGCTATGCAGCTTCGCGAGATTCGTAATAAAGGCTCTGCAAACTTTCTGCTGTAAGTCGACCGACTGCCCCAGAGCTACCGGAGCCTTTCCGCGAATAATCAATCCTTGCCGCCGTTCCATCAGATAGAATTCTGAGCCGATGATCGATTCGTCCTCACAGAAGAGGAGTGGTTCCGGAGCAGGCGGATACACGATCGCGAGCCGCTGAAGCACGTTGTATTCGCGGTTCATGTCGTGGGCGGTCGCGACAGTGTTGCCTAAAGGTGGCCGCCGCAAAACGTATTCGCTGGTTCCAAGCTTTATCAAATAGGTAAGGTTCGAACTTCCGGCGGGAAACTGCCGGATCTCGATTTGCTCAAATGGCGTTGGCAGCCGTCCCCGGAGATACCCGGCCAATTTTTCGGAGTCAATGTCTTCTCCCTTTCTAATCGCTGCAGTTTCGCTCATCTCGATAAAGTATTATAGGTCAGGATGCAGACCTAGCGCTAAAATGGACATCCAATGCGGACATTGATCTGGAGACTGACGGGTTTAAGAGGCAGCGAGCCCGGAGAGTTACATCTCTCGAACAATCGCTTGCGGTATTCGCCATCGAACGGCGTTGGTTTCGACGTTGCGTTGGCCGAGGTCAAAGGCGTGAACTTCCCTTGGTACTACTTCAGCGGCGGATTCAAGATGCAGGTCGGTGGCGAAGAATTTCGGTTCTCGTTCGTCGAACCGCACAATGAACATGCCGACATTAAGACCGGCCGCGAGACCGGAAAACAGTGGAAAAAGGTACTGGTCAACCGATAAAGCAAATATGAATCCCTATTCGCCTATTAAAACCAACGAAATCGTTAAACGGCTTGCGGCTTTTATGGACGAGCATGTTTACCCGAACGAACAGACCTATCTGGATGGGCCAAACAGTGGCGACCGATGGCAGCCGAGCGGGTTGGTCGAACAGCTAAAAATGAAGGCGAGGGAAGCGGGCCTTTGGAATCTCTTTCTCTCGTCGGAATCAGGTCTAACTAATCTCGAATATGCTCCGCTTGCAGAGATCATGGGCCGCGTTATCTGGGCAAGCGAGGTGTTTAATTGTTCGGCTCCAGACACAGGCAACATGGAGGTGCTTCATCTCTACGGCACGGACGAGCAAAAAGAACATTGGCTCAAACCATTGCTCGACGGCCAGATCCGTTCATGCTTTTCCATGACCGAGCCAGAGGTTGCTTCGTCAGATGCGACAAACATCGAGGCGTCGATCGTGCGAGATGGCGATGAGTATGTGCTCAATGGGCGGAAATGGTGGTCGACGGGCGGCGGCGATTCGCGATGCAAATTGGCGATCTTTATGGGAAAGACCGATCCATCGGCGGCAAAGCACCTTCAACAATCTATGATCCTTGTCCCGATGAACGCAAAGGGTGTCAGTGTTGAGCGTATGCTCAACGTCTTTGGGTTTGATGATGCGCCGAGCGGCCATGCCGAGATCGTATTCGAAAATGTCCGCGTTCCGAAAGAGAATTTACTTCTTGGCGAAGGCCGCGGTTTTGAGATCGCTCAGGGGAGACTTGGGCCGGGCCGTGTTCATCATTGTATGCGGCTGATCGGGATTGCCGAGAGGTCGCTGGAAATGATGTGCGAACGAGCAAAGGCCAGAACAGCTTTTGGCAAGGCGATATCCGAACAGGGCGTTGTTCGCCAGTGGATCGCTGAGAGCCGCTGTGCCATTGATCAGGCCCGGCTTTTCGTTTTGAACGCCGCGTGGAAAATGGATACAGTCGGCAACAAGTCTGCTCGGAAGGAGATCGCAATGATCAAGGCGATTGTTCCTCAGATGTCATTGAAGGTGATCGACCGGACGATTCAGGTCCACGGCGGGAGCGGCGTTTCCCAGGATCTCCCACTATCGCAATTCTGGATCTACGCGCGATCGCTGCGTCTTGCGGACGGCCCAGACGAGGTTCATCTCGAATCGATCGCGAAGATGGAGTTAAAGGCGATCGGATCGAAGATCCCAGCTCGTTCGCTGTCAAACTAGCTTCTCTCATGGTCTTTGAGCAGTTTTCTGTCCCCTTTCATACATTCAAATGATTCAATCTGACCGACTCACAAGGTCAAGTTGAAAATATTTCTTTCATATTGAAGTTAAACAATGTAAAAAAGTGTTGACAGGTCTTGAACATTCCTGTAACTTTTAAGAGTAACGACCGATCAGGTCGTACCCATCGCCACCAAAAGCGGCAAAGTATTCTAGGCAAATTAGAGTTCTAAAGATCACGATTCGTGATCGACACATCCGAAAAATGCTGGTTCTGTCACATCTTAGTTAGTTAACCTGTCGAGTAAACACACCTTCCAGTTTTTCCAGTCGGTGGCACAGAGATCCTCGCAAATTCAGAACCGCAGCTTTCGGATGAGAACCGCCAGAAACTTTCGCGAAAAGAAACAAAGCGTTGCACTGATGCTAAAAAGGAGCAAGAAACACAATGTTCGGTAAAAAGAAAAGCATTGCCGGTCTGGATATCGGATCGAGTTCGATAAAAATGGTCGAGCTGGACGGCAAGCTGAATAGCCTAAATCTGGTAAGCCTCGGCTTCGAGAATTTGCCCGGTGACACGATCATCGATGGTCAGATCATGGAGCTTAACGTCGTTTCGGATGTCATCTCGAGCGTCTGTGCTAACCATCAGGTAAACGCAACAAATGTTGTCACCGGTGTGAGTGGCCATTCGGTCATTCTAAAGAACATTGTTCTGCCGCCGATGACCTCAGAAGAATTGGAAGAATCGATCGACTGGCATGCTGAAGAGCATATTCCTTACGATCTTGCGGATGTGAGCCTCGACTATCAAGTGACGTCCGAGACCCCGGAAGCTACCAATGTCTTGATCGCCGCGTGTAAGCGTGAGCGAATCGACAATATCAAGCAGGCTATTCAGCTTGCGGGCAAGACACCGGTTGTGATCGACGTTGATACATTTGCTTTGCAAAACTGCTACGAAGTGAACTACAACCCGACTGACGATCAGGTCGTGACACTTCTTAATATAGGTGCTTCGACGATGAACGTGAATATCGTAAAGGGCACACGCTCGCTTTTTACACGGGATATTACGGTTGGCGGCAGCCAGTTCACGGATGTTTTGCAGCGAAGTCTCGGACTCAATTTTCAGCAGGCCGAAGCGGTAAAACGCGGCGTTGCCGATGCGGTTGAGGGCGTCGAAGAAAAATCGATCGAGCCGCTCATGAATAACGTGACCGAGATCGTTGCGATGGAGATCCAAAAGACATTCGATTTTTACCGTGCGACCACTGAGGACAACGAAACGGTGGTACAAAAAATCCTGATCTCGGGCGGTGGATCAAAACTCGCAGGCTTGGCGGACGAGCTTTCGCAGCGTTTGGAACTGCCGGTTGAGGTGCTTGACCCGTTCCGCAATATTAACATCGATACCAAGAAGTTTGACCCTGACTATCTTAGCGAGATCGTGCCCGAAATGGCTGTCGCTGTCGGATTGGCAGTAAGGGGAGTTTAACCAAAATGATCAAGATCAATCTACTAAATTCTGTCACAGAGAGACAGGGCGGAACTGTGGTTGCCGTGGATCGCAAGATCTCAAGCTCAGCGTCGAGGCTTGTCCTAATGTCTGTTGTCGTTGCCGTGCTGCTCGTTGCGGTTGTCGGCTGGGATGTGATCAGCACCCAGATGGCCAAGACCGAGGCAGAGCGTCAACTTGATGAACAAAAGCGCATCGAGGCCGAATTATCGGTCGTGATCGCCGAGCAGAAAGAACTCGAGGGCAAGATCGCAAATATCGACTCCCGAATAGATGCGATCAAATCGCTCCGAGCGTCGCAGGCGGGCCCAAGCGCTGTGCTCGACGCCATGCGTGAGCGGATAGCAATGGTTCCAGGCGTTTATCTCGAAAACATTGAGCAGTCGGGCGACGGCCTCGTTATTAAGGGGAATTCGCCTGATGAAGCCCAAGTAACACAGTTTGGCCGAAGTCTCGAATTCTCAAACGGCCTGTTCTCCAATCTGACCATCGAAACACAGAGAGCAGAGATCACCAATCAAAATGCCGTTCAGAAGACGAACTCTGATGGTGAGACTCCAAAGATTCAACTCGTGAATTTTACGATTAAGTGTGCATACACGCCGTCGAAAGCCCCCAATCCGGATGGTGCGAATCCCACAATCGCCTCAGCTCCCGGAGCCGCAGCCGGCCAGCCTGTCCAAGTCGCCAAGAATTAGTCGGTTGAAACCGCAAAAAAGAAGGAAATCAACATGTTAGAGAAAATCAAGAATCTAAAGTGGCACTTCCAGCTGATCATAATGGTTAGCATTGCTGCCCTGCTTTACATGAGTGTCTGGTACTTCTACACGAGTGATACTCGTGCCGAGGTTGCGGTCCTCAGCGACCAAGTGTCTCAGCTCAAGACCAAGAATGAGCAGGCCCGTGTCGCGACGCAGCGGATCAATGAATTTCGAGCCCTCTACGCGAGCAAAGCCGAAGAATATGAGGAACTGAAGGTTCTCTTGCCCGAACAGCGTGAGATCACCAATGTTTTACAGGGTCTCCAGGACACTGCCAATGGAAGCCGGATGGTCGTGATGCGCTTTGCACCCCGTGACGATACTCAGCAGGATTCGATAATGGCGAAGCCGGTCGAGGTTGAGGTTGATAGTAATTTCACCAACCTGCGTGCCTTCTTTGAGCAGATGGCAAAGATGCCGCGAATCGTCTCGATAACCGACTTCAAGATCAATCAGCGAGACAATCAGAGCGATCAAAAGACGATTCACGCCCAATTCCTGTTGACAGCCTACTATGCTGCTCCAACCGATCTAAATGCGTCGGCAACCCCACCGGGTGCACCGGGACAGCCGGGTGCTCCAGCACCGGGTGCCCCTGGAACCGCAGCCCCCGGAACGGCACCTGCACCCGCAGCCGGCGGAGCTCCAGCGCAGCCTGTTCCACCGCCGATGTCCTCGCAGTCAAAGCCTTCCGCTTAGGATAGTTCCCATCGAGTCCCTAAAAGAGATAAAGCCATGATGAACAAATCGACATTGAAACGCATTGCCAGCGTAACCGCGATAGCATTCGCTTTCGTGCTTGCCAGCGGAAGCCTCGCCGAGGTGAAAGCTCAACGCGATCCATTCCGAAAGGCTGGATGGGCGACGCCGAAAAAGCCACGGCCCGTTTCCAGCAAGCCCACGACGCCCGTCAAAAAGGAGCCGGTCAATTATGCCCCGCCCGCTATCGAGGCCCGTATTGAGTACTACAAGCGGCTCAGAGCAGCAGCCATGGCAGACGGTTTGCCTCTGCCGAAAGTGACCAGCGTGCTTACGCTTGCCGAAATGTCTGTATCGGGCATCTTTAAGACGCCTCGCGGATATGCGGCAATGGTCGAGGCTACGCCGATCAAGCTTTCTTATACGGTTTACCCGGGCGAGAAATTTTTCGACGGGCAGCTGGTAGCTGTCGAAGAGAATCGGCTGGTATTTCGAAAAGTTACGAAGGTCGGCGAAGGTAAATTTGTGGCGTCTGTCGAGAACAAGCCTCTCAAGGAGTTTTCGATAAAAGCTCAGCTCGAAGGAACGGCACCGACGCAGGCCGCCGGCCAACCGCCAGTCGAGATCGCTACCAGTCAGCCGACACCGGCCCAGGCTGGCAAACCGGCATCAAACCCATTTCTCTCACCGGTGGACGAAATGGAAAATACGCCTGAGCCGGTGAAAGAAAAAGAAGCACCCAAAGGAACTAAGAAGCCGGCGAAAGTCGCGAAGAATAACGGCCAATAGGGCCAATTAGAAACCATTTCCGAAAAGGAAAAGGTCGATCCAGTCACGGAGGAAACATGAACTCTCTTATCATCATCCGCAAAACGCTTTCAAAGGCGGTACTTGCGTTGGCAATTGTCAGCACCTTTGCATTCGCGACGTCGGCTCAGAATGTCGACCCGCAGAATCAAGGCAAATATTACGGCGAAGCCGGTTTTAAGGGCGAGCCTATCGATCTAAGCGTCGTGAATGCAGACATTCGCGATATTCTCAGCTACATTACGGACCAGTACGGTATCAATTTTGTTATAGACAGGTCGGTAAAAGAAGTACCGGTAACGGTAAAGGTCGCCAACGTACCATGGAACGTAGCCCTCGATTCGGTTCTGCAGTCACAAGAACTCGGCGTGCAGGTGAATGGCAACATTCTCCGCGTGGCCGACAACAAGACCCTCGCGGCGGAAGGTGCTCTTTTGCGCCAGCGTCAGAATAACCAGATCGATACGTCGCCCCTAGTGACCGAACTTATTCGATTAAACTACGCTACCGCGTCCGGAGCCCTTGGGAATAGCGGTCCACAGAGTGGGACGGCAGTAAGTAGCCGCGGAGACGAGGACCTTGGAAAAGGCGCCGGCGGAGATGGCTTGCTACCGATCATTAAGCGAAGGTTGTCGCGGCGCGGCTCGATCGAGATCGATTCGAGAAGCAACTCGCTGATCATCACCGACGTTCCCGCAAACATTGCGGCCGTAAAACAATTGATCGCGATTCTCGATCAGCCTGAACCGCAGGTTGAGATCGAGGCCCGCATAGTAGTCGCGTCGCGAACATTCAGCCGCGATATCGGCGTCCAATTGACCGCACTATTAAGCGGAGCAAACGGCAGCGGTATCGGTGGCGGAACGCTTCCGAACACCCCGGCCGGTGTACCTCTGCCGCTTACCCCAAATCCGACTATTTCTAACGATCTCATGTCGAAGATCGCAAATACTGCCATCGGCTTGACGACTGGCGTATTTGGAACGGCTCAACTTAGTGCCATGATCTCGGCAGGCGAGCAAAAAGGACAGGTTAAGGTGATCGCAACACCTCGCGTCACTGCACTCAACAATCGGCGGGCCGAGATACTCAGTGCAACACAGATCCCTGTGACCACAGTGCAGCCAGGCGGCACTGGCGGAGCCGGGGGCGTGATCGCCAGCACAACCTATATCAAGGTGCCGCTTCGATTGGAAATTACTCCGCAGATAACCGATCTCGGAACCGTCATCCTAAACGTAGTTGCTGAGAACAGCTCAACTCCTCAGGTTCAGGCTGGATCAACCTCTGCCCCGTCGATAAACACGCAGAGTATGTCGACACAAGTTACCGTGCCGGATGGTGGAACCACTGTGATCGGCGGCGTATTGTTTGACGACGAGCGTGAAAGCCAGGATCGGACTCCGGGCCTCGCCAGCATCCCGCTGTTGGGTAATCTTTTCAAGCGAAAAGGTGTTAGTCGAAGCACAAACGAGATCCTGTTCTTTATTACACCTCGCATCACCCGTCCGGATTATACGGCTACCGCACAACCCGGAACGGCCCCGAAAGGCCCTGTGATCATCCAGCCGGTTCCTATGGGAAATCCGGATTCGAATTCGTCACCCAAACCGGTGGCGACACCAGGACCGGTTGTCGTTCAGGCTCCGGAACTTCCCCGTCCTGAGCCGGTTGCAACACCGGATCAGCAATAGGAGAAGGGATTCCTTCGTTTCTTCCGAAAAAGCCCGTCAGGTCAAACGCCTGACGGGCTTTTTGTATTCTGTGACGGAAGAGCTAAGGAAGATGCTTCTGCGGTATGGGTACGTCAGAAGCAAGGCCAAAATGCGTCGCGGCGAAAGAGCCAGTCGAGTATTTGATGTACCAGACCCCTGCTCGATATACTGCCACATCGTCACGTCCATCGCCGTCATAATCGCCGGGAATCGGGATGTCGCCGCTAAGGCCCCATTGCGAATAAATTACCTGGTTAGCTGAACTGCCGAGAACGTACCAGATGCCATCCGACGGCCTGAACACAGCAATATCGTCCTTGTTGTCTCCGTCGTAATCGGCATTTGCGGGCATATCCTGAGCCAGTCCCCAGGTGAGAATGGAATCCTGGCCCGATCCACTATTGATGCGATACCAAGTCCCGTTTGACGGTCGAAAGACAGCAATATCGCTCTTTCCGTCACCATCATAATCGCCAGTGACCGGTCGGTCGCCATCCAGCCCATAACCGATAGCTCGATACTCGCCGTCGCCGCTATTGTGCTGCCACCAAGTGCCTGTCGATGGCCTAAAGATTGATATGTCCGATTTTCCATCACCATCAAAATCTGCAGCCTGTGGAATATCGTCGGTTTGACCAAAGGCTTCAGCCGAAAATGTACCATTGCCGCTATTAATTCGATACCAAACTCCACTGGATGGCCGCCAAACCGCAATATCCGCCTTTCCATCGCCATCAAAATCCGCAGGGGTCGGAATGTCGCCGGACAGGCCAAAATTCACAACCGTAAGGCCATCGGTAGAACGGTTCAGCCACCAATTGCCATCGCTCGGACGAAAGATCGACAGATCGGTCCGCCCATCGCCGTCAAAATCTGCCGGGGACGCGGAACCCCCGTTTGAACAACTAAAGCCCGAGATAATACCTGCTCCGGTGAGCGAGACGTTGTCGATATACCAACCGACGGCCGCCGTGTTGTTGTCTGCTCCAAAACGAAAGCGGAACTGGACAACCTTGCCATTAGCGGCCGGCGGCAGCTGGGCGATCGTCGTGACATAACCACCGGAATCACCGGTCCACGCCGCCCGATTAGCTATCGGATTGTTAGTTCCCGCACCTAAAACACCGTTATAACCGTTCTGAATAAACGTTCCTCCGGCGGATAAAATATCTTGCCAATCGCCGCCCGCGACGCTGATCTCGAGCACTCCACCGTCCCAACCCGCTTCGGTGTTGTAATTGTTGCTGAATGTAATCGTTGCATCTAATGAGGATACAGATATTGGCGGGGCAGTCAGATCCGTTCCGCCACCAATGGTAAGAGGGTCGAGAGCGAACATTGCGTTCGGAGAACTGTTCGGCGCTGTTGTCGACGAAACGAAGTTGATCCCGCCGGCGTTTGCGACTGCGGACCAGCCAGCAGGTATTGCCGGAGCTGTAACGCCGTCGAAAGTTTCCTCGGTTGCGGTTGTCGTACCGGGTTTGCCAACAAATATTTGCCGTTCAAAGCTGACCGGGCCAAGGCTACTATCAACATTGAGCGTTACCGTTATCAGGCTGCCGCAGGCCGTCCCAGCCGGAATAGAATAGGTCGCGGATTCTGTGCCTGAGGATGTGCCTCCGAGGGACCCATAACTTGCAGTGCCTCCGCCGACGATCTGAAGCGTGACACCCGTCGCCGTCGTGCCGGTAGAATTTGTGAGCGGAACTGAGATCGTTACCGTCTCACCCGGCTCCGGGTAGCCGTCATTGTCGCCGACGGCGTCGCTAACGGTGATGGCTGGTATTTGATAGAGATTTGGCGGATCGAAGGCCTCAGTTACACGGGCCCTTCCGGTGCCGCCTATCGATGTGCCGCCTACATCCTGGATGCTGGCACTCGCCCCTAGGCCTCGAATCCTAAATCCGGCCCAAATATCGGCAACATCGGCTGCGGATCCCCACGCAAATGCGGCCGCGATGATCGCGTCGCGTTCTGAGATCGGCGTCGGTGAGAGCGGGGCAAGCTTCATTCCGTCAGTTACAAGCTGTAAAATGCGGCGATTTCCCACTTCCCAGCCGAGTCGCTGGATCATGCGGGCACGAACTTCCCACAGGGCGACGCACCAGATCTCTCCGGCGTTGTGTACCTCGTCGGCATTGCCGCCGCCGCTCGCTGAAAACGCCCCGTCAGAAATATTCAATTGTGTTGCGTCAATGTCAGCAAACGTTAGCGGATTGTGAGGCTGATTTCCGGGACCTCCAACGGACGTCTTGATCGCGGTCGGAAAACGACGAATGCCATAGTAGGCATTGTTCGTGCTGCCGGAAAATCGATATGTGGCATATGCTCCATTGGTAGCCAGGCTGTCAATTGGATCGCTAGCCTGCGATAGCATTGCCATGCCATAAAAATCCGACCAACCTTCGCCCATGCCGCGCGACATATCGTTGAAGAGTCCCGCCGAATTGCCATGAAGCCTATTTGAAAGGCCGTGCGTATGTTCGTGGATCACTACATCGGCGTCTAGGCTGCCGTCGATGTCGGGATTTGGGCCGGAGAAGATATACATTTGCATGCGTCCGCGGGTACCGTCGGCTCCCGTCGAAAAATTGGCATTATTTACGCCGCTTGAGTCCTGTCCTTCGCCACGGACGCGATCACCGCCAACGCCTTGGCCGGTAAAGTTAGTGTGCTGAAAGTTCCGAGCAGCTTCGGTAAATCCGAGCCGGTAAGTCTCATCGTGAAACCAGTTAGCAATGTAGAATAGTTGGGTAACGATGCCTTGCTGATAGGCGGAACCGGGATAGGTTTGAGTGGCCGGGATCGGCGCATCGCCAGTGTCATCATTCGGGTCGAGCGGACTGTATTCGAATGAGAAATTCCGTATCGGACTTGTCGCCTCGCTATTCGGATCGACACCATCAGTTCCGTCACGGTCAAGTCCGGCCTGGATGGCGTTTCCATCTGTCACCGTAACGCCGTCCGGGATCCAGCCCTGGTTGTTAAATGTGTACGGCGCTTCATTTCCGACTCGCGTAACGAGCGATCGAGCCAGGGGATTTCCTTGCTGGCCGGCCGGCATTGTAGGGGCCGGCGAGAAGGGGAATGGGCTGTGTGCCACATTGACCATAGCATTCGGATTTGTGTAAACGCTGTAAGTTGCCGACTGTGTCTGGTCGTCCGTAATGTTCTTTCGCCAGAGCAACGTGCCATTTTTGGCATCGATTATCACGTAGTAGGCATTGATCGGTCGCCAGATCAGTACGCGCCAAGCAGGTACAACGACGCCCGGTTCAGTCGGGAAGTACATCTTTTCGGCAGTCGTTGACGAATCATCATTTCCGAAAACTGTTTTGAGATCGGTCGAGGTTTTTTCATTAATCCTGAGGTCGAGCTTCTCGGACGTGATGTTGATGCTTGCCGCTGCCATTTTGGCCGCGACGATGGCTTCGCCAAACTCGGTCGAGATCGCCGCACCGTCGAGGCCGGGAGCGAGATTGTTAATAACACGAATGATCTGTCCGGCTTTTGTAAACCCCGCCTTTACCTCTCCGCGAAAAACAGGAATTCCATCAATCTCCTGATTTAGTTCGACAAATGACAGATTTCCGTCCGGATTGGTATAGTCTGCCGCTACTTTCAGCTCATCGATCTGCGAAGACCGAGTGCCGACGATTTCCACGTTGTTTCGAAGAAAGCTCTTGAGCGCATCGGACCGGTTCTGAGCGGTTGCGTTCGAGAGGAACGCCTTCCCTTGTCTCACATCCGTAGCGATGACTTCGGGCGTCCGGATATCGGTGTTGTATTCGATCTTCAAAGTCGGGATGTGAGACCGCAGACGAGCTTCGCCGGTGACGAACTCTTCGCGAAGATCTGCAACCTCGACCGCACTTTTGCTGACGGAATCGCGATATGTTGCCAACTTAAAGATCGCAGTTTTGTCACTGCGAATATCGTAGTTTGGCATTCCCTCGTCACGGCTTTGTATAGAACTGCCAGAAGCAGCTTTTGCCCGGAACTGAAATGGCAGCGAGATCACGGCTGTGATTACAGCCAGAATCGATAGCGCCAAAATCGCGGAACGGTTCGATCGAAAATAGTAATGTAGTGACATGAATATCTAATTATCGGCGTGGTTATTGCCGTTCCCCCTGAATTCGGACACCAAAATAAGTTGCTGGTTCGGATTACTTAGACGAAGACATTATGATAATAGTTCGATGAGTAATGCGAAATAGATTTGCCCGTGTACAGCCGACCGGTAACAGCAGTGATATTTGTTCCAAACGCCTTTTGTACCAAAACCAACAATTTTAGTCAAAAAAATGGGTGCTGAGAAACCACAAGCAGAAGCCGTGAATTTGGTCGAAAAAGTCTTTGGCCCGGGCGGGCTTGTCGCCGAACATCACGAGAATTACGAGCACCGTGAGGGCCAGATAAGGATGGCCGAGGCGATCGCTCGTGCGTTTGCGGACAAAAAACACCTCATCGTCGAGGCGGGCACTGGCACTGGCAAAACGCTCGCCTATCTAGTTCCCGCTATCACCGAGTCACTTCGCACGCACAAACGAATTCTCATATCGACTGGTACCAAGAATCTGCAGGAACAACTAATGGAAAAGGATATTCCTTTCCTGCAAAACATTCTGCCCAAGAAATTCTCGGCCGCCTATATGAAGGGCCGTTCGAATTACGCATGCCTTTACCGTCTGCATAAATCTGACGATCAGCCGATACTCGATGGGATTGACGAGATCGACAGTTTCAAAGAAGTTCGGGAATGGGCCCGTGAAACAAAAACCGGCGACCGCGCGGAACTAACGTACCTGCCCGAGAATTTGAGCTTCTGGAGCCGCGTAAACGCTAAGGGTGACACGTGCATCGGTCAAAAATGCCCCGATTTCGAGCCGTGTTTTATCACGCGAATGCGTACTGTCGCCGAAAAAGCTGATGTTGTCATCGTTAATCATCACCTTTTCTTTGCCGATCTGAGCGTTCGAGGAAACCAGTTTGGCAAGGTTCTGCCTGATTACGGGGCGGTTATTTTTGACGAGGCACATCTGATCGAGGATATCGCCGCTGATTATTTTGGTTTTCAGGTTTCGAATTTTCAGATCGACGAACTTGTCCGCGACGCTGTTGCCGTGCCGATCTCGGACGCGATCGCGATCAATGGCATTATGAAGGCTTGCTCGCGGGTGAACGGTTTGACCGAACAATTTTGGCTTCGGTTCCGACAGGCACGCGAGATGGAAGGGCGATTTCCGCTTGTCGGCGATAAGCTTACGCAACGCGGCAGCGACGGCGAAGAGCATCCGACCGTTCTAGGCGAAGCGTACAAGGCTCTCGATGACGCGTTTGGTAGGCTCGAGGTTGAAACGGATGTTTTTTCTGAGAAAATGCCAGAGGCCGAGAGCGTTGTTCGTCGTATTCGGCAGACGCGATTTGACCTCGCCTTCATCGTCAAACAGGCAGACAGCAACTTCGTCTATTGGCTCGAACGCCGTGGTCGCGGTATTTTTCTTCAGGCTTCGCCGGTCGATGTCTCACTGCTGCTCCAGGAAAAGCTGTTCGAAAAGGTCGAGACTTGTGTGCTTACTTCGGCAACATTGTCGGCGAACGGAAGCTTTAATTTTATTCGCGATCGACTTGGGCTAAAGGCCGGAAAGACCGATACGCTGATCGCTCCGTCGTCCTTTGATCACGAAAAACAGGCCGTTCTCTACTTACCCAAAGGAATGCCCGACCCACGTGCTCCAGAATTTTCGCAGATGGCAGCTTCTGAGATAGTCCGCATTCTCCAGGTAACGGAGGGCCACGCATTTGTTCTCTGCACGAGCAATTCGTCGATGGCCGCACTCTTTGAGTTGGTGTCGTCGCGTGTCGGTTATCCTTGTTTTTTGCAGGGCTCGATGTCAAAAACTGGCTTGCTCGATAAATTCCGCAGCACTCCGAATGCCGTCCTTTTTGCGACATCGAGCTTTTGGCAGGGTGTTGACGTCCGAGGCGAACAACTGTCGTGCGTCATCATCGACAAACTGCCCTTCGCCGTCCCGACCGATCCGATCGTCGCGGCCCGCAGCCGGTTCATCGACGAAAATGGTGGTCGCTCGTTCTTTGATTACAGCGTCCCGCAGGCTGTTATTTCACTAAAACAGGGAATCGGCCGCCTGATCCGCAGCCGTACAGATCGTGGGGTCATCGCCATCCTCGATCCGCGTTTGCGAACAAAAGGCTACGGGCGCGATTTTCTCGCGAGCCTGCCGCGTATGCGGATCACCGCCGAACTGGGGGATGTCGAGGACGTTCTTTCGTCAACCCTGAACGACTAACATCCGTCTACACAAATACTTGTGATTTCGCTAATCCGCACGCCGCCTCTATACTTGGAGGTAGAGAATGATTTTGACGAGATTCACAACTGCCCGTTTTTTAGCGGGCTTATTCCTTTTCGCATCTGCATCGATCTGCCTTGTTGTGCCGTTGACTCCGACGACCGCCCAAGAAGCGAGTTCAGATTCAAACACCGCGACGCCGAGCCCAACTCCGTCACCAACTCCGATCCCACCCTCGGCCATCGTCGAGCAGAGTGAATTGGTCACGGCCCGATTAAAGGAGATCCAGTCGTTTCTGCGCGAGAAGCCGCAGAACGTGACAATCCGCGGCTCGATACCGGAACTTGTTCGCCAACTGGACACCCTTTCGACCGAGACCAACGCGGTTTTGGAGGCACGCCCAACACTGGACGATCTAAAGAATCTGGAGCGAGATTGGCAGGGACCGGGCGGTACGGTTGATGGATGGAAGAGCGATCTAGCAGGCCAAACGACTGAAATAGATAAGAGAATCGAGGAACTACGTTCCCTGAAGGAGCTTTGGCAGCGATCTCTCGACGCGATGACCGCAGAGCCCGACGTAAATGCCAACGCCGAATCTACGGTTGACGAACTGGTGCCGGAGGAACTGCTCCAGCGCGTTCGCGAAACGATTGCCTCGATAGCCGAAATTCAGAAAGCCAGTGAGTCTCGACGATCGTTGCTCCTTAGCCTGCAGTCTCAGATATCAGATCTCGAAACGCGAATCAATGATGCTAGTTCTGCGATAAAAGACCGGCGTGCGAATATTCTCTCGCGGCTCTTTGTCCGCGAGGAGCCGGCAATTTGGAACGTCAGCGGCGGGGACGGCCGCAGTATGTCGAGTCAGATATCGGAGGCGATGACAGGACGTGCGGCTGCGTTTCGCGAATACGCCGCAGACAACAGGGAACGATTTGTCTTGCACGGCTTTGTCCTTTTGCTTTTCATAACCGTGATCGCATGGGCTCGGAAACGAGTCGGTGAATTTGCCGAGCAGGATGCAAAGGTCGTGCGTGCGGTGAATATTTTCAGGCATCCGATTGCGGTGGGATTCGTTTTGTCAGTGTTCTTCTCGAGCCTAATTTATCCGCAGGCCCCAAGAATGCTTACGACTATGCTTGGAGCGGCGGCGATGATCCCGGTTGTGATCATTCTCAGGCGGCTCGTGGACAAGCCATTTTTCGTGATCGTATGCGTACTTGTCGGATTCTACTTTTTCGATCGTATCCGTGAGATCTCCGCCGACATCCCTCTGCTGTCACGCGTTCAGGTCCTGGCCGAAATGTTGGCGGCGGTGCTTCTTCTAACCTATTTTGTTAGATCGAAACGGATCGCGAACCGAGTTGCTGCGGGCAAGCGGCGCGTTTTTGATATTTTGAGACGCATTGCTCCGTTTGCGATAGCGATATTTGCGGCGGCTTTTCTTGCAAATCTGATCGGGGCTGTAAATCTTTCGAACGTCATCGGAAACGGGGTCTTGCGCAGTATCTACGTCGCACTTGTGATCTACACCGCGGCTGAGGTGATCGACGGCCTGACTATCTTTGCCCTTCGAGTGCGTCCGCTTTCCGGACTTGGAATGGTGAAAACGAACCGCAAGGTTATCACCGCGCGTGTTCGCCAGGCGGTAAGATGGCTGGGCGTTGTCGTGTGGGCAGTGGTGACGCTGACGCTTTTTTCGATCCGTGACCTGGTTTTCTCTTTTCTTTCTGACGTATTTTCGGCTGAGTTGAATGTTGGCTCGATAAAGCTGACGCTGGGTCATCTGCTCGCATTCGTAATAGCGGTTTGGGTCGCCGTCCTGATCTCCCGTTTTATTCGGTTTCTTCTCGAAGAAGATGTTTATCCGCGAGTCGATATCGGGACGGGAGTTTCGTATGCGATCTCGACCATTGTGCACTACCTAGTGTTAACGGCGGGATTGCTCATTGCCGTTGCAGCTCTCGGGTTCGAACTCTCGCAGTTTGCTATCATCGCGGGAGCCGTCGGTATCGGCGTAGGGTTTGGCCTTCAGAATATCATCAACAATTTCGTCTCCGGTATCATTCTGCTCTTCGAGCGTCCTGTAAAGGTCGGTGACATGGTCCAGATCGGCGAACATCAGGGTACATTGAGCCAGATCGGCCTTCGGGCAAGTGTTCTTCGTAAAGTAGACGGTTCTGACGTGATCGTGCCGAATAGTCAGCTTATTTCGGACGAGGTGATCAACTGGACCATGTCCGACGACAAACGCCGGCTCGATATTCCGGTCGGTGTGGCATACGGGACCGATCCGGCAATCGTCATCAAGCTCCTGACCGAGGTCTCGGTAGGCAAGCCAAATGTGATGACAGAGCCGGCCCCTCGGGCCTTGTTTATAGGCTTTGGCGATAATTCTCTTGATTTTGAGCTACGGGCATGGACAGACGATTCTGATGAATGGGTCGCCTTGCGCAGCGAGATAGTTTCGGACATATACGCCTCGCTAACTAATGCGGGAATCGAGATACCGTTTCCCCAGCGTGATCTGCATCTCCGGAGCGTGGATGGCGAGACAATAAAAGATATTCGTGGCAAATAGTCGACGTGCGACGGCGTGATATATTTGTAATTATGTCCGCTTTTTTCGAGGTCATGATCGAACGCAATTTTTCCTCCGCGCACCAGCTGCGCGGGTATAAAGGGAAATGTGAGAATTTGCACGGCCATAATTATAAGATCGAGATCTTTGCCCGCGGCGAAGAGCTGAATAATATTGGCCTACTCATAGACTTTGGCGATTTAAAGACCGCTGCGGACGAAATCGTGAAATACCTCGACCACCGAAATCTCAACGAACTTCCGCCTTTTGACGAAGAACTCAACCCCTCAGCAGAGAATATAGCTAGATATTTTCTCGAATACCTAAATACGCGTGTGGGCGACGAACGGGTACGCGTTTATAAGGTTCGCTGCTATGAAACGCCTACAAGCGTTGCTACATTCCAGACCGATTAAGCTACGGCGGCTGGTAGTAGATTTGCCGGAGAAATAAACTCACTACTGTTAGTTATTTACGGTTTTACCGGCTTTTGCTCTCTCGCCGTTTGAGCGTAGCATCGGAACGATCCACTTTATGAAGTTTTTTCTATTTTTCTTGGTTCTCTGTTGCGCTCTTCCCCTCGCTGCACAGCCAACATCATCTATTTCCGGGACCATTCGGGATGTTGCCGGAGCGTCGGTTGGCTCTGCTGACGTTCGTATCGTCAATACGCAACAGGTAGTAATTGCCGTAGCGGTTTCGGATCCCACTGGAAGCTACAAGTTTGAAAACATCAAAAATGGCTCGTATGTTATCAAGGCGTCGAGAAACGGATTCAGTCCCGCTGATCGGGCGATTCGCCTTAGCGGTGAGGGCCATACCAACGTTGATCTCACGCTTGAGATCAATCAGTTTAAGGAGCAGGTTACCGTCACAGCCGATACTGGCCTTGCGTCTGAAACGAGCCTGATCCCGCAGTCGATAAACGTGATATCGCAGGACGCGATCTCGCAGCGGACAACAAATGTTCTCGCACAGGTTGCTGAGGAAGAAACCGGGGCCTCGATGCAGCGTACGAGTCCGACGATCGGAGCGGTTCTCGTTCGCGGACTGACTGAGGTCGGTGTTTACGTCGATGGCGTGCGGTATACCAATTCGACTCAACGTGGCGGTATCAATACATTCTTCAACCTTAATGAGCCGACGTCGTTTCAATCTGTCGAGATCCAGCGAAGCCCAAATACGGCACAGTTCGGCTCTGACGGGCTGGGTGGCAATGTTCAGCTTATCTCGCGTCAGCCGGGCTACGGTTATGCCGACCCGCGATGGGACGCCGAGGTTGAAACGTTCTACGGAGCGGCCGATAATTCTTTTGGCGGAAATACGTTGTTGAGCTACGGTGGGAAAAAGTTTGGGGTTCTTGGCAATCTCGTAGCCCGTCGGATCAATACGCTTCGCCCGGGTGGTGGTATAGACAGTCATTCGGCGATCACTCGTTTTTTTGACCTTCCATCGGATATTATCGGATCGTCCCGGCTTCCGGACACAGCGTTTACTCAATATAGCGGGACGTTTCACGCGAGCCTTTTGATCGCGGACGACCAGAATCTCAGTTTCCGTTATCAGCGAAGCCAGCAGGATGGCGGCAAACGATACGACCAACTCCTCGGCGGCGACGGTAATCTGATCGCCGAGTTGAAGAATCTGATGCTCGACTTTGGCTATATTCGCTACAACAAAGTCGGGTTCGGATTTTTTGATAACCTTGCCGCAAATATTTCCTACAACAGCCAGCGTGAGCAGCGGGTCAACCAGGGCGGGCAGGGAAATCCTTTCAACGGGATCACCAATGACAAAGAGCGGACCTCCACATACGGAGCGGCCTTTCATCTCAGCAAGCAATTCTTAAGAAATGACTTTCTGGTCGGAGGCGACTATTACTATGATACGGTCTCAGCTCCTTCATTCAATATTGACCCGGTCACGAGCGTAGCAACAATTGTCCGACCGCGAGTCCCGAACGGCGCGACGTACAAGTTGAGCGGCGTCTATTTACAGGATGTTTTTAACGTGATTCCCGGACGATTGAGGGTGAGCGGATCGCTTCGCTATAATGTCGGCAAATATCGATCGAGGGCGGCGGATGCTCCTGTGGTCAACGGCACTCCGCTCTTCCCCGATGACTCGGGCACATTTAAGGATCTGTCGGGGCGTATCGGTGCGACCGTTACGTTGGTCGAGGGCTTGAACGCAGCATTTAACTACTCAAGAGGGTTTAGGGCGCCAAATATCACGAGTCTCGGTTCGTTGGGACTTGTGGGCGTAGGTTTTCAGGTCTCAACGGCCGATGTGATCGATCTAGGAGCAACGATTGGCTCGACCGCGGATGAGACTGCTGTATCAACTGGTATCACAGTTTCACCGCTCAATTCGGAGCTGAGCGACAATTACGATTTTGCCCTGCGGTTCAACAACGATCGTCTCGATCTCAGATTTACGACTTTCTTGATCGATTACACTAACACTATCGTTAGACAAACGCTCATCCTGCCGCAGGGAGCGGTTGGAACGATGCTGGGCAGCCAGACGATTACTAATCAGAATGCGAACGGGGCAGTGTTTGTTCCCGCATCGACCTCTCCGGTGCTCGTTCAGGCGAATTTCAACGAGTCTCGCCTTAATGGTATCGAACTCAGCGGGGATGTCCGGGTGAGTTCGGCGTGGACCGTGGGCGGGAATTATTCATTTACGAATGCCAAAGATCGAGTTACCGGTGAGCCGCCAAACCTTGGTGGGGGCGGAATTCCGCCGGCACTCGGATTTTTGAGACTGCGGTATCAACCGGTCGCGAAAAAGTATTGGTTCGAGGGCTATACCAACATTGCCGGCGAGCAGGACAGACTCTCTTCGCTTGACCTATCTGATCGGCGCACGGGTGGGGGACGCTCACGGAATCAAATCCAAAACTTCTTTAGACGCGGGGCATGTGTTCGCGGGATCACGACCGTGGGAAGTAGCGGCCAGTGTACTTCGGCCGGAGGCATTCTGATCGCGACCGGCGAGACGCTGCAACAGGTGCAGGATCGCGTTCTCCCGATCGGCGCAACGATCAACGGCGTGCTGATCGTTGATAACAGCACTGTCGTCCCGCTGTTCCGATCGATCCCGAGTTACATCCTTTTCGGGGTTCGCGGCGGTTTTCGATTTGATGAAAAACACGAAGTGCTTTTCGATCTAAAGAACATCGCCGATCGCAGCCATCGCCTCCCCGGCTGGGGCGTTGATGGCCCTGGCCGTAATTTTGTGGTCAGGTATCGCTACCGATTTTGAACGTGCAACCTATTTAACGTCAACCGTGAATGTCTTGGTATCGGTGTCAGTACAAGTCTTACCGTCACTGCATGTAATGGTGACGGTGACCGTGAGTTCTACCGTGCCTTTTTTGGTCACGTCGAGTGAAATAGACTTTGCGTCGTTAATGTTGCCAACGATCGTGTAGGTGGCGGTACTCCCGGCTCCGACGGACCAAGAGTACGCCGTTTTTGCGATACTACACTGATTTCCATTGCACGCGGCAAGTCTCACATTGGGTGCAAATGCGTGCTGAGCTCCACCGGCAACCTTTTTCTTTCCGGCAGTGACTATTGGATTCGGATTCAGCTCGCATATACACTCACATGCGACATTGCCTGCGATCGGCGGATTCACGCCCGGTACTGTGGCGACGACACTGAAAGTGCCCGCAGTTGTGCCAGTAAGATTAAAGTTCCCGACGAATGTTCCATTGGGGCCAACCTGATTTGGAGATATCCTGATATCCTGCGTGTTGCCACCCTGCATATTGACCGTACCTGTCGTTACTAAATGGACAGGGATATCATTTGTAATGCCGTCCAAACCGCTCACCCGGACGCTAACCGTGGTCTGTTCACCTCTTTTCAGATCGGTCTTAGGCGCAGAAAGATTGATGCCGATCGTGCGGTATGCCCCGGTTGCCGTATTGTTACCCTCTCTAACGGAAAGTTCAGCGGGCCCCACAATGTCGGTGGGATTCTGAAATACAACTTTTCTTGGCGATTCCGCAATCACGTCCACAGGGGCTCCACCGACGGAGCAGTTCGTATTTGAGGCATTGCCGTCAAACGGCCCGGTCACCTGAGAGGGGTGCCCCGTCTGTCCGATCGGCGGCAGTGTAAATGAAGGCGGAACGGTCAATGGAGCTGTCGCCAGCGGCACCGATGCAACCGGGACGGTTTTTGTGGACTCAGGATACAACGCCGTCATACGCATCAAGCTCGCTCCAGACCTTTGAGTCGATTTTAAGAGCGGCTTCCACGTAAATTTGGCCTGATTTGCCGGAATTCTCGTCGAACCATCGACATCTAGGACGGTTCCATTCAGGACATCCTTATTCTTCGATCGTTCTTCGGGATTTTTTCCGGCTGGCTCGGTAGAAACGGTTCCAGATATGGTATCTCCGGGCGCCATATCATCAGGCAATATTACGCGGATCTTGCCCGCTGGCAAGTCAAAGGTAATATTGTGAACTCCCTCAGCCGTCTTTACAGCCGCACCGTTTTGGTTGATAGTCGCTGAGGTTGACGCGAACGCCGGGAACGGAAGGCTCAGCAGGGAAGCCGCGACGAGCAAGGTCATCGGCGTTAATAGTAGCTTTTTCATGATTCCATTTCTCCTATGTTGTCCGTGGGGGCAGCCAAGGTAAAGGGCATCGTGCCAACATGTACAATGCCGATCATTCCATCTAATTGCCCTCTATATCAGAGAAAGGAAAAGTGGAATATGATTTAAATCATATTTGTGGAGATAAATGGAAAAAGGGGAAAGTGTTTCGCTAACACTTTCCCTTTCTTGATGAAATGGTCGGGGCGAGAGGATTCGAACCTCCGACCTCACGGTCCCGAACCGTGCGCGCTACCAGACTGCGCTACGCCCCGACAAGCCAAACTACGAGTTTAGGTGACGCTATAGTTTAAGTCAATCGCAGACTCTGCTTACCTGAAAAAGAGTCGGATCACCACAAAGCCACCGATCAGAAACACAATGAACAAGACTGACAGTATTTCGAAATACTTGTCGATAAACTTCTTGATCGGAGCTCCGAAAAAGTAAAAGAGGGCCGCTACGAGGAAAAATCTTCCCGAACGCCCGAGAAGCGACGCGCCAACGAGAGTCATCAGCGGAACCTCGAACGCGCCGGCCGCGATAGTGAAAACTTTGTACGGGATCGGCGTAAACCCGGCAGCGAGGATCGCCCAAAATGCATGTTCCGAGTACAGCCCCTTGACCGTATCATAGTGTCCCATCGCACCGTAGAAATTGAGGATCGGCTGGCCAAGTGCCTCAAAGAATGCCCAGCCGAGGAAGTACCCAAAGACACCGCCGAGCACCGATCCGACACTGCAGATCAGCGCATACCTGAAGGCACGTTTTGGCACCATGACCGCCATCGCGATAAGCAGCACGTCAGGCGGGATCGGGAAGAAAGACGATTCGGCAAATGCGATCAGAAATAACGCCCATTCGGCATGCGGTTTCTCGGCGTAGCCCTCGACCCACGCCTTCATTCGTCTCAAATAATCGAATATCTTCTTCAATTTACGTATCCCTCTTGCGCAAATATATACGTTCTCGGTCTATCCCCAACCGTGCTTTCCGATCAACGGCACAAAAGCACACGGCCCAAAATTTTCGACTTTATTAGTGCCTTCGGTTCGCGTAACGCGAATGAGCATCTGAGATCTTTGCTCCTCTCCGATCGGTATGACCAGCCTTCCGCCGATCTTTAGCTGCTCTACCAATGGCTCAGGAACCTCAGGCCCGCCAGCGGCAACGAGGATCGCGTCGTACGGGTGATATGCTTCCCATCCCGTCGTACCGTCACCGGCTTTCATAACCACATTGTCAATGCCCATCGACAACAGTCTTTGTTCTGCCTCAAAGGCCAGACCTTCAAGACGTTCGATAGAAAACACTTTTCGTGCGAGCGATGCGAGTACTGCAGTTTGATAGCCTGAACCCGAGCCGATCTCTAACACTTTCTCGTTGCCGGTCAGTCCTAAAAGCTCCGTCATTCGGGCGACGATGAACGGTTGCGATATTGTCTGTCCGCCTGCGATGGGCAGGGCATTGTCTCGATACGCCTGCGACTTGATCCCCGACGGCACGAACTGGTGTCGCGGTAACGCGGCCATAGCATCCAGTACGCGTTCGTCCGTCACGTTGTAATGCTCTCGAAGACGCTGGATCATGCCGCTACGCTGTAGCGACATTTCGTCAGTGATCCTGGCGGCTCCGTTCATGAATTCCAGTTTTTTAATTCGTCGATCGCGAGATGGTTCGTCAGATCGCTCCGCATCGGCGTAACCGATACATATCCCTCATCGATCGCCTCAAAATCGGTTCCGCCCTCGGCCCTAAAACCGCTACGTTCCTCGCCGATCCAGTAATAGAGTTTGCCGCGCGGATCTATATGTTCGCTGATCACCGGACGGGCGCTTTTAAAGCCCTGTTTAGTTACGCGAATTCCTTTCGGCGTGCCCTTAGGAATATTGACGTTAAGAAGCGTGCCATCGGGAATTCCCTCAGCAAGAGCTTTTCTTGTGATCTCGACTGCGATCCTTGCGGATTCGTTAAAATAATGGTCACGATATCCGACAAGACTGAATGCCAGGCCCGGAACGCCGAGTATCGTCGCCTCGAGAGCACCAGCGACTGTTCCCGAATACGTTGCATCATCCCCAAGATTGGCTCCCGGATTGATTCCCGAACAGCAAATGGTCGGTCTTAGATCGGGTGCGAGTATCTGGTTGAGCGCGAGTGTCACACAATCGGTCGGCGTGCCGTCCACCGTCCAATGACGTTCGTCCAACTGGCGAATGCGAAGCGGACGAGCAAGCGTCAGGCTGTGAGACGCACCGCTCATCTCCGACTCAGGAGCAACGACGTACACATCACCGACTTCGCGCAGAGCTTCTTCGAGTGCGATTATTCCGTCGGCATGATAGCCGTCGTCATTGGTGATGAGAATTCGTGGTCTTTCGAGGGTCATTTAGAAACAAAAAAAGTGAAAAGGCGAATGATCTGCTCATTGTCTCACCTTTTCACTTTTACCTATTACGGATTACTACCTGCCGCCCATCGGCGGACGTGACGAACCTGCGTTCATCGGACGCTGTTGGCGAAAACGTCGACGGTTACGCTTACGGGCGTTGACCGACTTAAGCTTTGCCTTTTGGCCGGGAGGAATAAAATGCGAGTGCTTCTTAAGATCTTTGATGATCTCTTCGCTGATGACCTTACGCTTAAATCTGCGTAATGCGGACTCGATCGACTCATTGTGGTTTACACTGATAAATGCCATTGTTTTCTCACCTCCCCTCGGCTGAGATACTGCCCGTTGGGGCAAACAACCATTAGACACGTTTCTGCGAGCAAAAGCAAATTGGCGAGTGGGTGTCTTACTACAGATCGCTCTCGGCCCCGTGTCAGGTTGTCATACAGAAAAGTGCCCTAGAATCGGTCGTGAACCGCTGATTTGGATCGGTTTACGCCCGGCGAGTCATTTTTCCACTGTCTCGGGACTGTCTCGCACCCCAAGCGAGACACTTAAGTAATTGAGAGTAGGTCACTTAAGCCCTGTTTTGGGCCGTGTCTCGGCCTTCAGCGTGAAAAAAAGATCGCAGGAGCGACGTGTGTGTCGTCCTGAAAAAAGTTGACACTAAAAACCTCCCCGATCTTGTCGCGCGCTCTCGCAGGCTCCGAAAAAAAAGTAGATCGATGCGACGGTCGGGCAAGCCACGACCGCACTGCATCGCGGCGAGCCGTCAGATCGAAAATCAAATGCTATATACAATTTTCAATGATCGGTCCGTCCGGAATTACCACGACGGATACACGTTGCAACGATAGCACAAGCTTGCACAAATGTCGAGAAATGAATGCCGGTCGGCCGATGTATCGAATGCTTGCTCCCGGTTTGATTATTGGCGAAAGATTAGGGTGTGGTTTTAAGTGAAGAGCAGTCTTCGTGCGTCCTTGAAAGCGAGGGATTTAGGCGAAGGGTAAGATCCATAAACTCAGGTTCGTTCCAACTCCCATCAGGCTGCTTACCGATCAGATATTCGTAATAATTTTTTGAACGGGCGAGGTAGCCTTCCAAAGTCTGGGCCGAATAGCAAAGTGCTGCCGTATCATTCCGTGCTTGCGCGTGGGTTACTGCCAAATTTAGATTTGCCCTCAGAAAATCGGCATCTTTGTCGAATTTGTTCCGACCGTACTTTACAACACGTTCCAAAATATCGATCATTTCCCGCGGGTTGTACGAACCTGGACGATCTTGCATGTAGCGGAAGAGATCGTAAAGTGCCCGGGCATTCTGTGGGTTCAAATCAACTGCGTTCTGTGCGTCAATGGGGTACTTTGCAAGTAATAGATTTCGCCGTTGCTGAAGTCGTTGTTTTTGACTGAGGATATCCGGCGTAGGTTCTTTTGCTATGTCTTGATCAATGCGCCTTAGCTCGGTGTTTAGTTGATCACATTCGAAGCGACGCTTTCTCGCCCTTTCAGCAAAGAGATCCGAAGCAACACGGCTTGCTCGTTCGCGGATCTCAGCGGATTTTCCTCCTTGATCTTCACTGCTGAGGCCTCGAAGGGCGAGAACTATAGTGTCGGCATCAGCTAGAACAATTGCATTTTCAAGTCTGACGTTCTGTCCGGCTTCGGGAAGCTTCGACATTCCCGGCCCAGCAAATCTCTTTGATTCGGACTCCAAACCGACTGTAAGGCTGCCTATCCTCCGGTCAACATCCAGAGTTTTTACACTTGCGAGACGGACAAGGAAAGTTGTTGAGAAAACGAGCAGAATACTGGCGGCGCAGAAAAACGCGAGGCCCAGCAATCCCAACACGATCCTGATTACATTTTCCTTTCCGCTATAAAGCATAATCATCAGTCATTATCGAAGTTGTCGGAAGCCAAATAAAAAACACGAGCACCGTCTGTAGAGGCCATAGGAACTCGCGAGCGAAATGGGTTGTCGGTAATTTGAAAGAGCGTTCCGGTAGGCAAGTTATAAATAAAAATTTGATAAATTCCCTTTTGGTCGGACGCGAAAGCTATTGATTCTGAATCTGGAAACCACACTGGAAAATTACTGTTGCCTCCCTCGTTTGATATCCTTTCAGGAGATCTCTTACCATCCAGATCCTGTATCCAAATTTCGTCCACGCCATCCGACATTAGCGCGAAGACAATTTTTTTCTCGTCAGGTGAGATTTGTAGCTGTTTTGCCCCATCGACACTCGGAATGCCGAGGTCTGTTACCTTTGACTCACCAATATCTACGGTGGCCAGCCCGCCCTCTTTTTCTATGAAAATCTCATTACTATCGATTCCCCATTTGATCAATCGGACATTGATCAGATTTTCCTCAAGCGGGGATAAAAATACCGGATCACCGCCAAGGTAGGACATTGTCCAGATACCACTCTTACCGCCTCTCACACTCAAAAACGCAACCCTAAAACCGTCAGGATCCCAAATCGTTGACCAGTCTTGAACTACTCCGTCGCTTAATCTTATAGGTTCTCCTTGGTCAACGTTTTTGACGTAGATCGAGTTGTAACCATCATTTGCAACAGAGTATGCCAAGAACTTTCCGTCTGGCGAGAAGCTTGGGTCGAAGAAAGCACCTTCCGGCCGTCTATCTGGCCGAAAAAGAGGGGCAACTGTTAGCTTGACGTTAAGCTGGTCAACGATCGCCGCTCGCTGCATGTCCGTATAGTATGAGAGCCCGATCGATACCAGGAGAAAAAGTAGTGCGGTCGCCCATACGGTGATCAATCCACTATTGCTAAAGAGACCATTACGGAGCCGTTCCATACCTGACAGAAATATCGAACCTCTCTCCTGGGTCGATCGAGATGACGGGTTTGTTGATAAAAGGCGAGCCGTTTCCGTAAACGGAAATTTTGCCCCGTTATTGGTCGATACGAGCGGAACCTGCTCCTTTCGAAGCCAAATCGATGCACGTTGGTCTATTCGAACCCGGTGCAGGTCTTGGGCTACGTCAGCCATCTTTTGATAACGAAGGTTCTTTTGACGTTGAAGCAGTCTCGCAAGGGTCTTGTCCAATTCTTTCGGATATGACAAAAAATAAAACTCAAGGCTGGGAGGTTCACTTCGAAGGATCGCGGCGATAATATCCGTTTTAGTCTCACCGAAAAAAGGCAGATGTCCGGTCAACATTTCGTATAGGACTACCCCGAGACTCCAGATATCGCTTTGGGCGTCAAGCCCGGTCCCGCGAACCTGTTCAGGCGACATATATCTCACTGTGCCGGCGATCGTCCCGATCTCGGTCACGGCGCTAAGAGACAGGTCACCGGTCTCGATCAGGACATTTTTGGCCAGTCCAAAATCCAGAAGCCTGATCTGCCCACGGTCGTCGATCACGATGTTCGACGGCTTTATGTCGCGATGTACGATACCGATATTGTGTGCTTCGACGAGAGCACGCGCCGCTTGCTCTATTATCTCCAGGGCTCGTTCGGGGCTGATTGAGCCAGAGCCAATTTCGTCCTCGATCGTTCGCCCCTTAACGTACTGCATTACGACGTAAGGAAGACCACTAAACTCTCCTACTTCGTAGATGGCGCATATGTTCGGGTGGTCGAGTTGAGCGGCTGTGCGCGCCTCGCGGAGCAATCTTTTACTGTGCTCACTAAGTTCGTCCGAGTCGCGATGGAGGAGTTTAAGTGCTGCCAGGCGTTTCAAAGACAGGTCGCGGACCAAATAGACTTCGCCCATTCCACCTCGTCCAAGCGTCTCCAGGATCTCAAAATTTGCGAACTTCTGGCCGATCGTCAACTGGAATGGCAGGGGAAACTTCTTTCTGATCCCTTCGAGAATGATTGGAGTCTCAAGAAATTCGCTTTCGTAGGAATCTAATAGTTTCTCGACTTCCTGCCGTATGCTGGTCTCTTCCGATCGCAGCGAGTGGAGGAAATGCCTACGTTGATCTACCGGCTGTTCTAGAGTCGTGTAGAAAAGCTCTTTGATCAGCTCCCACCTCTCATTGCTCATAGAAAAATGACTGCCTATTTTAATTGCAACAGCAACCACGCTTTGGCTGCGGCCCAGTCTCGTTTGACCGTTCTCGGGGCGATACCAAGTATCTCAGATGTTTCCTCTACGGAGCATCCGGCAAAATATCGCAACTCAACGATCTTAGATTGCTGAGGGTCGATCTCCTCCAGTCTCGCCAGACAGCTATTAAGATCCAACAGATCGATATCCGAGGTCTCAACGGCGATCTTGATGGCCGAATCCAACGTGAGGTCATCGGCAACGCCGCCCCGCTTAATGCGGTGCTTTGTCCTTGCATAGTCAACGAGAATCCTGCGCATTAGGTGGGATGCGACGATAAAGAAATGATGGCGGTCTCGCCAGGCTACCTGTCGCTGATCCGCGAACTTTAGATACGTCTCATGGACGATCGCGGACGTCTGAAGGGTATGCCCCGGCCGTTCGAGCCTGAGCTGTGCCCTTGCCCGCCTCTTTAGCTCACCGTAAACGACAGGAATCATCTGCCCGAACGCTTCGGTATCTCCTGCGTTCCAACGCTGTAAATATTCGCTGATATTTTCCGCTTCTACGGCGTCCAAGCTTACCTCTTTTTACATTGATTTCACGAGCATAGAGTAAGCCCGATTTGGGTGTCAATGCCTGATCTAAACTAAAAGATGGCCCCACTTTTTCGTAAACGTCGCGACTCCCTTTAAGGCGATTTATTTCTATGACGAATTTTGACTACCAAACCATCAGCGACGAAGTCTTCGTTACTTCTCCCATCGTGTCTAATTCTGCACCGTCTAGCCCGGCAAATCCTATAGACCAGCTATCCAGGCAGTGTTCGAAATTCAATTCCGGCCTGTTTCAGATAGATCCAGATTCGCATGGGAAGTTCGATCTGGTGGCCAGTCTGATGCATGCGGTGAATTATGAGATCACGCGTGCTCTGGGAGCCGGCGCCGGTCGTGATCAAATTCTTCAGGCGATCGATCCTGTTCGGCGCATCCAGGGCGCGTCTCCATTCGTCAAACGGCTTCAAACTTGGCCCCGCGGATATCAGGGAGATTTCGAAACGGTCGAATATCTCATGGAGGCGGTCAATCTGGCTGAAACCGAGACAGGGGCCTATTGGATCGAGCAATATTGCCTGAATACAGCAATAGCACAGCAACACCGCAACAAAGTTCGCTGGCAGTCGGAACACGTGGAGCGGGTAATTCGTGCCCGTGAGGCTTCCGGACAGCCAGCTCGCATCTTGATCCTTGCCTGTGGATCCTCACCAGATACTAGACTAGTCCTTGAGAGAATAGTTGATAAGGATTTTCGGATCGTCCTCAGTGACATGGATGACGCGGCTCTTGAATTTTCGGCTCAAAAACTGGCCGCCCTTGGCGATAGGGTAATGACGATGCCGGGAAATATCTTCCGGCAGATCAATAAGTTTTCTGCCGAAGGTCCGTTTGATCTCGTTCTCGCGGGCGGTCTTTTCGATTACCTGAAAGATGATCAAGCCATGTTTCTCGTAAGGTCCGTGACCTCTAAATTGCTTGCGCCAAACGGCAAGTTCGCATTTACCAATATCGCGAAGCCAAATCCATACAAGATATGGATGGAGTATTGCGCAAATTGGTTCTTAACGGAGCGGTCGAGGTCGGACTGTATTGCGCTAGTCAATGGGAACGGGAATATTTCGATCGAAAGAGACAACAGCGGACTTTCGTATCTGATCGAAGTTGATCGCTAACGAGCGGTGGAACACATGAACAGTATCAAAATGCTTAAACTCCTGATCCTGCTATTCGTAGTTTCAAATTCTCCTGCGCAGTCTTTGCTTGAAGGAAACAAAGTGTCACTTCAGCCTGATGAAAGTGCGGCCTTGCAAATTACTAGGCCGCTTTGTATGAAATTGGAGTCCGACTATCTGACAGAACTGAACATCCTGGGTAAAAGGTATGACTGGACTTTGCCGAAAGGAATGAAATACGTAGTGGGGGCGGGTGAGTATCGTGTTAAGAACCAGGGCAGGTCAGTCTTGGAATTTGTCCTGTTACCCGTCTCGGTATGCCAAGAGTATTGAGATGAACTCGTTCCCGGAGAGAGAAATGGTTAATCGTGCGATCGAAGACAAAATCAGCGAGTTCGTGAAATTTCTGGAGCTGATCGAGGCGTTACCGATCGACCAGTTCTACGAGGAGTTTCAGGCGAAGCTCGCATACATCAATGAACTCTCGATCCAAACCGCCGGAAGTCGCAGTTCTTTAATGACGGATTTTTTCGCGATGACCGCACCTTTTTTTGATTTGAGCGAAGTTGTGAGCAGAGGTCGCAACAAGCCGTTGGGATATGCGGGCGACTACATGACCATCGACCAAATATACGAGCAGAAATGTAACTCGCCAGGTTTGGGCGCCAGATGGGATGAATTGTTTCACAGTTTTGACGCCCCAAAAGCGGTGAGAAATCGGAAGACGTACTTTATTGAGACGATCCATGGACTAGTCGCAGACGGGCAAAGAAACATCTCGATATTAGATCTGGCAAGCGGGCCGTGTAGGGATATTGCCGAGTGTCTTGAACAGCTCAACGGAAATGCAGAACGCCTCGATTTTCATTGCGTCGATATTGATCGCGAGGCGATCAAGTATGCCGAAAAAATGGTGGAGCCCTACGCAGGCAATACCAGGATCCTCTTTGAACGGCAGAACATTTTTAGGTTTAAAAGCTCATGCAAATACGATCTGGTATGGTCTGGCGGTTTGTTTGATTATCTGGAAGATGCCACGGCAGTCGACGTCATCAAGCGAATGTGGGATTGCACAAATGATAACGGCAAGGTGATCGTAGGGAACTTTCATCCCTCGAACACTAGCCGTAATTACATGGAATGGTGCGGACAATGGTTTCTTATCCATCGTTCGGACGAGGAGCTGAAGAACCTGTTCATAAAGGCGGGTATTCCTTCGTCATCTGTTTCGATAGAGCGGGAACCAATTGGCGCTTGTATATTTGGGATCGCTACACGACACCAGAAGTAAACGAACGACACAGGAGGAAAATAAATGAAAAAGTCAACGCTAACAGTCTTCGCCATCTTAGCCATGGCCCTAGCTTCTTACGAAATTCAGGCGGGCGGCCCGACCGATCTACTGTCTGAAGATTTTATCTTTGAACAACTTATTAACCCGTTCCCGGAAGCATCTGTGGTTCGATGTATCCTCGTAAGGGAACGACGCGGAACACGATGTAATAGTCGTGACAGTCTCGAACTTACAATGACCCTGTCGTCCTCATGTCGAGTCGATAAGGTTTACTACGATTTGTACAGTCAACGAGACTCCAGTACGCAGATGCGATGGGTCCAGGGCGGAACCGTCTATAGCGGTAAAGAAAACGTAGTTCATTTTTGTACCGAGCCTTACGAATATGAGATCAGGGAGAAATGATGGGCGACAAGATTTCGTTCGCCTCTGCTTGTGGTTTTAGCATGGTGGCCGTTGTGTCCTTTTTTGTTCTATCGACTTACTCCCAGGGCCTAAACTACCCCGGAAACAGCCCGGTCATGAACACGGGTGCCGGAAATGCGCGGAATGATGCGGACAATTTGTTTACGCGCAATAACGTAGCGGGTCTGACGGAGATCGCCAGCGAAGGCGATGACGCTTTCGGGGGCGTGCTGAGCAGGTCGAAATGGCGTTTTATGGGAGAGATCCAGGGCACGTACTTTAAATATGAACGAAACTTCATGCCGCCCGGTGTTGCTACTCAGGTGACGTCGGCGGGAACGGTGGCGGTACCAAACGCCTCGGGCGAGATTACGTTCACGTCGAAGGATCGCCGGTTCGGTTTAGGGGTGGGACTGTCGCAGGAATTTGGTTTCGAGTCGAAACTCAAGGATCCGACGGCCCTCGGAGCGCAGGCACAGTTTTTTGATACAAAGGTCGCTTCGCAGGATCTGACGGCAGCAGGTGCGGTTCGTTTGCACACGCGGTTTTCCATCGGCGGATCGGTCATTTTTGGACGCGGGTTTCTTGTTCAGATCGGCACAATTCCACAGCTGGCGGCAATCGGTATTATCCGCCAATCGCGGCTCGATGTTTCCGATTTTGGCGGAGTCGGCTACAGCCTGGGTGCCAACTGGCGGCTCTCGAAAAAGATAACGCTTGGCGTCAACTATAAATCTCAGCGGACGTACGGTCTAAAGGGCACGCTCGATGCCGTTCAGCCGGTGGTTAAACCAGGCGGGCTGCAGCTCGTCGATCTCCGGTTGCCTGTTCGGGTACAGTTCCGCTTTCCGGCGGTCGTAGAAAACGGAATCGCCATAAGGCCCGTCAAACGCTTGCTGATCGAGTTTGACTACAGATATTTTTTCTACGGCAGGGCTCTGGACGCGGTCAATGTGATCGACAGCTCGACCGGGACCATCGTCGCGAGCCAAAGCATCCGGGCCCGAAATGTTCACCTGTTTTTGCTCGGCGGATACTATGATCTGAGCGAACGTCACAAACTCCACTTTGGAACCGGCTATACCACGAACGGTATTCCCGATGCGACATTCAATCCTGGGATTATGAATACTGGAGCCCGCAGCCTCACCGGAGGCTTTAGCAAAAAGATCAACGGCGCATGGTGGAACGCAAGCGTGACAGGCTACTTCGGCTTTAACAGAACGCTAAACCCCGCCAATAATCCAAACTTCGCGGGTCTTTACAGCAACCACGGCTTCACCATCGGTCTCGGAATTCGACGATGAAACTCGGGGAGGTTGATTTTAAGCACGATTACGGGTTCAGATTACGTTAATCTCCTGCGAATCTGCGATGCTTGAGAGGTAGAGTTTCTCGCGGCTGAGAATTTTGCGTACGCAGGTTTTATGTTTGTCAGGAGTTTTTGTAAGGCGGCGTCGCATCGGCGTACGGCCTTGCATTGCCGCCGTTCTAACTTTGGTTGGTTACCGCCGTGTAGATATTGAGACTGAAGCGCTAGCTGACCACCGTGCCGGTTATCCTGAAAAGGAGAACGGAAAAAGGAACTTCCGGCACGGTGGTCAAATTGTTAAAACCAAAGATCGGCTTACCTGATCTGAGTTTCGTACGCCGTTTTGATCCTTAGCTGCTGGTTTCTGTTGAGGCGGATATGCTTGCCTCGTTCAATAACAACGGCACCAACGCCAAATGCGGCCCCGACGCCTGCTCCAACCGCAACGCCGACGGGTCCGCCAACCACACCGCCGATCAAAGCTCCGGCCCCAGTCGATCCGCCAACCTTTACGATGTCGCCCTTTAGCGAACTCTGGCCGAGAGCGGTGCCTTCATCGTCCACACGTTTCACGTTGTCGCCTTTTACAGCCAAAACTTCGGTAAGATTCGCACTGAAATTGCTCCAACGAGCATCGCTCAAAATGATGCGGTCAAACGAGAGCGTCATCTCGCTGCGCCTTTTGATACGGCCCGGTTTCATGATCTTAGAGATACGCCCCTCGACCGTTGCCCCCGCGATCTCTGACGGCGAGACGATCCGTGCGGTAAATTTATCGCCTTCACGGTTCTGCTCGGTGCTGACGTCGTCTAGGAGCTCAAGAATCAATTCCGTTTCTCGCGGAATCACGATAATTGCGTTTGACGATTGTTGATAGGTAGAAGGATAGTTCGTCCCATTTGTCAGGGTGGTTTGATCGGTCGTTACTGGGTCCGGGATCGACGACGAGTTTTGGTTCTGGGTGTTCGGCGAATTGTCGGCAATCAGCTGCTGCCTGTCGCCCACAATCACGCCGCGTCGCTTTAGCCCGGTCGGAAGGCTTGATTCGAATGAGCGGCGGTCGAAACCCGTGTCATAACCGGATTCGAAGCCCTGCGTATAACCGTCCTTGTAATCGTCGATCGAACCGTAATCTTTATTGAAGGCGCGATCCGCCTTAGTGTATTCGGCGTGGCGAGTGTAGTTTCGCGCGACACTGTCGATCTTGTCCCGATAGCCGGCCATGTATCCGTCGGAGTATCCCGTGCGGTAGCCGCGTTGCAGAGCAAACATCGAGTCTTGAGTTTGTGTCTGCGCCGCCGTTGTTGGCACGACTATTCCGGAAAAAACCATTCCCATTAAGATAAGGTTTAATACAAATATCCGTGTAGCAATATTTAACTTCATTCTGTTCTCCTGTTTTTGACGCCGCAAACGGGCATTGAAATGTAATAACTGCATATACTTATACAGTATAATCTGAGAGATTACAAGAAGTTTTTTGCTTAAGATATATTTGAAGTGCTTAAGAATAGCTTAAACAAGAAAAAGGCAGCAAACGATCGCGTTCGCTGCCAAGTATTAGGAGGAGGACTGCTCAAAAGCTTTTTCGAAACAAATATGACGCCCGGATAAAGAATGTCCGGCTATTTCGTTGGAAACCCGGCTCAAATTGCCCGTTGTAGGGATTAAAACCATTGCGGTTCAGATCGTCATTATAGCCAACATAGAAGGCGGTTCCCGGACTGGGTGTCCATGCGAGCAGTGCCTGGCCCGCAAAGTTCTTTCCGGTGCCCTCGTAGTCAAGTCGAAAGCGTGTAAATAGGAATCGCGTAAATTGATAGGTTGATCGTACGGTGACGATGTCCGAATCGAACGAACGGACGCGATTGTCGTTGCGGGTCAACCGGCTTTTGTTATAACTCATGGAAAAGCGCAGTGGATCGACCGGTTTCACCTCAAAGTAAACATTCAGATCATACTGCTGTCCCGGCCCCGGATCTTGTAATCCCGTCGCCGGGTCGAAGAAAAAGAAATCGAAAGAATTGCGGATCGTTCCTACAAAGAAACCGTAATTAAAGCGTTTGTTTGGGGACTGATTCAGATTCGCCGATACAAATTGTTGCCACGTCGCACGGGTCGGGTCGCCCAGAAAAGTACCATTTGGCCTTGTGGGGGAACGCTTTAATCCAAACTCCTCTTCGAATAGTCTTTCGTAGGATGTCCCGACCGATACATTGAGATTCGTATTCCGTTGAAGACTGACGTTGCCATTTGTCTGGGCATTGAAGCTCTGTAGTCGGCCCTTCCAATCGTAGTCGGCTCCGCCCATCTGGTTCCATTGGGCCCGAATTATCTTTGCATTAGCATTGGATTTTGTTGAAAAGCGATTGAAGAGGAATACGAAATTCGTATTCGTACGTCTCGTAAAGCCGGAATCCGCTCGATAGTTTTTGCTGCGCCCGCCCGCCTCAATAAACCATCCGTGTGTTTCGGCTGCGTAGTCGAGGTTCACGTAATAACCTATCCCGTTTCCGACCTTGTATTGATTATACGGACTCCCTTGAACAGTCACGCCGCCAAACGATCCACCACCACAGGTCCGCCGATTTACATCTGCTTGAATCGGATCGAGTGTCGGTTCAAACTCCGGGTCAAAAAAGCAGCGCTTTGACGTGGTTCCGACGACCTGAAATGTCGAAGTCAGTTTAGGGGACAGTTTATACCTGCCATCGAAGCCGGCCAGAAGGTTCTTTTGCTCAGGAAAAGACCGATAGGTGCTAAAAAAGCCAATATTATTTTCTGATCCAAAGTCCCGCTTGACTCTCACGACACCAAACAGGGAGTTCTTGCCGATAAATTCGTCGATCCTCGGCCGTATACTTGGATCGTTAATGTCATTCTCAGCGTAATTGCCGGGGGCATTGTCGGTGGCAGCGAGGATGCCGAACGATGTTTTGCCAAGTTTTCCGGTCAGCTTGACGGCCGCGTCCGGATCCACGATGTTTCGCGAGTAAAAGACCTGCAATGGCGAGTTGAAGATATCCACGCCCTCAAGGAAGAATGGCCGCTTTTCTTGGAAATATATCGGAAATCGTTGGTTTGCCGTTACGACCGGGGCATCGGCCTCGATCTCGGCAAAGTCTGGGTTGATCGCGGCATCGAGCGTGACACTGGGGCTGATGGTGTACTTAAGATTAACGCCAAGCTGTGATTTCACTGGTTGGTTTACGAACCGGCCTGCGGCAAACTCATTTGCCTGCACACGCGAGCCCGTCTCACTGAGTGTAATGCTGGGGACGATCTCAAGAGTGCGTTCGTATTTGACATCATCCAGGCCGGTGATGCGGCCGTGCTTGATCAAAAAGCCTGAAACATTACGGTCGTCCGGCAGCCACTGGTCAAACTCATCATTAAAGCGATCAATATTGCGGGCCACATTAAATCCCCACTTCTTGCCCTTGCCGGCCGTATAGCGGATCGACTTGAATGGGATCTTGACCTCGACTGACCAACCCCAGTCTTCGATCACACCCTTTGATTCCATGACGATATCGACGGAGAAATCGGCCCCCTGACCCTCGGTAAAAATACCATCCTGCTGAATGCCGAGTGGATTGAAACCCAGGACATAGGCTCGCCGCTGGTCGTCATATGTATCGAGCCACATCCGCACATTGTCTTCGCCGAAAACATTATCGCGTTTTGCGACAGTCGCACGGATCTTATCTTTCTCATCCCAGCATTTGAATGCGACGTACAGATTTTTCTCGTCGTACATCATATAGACCTCGGTTGGCCTTGATGGTTGGGTATTGTCGCCTGGGTACGTCTGGTAAAAATCCTTGAAAACGGCCGCTTGCTTCCATGCTTCCTCGTCAGGGCGTCCGTCGATCACTAGCGGCGAACCGAGTTTTGGGATGCTGACCGGGCCGGCTTTTTCGGGCGGGAGGGTCTTTTTGCCCGATCTAGATTCGGCTGGACCGGCCGATTTCGCAGAGTTGCCGTCGGTCTCTGCGCCGCTGCCTTGTTGGGCCATCGCTGAAAGAGAGAAGAGTAAAAGTAGTGCTACAAACAAAGCGGATTGTTTCATGACTGCTCCTAAAAAACAGGAAATATGTTGGTGATAGTAATGCGAAAATAAATACTAATGACTAGAACGCAAGTTTGGTCAGAAAGTTTCAAAAAATTATGCTGGAGTCCATCAGAAACGAACTCCAGCAATTGTAGATCAATTCTGTCTAAGTAAGGCCGAACCCCGAACAGAGATCTCGCCGCCCGTCTCGATCCGAAATGGTGGGCCACCACTGCCGATCCGATACATACTTCTGCCGCGAGTGGTCCCTACCTGCGTTAATTCAATTCCCTCGCCTTTCAGGGCATCGCAATTGGCTTCAAGATCTGCGGACGTATTTTCCGGAAGGTTGAGGCTGATCGATCCATCAGTCGCCTGAGCATTGAGTTTTTGGAAATCACCTTCAAGATTGATCGTACCGTCGGATGTGCGCGCATCGATCTCGCCCTTAAATCCGATCACTCGGATCAATCCGTCCGAGTTAGACACGCGAAGCTTTCCTTCCATATCGCGGACGCTGATCGGCTCGTCGGATCCTATTAACTCGACATCTCCCGACACACCTTCGACTCGCAACTCTCCATCGGCATTTACCTTCAAGTTTGACTTTCGAGGAACCATTAGCTCAACGCGGATGCGGTTCGTATCGCTAAAAAAACGGCCCGACCCCGTGCGGTTTTCAAGATCTTCGACGGTGATCGTCACAGCTGAATCACTCTTTTCTTCACGTATGTTCAAGGGGTCGCGTGTTCGGGAATCGGCAAATTGGACAACGCGATATTGAACCTCTGATCTGTCCCATCCTGTTACTTTCACTGAACATCCCGGAGCGTTGACGGTCACCTTTGGGGTTCCTTTAACTGGAAATGAATTGCTCTTTTTTTCAACTCGCGGCATAGTGCGGCCGAATCCGATGTCTGCCATTCTGACCCTGGCATTCTCTAGGCTCTGCTGGATCACCTCACTGTTTACTTTAACTGTATTCCTAATGGCTTCCGCCGAAAGAGCCATCGCAGAGTCGGCCGCTATCCTGGCTATTTCAGGCTGGATCAAAGCCATTTCTTTCTGAGCCTCAGCGATCGCAGCCGCAGCGTTTTTCTGCGATTCATTCACAGCTTTTTCAATGTCCCTATTCATCTTTGTAACTTTTGCCGCAGAGTAGGTTTTGCCATCGTTGTCGCTGCCCCAGTCGTCGTCATCTTGTGTCTTTTGCGGCAGTAGGTTGGTGGCGGGACTCAAGCTTTTCCCATCGTTCTTGCGGTTGATGGCGAGACCGCCGTTTACGCTGTTGAGCTTGATCTGGATCTCACCGCTGCCGAGTTTGCCATATAGGTCGCGGCCAATATACTTGCCTTTTCGAACCGGTAGGCCAAAGTCATTGGTTATGTTGCCATTTAATGAGTCGGCCTTTACCGTTGCGTTCGAGTCAGAGGGGATCATCAAATTCACAGTTCCGTTGACCGTATCCAGATTGATTTTGCTACCCGTCTCGAGGCGATCAAAATCGGCGGCGACTTCACCATTGACGGTTGACAGGCGGGCAGCTCCACGGATATTCGTGGCCTTGACCGAACCGTTAACTGCGGAGACGCGGCAAAAATTGGTAAAATTTGAAATGGTGACCGAGCCGTTTACGGTTTCGATCTCATTGAGTACGGCACCTTTTGGTACCGACAGGCGAAATTCGACATTCAATTTGCCATCTCGCCGCCAGTTCTCGCCGTTGTTTGCATTTGGGCCTTTCCAATAACCGGTTTCAACTCCAAAATAGTCCTGTCGAGACTCGATCTTCACGTTGACATCGGCCAGACGTTCTTTGCTGTCGGCAACCTTTGTATATTGAAGTTTAACCTCGTTCCGATCCCAGGCCTCAACGGTGATCGAGCCGTTGATGTTCGAGATATTGACTCGGCCATTGGCGTTGAGCGGATAGGATCGCTCAAAAGTTTCCGTTTCATCTGCCTGCAGTGCTGCCGTTTCGGGTAGTGCGTTGAAATCCGAATGGCCCGGCCTCGAATTCGGATCTCCGTTCGATGACAGTACCAACCCAGCGAATATAACGGTGTATAACCAACTCATAAAATTGCGTCTCCCTAACGTTACGTTTCGAGCCAAAGCTCTGTTCCTAAAATCAAAACACCACCGTTCCTTGATCTATGACATCTTTTTTTGAGATGTACGAGGCAGCGGTGCATTTGCATGCTTTGTGTTTGATCTCCACGGGAGAAACGGCACGAGCCAGTCTCCACCAGATTTCTCTCGATTTGACCCTTCCGCAATACTTCGGTCATACTTGCAGTTCACACTACGTATTATTTACTCGCAGTTCGAGTCGCAAATATACTCTGCCTAGTTTTTTGGCGGAAGTTCCAATGCCCGGAACGCCCTGTGGTTGATTCCGCGCCCTAAGAGGAAATGATGACTTGGAAAAAGGCAAACATTCGTTGCATTGGTGAACGTTCTGATCTGGGAAGACGAGCAGGGACGGGCATTTCGCTTCATTCTCATACCGAATATTCCCGAGAAATGCTCGATTTCGTTCCATTCTATGCCGACAAGATTCCAGTAGTATCTTATTTTTGGCGCCGCGAAGGACTGAAGTATCGTGAGCGGAATGGTTGCGACATTGACCTGACGACGGCCTATTGGACGCCTCCATTGACGCCCAACATGGTCCATAAGAGTGAATGCGACCAGATCGAGAAAAGAGGGGTCGAGGCCATCGTTTCGATCACCGATCACGACAGTATTGAGGGTTCACTTACGGCCGGACGTGACCTGAAATCTAAAGTGCCGATCTCTTTGGAATGGACGGTGCCGTTTGGAATCGGGTTTTTCCACGTCGGGGTTCATAATCTTCCGCAAGCATCTGCTCGGGAGATAACGGACGTTCTTCTCGAATACACATTTGCGGCAGAGGACGCTCCAGATGGGCGACTCATGGACATCCTGTCTATGCTAGATGATACCGCCGGCGTTCTAGTTATTTTGAATCATCCGCTGTGGGATATCGAACTGGTCGGTAAAGATCGCCACAACGAGCTTTTGGCAGAATTCCTTGATCTCTACGGACATAAGTTCCACGCACTCGAGATAAACGGGTTCCGCTCCTGGTCGGAGAACAATGCCGTGATCGCGATGGCTGAGGCCTACAAGATGCAGATCGTATCTGGCGGTGATCGGCATGGTTGTCAACCGAATACGATGATCAATTTGACGGGGGCGACGACATTTGACGAGTTCGCCGACGATATCCGGTCTGGCAAACCGTCCGAGGTAGTCATTTTTCCTGAGTATCGCCAGCCGCTGATCTCCAGACAGTTGGCGTCGTTTTCTGAGATAATGGGCCGGTATCCGCAATTTCCAGAGTCGCGAGAGCGATGGTTCGATCGAATATATTATGACAAGGCGGACGGAGGCGGCGCCCTGCCACTCTCGGTTCTGGGATGGAGAAAAGGGCCGGCGTGGGCGAGGCAGGTGATCAAACTGTTCGGAATGCTGGGCTCTCCATTAGCGCGGCCAATATTTCGTCTAGTTGAAAAGCGGGTGGACAGGGTCCCGTCCGAGCTAAACCGAGATCCGAAAACCACGCATCTTGACGAAAAGACCGAGCCAAAGTTTTCTTCGATATGATCGCCATAGTTGCCGGCAATATCCCGTGAGGTTCGTTTGTGAATGATAGGCCGCGCGTCGCTTTTTTTGCTGATTCCTACCTAGAGGTAAACGGCGCCGCTATGACGTGCCGGCGCCTTGTCGATTTTGCACAGCGTAAAGGCTTTTATCTGTTGTGCGTTCACGCGGGGCCACAAACGGATCTTTCACAGAATGGGAGTATCGCAGATCTTAGTCTAGGGCGTTCACCGATATCAATATCTCTGGATGACGAACTTGCGTATGACCCGCTGTTCCAGCGGCACGCGTCGCGGGTTCGTCGAGAGATCGAGAAGTTTCGGCCCGACATAATACATATCACTGGAGTCAATGACGTGAGTATCATCGGTGCATATCTCGCTTGGAAATGTAAGATTCCGCTCATCGGCTCCTGGCATACAAATCTGCACGAATTTGCAGCACGCCGGATAAAGAAGATCTTGAGATTCCTGCCGACACGGCTGACCGACCGTATAGCAGCGTTTGCAGAGAACGCGATCTTGTCGGGGGCGACGCTTTACTATCAGATGCCCCAGATCAACCTCGCTCCAAATCGTGAATTGGTCGATCTACTTGAGCGACGAACCCGCCGGCCAGGACGATTGATGGCCCGTGGTGTTGATCTCGAAAAATTTTCGCCAGATCATCGCGACTTAGATGATGGCGTCTTGCGTTTCGGCTATGCTGGCCGATTGCGCCCGGAAAAGAACGTTCGATCGTTGGTCGATATTGAGCGGGCATTGATCGCGGCAGGGAAGTCGGATTTCAAATTTCTGATCGTCGGCGACGGCAGCGAACGCAATTTCCTTGAAAAGAACCTGAGTCAAGCCGAATTTACCGGAATGATCTCCGGTAGCGAACTCTCCACCGCATATGCGAATATGGACGTGTTCATCTTTCCGTCCGAGACCGAAACTTTTGGCAACGTCACCCTCGAGGCAAATGCGTCGGGTGTTCCTGCGATCGTTTCTGACAAGGGCGCATCAAAATTCCTGATCGTACAGGGCGAAAATGGGTTTGTGGCAACGAATGCCGATGAATTTGCCAATTTTGTAATTCAACTAGTGGAAGACCGGCCGATGCTGGACCGAATGAAGAAAGCCGCACGAAAAAGTGCCTTAGGGCGTTCTTGGGACGCAGTATTTGAGAGCGTGTATGATGCTTACGATGAGTGCATTGGGCTTGTCGGCGACAAACGAGCTGAGGACAATCCTGGTATCAACGGAGAACGCCCACCTGCATGATGCCCCCTAAATCCATTCATATCACCAATTATTACCATCCGAGTTCGGGTGGTATCAGCCGCGCGTACGATAAGCTGCTCGAAGCTGCCGATCGGCACCGGCGCTATGTTCGTCTGATCGTTCCCGGCCGGGAATCTTCCGTTCAGGAGGTCGGCGAGTATGGCCGCATTTATTTTGTCGAGGCAGCTCATGCGCCGGTTTTCGACAAGCGGTATCGTCTGCTGCTGCCCTGGAAAGCCTACACGCCAAAAGATTCGCCGATCCGGGCGATCCTGCGCGACGAGCAACCGGACATCGTTGAGATCGGCGAGAAGTATTCGCTTAGTCTGCTCGCGGGCCTGATTCGGAGAGGAAGCATTAGCGTCTTTGAAAAGCGGCCGATGCTGGTCCAGGCGACCTGCGAGAGGATGGATGACAACATTCGCTCATTTGTATCTGAGCGCGGAGTTTTTCAGTGGTTTGCTCGCGGATACATGAGCAGCTATGTCGTACCGATGTACGATTTTCATTTGGCAAATTCGGACTATACGGCCGAAGAGATACTGCGGGCGAACACGAGATTCGCGGCTCTTTCAAAAATGTGGCGGAGTCCCAAGGTTGATCTTGCGGAGAGAGTTTTCGTGAACCAACGCGGCGTCAACAAGGAGCTCTTCTCAGCGTCTCGCCGATCACCTGAACGACGGGCGATCATCAGAGATAAGTACGAGCTGCCGGAGAATTCGTTGATCCTGCTCTACGCTGGCCGTGTCTCGCCGGAAAAGAACGTGATGCTCCTGCCAGAAATGATGCAGCAACTGTCCAAAAATTCTGAAATGGATATTAGGCTGCTAATAGCCGGTGCGGGGCCGAGTCTGGACCCTTTGATCGAGGAGTCAGGTAAAGTTGCAACCGGAAAGGTAATCTCTATCGGGCATGTATCTGACCGTCAGGAACTCGCCGATCTCTATGCAAACTGCGATGCCTTTGTGCATCCCAATCCCCGCGAACCGTTCGGGCAGGCACCGATGGAAGCAATGGCGTCGGGCCTGGCTGTGGTCGGTCCGGACTCCGGCGGCATTCTATCTTACGCCGACGACTCAAACGCCTGGTTGGCAACAGCAACCCCAGAGGCATTCGCTGACTCGATTCTTGCGATGCTCAGCGACCTAACAGACCGCAAGCGGCGCGTCGAGCGGGCACTGAAAACGGCCCAAGGTTATTCTTGGGAAGCGTCGACGGCCAACATGTTTTCTATCTACGATGAAATGTACGCGAGGTTTACTTCCGATCGCTCGCTGTTCGATTATCTTAAGGGCGGCTGAGCCTTGTTTGGACTTTGTGGGATTGACGGATGATTTCTTTATAGTTCGAGTGAGTAAACTAGGTCCGTGTGCTAGTATTAACATTTTCGTTTTGCACCCAATAGGGTGAATACGAAGATATGTATGATGGAAAGGGAAACAATACCATCCATGATCGATCCCGACGAGATACACCACTCGGTAGTAGATGCCGACGATATGGAGGAGGTTTGGGACGAGCGGATCGCGGTCAGCGACGTTTTTAAGAACCTGTTTGGCCATCCAGCCCAGCTAATTCTTCGTTGGAACTGGAAAGCGGCGCTACTCGGGGCGATCGTACGGGCTTCGTTCTACTATACGGTCTATAAGGCGAGCCGCGAAAGCTGGATCGTGACCCTCACAGCGGTTGGCGTCGAACTGGTCTTTCGGTTTGTAACGACTGGCGTGTCGGGTGCAGTAGTGCAGTCCTTTCGACGAGCAACTCCTGCGTGGCAGGCCAACATTATTGTTTCGATAATGCTGCCTGCGTTTAGTCACACTGTCGAATTTCTATCACACTACACTCAGGAACATTACTTTTTTGATATTTTATCGTCGTCTCAGAATGGTGTTGCTAGGCAGCGAGCGTTTGCGATATCGGTTCTTTTCTCGGTCATTTCGGTACTATTTAATCTTTTTGCAATGCGTCATGGCGTACTCCTCGTGGGTGCGGGTGAAGAAACAAGATCCCTTTTCCAAGATATAAAGCGCATGCCGCGAATGGTCGGCGAATTTACCGCTTTCCTCCCGGTCCTGGTTGCCAAGTATCTTGAAACCGGTAAAGTATTCAAGGCCCTAACCACTTTTGTAGCTTTTGGCATTTTTGTTGGAACCATCCTTGGAACAGCAAGATTTAAGTGGCAGTGGGCGTGGACGACAGCACTCGGTGCTTGGGCAGCTCTCGCCCTTTCGGTTTTCGTAACACTATTCGTTCGCTACATCCTTAAACGAAACGGTAAGATGTATCGCAAGAGGTATTAGCACCGCGCCATGTTCGAATTAGTTTTTGCCAATCTTAGAGTTCGTCCGTTTCGGACGCTGATCAGCGTCGTAGGCGTGGCTCTGGGAGTTATCCTCGTGGTCTTATTTACGGGACTTGCTCGCGGGATGACCAACGACCTCGCGAAACGGGCTGCGAATTGGAAGGCCGAGATAGTATTTACGCGGCCGGGCGGTATGGATGCAACCAGTTCGAACACCTCGGTTCACCTTGCCTATGTGCCCAAACTCCTTGAAATTGAGGGGGTTGCCGACGCCTTGCCGATGATTCGCAATGTGTCTTCGGACACAAAGGGAACTTGGGGCATTCGTCAGATCGACGGTGTCGAGTGGCAGCCGTTTTCGGAAATGAACGGTATCAACCTCGTCGCTGGCCGAGCCGCAGTCGCAAATGACGAGATCGTCATGGACGAGCGTCAGTTCGAGACATCCGGCCTCAACCTTGGGGACGAGCACGAGTTGTTTGGCAACAAAATGTACAAAGTTGTCGGAGTTTTTTCACCACCGTCGGGGGCCCGGACCAAGATGTCGCTAACTGCTATGCAGGATGCACTTCAGACGGATAAATGTACATATATTCTTGTCAAGTTAAAACCTGGCTATGACGCTGCCTCTGTTGCTGCAAGAATTGATGAAGCACTCCCCGGCAACAAGGTAAATCTTACCAATGATCTGATTATAGACGCCCAACAACGAATCCCAGGGCTGAACACATTCCTCCGGGTGCTGGTGCTCCTCGGCGCATTTGTGAGTACAGTTTTCGTGCTGCTTTCGATGTATACAACAATTACTGAGCGCCGGAAAGAGATCGGGATACTTAAATCACTCGGAGCCTCAACTTCATTTATTATCAAGACGATTGAGGGAGAGGCTTTTCTTATCGGCCTCCTTGGAATGTTACTTGGTGGTATAGCGTCAGCAGCTGGTTCAGCCGCGATAAGCCGTCAGTTCGGTCTTGCGTTTGAATTTAGTACGAACTGGATCCTGATTGCGGTTGCCATTGCGATCGGTGGCAGTCTCATTGGGGCTCTCTACCCAGCATGGCGGGCCTCTGGCATTGACCCGGTCGAGGTGATGGCGAACGAGTAAGCACGTCAAGCCTGAAAGGATGCCGCCGAGCAAGTACTTTAAGCGGATGTCCAAGCAGGCAGATCGTTACGGCTCCGTACGGCCCAAAATGTTGTAGAACACCGGATCCAACCATTGAGTTGAGCTCCAGCAGGAGCGGGATAAAACGACATCATTCATTTGTTGGTGCACTGGGGGCTAAAAAAGGAAGTGCGGATTGAGTTTCGGGAACTCAAGCCGCGTTTCTAACCAGATAGGCATTGCTGTAGGCCTCGCGGAGATGTAGGCAAAAGGCAGATTGTCAATTGGCAGGGTGTCGTGCTATACGAACAAACGTCTCCGCGTTCGTTCAGTTCGCCAGCACGGGAACTTTATTTTGCCGCGGATCGATACCGATCCTGCGGGCTTCGCGTTGAATGACCGCAGGGTCCGTTTTCAACGCGTGAATTTCATCTTGCAGTGCCAGATTTTCATCCGTTAGATTCTGGATCTGGGCTGCGAGTCGCGTGTTCTGAGCTGCTTCCTCACGCATTTCCATAAACGCTCGGAAATTGACCGATACAAGCAGCATTACAAAGATCGAAGTGACAATTAGGAACGAGAGCCACCATGGGGCGACCGGACGGCGTGCCGTCGCACGAGAGCCGCGCCTTCGCGTGATCGACCGGTTCGTCGACGCTCGTCGCGTGTTCGAACTATCCCAATAGATATTTGCGGCCTTGCTCAAGTATTTCCTCCAGATCGTCTACGTTTTCGCTCTCAGCGTATATTCTGACCATCGGCTCGGTGCCCGACGGTCGCATCAGCATCCAGGCGTTGTTCTCAAAGAGAAATTTCACGCCATCCATGCGGTTAATGTTTTCAACTCGTCGCCCGCCAATTTCTGCGGGCTCCTGCTCAAGCTTATCTTTTAGCTTGGCGGCAACATCCGGCGTAAGTTTTACGCCGATGCGGCCGGATTCGAGCTTGCCGTCCCTTTTGAACAGCTCACCTAATTGCTCTGTCAAACTTGCCCCGCGTGCCGCGACCGCCTCGGCCGCCAAAAGACAGGCGAGAATGCCGTCCTTTTCGGGGTAATGCCCTCGGATCGAGAGGCCGGCACTTTCTTCGCCGCCCAGTATGATCTCGTCCTTATTTATCAATTCGCCGATGAATTTGAAGCCTACCGGCGTTTCATAAAGCTTTATTCCTCTTGCCTTTGCGACCCGATCAACCTGGTGCGATGTTGCCACGCTGCGTGCCACGCCTCGCGGTTCGCCTCGCGACTCTGCGAGATAATCTGTCAAAAGTGCGATCAGCCGATTTGGCGTAATAAAATCGCCATTGCTGTCAATAACCCCAAATCTGTCCCCGTCGCCATCGGTCGCCAGGCCAAGCGCAAGACCCTTGCTTTTTACGGCGTCCCGCAATTCGTCGAGGTGATCCTCACCTGGTTCCGGCGCTCTACCGCCAAACAATACGTCCCGCGTGTCGTGTATCGTCTCCACCTCGAGGCCATGATCTCGCAACGTTCTATCGAGGTAGCCGCGGCCCGTGCCCCAGATGGCGTCATAAGCGTATCGGCCATTTGCTGCGGCGATCACATCAAATCGAACCTTGGTTTTCAGATCGTCCAGATAAGCCGGTCGCGGGTCAAGATCTACGATCTCACCGCCCTTGGCATCTGCGGCTTTTGCATTTGCCTCGATCCCTGCCTCGATCTGTTTCGTGATCTCGGGCAATGCCGGTGCACCGTCTGCGGTCGAAAACTTGATGCCTTGGTACTCGGGCGGATTATGCGATGCCGTGAAATTCATCCCGCCCGCCGCGTTATTGCTGCGGATCGCGTGCGAAATAGTCGGCGTCGGGGTCGGGCCTGTGCACCTGAGTACTCGAAACCCTTTTTGTGATGCGATCTCGGCGGCTACATTAGTAAACGTCTCGCCCATGAACCGCGAATCATGCCCGACTATCAACGTCCTTCCGTTGGTGTCAGATTCAGTTTTCAAATAGCTGCAGATCGATTCCGTAACCGCACGCACATTTTGAAATGTGAAATCATCGGCGATGATCGCCCGCCAACCCGATGTTCCAAAACGGATACCCATCTGTGATCTGTATAAAAAAGGTCCCTCGAAGCGTGCTGTCGGTAAGGCTCATTGTCGAAAGTGCCGTCGAGGTGCTGGAAGCATATCACAACTGCTTAATCAATGTAAAGCGAAAATACACATTTTTTTTGATAGCTCTAACCTATGTAGTATCAATAGGTTAGCATGTTTATAATAATGCGCCATATCATTTCTGCGCTTACGAATTTTATCGAAAGTTAAAGCGCTACTTAAGCGCTCGGTAAGCGTTGGTACCTTTCATAGAGGAGGTTTAGATTCGGTAGATGCCTATCGATCAATCCACGATGGACAGGTTCAGCCGCCTGCCTCTATATCGTGTATCAAAATAGACCGGACTGTGCGGGAGTGTGGTATCTGTATCAATATGGCGCGTTCGAATGCAACATCATTTCACGATCGCCGCATCGGAACTAATGAAAACAAAGGGCTTACAGGGGCAATAGAGGGACAGGCTTCTTGGCACGCACGTTGCTATATACATAAGGTAATACTCTTGCGCCGCTTTTCAGGTGAGATCTTTGGTGCAAGTACTGATTTGATCTTGGAGAAGATAACAACATGAGACCTATTAAGCATTTTGAGAAGGGACTGACCTACGTTGCGAAAGGCGCGTTTAACGCGATCCGCAGCGTCAATCAGTTCAAGCCGAATCCGTCGTTCACGCCGAAGTGGGCTGACAAGCCGATCCTCAAATCGTGGCAAAAGACCAAGCCGACGCTTGGTTTCCCCCGAACGACCGACTCGCTCTGTCCGCAGTGCGTGATCGAGGCGAGAGAGCAGATCCTCAGCGGCGAACGCGATGTTGCGACGCTCGTGAATGAGAATGTCGGCGAGATCAAGGCGCAGATCATCGAGCGTGACGGTCAGGTGTGGATGATCAAAGATTGTCCGACCCACGGCCAGATCGAGGACATGATGGCCATCGACTCAAAGTTTCTCCAGCATATCGAATCGCTGTTCCCCGGCCGCGACATGGAGTCGCACAACGACGAAAAGCTGCACAATCACGGCACATCGACGATCAAGTACGGCCGCGGAGCGGTGCTCACGGTCGATCTGACGAACCGGTGCAACATGATGTGCGATCCGTGCTTTATGGACGCGAACCAGGTAGGTTTTGTTCATGAACTGAGCATGGAAGACGTAAGCGAGATCCTCGACAATGCTATCCAGATCAAGCCGCGTCGCCAGATGTCGGTGCAGTACTCGGGCGGTGAGCCGACGTTGTCGCCTTACTTCCTCGACGCTGTCCGCTATGCACGAAAGGTTGGTTACAACTCGGTGCAGGCGGCGACGAACGGAATTGAGTTCGCCAAATCAAAAGAATTTTGCCGCGAGGCAGCCGAGGCTGGTCTTCGGTTTGTGTATCTACAGTTTGACGGTATCGGCAACGACGCCAACTCGCACCGCCAGATCGGCAACCTGTTTGACGTCAAGCTCCGTGCGATCAACAACCTGCACGAAGCCGGCGTTGACATCATCCTCGTGACAACGTTGGTCAATGGTATTAATAATGACCAGGTCGGAACGATCATCCGCTTTGCACTCGAAAATCCTAAAAAGATCTCGTTCATCGCGTTTCAGCCGGTGTCCTTCACGGGCCGCGACGAACACATCACGCCAGAGCGTCGTCTGCAGCAGCGTTACACGCTGGCTCACCTCGCTCATGACGTGCAGGATCAGGTCGGGATCACCGAGCCGACGCGTGACTGGTTCCCGCTGTCGCTGATGGGAGCATTCGCCGATTTCGCGGACGTTGTCCACGGCCCTGAGAATGATTGGGGACAGGTAAGTTGCGGCTGCCATCCGAATTGCGGTGTCGGCACGGCGATGATGGTCAATAAGGAAACAAAAGAGATGGCACCGGTGCCACAGTTCCTGAATATTCAGGGCCTCGTCACCGACATGCAGCACATCACGGACACCAACCGCGGCAAATGGTTCTCGAACCTACTGATGGGTCTTGCGTTGCTGAAAAATTACGATCCGTACGGTGCACCGAAGTCGTTGACGCTTGGCGGCATCCTCAAAAAGTTTGATAAATCCTTTGGCCTCTCGGGCAAAGATTACGGAAAGGTCAGCGGCGATCGCACGATGGAAGACATCGAGAAACGTCGTCAGGACCCGTGGAACTTCCTCTTTATTGCAGGAATGTGGTTCCAGGACCTTTTCAACTACGATTTCCGACGCACCGAGATGTGCATCATCCCATACGGCACGCAGGAAGGCGAAATTTCCTTCTGTGCGTACAACACCGGCATCGGATGGCGTAACATCATCGAGCACATGCACCAAAACGCGACCGTCGCCCAGTGGTACAAAGACCACGGCCGTCACGAAGTGTTTGCTCGCGGTAAGGAAGTCGAAATGGCGGACGCCACGCACAACCTCAATCTAAACGAGGTCGATCTGTCCCGCCCGAACAAACCCGAAATGGAAGGCCCCAAGACCGCCGCAGAGGAAATGCAGATGATGCGTAAACTCTACAACCAAATGGTCACCGAAAAAGCCGGCCTCAAAGCCGAACCAATGATCCAGATCGGCGGTCTCAAAAAGAAGACAGAAGAAAAGGAAATGGCGATCGCGGAATAGTGGTCGGTTGTCAGTGGTCAGTGG
>JBATDM010000010.1:0-27205 GCA_049663465.1 Pyrinomonadaceae bacterium
CTGCACTTCTACCGAGCACGATCGTGTTGCTTTCAAAACCGATCGCATTAGCACCGATCGCAGTAGCGTACGTAAGATTTCCTGACCCCACGTCGGCATTGGCTCCGAGAACCGTGTTATTGTCGCCCGTAGTGTTCGAGTCACCGGCATCATGGCCGAAGAACGAGTTGCTCTCGCCTGTCATGTTAGAGCGACCGGCAAGCCCGCCGTAGAAAGAGTTGAAGTCGCCTGTCGAGTTAAAGAAACCGGCATTAAGACCGAAGAACGAGTTCCGCTCGCCCGTTGTGTTAGCTTGACCGGCAAACGAGCCGAAGAACGAGTTGCTTTCGCCCTCCGTGTTATCTCGACCGGCAAACGAGCCGAAGAACGAGTTCTTAGCTCCTGTCGTGTTAGATTGACCGACATCCGCTCCGACGAACGAATTGAAGTTGCCCGTCATGTTGTTGGCACCGGCATTCCTGCCGAAGAACGAGTTGTAGGAACCGCCCGTGTTCGCGAAACCGGCACTCATGCCGACGAACGTGTTGAAACTGCCGTCCATATTCCCTGAACCGGCCCCCCCCCCAAAAAATGAATTTTGGATACCCGTCGTGTTCGTGAAACCGGCATTCCTGCCGAAGAACGAGTTATCGGAGCCTTCCGTATTATTGGTCCCGGCAGCCTCTCCGACGAATGAGTTGCCATTTCCCGTCGTGTTATCGGAACCAGCAAGTCTGCCTGCAAAAAGATTGCCCAATCCCGGATTACTCAACATACGAATCCCACCAATATTGTATTGTGTTGCTGCATTAAAAACATTCGCCGTCCCGGTGCCGCTGATGTTGAAATTACTCGTGGCCTGCTGACTGGTCGTGTTTTGGACAAATCCGCTCGCAGCCAGCCCACCGAGCTGGTCAGCATTCAGGCTTCTTATCGAATAGGGCGAGCTGTTTACAGGTTGACGTGGAGACAACGGAGTAAACGCCCCGCCGCCCGTCGCCCTCACGCGGATCTCAAGAAACCGGTCTGCGCCGGGAAACTGGGATCCAAAATCGAGCGAGACTGAGAAAATGCCGTTAGCGACCGCGACGTTGCCTCGTGACAGCGTTGTTCCGATCTGAGCCCCGCCAGCCAGCGCATCAAAAAGGGCAAACTCGAAATCATAGTTCCCGTTAGCAGCGTTCGCACCGTCGTTCAAACTGCCTTGATAGGAAAAGGTAGTCGTCTGGGCCGCCGCCGAAACGACCAAAAATACGCCGAAAACCATCGTGATCAGCATCCGTCTCGCATTCTGCATTGATAGAGTTCCTCCGTGTATGATTGATTGGTAGCCCCAATCATACTCCTCGAAGTACCCTATTTCAAAGGTTTATCCGAACGACACACGTTCGCTTTCGGCTTTAACTCGCAAACCAGAGCCCGCAGTTCTTCTATCTGCTTTTGCTGAGATTCGTTCTTGGCATTTAATTCCTTGACGGCTTGGATCGTTAGCATTGGGAGCTTGCCGTAATCGATCTGTTTGAAGCCGTCGGCGTCGATACTGACCAGCTCAGGCAAAACGGTTTCGACGTCCTGGGCGAGCAGGCCGTATGTCTGTTCGGGGCCGAAGTGTTTGTCCGGAAACTCCGTCGCCCGGAAAAAGTAATGCACCGGACGGAGCTTTGCGAAGCTGTTTAGCACCGAAGGAAACGGCGTGATCCCGCGTTTGAAACGCTCATCGGACGAACACGTGCCCGTGATAGTGCCGCCGTTGTTGTTTTTGAGACAGCCATTCGTCCCGCTTGTACCGACGCGGATGTCGCCGTTGACATCCAACTTATCGCCCGGTGCAGTCGTGCCGATGCCGACATCCCCGGTGCTGTCCACCGCCATCCTAAATGCGTTTCCGGTCACATCCAGCAGGGTCAATTTACCGGCGCCCGCACTTGCTCCGCTGCTCGTAGAAAGCCAACTATAGGTCCGCCCACCAGTTCCCGTCGCTTCAAGCGTCGCTGCGGAGCCAAAAGTGCCGGTACCCGTAATCAGTAGATCGCCAACACCTGAAGCCAGACTCCCGCCGCCTGACAGATGCAACTTTGTACTTGGAGCCGTGGTGCCGATCCCGACATTGGTATCAGCCGTTGCATTGTTCTGGCCATCTATTCTGCCAAGTATCAGGCTATTGCTGGCGGAAACGAGCGATTGAGAACCAATGGCGGTGGCATTTGATAAATTAGGGCCGGCAACGTCTGCAAAGGCACCGATGATAACGTTGTTACTACCCGTCGTGTTCGTGTCACCGGAAGCCCTACCAAAAAACGAATTACCGCCGCCGGTTGATGTGGCAGAGCCGGAAATTTGCCCAAAGAAAGAGTTGGACGCCCCTGATATATTCGCGTTACCCGAGCTAGTTCCAAAAAATGAATTGAAATCACCGACAGTAGAAGATTGTCCCGAAAGTAGACCAAAGAACGAGTTCCCGCCGCCAGTCGTGTTCGAAAGACCGGCCCGGTTGCCAAAAAAGGAGTTGGCACCCCCGTCCGTCGTGGCGGCCCCCGCCTCTATTCCAAAAAAAGAGTTGTTTCCGATAGAATTGGGGAAGTTTCCGGCACCGAAACCCAAAGAAAGGTGTGTTTGGAAAGAACCAAACGCTCGGGCCGCTAGTATTCGGTTCCCACCAAGATTATACTGCGTCGTAGCATCTAGCGTACCGGCCGTACCTGTGCCGCTAATGTTGAAATTAGCTCCAACCTGCTGGGTTGTCTGATTCAGGATGGCATTTCCGCCGCCCGTCGAGGCAATGGTCAGGGTGTTGCCAGAGGGTGTGATCGTTACGTTCGTCCCGGCGGCAAGCGTTACGCTGTCCGTCAGACTGTTGACCGATTTGACAACCTGCCCGGCGGCGATCTTTCCGCCCGTCAATGTCGAATCAGCAACCTTGGCATTTGTTACATTGCCGTCGGCTATCTTTGGGGTCGTTATAGCGCTTGGTGCGATCACAGCCGCGCCTTGCGTTCCCGTGACATCTCCCGCGAGCGGGCCGGTAAAGCTGGTAGCCGTGGTCGAGTTGTTTGCGGTTTCAGAGTTGAGGCTCTTGATCGAATAAGGCGAACTGTTGACCGGTTGGCGCGGAGCCAACAGCGTAAAAGCGCCGCCGCCCGTCGTCCTGACGCGAATTTCAAGAAAACGCCCTGCTCCCGGAAACTGCGATCCGAAATCGAGCGGAACCGAGAAGATCCCATTTGCCACAGCGATGTTATTTGCCGTCAACGTCGATCCCTGCTGAGTGCCGCCACTCACGGCATCGAACAGTCGAAATTCGAGATCATAATTCCCGTTCGCCGGATTCGCACCGTCGTTCAGGCTGCCCTGATATGTAAACGCCGTCGATTGCGCAGATACCGCCGCAACAAATAGCAAGCCTAGAACCATCGTGATAAAAACCGACCCTACTTTCTGCATTAAAACGAGACCCTCCGGTATGTTGTATTTTTGGTTTCCCAATAATACGCCCCAAACCACTTAATTCAAAAGGCTTATGGACAAATACATGCCTTTCGCATCTCGATCTCGGGATTCTTGAGAGGACAGAGTCTCTGTATTGTCAAAAAATCTTAAAATACTTCGCCCCCAACCCTGGCGGACTGGCGAAGCTCTACCTTGACACCGAACCCGTCTTTAGAGATGGCTATTTTCAATTAGGAACGCGACTCTGAAGGAGTCGAATTGAATGCCTACGCCTACGACACTGTCAGCGTCGAGATCATTGCAAACGACAACGGCGGGTGTCATGAGCAAAGCCTCACCTTACCCGCCGCTATTAAATTCTTCCCGTTTCAGGGAAGAAGATCGCCTTTTCAGACAGCCTCTTGCTACTGAAAACTTTGACATTCGCTCAATGATGTGTTATTCTTGCAACATACTGTCGCCCATGCGATACAGCGGCAGACCGATCTTTGACAACCTAATACCAGGACTACGCACGCAATTGTATCAACTTTTTTCAGGACGACACAGTGGCACAGATCGCGGGAAATGTTTTTTAAAAATGTAAGAAAACGCCCGTGGAGCACTCTGTAACTTGTTGAATAAACATAACTTATTGCCCCCAAGTCGGGTTGGGACAAGCCTGGGACAAGTCCGGGACATGCAAGCATCGCTGCCAATGCATAAGCCCAGTGGGGTCAGTAGTTTACGGTCGTTTTCGAGGGATTTTTGTATTGCCCCGAAATCAGGATAGTATTTCGGAATTTCTTGGAGCGGACATCAGACACGAGGATGAGCTTCCTTTGACGTAGTGGCACCAAAAGTTGTGTTCGAAGTCGGCGATCTTGTGCTCTGGGCTGACGAAAACATAACTATTCCGTTTCCTACTGTGCCAACCTAAGCTGAGAAAGATCTCGGCTGATCGGGGGAACGGGAGCGGTGGTCGGGGGCACGATATTAGTCCATCGGTTATTGTCGTTCAGTAAACGCTCGATGTCGGCGACCGGGAGCGGTTTTGAGAAGAGGTATCCTTGGCCAAATTCGCAGCCCAAGATACGTAGCTGATGAAACTGGTGAATGCTCTCGATACCTTCGGCGACGACCTTTAGGTTGAGCGCCTTGGCCAGGGCGATGACCGTTCGGACGATCTCTCCGTTTTCGGTGTTCTCTTCCATTGCACTAACAAAAGAGCGGTCCACCTTTAACAGATCGATCGGAAAGCGGTGCAGGTAGCTAAGGCTGGAATAGCCCGTGCCAAAATCGTCGATGCTGATCTGAACGCCGGTTTCCTTGATCTGCTTAAGCATCAGGATCGCGGTCTCGGCGTTGTCCATTATGGCGCTTTCGGTCAACTCGAGCTTGAGGCTCGACGGGGCGACCCCTGTCTCGGAAAGCACAGTGCGGATCTGTTCGACCAGTGCCGGATGCCCAAAATGTTTACCTGAAAGGTTGACCGCAATGCTAAGGGGTTCATCCGTTTTGTTCAATGACTGCCATTTTACGATCTGCGAGCAGGCCGAATGCAGTATCTGAACCGTCATGGGAATAATGAGGCCGGTACTCTCACTGATCGGGATAAATTCGTTTGGCGGAACCAGCCCTCGCTGAGGGTGATTCCAGCGGACAAGAGCTTCAAAACCCTCTAGGGTGGCTCTGTCGAGCCCAATGATCGGCTGGTAATACAGCTCAAATTCGTTTCGCTCGATCGCAAATCTAAGGTCGGTCTCCAGCTGGAGACGCGTGACGGCCCGAATGTGCATTTTCTGGTCAAAAATGACGTAATTTTCGGCATTGTCCTTGGCATAGTACATCGCTATATCCGCGTCGCGGAGGATGTCCTCAGCCTCAGGATATTTCGAGTTGCCATAGGCGATGCCGATCTTTGCACTGGTAAATACTTGTCTATCGTCTAGCGTGTATGGTTCGGCCAGACGTCTGGCGAGGCGATCAGCAAAGGCAGTCGCCTCATCGCGGCTCAAAAGATCCGTGAGAATTATCCCAAACTTGTCACCGCCAAATCGCCCTACCATGTCTTCATCGCGGATAAGACCAGCAAGCCGTTTCGCAACATTCTTGATAAGACGGTCGCCGAGCGAATGTCCCAGGCTGTCATTGATAGTCTTAAAGCTCTTGAGATCAAGGAAAAGCACGGCAAAATTGCATTCCGAGTTCTCGCGGCTGGCCTGAAGAAGATCTTTCAGCGTGTCGATGAAGAAATTTCGATTCGGAAGGCCGGTCAGGGCATCGTGGTAGGCGGCGTGGCGAAAGTTTTCATGGCTTTCGCGTAGGGCTTCGCTACTAAGCTCAAGCTCACCAACATAGTGCTGGAGTTCGTTCACATGTTGTTCTGCCTGCTCGGCCCGCTCGCGCTCGGCCTGCTTAGCCGTCTCAACCGTCTTTTTGACATCGTTCACAAATCGTCGGAATGTCAGATACACGACACCGAAAAAGACGATCACGGCGGTAAGCAAGTAGATATTCTTATTGCTCAGGCCGTCCAGCGTAAGCACCCTGAGGGCTATTCCGGCAACGACCGCTCCGGTGAAATAGATCATCACCGCATTAACACAATTGCCGGTCCAAACCTGCCAGAATGATCGCTCATGCTTCAGCGAAGAAAATATTGCCACCAAGATCGAATTCACGAGAAACATCGACACAGCCATGATGCCCGGCAGCCAAACGAAGCTTGCAGCATCACCACGCTCCATGATCATTTCTGTCGAGCCAAAAAACCAGATGACGACGTGAGCGGCGACAAAGACGGAGAGAGCGGCAAAACTGGCATTGATGACTATGGTTCGGGCCGTTATGGTCACACCATGTCTAAGGAACAATAACGAAGCCAAGGTTGTCTCTATGACGGCAAGTAGGAGAGCGATCTCTCCACCGTAGAGCAGCATCGTCAGAATAATGAGTCCATCTGAAATGGTCAGATGAATATTTACTCTAGGTAGCTGGATTCGCAGATAGCAACTGCAAAAAACGGTTAAGGCCGCAATAGTTAGAACGCCGGAATCTATCCGATCTACAGACAGTCCGGTTGCGGCCCAAACTACGGCGGCTAGCGCCAGAGGAGTCAAAAGGGTCGCAAATATCGTTAAGTATTTATCCTTAGCTAACATTAAGAGAGGTCGGTCGTACAACGGCGGGCGGGTAGATTTGACCAAAAACTGCCGATGAAGAACCGGCAAAAGCAATTATGAACTAGATCTCGCTTTTTTTCAAGAAAAATTTTCGAGCGTGCGGCGAGTCATAGATACTATGCCTCGGATGCTTGATCGGCCATGAGATTTGATAGCCGATTTTTTTCGTTTATGGTAAGTTTCAAATATGCTCAAGAGGTTTCTCCTACACGCCATGGTATTTGCTTTTCTGGTTGGTGCCTTTTCCATTCAGAGCTTTTCTCAAAAGAGGAAGCCAAAGCCCAAACCTAAGGCCAAATCGATAACTGCGGTGGTCACGGTCAAAGCCGGAGAGCAGACTGCGGCGGAGCGGCGTCAGGAGACTTTTTTTCGGGCGTGGTCAATCATTAGTGTGGGATATTACGACAAGTCCTTTGGCGGGCTTGATTGGAATAAGGTCCGGGTCGAGTTTGAGCCCAGGGTCAAGAAAGCGAAGACTGACGCTGAGCTTCATCAGTTGCTTGCTGAGATGATCGGCCGGCTGGGCCGATCGCATCTCGCGATCATCGTTCCCGAATACTTCGACAAAATAGCGACTGCAAAACAGCGTGCCCGCGAACGCGAAAAGGAACTATCAGCCGAACGCCTCGACCAAAGTGAGGCCGACGATACCGGCGATGACGATGAGTTGTTTGGTGATCCTGGCAATAAGGTATTTGGGATCGGCATAGAGTTGCGGATGCTCGGCGGGCAGATGGTAGTCACTCAGATCGAAGATCAGTCGGGAGCTAAACTTGCCGGATTAAAGACCGGGTATATCGTTGATAAAGTAAACGGGGTTTCTCTCAAGGATCTTGTCGCACAAGCGAGAATAAACGGTCTTTCGGGTGAGAAACTCGAACACCTTCTTCCGATCTTGATAGTTTCCGAGTTTCTAAATGGTGAAGCGGATTCGTCGGTTTTCCTGACGTGTCTCGACGAAAATGACCGCCCCAAGGAATTTACCGTGCCGAGACTCGAACTAAATGGCGAGACGATCTCATTGGGCCGGAACTTTCCGGAGCAGTTTCTTGAGTACAAGTCTTTTTCGCTGAGCCCCGAGGTCGGCTACATTAGTTTCAACGCATTTGCGGTGCCGGTAATTGGAAAATTTTGCGATTCTTTATCGGAATTTAAAGATAAGAAGGCGCTTGTCGTTGATCTGAGAGGTAATCTCGGCGGCATAATCGTCACGATGATCGGCCTTTCCGGCATGCTTACGGACAAGCAGATAACACTCGGCACATTCGTGTCCGGAACCAGCAAACAGAGATTCTCAGTCCCGTCTAAAGCAAAAAACTTTAAGGGCAGGGTCATTTTGCTGGTTGACGGCCAGTCGATGTCAGCGTCGGAAATGTTTGCAGCCGGACTCCAATCGAACAAGCGAGCCGTGGTCGTTGGCGAACAGACGGGCGGTCAATCTCTGCCGTCGATCTGGACCAGGCTGCCAACCGGCGCAGTGATGGTCTATCCAATCTCTGACTTTCAAACGCTTGCCGGAAAATCGCTCGAAGGGGTCGGCCTACAGCCAGATTACACGGTTGCCTTGAATCGTAGATCGCTGCTCGAGGGCGTTGATCAGCAGCTACAAAAAGCCCTCGCGGTGATCGACGACGAAAAGGCGTTTTCGGCGAAAGCACGATCAGACGCGGATTCCGACGATCCGCCGCCACCGCCACCACCCCGGGCTGTCGGTTCTGGCAGCTCGTCATCGGCGGTTGCCCCGCCGCCTGCGGTATTCACCAAGATCGCTCCGAAGCCAACTCCCGGGTCCAGTGATGAACGCTCGCTAAAGATAGTTGCTGATTTTTCGAAGGCGATCGGCGACGACGCCGCACTTAAGAAATACGGTTCATATGAGGCAAAGGGCCGCCTTGTGCCGGACGATACGGTCGAGATGGAAGGCGAGATCTATGCCGCCCGACAGATGCCGGACAAGACCGCCATCATTCTCAACACAGTTACGGCCGGAGAGGTTCGTACAGTGTATCGCGGGAAGACATCATTTCAACAAGCCGACTATGGAATGAACAATGATTTCGGCACAACGGCGGACGCCGAAAGGGCCGACCTGTTTTCGCCATATTTCCTTGGGCTCGATCTTGAATACTTACGGGGCCTTAAGTTTGAAGGCGAATACGAGGTCGAGGGGAGTATGCGCTATGTGCTCTCGGCGACCAGCCCTGAGGGCTTTCCGGTTGGACTCTCCTTTGAGGCCGAAAGCAAACTACTAAAGACATTTTCCTTGCCCGGTATGCTCTATACCTTCGGCGACTATCGGCTGATTGGTGGGCTAAAGATCCCTTTTCAGATCGATCTCGATCGGGCCATGAACATTCGACTTGATTCGGTCGTTCTCGATCCGAAATTCGATCCGTCAGTTTTTGAGAAGAAGGAAAACTGCTTCGATAAGCCGGACTAGAGCCGCCATCTCACGATTGAAATCAAGCCGGCGGCCGTCCTTCTAGATTGGGAGACGGTCGAGCCACGCCTGGTATTCGCGTACGACGTTCGTCAGTGCCTTGCGTACGTCGGCGTCGGAACGGCCCGGGGATGCGGCCCGAAGGCGTTCAAGCGTTTTGACGATATCGGTCTTGACGCCGTCGAGAGCAACTCTGACACCATGTGTCAGCGAGTTTTTGGCTGACGGCTCGAGGGATAGTTCGATGACCAAGTTGTCAACGACGGAGCGGTCGAGATCAACGGGGGTTGCATTGACCTGTTCAATGAGACTCGCCGGGTCGATCGCTTTCGTCTGATCCTGAACGGAAGCAGTAAGGATGGGGATCAGTTTCGAAAGAGCTTGTTTTCGGCCGATCACGAACGAAAGGAAATGCGAAGCCGCATGCCTGTTCCCCTCAAATGAACCATCGCTGAAAACGACTGCGTCAACATACAGCGTCAACCCGTTCGCCATCGGATCGGGCCTAGCGGCCTTGAAGGATGTATCGTAGGTTTCATCCGGCAGCATGAGCGATTTCCCGTATTGAGAGTGGGTCATTGCTGAGGAGAGCATTTTTCGGTCGGATTCCGTATGCCAGATAAGAGCGAGAATATCCTTGGGTGCTCCATTCGTAAATTTGACGCCAAACGCGGGAAGCGTCGAGATGGCCGGGGTAACAAGTACCTGCACAGACGGAGAACTATTAATCACAACCGGAACATTGACGATAGTCGGAGTAACGGTGACCATCCTAATCTTTAGGGGTTCGAAGCCGTATTTCGCGAGTTGCTCAACAGTCGTCGATTGTCCGACGGCCAGCGACAGCGTCGCGATCAGATCGTCGAATTCTCCAAAACGCGTTCCACTAAATACTGAGACCTTGATCTCCGCGCGGTCACCAACCAGGCGGCTTTCAACATTAACCGCCTGTATCGGCCTTTGGCCTGCTGGCAGCTTCCAACCCTTAATACGGTCAATATTTGTGGTCCATGCCCCGGACGGTTCATGAGACTTTAGCTCCATTTGAGCGGGCGGCACTGCGGCCCGAAATGATATCTCGAGTATCTTGCCGCTCGGTTTGGGCACATCTGCTCGAAGTTGGGCAGACGCGATGCTTCCGAAAATGAGAATCCCGAACTGCAACGAGAATACGAAAGAGATCACCTTCATTGTATTGGCTCCGCTTATGAGCTATTTCCAGACAGCATACGCCGATATCTGAAGGAATGCAAGATAATTTTGTATTGGTCCCCGCTATTGGTTGAGCGGTCAATTCTGCTACAATTTTCACTGTTCTGAAAACAATTCAAATAGGTGCGAAAAGCATCATTCGCCCTCGGTTGGGCGGGTTAAGGAGAATCTGCAATGAAGCGTATCGTTCTATCGGTATTTCTGCTCATTTTTTGTACAGTGCTGTCGGCACAGACACCGCAGGTGAATGACAAGGATTACACTGACTCGATCATAAAGAACACGACCGACAAGATGTTCCTCACCGAGCTTGTCGATCATCTGCCGTTGTCGGCAAAGGTTCCCTCGCCGGATAAGGTGATCGGCTATCCAGTCGGTACCCCGAACAAGCTGACATATACCAAGGACCAGTACCGCTATTACCGCGAGCTTGAGAAAGCGACGCCAAGGGTCAAGACCTTTGTCGCACCTGAGAAAAGCGAGCAGGGAAGAGAGCAGCTTCTCGTCGTCGTCGGTGACGAAGCTACCATCGCAAAACTCGACCGGTACAAGGAGATCACGGACAAGCTGGGCGATCCACGCAAGATAAATGACGAGATCGCAAAGCAGTTGATAGCTGAGGGCAAGGCGATATATTGGGCTTCCGGGTCGATACATTCGAGCGAGACCGGTTCGCCGGAGATGCTCATGGAGCTCGCCTATCGCATCGCCGTCGAAGAGACTCCATTCATTCAACAGATCCGCAAGAACGTCATTGTAATGATCACGCCGACGCTTGAGGTTGATGGACGCGACACAATGGTCGATCTGTACAAATATCGCAAGGCGAATGTGGGCAAACGCTCGCCGGGCCTGATCTATTGGGGCAAGTACGTTGCACACGACAACAATCGGGATTCGATGGGAATGGCACTCGCGTTGACGCGAAATCAGATGTCCACTTTTCTCGATTTTCACCCGACCGTTCTTCATGATCTGCACGAGTCCGTTCCGTACCTTTATGTCTCGACCGGAACAGGGCCATACAATGCGTGGCTCGACCCGATAGTGGTTAGCGAGTGGCAGGACCTCGCCTATCACGAGGTCGAGGAGATGACGAAACGTGGTGTGCCCGGCGTCTGGACGCATGGCTTTTACGACGGTTGGGCACCCAACTATATGTTCTATGTGGCGAATGGCCACAATTCGATCGGACGGTTCTACGAGACCTTTGGCAACGGCGGTGCCGACACAATGGATCGCACTGTCGGCGGACAGACACAGCGTGAGTGGTTCCGTCCAAATCCGCCGCTCTCGCGGGTCAAATGGTCGCTTCGCAACAATGTGAATTTGCAGCAGAGCGGCATCTTGCTCGCAATGAATCATGTTGCTAATAATAAGGAAAAATTCCTCGGGAACTTCTACCTCAAAAGCAAACGCTCGGTCGCAAAGGGACGGACAGAAGGGCCGGCTGCGTACGTTCTGCCAAGCGACGATACTCGTCCGACCGAGGCTGCCGATCTCGTTAACCTGCTGAAAATGCAGGGCGTAGAGGTGCAGAAGCTCAATTCGGCTATCGAAACGAAGGAAGGGAAATTTCCGGCTGGCAGCTATGTCGTTCGAATGGACCAACCGTATTCCAGAATGGCCGATATGCTGCTCGACACCCAGTATTACAATATCAGCGACCCGCGTCCGTACGATGATACAGGCTGGACGCTCGGACCGCTGAGGAACGTGAAGACCGTTCGTGTGAAGGACGAAAAGGTGCTCGATGCAGCAATGACGATGGTCGATGGCCCTGCCAAAGTGATGGGCAAGGTTGAGGGATCGGGCAACGCGGGATTTGTCGTAAATCACACTGCCGAAAGTGCCATCGCACAGCTTAGGTATAGGCTCAAGGACATTAAATTTGCTTCGGCTGAGGCGGCATTCAAGATCGGTGATAAGGCGTTCAATGCGGGTTCGTACATTATTAAGACGGAAGGCAATCCGGCCGACACGGCCACTCGGCTGAGAGCTGAGGCGACCACGCTTGGGCTTACAGCAACCGCAGTTGACAAGATCCCCGACGTTGCCAGCCACGCCGTTTCGGCGCCACGCATCGCACTTGTTCACACGTGGATCAACACGCAGAACGAAGGCTGGTACCGCATCGAACTCGAACGGCTCGGCATTCCATACGATTACATTTCAGATCAGGACGTCGGGCGAACGGCGGACCTGCGTTCTAAGTGGGACGTGATCATCTGGGGCCCGGTCGGCGGCAATGCACAGTCGATCGTACGCGGTATACCGAAGTTCTCGGATTCCGAAGCTCCGATCCCCTGGAAGGCAAGCGAATTGACGCCGAATATGGGCCTCTCGCCAGACCAGACCGACGACATCCGGGGCGGTATGGGAATCCAGGGCGTGGCAAATCTTCAGCGGTTCATCGAGGGCGGCGGGCTGTTTATCACCGTCGGCGGGAATGCATCGCTGGCGATAGATTTTGGCATGACCTCGGGCGTTTCCATACAGGAATCGAATAATTTGCAGGTACGCGGGTCGGTGGTAAACGCCACGGTTGCCGATAAAAAGTCACCGATCGCGTACGGGTACGATGATAAACTCGCTGTCTACTTCAATCAGGCACCGCTGCTGCAGGTCGGCGGCGGCGGCTTTGGCGGCGGCGGCGGAGGCCAGGGCGGTGCAAATCGTCCGACCGGACGCGGAACCGTCTCAGACCCCGATATCGTACAGGGACGCAAACCGCCTGAGGCATCAACGTCGGGCGGTGGAGGCGGTGGCGGATTTGGCGGAGCCAACAACCCGCAGCCGCCCGCATCATCACTGCCGAGAGTCGTTCTTAGATTTGCCGCTGAAAAGGATCTGCTGGTGAGCGGAATGCTTGGCGGCGGCTCGGAACTGGCAGGCAAGGCTGCAATCGTTGATGTTCCGGTCGGCAAAGGCCACGTTGTGATGTTCGCTAATAATCCGATGTGGCGGCATCAGACGCATGGCAGCTTTTCACTGCTGTTCAACGCGATCTTGAACTACGACAACCTTGGCGTCGGACGAGCTGCCGCTCGCCCAACACCGGCCGTTGACGGGGAAGAATTGGATCAGGAGCATTGATCTTATAGGGCCTTCGGAATAAGTGATAAGTGATAAGTGATAAGTTGGGTTCCGACTTATCACTTTTTACTTATTCCGGAGTTGGGTTAAACCCTCGAACGAATTATTTCGTAAGATAGGGAGAGACGCTTATCAGGAGTTTAGTTATGAAAGTATTGTGTTGCCTTGCCTTTTTATTTATCGTCATCGTGATCGGCAATACGGTGATCATTGCTCAGACAGATATGAAACCACCAATTGCAAAGAAGGTTCCCAAGGTATTAAAGATCCACGGTTATGAGATCACGGATAACTACGCGTGGATGCGGGATCGGAATAAAGAAAAAGATCCGGCGATAATCGAGTATTTGACCGCTGAGAACAAATACACCGAGTCATTTACGAGGCAGCATCAGCCTCTGGTCGATACCTTATATAAGGAAATGCTCGGGCGGATCAAGCAGAACGATCTGAGCGTTCCGACAAAGATTGGCGAGTACTGGTATTTCAATAAGACGGAAGAAGGAAAGCAGTATGCAACGTATCTTCGCAGCAAGACGCGTGATGGAAAGGTGGCTGAAACGCTGCTCGACGTGAACGAAATGGCGAAGGGATCGAAATACTTTGCCATCGGCTCGTTCGACATAAGCGACGACGGAAATATGCTCGCGTTTTCGACCGATACGACCGGTTATCGACAGTACACCCTGCAGATCAAAGATCTACGGACGGGCAAAATACTGCCTGACAAGATGGAGCGCGTCACATCGACCGAATGGTCGCCCGATGGCAAATATCTCTTTTACGGACAGGAAGACGACGTTTCAAAACGGAGTGACAAGATCTTTCGACACGTCGTCGGAACAACTGGGCCTGACACTCTTATATTCGAGGAGAATGACGTTCTCTTTAATTCGGGTGTCGGGCGTTCGAGCGACAAGAAGATGTTTTTGATCCAGTCCGGGGCAGCGACGATGAGCGAGTATCGCTATTTGCCGTCCGAAACACCGCTCGGCGAATGGAAAGTTTTGTCGCCTCGGCGTGAGGACCACGAATACTCGGCCGATTTTGACATGGGTGAGTTTTATATCCGTACAAACAAGGACGCTGAAAATTTTAAGGTTGTAAGGGCACCAGCAAGCGACCCGTCAGAAAAGAACTGGAAGGATTTTATTCCACACAACCCGGCGATCAAGATCGAGGGCATAAGCTTTTTTAAGAACTACGCAGTAGTTTCAGAACTCGAAAATGGCTTGGAATATCTGAGGGTCATGGACCGCAAAACGAAACGTGCGGATATGCGTATCCCAACCGACGAGCCCGTTTACACGATGGGGCTGTCGGGCAATCCGGAATACGAGACACCGTATGTGCGCTACAACTATTCATCGATGATCACGCCGAATTCGACCTATGAATTTGATCTGTCATCGCGTCAGAGCAAACTCGTCAAGCAACAGGAAATTCCGAGCGGCCACGACAAGGCCAAATACGAAACTACCCGCGTGTGGGCTATAGCTCGAGACGGTGTAAAGGTTCCGGTATCGATCATCATGAAGAAAGGCACAAAGCTCGACGGCACCTCGCCGATGCTGCTTTACGCTTATGGCTCGTATGGTGCATCGATGACGCCTGACTTCTCATCCGCACGTCTGTCGCTTGTCGATCGCGGAATGATCTATGCGATCACGCACATCAGAGGCGGTTCGGAGCTTGGTGAAAAATGGCGGCAGGACGGCAGGATGTTCAAGAAGATGAACACGTTTAACGATTTCGTCGATTCTGCAAAATGGCTTGTTGCCAATAAATACACGTCCTCCGACCGGCTGGTGATAGAGGGCGGTTCGGCTGGCGGATTGTTAATGGGAGCCGTTGTCAATCAGTCGCCTGAGACATTCAAGGCAGCGATCGCACAGGTGCCGTTTGTCGATGTAATGAATACGATGATCGACGAAACTCTCCCGCTGACAACCGAAGAGTGGATCGAATGGGGAAATCCGCGGGACGACAAAAAGGCTTGGGACTACATGATCAGCTATTCACCCTATGAAAATGTGAAGGCCCAGAACTACCCCAATATGCTGATCGAGATCTCGCTCAATGACAGCCAGGTACCGTATTGGGAAGGTGCCAAATGGGCCGCCCGGTTGCGCGCAACCAAGACCGACGACAATGTTATTCTGCTCAAGACCAACATGGGCGCCGGCCACGGCGGATCGTCGGGCCGGTACGACCGGCTGAAAGAGGTCGCGTTTGAATTCGCATATGCTCTGACGCAAGTCGGGATCATTAAATAGCCGATTTTCCAACCATTGACCGAAGCACGATGCCGGCCCGAATCCGGCATCGTCTTTTTTGTGTCCAATTCGCAACGGTCGATACCGTCGCAGCGGATGGCTAGATCCGTCGTCTCGACCCTCGAACTCTTATCCTCGCGGTAGTTCATCGGTCAAATAGAACAGTCTTCATACAGTCACAATGACCGATTAGTGGTCAGCGACGGGCTCAACGCGAGACCTTCGTCTTACAGAACCCAATAAACATCGAGCTTTGGGATAGACAAAACGAACGGCACGCCGCTTGCTATAGTAGTCGCGAGCGGGTCTCCCACTAATTTTATGCCCCTGCGTGAATACAAAAGGTTTTTTATGAAGGTACAACGTCCAAGAGTAGCCGCATATCTTCTGATATGGACCATTCTTTTCTCGACGCTGGCATTTGGCCAGGACGCGGGTACGACGAATTCGGCTAGTGCGGCGAAGGCTGCGGATGCGAGTTCGACCTTTGCCGCGTATCTGATCGAGATCACCGGAACATACGATGTCAACCAGACCTACGACAGAGAAACTCGTTCCATCGCGAGAGTTCTTGGGTCAAAGGATGGCAAGAACGCAGTCCTAATCGACAAGGCCGGATACGCCAGAGAAATGGTGGTCCAGTCGGTCGCTTCGCGGCTGAACAATGCTGGCCAAAAACGGCTGTTCCGGGTCAACTGGAATAGCGTGTTTGCCGTCGCCAAGGATGATGCTGCGTTTGAGAAGACGATCAATGGGATCATCGCTTACGTTGCAGAGCGAAAGACGACAACGGCCATCTATCTGGATGATATCGCGAGCTTCTCGGCCGACACGCCGCTATTCGGGGCGAAAGTCGCATCTAGCCTTTATAAGGCACTGTCGGAAGGCGATATCCAGATCGTCAGTGCTGCCGACAGCGTAGCGTTTGAACGCCAGATCGCGGGCGACCGTAAGCTGAGTTCAAAGTTTGAGAGAGTTGAGATCGGAGCGGGAAGCGAAAGCGATTATTTCGTCGGTGACAAACTCTCGCCCGATCTGAGACAGTTAGTAGCTGGTGCCGACCAGAATAGGACCGTTAAGGTTATTCTCCAGTCGGATGATATAGACAATCCACAGCTTCTAAATGTTCTCAACAGCAACAACGTCACGATCACAGATCGTGCAGAGTCGCTGAATATGATGGTGCTCGAACTTCCGGTACGCGTTGCTGAGGCAGTCGCGGCGGTTTCGAGTGCGAGACATCTTTCCCTGGATCGCGATCTTGCGGCCCTCGGGCATATCGAGACAACCACCGGAATTGAGCAGATCCGCAATATGGCCAATATTCCCGGGGTTGGCGGGTTGCTTAACACCCTTTCAGGACAGCTCGACGGTTCGAATGTTGGTATCGCAGTCGTTGATTCAGGCGTCTTTCGAGCTCATAGATCTTTCTACAATTCGGGTGGGCTTCTTGGCGGCGATCGAATCTCAAAGAGTGTTGATTTTACTACCGGCAATACGAACGGTAATAGCAGCACAACGAAGGACCCTTACGGGCACGGTTCGCACGTCGCCGGGCTTCTTGCCGGAACCAAAGGTGCAGGAGCGGAACTGCTGCAATATCGCGGCATGGCTCCGAATGCAAAGATCATCAATGTTCGCGTACTGGGTTCTAACGGGACCGGAACGTCGGCTTCATTGATCAAAGGTCTCGACTGGATACTTGCAAATCGCAACACCTACAACATAAAGGTTGTAAATCTGAGCCTCGGCACCCCTTCGATCGAAACGTGGCGAACCGATCCGCTCTGCCGTGCTGCACGACGTCTAGTGGATGCCGGTATCGTTGTCGTAGCGGCCGCCGGAAACAACGGCAAAAACGCTGCCGGACAGAAAATGTACGGTGCGATCCACTCGCCGGGCAATGATCCATCGGTGATCACGGTTGGTGCGTCGAATACTTTTGGCACTGATGCACGCGATGACGACGGAATTGCGACCTACAGTTCGCGCGGACCGACGAGGTCATACTATACAAATTCAACCGGCACAAAGGTCTATGATCACTTGATCAAGCCCGATCTGGTTGCTCCCGGCAATCGAATTATCTCTGCGGCTGGCCGCAGCAGCCTGTTGCTCGCTCAGAACCCTGAGCTTAGAGTTGATCCAGTAGGTTGGGGAGAGTCGGAAACCACCATGATGTACCTATCGGGTACGTCGATGGCGGCACCTGTCGTGTCGGGTGCAGCTGCCCTGCTCCTGCAAGCGAATCCGAAACTGACGCCGAATATGGTGAAGATGCTGCTCCAGTACACAGCACAGCCGTTGGCCGGTTACAACATACTTGAGCAGGGGGCGGGTCAGCTGAATGTCGAGGGAGCCGTCCGCGTGGCTGTCCAGGTTCGTCAGAATCTGACGAGCAGTACTCCGGTTGGATCTCCCTTGCTGACGACCAATACGGTCCCTGATCATACATCGACGATTGCCGGTACACGTTTTCAGTGGGCAGGCGGGATCGTCGCCGGGTACGGCACTTTATCGGGCACAGACCTTATCATGGAGTATCAGGGCATCTACGGGAACGGCATTCTGGTGAGCGATGGCATCCTCGTCAGCGACGGTATTCTCGTCAGCGACGGCATTCTTGTCAGTGATGGCATACTCGTCAGCGATGGCATCCTGGTCAGTGATGGGATTCTCGTTAGCGATGGCGGCGTACTGGGCGACAATGCTCCGCCGAGCAGCGATCCGCCAATAACTCGCGGTACAAGCATCGGTCCCCTGAGCATGCTGTACGGCAACTCGTTACCAATGGAAAACTATCAGGTGTTCTCTGACGGTATTCTTGTTAGTGACGGCATTCTGGTTAGTGACGGAATTATCGTCGGTGACGCGGCTCTATCGTTCGCGAGGCAAATAATGACCGGCGGGGACAATACACCATGTATGCATTAGAGAAATTGGATAGCTTGCTTCGCCAGGCTGTTTGAAATCACGATGGGAATAGGAAAGAGCGGCAAGCGAGGATTGCCGCTCATTTTTTTTACGCCATAATACGCCTATGCCCGCAACATAACACTATCTTGCTACCTGGGCTCGATATTTTGATGCAGCCTCACTAGGACAAGACCCTTGCACTACCGAGGGTTCGGTGATATATCTCATCTGGGACGATGCATATCAATCTCAGAGACGATATAGAGCCTCCGGAAAAGGTTGAGACGGTCAAGCTTAACGGAGAGGATAGGCCGCCGGAACGAGCGGCCGTTGAGCACTCGCAACTCGTCGAGAGCGATTCCCAGTCGCATTCTGAACCCTCGCCGCTAACGGGCGACAGGCTTTTTCAGACACACGACCGCGTCGAGAAAACCTCGCGTAATTATCTCAAGGCGTTAGGCGTCGTGCTGGTGCTCGTTGCCGTTGGCGTGGGCATCTTTTTTTATGTGACACTGCCGGGCATGGGCGACCGTGTGCGTGCACCTCAGGGTCTGGAAGACGCAGTGCGAAATAACTTTATCGAGGTGCAGAAACGCGATGCGACCGATATAGAATTCTATTTCTGCGAGAGCTATTACTGGGCACGCGTCAATGTAGAAAAACGCCCCGACATCACGACAAATCCCATCTATCTCATCGGGACATACAAGGCTCGTGCGACCGCGGTGGGCGATGCGTGGACCGTCACTGCCGAGCCTATAACGTCGCCCGACGCGGACGTGCCCTGCAAATAGGCAAGCAAATAGAAAGGCCCGGGAAACCTCCCGGACCTCTCTCATTTCTCACTTTTCACATCTCACTTATCTCTCCGAGATAGGAGCGTATTTCAGATCGCGTTTGCCGACGTATTCGGCACGCGGGCGGATCAGTTTGTTGTCGGCGTACTGTTCGAGAATGTGGCCGGTCCAGCCCGAGATCCTCGAGACGGCGAATATCGGCGTGTACATATCGAGGGCGATGCCCATCATGTAATACGTCGAAGCCGAGTAAAAATCAACGTTCGGAAACATTCCCTTGTCGTCGTGCATGATCTTTTCGATCCGCTGCGACATATCGTACCACTTCGACTCGCCCTTCTTTTCGGCCATGTGCTTCGAATATTTACGTAGCCAGGTCGCACGCGGGTCCTCGGTTTTGTAAACAGCGTGGCCGATGCCCATGATCTTGCGTTTCTCGTCGAGAGCCTTTTCGACCCATGCGTCAACCCTATCAAGATCGCCGATCTCGATGAGCATCTTCATCACATTGGTGTTCGCACCGCCGTGAAGCGGCCCAGCAAGAGCGGCAATTCCCGCCGTCACTGCACCATAAACATCTGCCAGCGTTCCCGCAACGACACGCGTCGTAAAGGTCGAGGCGTTCAGCTCGTGATCTGCGTGCAAAATGAGGCAAACGTCAAACATCCGTGCCTCGTCCGCATCAGCCCGCTCGCCGCGCAGCATATAAAGGAAATTCTCCGCGATGCTCAGATTCGTATCCGGAGCGATCACGTCCTTACCATTGCGAATGCGATCCCAGGCTGCCGCGATCGTGCCGATCTGAGCGGTCAATTTCACCGCCGTGTTGTGCGCGTGTTCGCGATCGGTGGCGTGCCCGTCCTTGTCATAAAAATCCAGCGACGAGACCGCCGTCCGAAGCACATCCATCGGATCTGCGTCCTTCGGAAAGGTCTTCATCATCTCGATCACATCGGCCGGAGCGGCGTAATTCGCCTTGAACTGAGCGGTAAATGCCGCCAGCTCATCGCTCTTTGGCAAACGCCCGTTCCAAAGCAAAAACACGACTTCCTCAAAGGTCGAGTTCTCCGCCAGGTCATGAATGTCATAACCCTGGTAGATCAAAATTCCATTTATGCCATCGACATCGCCGATGCAGCTCTGTGCCGCAACAACGCCTCTCAATCCGGCGGCAGCAGCTGTAGTTTCTGTTCCTGTGCTCATCTTATTCCTTATCTGTTAATAAATTGCAGTAGTAACCAATCTTTAATTTTAACGGACGAAGCCCGTATTTTCAAGCCATAAACCGGAGATCGCGAAGTTGAACACGGCAATCACCTCAGGTATCCTGTTCCAACAAGGAGAAAATATGGAACGCAAAACCGCAGACGAGTATCCGCAGGAACTACTTGACCTTTTTCACGAATACCAGCACGGTGATATCGACCGGCGATCGTTTCTCAGCGGCATCGGCAAATTCGCCGTCGGCGGACTGACCGTCGCCGCGATCTACGACAGCCTGACGCCAAACTACGCCTGGGCACAGACGGTCGCAAAAGACGACAAAGACCTAAAGCTCGGCTACGAAACCGTCCAGTCGCCCGACGGCAATGGTTCGATCAAAGGCTATCTCGCCCGCCCCGCAAAAGGTAAGAAATTCCCCGCCGTCCTCGTCGTTCACGAAAATCGGGGCCTCAATCCATATATCGAAGACGTCGCCCGCCGCCTCGGCAAGGCCGGCTACCTGGCGTTCGCACCCGATGGTCTGACCTCGGTCGGCGGCTATCCCGGTGACGAGCAAAAAGGTGCGGCAGCGTTTCGCACGGTCGATGGCAAAAAGATGATCGAGGATTTTGTCGCCGCTGCCAAATGGCTTAAGGCGCGTTCCGACAGCACAGGCAAACTCGGCACGGTCGGGTTCTGCTTTGGAGGAGGTATGGTCAATACGCTCGCCGTCCGCCTCGGCAAAGACCTCAATGCCGGCGTCGCGTTCTACGGCCGCCAGGCACCTGTCGACGACGTGCCAAAGATACAGGCACCGATGATGTTTCAGTACGCCGGAAACGATCGCGGCGTCAATGCCGGGATCGAGGCATACGAGGCCGCTCTAAAAGCCAACAAGAAAAAATACGAATCCTTTACCTACGCCGAAAAACAGCACGGCTTTCACAACGACACAACCCCACGCTACGACGCCGAATCGGCAAAGCTGGCATGGGAACGCACCCTCGATTTCTTCAAAAAGAACCTAAAATGATCGCCTAAGCGGTTAAGTAATTTGAGCCGTCGTCCCGCTTGAGGATGACGGCGAAATCGTTGTTGCGTACTTGACACATTCGTCAACGTATGCTACATTTGTTTGACCGCTTGAAACAGATGAAAGACTCCGCACGAGATCTCGGTCGTTACGAAAGCGCGGCCGGATGGTAGCCAAACGACCCCTACGAAAAGCTCCGCAAACAGGCACGAAAAGAGCTGGCGATGACGCCGCAGCCGCAGGATACAATGCTCGAAACGCGTCCGGCGGCACGCTGGTCGACACGAAACAAAGAGAGAAAGCCCGTATCGCCCGAGCTTTTCGGCACCGTATGGCACGAAGGCGAGGTCGCCGTCCTCTTCGGCCCAAAAGGCTCCGGCAAAAGCCTCCTAGCCGTCCAACTCGCCGAGTCCTTCGCCCGCGGCCGAAACGCAATTGAGAACGGAAAATTGAAAGTGGAAAATACAAGTCAGAACCACCTGCGTGAGCGGGTGGAACGACCATTAGCCACAGAGAGCACGGAGCACACCGAGAACCGCAGTCAGAACCACCTGCGTAAGCGGGTGGCCCAAGAAATTGAGAATGAAAAACGGAAAGTGGAGAATGCAGGAATTCCGCATTCTCAATTTTCAGTTCTCAATTCTCAACTTCCCCCCCGTTCTCCACTCTCAATTCTCAATTCACTCGCCGTCGTCCGCGGCGCGTGCTCTACTTCGATTTCCAACGCTCCGAACACCAATGGGTTGAGCGGTACAGTGCGGCGTCGCCGGTCCCGGGAAAGTTGCCTGTGGGTTACCGTTTCTCGCCCCGATTCCTGCGTGCGGCCATCGAATTCAACGGCGAGATCCCGCCGGCGTTCAAGGGTGACATCAACCGCTTTCTTCAACACTCGATCGCGGTCAAGATCGCCGACGCAGAGCCCGACGTCGTCATCATCGACAACATCTCGTATCTCTTCGGCGGCACGCCAAGGGCGTCAAACGGCCTGCGTGCAATGAAAACCCTAAAGCTCTGGGCGGCAACCCACGGGATCGCTATCCTCGTCATCGCCCAGATGAAAAACAAACGCCAGCCCACGCCCATCACCCTCGAAGACATCGCCGCCCGCGGCCTCGCCGACGAGGCCGACACCGTCTTCGCCCTCGGCGCCAGCACCTTCGGCCCCAACTACCGCTACATCAAACACCTCTCCTCCCCCCGCCCCATCACCCCCCACACCCCCACTCTCCTCCCCTACGAGATCAGCAGAATGGACAGTGGAAAACGGAAAGTGGAAAATGCCGGAACGCGGGCACCCCTGCCCGCCCCCGCCGGGAACGCAGGAGCCCTCGCCTGCTCTTCCACTGCCAACCGCCAAAACTGCCCACTGCCAACGCCTTCCTCGGCCTCACCTACCTCGGCCCCTCAACCGAACCCGACCACCTCCGCAACTATCAACGCGAAGCCCAAATCCGCGACCGCGAACACAACCGCGATTTCCGCCGCCGCTCTTCTAAGGAGATTTTAGTAGATGGTGTTCTTGACGGAAGCTACGCAAGATACCTGAAATCCTGATTTCGCATTCATCATTCATCATTCATCGTTCATCATTTTAGACTGTTCCCTCGTCACTGTTCGTTGTTCGCCATTCGTTATTCGTTATTCGTTATTCACTATTCGTTATTCGTTATTCGTTATTCACTGTTCACTATTCATTGTTCGTTATTCGTTATTCGTTATTCACTATTCGTTGTTCACCGTCCCCCGTCCCTGTTCCCAATTCGTTATTCGTTATTCACTATTCGTTGTTCGTTTTCCCGGTTCCCCGTTCCCCGGCTACGCCGCCCGATGTGCGGAAATGGCTACGCCTTTCCGGTTGAACTCCCTATAGATTTCCGAGGCTACGCCTCGGTCCGAATTGAATGACGATTGCACTGAAAACAGCCGCAGGTTTTGCCAGACGGAAGACCGATGTATAATTCCCCGTCGCATCAGCGACAACCATTGATGGCCGATACGATTTCAAGGCAGGTTAGATCTTCTAACATGTCGAAAATAAGATCAAAAGACACGAAGCCTGAGTTGAAAGTCCGAAGCATTCTTCATAAGCTAGGTTTTAGGTTTCGTCTCCATAAAGATATTCCGGGCCGGCCGGACATGGCCCTTCCAAAGCATCGTGCAGTCATCTTTGTTAACGGCTGCTTTTGGAGATATATGTTCGAAATCAATGGTTGCTCCGAACCGAAATTGGAAAGTAATTGTATTCTGGGAATGTGAAACGGCTGGTCAGTGAACATATTGCTGGCGTCAGCAATATGTTTCGTTTTGATACAAAGCTGCTTTTAGAACTATAATCCGTAACGTGGAACTCTATGGAAAGGGAGTTATTGCTCGAATTATTTAAGAAGTTTGAAGATGCCTGTTACAACCTAAACGGTATTGAATGTTGGAGTGCGCGGGATCTGCAAGAGATTCTCGGATACGCGCAATGGCGGAACTTCCAGAACGCAATTGAAAAGGCCAAAGAGTCTTGTCAGAACGCAGGCGAAGAAGCTCTCAATCATTTTCAAGACGTAAAACGAGTAGTTGATCTAGCCAATGGAGCGACCAGAGACGTTGACGACACTGCCCTGACTCGTTATGGCTGTTACTTAATTGCCCAAAACGGCGATGTTTCTAAGTCCGAAATTGCTTTCGCACAAACTTACTTTGCAGTTCAAACACGCAAGCAGGAGCTAATTGAACAGCGACTGCTGGATGTTGCTCGCGTCACCGCCCGAGGAAAACTATCAAAATCAGAGAAGAAACTTTCTGGACTGATTTATGAACGCGGCGTTGATAACAAAGGTTTTGCGATTATTCGAAGCAAAGGCGATCAAGCCCTCTTTGGCGGGTTCTCAACAAATGACATGAAGCGAAAATTGGCAGTTCCGAAGGGCCGACCTCTTGCTGATTTCCTTCCGACGCTGACGATAAAAGCGAAAGACTTTGCTACTGAATTAACGAGTCATAACGTGATCGAGAAAGACCTGCATGGAGAGCAATCAATTTCTCAAGAACACGTCGATAACAACAAGGCTGTTAGGAAAATACTTCACGAAAGAGGTGTGAAACCGGAACAGTTGCCGCCTGCTGAAGATGCTGCCAAGCTGAAACGAAGACTCGAAAGCGACTCGAAGAAGATTTTGAAAGACGGCAAAAAGCTTAGAAAAATCTAAACGTTCGAATTCATCGATTTAAGCTTGGAAATTACGATATGGGAAATCTACCCACAAGAGAACAATTGTTGAACCCTGTCCTAGACGCGCTTGTGCAACTTGGCGGTTCTGGTTCCAATGATGAGATAAACGAAAAAGTTATTTCAAATCTTCAAATTCCTGAAGAACTAGCGAATATATCGCATTTCAAAGACAGAGACGGCGGACAGACGGAAATAGAATACGAATTGGCATGGGTTCGAACAATGTTGCGGGGAAATGGTTATATCGTTAATTCCAGGCGCGGAATTTGGGCCTTAGTCGATAGTAGCAACTCAAAGGTTGCTGAGATCGACGTTCCGGCACTTCAATTGACCGCAGAACAAACCGAGGAAATTGAAGAAGCTTGGAAAACAAAACTCCTTAGAATCTTAATTGAAAAATTAAGTCCGTCGGGCTTCGAACGATTAATTCAACGCTTTTTGAGAGAGAAAGGGTTTACTCAAGTCGACGTGACGGGTAGAACAGGTGATGGCGGCATTGATGGCAGAGGAATCGCAAAGATCAATGGAATTTTAAGTTTTCACGTTGTTTTTCAGTGCAAAAAATATCAGGGAGCCGTATCTGCGGGTCAGGTTCGAGATTTTCGCGGTGCTATGGTGGGACGGACTGACAAAGGTTTGCTCATCACTACGGGGTACTTTACCAGAGACGCAATAAACGAAGCGAATAGAGACGGAGCACCCGCAATTGACCTGATTGACGGCGAAAAACTAGCAGAGAAGCTAAAAGAATTGGGTCTTGGCGTTAACATCGAAATGATTGAAAGAGTGACGATTGATGAAGGATGGTTTGAAGGGATATGAAAGCCCGAACACTAGTCGTTCCAGAACTCAACTTTGGCCCACTTCCGAGAAGTCTGCCACGAATTGAAGACATTGTCCTTCCCCCAGATTATAGGCCTTTTACAGAAAAAACCGACCGCAAGCCTCTTGCTCAGATTCAGGTCGCACTCGTGCATATTGGTCAGGAACTAGGCTATAGAACTTGGGTAGCTCAAAACGATAGGGGCATTGTTTACAACGAGCGAACAATTGGCGAAATGGATTCAGTAGTTGCAAGTTTGGAAGACGTTCAGCTTATTCAAGCCTATCAGGATGCGCAAAACGCGGCACGATTAATTGACGTTGTGTGGTTCAAGAACGGGACACTAGTGCCCGCTGTGCTCGAGGTCGAACACAGCACTCGTGTCCGTAGCGGCTTGACACGAATGAAAACATTCCAGGACGCACTGCCGCCGTTTCCGACTAGGTGGGTAATTGCCGCTCCCGACGAAGATCGTGAACTTGTCATGCGTGAGGCAGCAACGCCGCAGTTTGCATCGCTCAAAACAAGGTACTTTCCGTATTCCGCGGTTGAAGAGCTATACAACCTATGCCAACGGCGAAAGATTCGGGGGGTAACAGAAGATTTTTTGGATTGTTTCATGGAGAGATGCATGGCTCTGAATCCATAGATTCTAAACCGTTACCCACCAAGCCTCGCCGATCTCTGGCGAAGTGGCGGCATAGCCGCCTTGGTTTTAGTGGGTGCATGACGGAAAGGCGGAGCCATTACGCACATCGGGCGGCGATAAACGAAAGGGTGAAGGTTGAGTGGTGAAGGGTGACGTATAAAGCCGATTTGTCGCCAACGGCGACGAACATTAAAGCCTGAGGTGAAACCCCAGGTACGTCAGGACATAGATCTCACGTCCACGGTTGACAACTGTGATAGGATACCGTCACCGCAGGAAGAGGGAAATTTATGAAAAAAGCCGTGATGCTGGTTGTGATACTGCTTGTTGTTCCCTTAGCTGCGCTGGCTGGTGAGACCGAGGAGGCCAACAAGGCTCTGGCAAGGCGGTTTTACGAACAAATCTGGTTCTCGCACAACCCGTCGGCGGTCGATCAACTCGTCGCCCCGACCTATGTAATCCACGACATCCGCGGCCTTGATAACGTGAGCGAGCCCGCCCAAATGCAAAAGGACATACCTGAATTTTTCTGGGAGCGCGGAAAGATGACCGGCAGAATTGATTATCAGATCGCCGAAGGCGACCTCGTGGCGACCCGCTGGCAATGGGAATTTGAACCCGACGTTTGGTGGATGAAGGCCCTCGCCGGCAAACAGAGCATCCCGATCATCAACGTTTTTCGCGTTAAGGATGGCAAGATCGTCGAGATCTGGAATCATCGCCACGACATCGACACGTTCCAAGGCAAGATGCCGCTTTACATTGGCCTCGCGATCGGGATTCTGCCGTCGCTCGTCCTGCTCGTGATCCTCATATTCCTTTTCCGCAAGAACCGCCGCCTCCGGCGATCGACGGGCGTTCGCCAATAAGCAAAAAGATGAAGGATAAAGAAAAGCCTCGTCGTTTCCGACGAGGCTTTTTACTGACCACTGACCACTGACCACTGACAA
>JBATDM010000011.1:0-36538 GCA_049663465.1 Pyrinomonadaceae bacterium
GTGTGTGCAATGATCCCAGCCCGTGCAAGCTGAATATTGTCCGAACGCTGAAAGAAATTTTGCTCGGGATGCGGGTCCTGAACAAGTTTTGCCCCGCGTTTTGCAAGCTCGGGGCCTAGGTTTGACCGTTCATAGCCGGTGAGCCATAGTTCCTCAGCCTTGACCTTATCATCTGGGCGTCCGATCATCTCAAATTCTAGGTTCGCGACGAGTTTCTCCTTTGGAAACGGCATATTGTTTACAAACCAGGATGCTCCGTAACCACCGGCCTCTTCGCTGCCAAAACAGACGAAATAGACAGTCCGCTTCGGACGCTTTCCGGCGCCAATGATCCTTGCCATTTCAAGAACAGCAACCGACCCCGATGCATCATCGTCCGCACCGTTAAAGATCTTGTCGTCACCCGGCGTGTTCGCACGAACGCCTAGGTGGTCAAGGTGCGAAGTCAGCAAAATGACCTCTGATCCAAGTGTTTTGTCCGTTCCAGTGATCTTGCCCATGGCGTTCCAGGTGGATCTCTTCTCGAGCGGTGCAAGCTGGCCTGAAAATTCGAGCTTTGTTCCGTCGGCCGCACCCGCCAAAGCCTCAGCAGCGGCGGTGCTGACAACGACAAATACTGTGGGCTTCGCTCCGGAATCCGTGTACGAGGGCATTCGAGTCGAGAAGCTATCCCAAAGGGCTTTCCATTGAGGCCCGTGCTCAAACATTACGATGGATGCGCCGGAGGCGGCGAGCGCATTCCCGGCCTGCATCGCTGCTCTAGTATCCTGAGTCTCGGCTGAACTGACGAGGACAGCGGAACCCGGTTTGGGTTTGCCACCTGCGTCCAATTTTTGCAAACTACCACTGATAGCATCCCCGTTGGCCCGCCACACGACCATGTCTTTTCCATGGGTGAGGGTTTGCGAACCGAACTTTATAGCCATGTCCGATGCAAACGTGCGCCGTGAGATATCAACGGTCTGAACATACGTCGGCTTACCGTCCCAACCCGCCTCGCCCGCCGGTTCGAGTCCGAACTGCATAAACTGCGAGCCGATATACTCCGCCGCGATCCGCTCAAACTGCGTCCCGCTACCCCGCCCCTGCATCGCGTCGCTCGCCAAAAACTGCATCTGTGCACGCACATTACGCTCTTCGACGGTTGATCGAGATCCGGACTGGGCGATCCCGGTGGCGTTGACCGCCAAAATAAGTACAAGTACTAGTATTTTTCGTCTCATATATTTGTTTTGCCTTTTGGGGGCGTCAAGATCGTCCTATTTTTCAAGATACGGAAAAAGTGTTCCCGCCTTTTCCGGGCTGATCGCTACGCCCGATAATGCGGCTGCTCGGGACAGCACCGGATCACGGCCTGCGACCAAGTCGGCTATGGCAGGCAAGATAAACTCATCTGGCTTCACGCCGTTATTCTCAAGACTTTTGCCATCCGTCATTACAACGTCGGCATCAGTTACACTCACCCCAAAAAAGACAAGCGTGTCTGCCCCCAAACTCTTGGAATAAAATCTTGAACGCATTACACGGCCCGAAGATATGTCACCCAAGACAACTCCTCGATTTTCGAGCTGGAGAACACGAGCAAAGACTTCGGCTGCGGATCCTGACCGACTATCGATCAGTGCGACAACCTTTCCATGATATGCATTCTTGCCAATTGTTTTCGCCGTCATGGGCTTGGTCTCATTGCGGAGGACAAGTTTTCCAACGTCAATATTCTTATCAAAAAAGTAACCCAGTAAGCGAAGCAAAGTTTCTTCATAACCGCCGCCGTTGCCGCGAAGATCTAGAATAAGATTTTTCCGTTTCAAGACCTTGTCCATGCAATCATCGACCTTGTCCTTAGATAGATCAAAACGCGGCATTTTCCAGATGGTCAGATCATCGCCGATCTCAATAAAGCGATGGGCATCAATCTCGGCCTGCATCTCGGATTCGCGAATCAGGTTTATGTATGTCGTGTAATCGGTGAGGTCAGTAACTCTAAAGCTCTCGTTCCGCTTACCGGCTACTCGGATATTTCGCCGGCTGCCATCGGGAGATTGGACGAGGAGATTCATTTCGGAGATCGGATTTAGCACGAAGAACATATATCGGAAAGTCGGATAGTCTTCCCTCGTCATTCGCATTCCTTCAAATCCGAGGATCTGGTCGCCCACTTTCAAGTTCTGTTTTTCCGCATCGCTCCCCGCAGAGACTCTCACTACAAGGCACTTATCGCCGATCATCTGCATTTGCCAGCCATGTTCGACTCGAACCGAACGGGACGGCGGTAAAAAATATGTGTGCGAATCCTTTAATGTCTGTAAAAAAGCGGCAATGATAATGAAGCTTTCGCTATTGGTCTTAACCTCTTTCAATCTCGCGTCGGCTGCTTTGAATATAATCTCGAAGTCAACTCCGTGAAAGTTCTTGTCGTAATATTTGTCCGCGACCTCGTCCTTGATAACCTTGAGCATCTTACGGTTTCTGGACCGCTCGACCCCATTGATGCCCTCCTGAGCAACTATCGCGAAAGCAGAAAATAAGATAAGGAGAGAGGTGAAAACCAGTCCAAGGAGCATTGATAGTGGAGAATACTGCATCGTAAGAATTCCTATCAGTTCCTCTAATAATACGCAAAACCTTGTTCGAATGTCCAAAAAAACTTAAGGCGTTAGCCGCTCTTGTAAAACTGTCATTTTCCAAGGTCGTAATATCGCCAGTTCGAGCTAAAATCCTTCGTCATCTTCTGCTTGGTCAAGATCGCCCTCACCATCTCGACCGGTATCGCACCTTCTTTCAAGATGGCATCGTGGAACTGTTTATCGGTCATCTTCTTCGATCCGACCAAGTCTTTATGCAAAGTATAGAACTGAAGCCCGCCCATCATATATGCCATCTGGTAGAGCGGTCCGTAGTCGCCTGAGAATGAACGCCTTACCTCGGCGAGAGCGTTGTCGCGTTCGTGGCCGACCTTATCGACGAGAAGATCGACGCATTGCTCGGGCGTCCAATTCCCAAGATGGAAATTGAGCGAGAATATGATGCGGGCGGCACGGTGCGAACGCCAGAAAAGTGCTCCGATCTTGTCCTCGGGCGTTTTATTAAGGCCACGGTCCCAGAGAACGAACTCCCAATATAACGCCCAGCCTTCGCCCCAGAACGGTGTTCTAAAATCACCACGATATGAACGATATCTCTGGGTCATGTAGCCCTGCAAATGGTGACCTGGAATCAACTCGTGATGCGTGACAGCCCGTGCAAAATGCGGATTGTTGCCGCGCATCGACATCATCTTTTGCTCGTGCGTCATACCATCGGTCGGGTACGAGACGAGTATTGTCTCGCCCCCGAGGAAGAACGGGGCGACGAGCTGCCGTTCCGGCGTCATCATCTCCATTCTCCAACCGTCACGAGCAAGTTTTGGAACGGTTACAAGGTCGTTTTTCTCGACGTATTCGATCGCCTCGTACGCGAGGCGTTTTATCAGTTCGGGCTGCTTGCCGGGCTCGACGTATTTTTGCTTGACGGCTTCGATTGCCTTCATATAGTCGTCGCCGTAACCCATTTCGCGAGACGCCTTCTTAAATTCAGCAATGCACCATTCAAATTCCTTATTGGCGATCTGAACCAACTCTTCGGGCGAATACGGGATCATCTCGAATTTCAACTCTTCGATCAGAGCGTCACGCCCGATCGGATCGCCGATGATCGTCGTTTTGTCGTCGATCCTTATACCGACCAATTTCTCAGTAATAAATGTCGAATACTTGCCGAGAGCGTCGTCGGCGGCCTTGTACGGCGATTCGCACCACCACGTAAAGGTCGGGTCGTAGGCTTTGTAAAACGCGTACCAGCCGCGAAGCGTTCGGCGAAGGCTGTCCACCGTTCGGGCGGCCCGGTTTGCGACAGTTCGTTTTGGTTTGTTCGTCCCAGTGGCGTCCTGTGCCTTTTGTGTAGCTATGATCTGCTTGGCGAGATTGTTGAGTAAAGCGGCGGTACGTGCCGGATCAGCAAATTCCAGCTTTCGCCTCGTATCTTCGAGATCGCTGATCGTCCTTGCGAACGGCATCATCGACGCCATTTCTGCAAGCTGGGCCTGGCCGCGATCAAGTTCCTTGATCTCGTGTTCGAGATGGTTCTTGAATAGAACGCAATCTATTTGCTCATCGTGGTTAAGAGCGTCAAAGTTCAGATGCCTTAGTAACTCCAACTTCTCATTGTAAAGCTGTTTGAATCTCGTGGCCCGATTCGGCGAGGTCTGTGCCGAATAGTAACGGTTCAGTATCCCGAGATCGGCGTCAAATTTTTCGATGACGCCGCTCAACCGTGATTGTGAATCATTATAAGCAGTAAGGTCGTCAGCCAATGGCTTTTGAAACACGACCGACTGTACTAGCACTAAGAGCAAAAAGGTGGCTTTTGCGACCCGATGAGCAAATCTCTGCATATGGTTTGTGGTTTTCCTTTTGATCCGTTGATTCCCAAACGATATCAGTACGAAATCCGAAAGCTGTATAAATATCGATTGCGAAAAAACTATAGTAAGATGACACAATTGGAGCACTATGAGCAAAGATCAACCATCACGAAGGCGTTTTTTGAGTAGCAGTTTGGCGGCGGCCGGGGCGATCGGACTAGCAAGTGCTCTGCCGGCGAATGCTCTTGAATGGCAGGATTATTCCGCCCGATTTAATGAAAGTATCGATGGTTTGCTGCCGACCGCTCCGGTAATGCCCGACGACGAGGCCGCGTGGCAAAAGATCGCCAAAAATTACGACGTCACGAACAAGATCATCAATCTTGAAAATGGATACTGGGGTATTATGGCTCGGCCCGTGCTTGCTGAATTCCGGCGTTTGAACGAATTCGTCAATCGCGAAAATAGCTATTTCGCCAGGGTCCAGATCTCCGAGACAGATCGTAGTATTCGCGAATCTGTCGCCAATTTCCTGAATGTCGCGGTCGACGAGATCGCCCTAACGCGCGGAGCGACCGAGTCGCTGCAAGCTCTCATCGGCGGTTATAATAAAGTACGTCCTGGCGACACCGTGCTCTTCGCCGACCTCGACTATGGCGAGATGAAGATCGCAATGAACTGGCTCAAAGAGCGCCGCGGTGCCAAGCCGGTCAAGGTCAACTTTCCTGAGCCAACCCAGGAAAGACGGCTTACCGAGGCGGATATTGTCGCGTTTTATGAAAGGTCCTTCGAAGCTAATCCGGGCACGAAGCTGCTGTTGCTGACACATCTCAACAATCTGACGGGTATGGTGATCCCCGTCGCCAAGATAGCAAAGCTGGCGAAAGAGCGCGGGATCGACGTCATCCTCGACGCGGCACACTCGGTCGGGCAGATCGATTTCAAACTTGGCGAACTTGGGTGCGATTTCATCGGCGTAAACATGCACAAGTGGGTCGGTGCTCCGATCGGCTGCGGCGTGATCTATATCAGGAAAGGCCGCGTCGATGTGATCGACACGTTTTTTGGCAAAACTCCTGGTTCGACCGACGTTTTGGACCGCATCGACTCCGGAACATCTAATTTTGCGACGCGCATGGCGATCCCTGCGGCGATCGCGTTTCACAATAGGATCGGGACGGCTGCCAAGGAGGCTCGTCTCAAGTATTTGCGAAACCTATGGGTCACTCCCGCTCGCCAGATCAAAGGGCTGACCATACTCGCACCGGACGACAGCAATATGGTCGGTGCCCTGACGTCGTTCAGATTTGACGGTGCCGTTACCGCCGAGGCAAATCTCGCAATTGCGAGAATGCTCAAGGATAAATATGGCATCCTGACCGTCCGACGCACCGGCCCGGCTGCGGGTGACTGCATTCGTGTGACACCATCTATCTACAACTCGCCGCAAGACGTACTGAAACTGGCGAACGCGCTTAAATCGATCGCGTCGATGCCCAAGACGTGGTAATGCGTCAGATCAAAACACTTACGCCCCAACCTAACGGAAATGTGATCTGCTGCGTTTGCAACGATTGACCGCCGACGTGAATCCAACCCAAAAGTAAAATCAGTATTTAGGACGTCTGACCTTTTATGAAGAGAATTCCACTCTTTTTGACCATATTCTTTGTTTTCGTATCTGCCGTCGCGGCTCAAACTGAGCAAGTAGCAAGCGTTGCCCACTACGTCCATAAGATAAATTCAAAGTTCGTTGGCGAAGAGCGCACTGTTCTCGTTCGCGTGCCGCTGGCTTATCGGCAGCAGCCAACTTCGCGATTTCCTGTCCTCTACATGCTCGACGCTCATCCGCCGCAGAATGCGATGATGGCGGGGATCGTCGAGCAACAGGCGTGGGGCGACAAGATCCCGGAGATGATCATCGTCGGCATCCAGAACACAAACAGGACGCGCGACATGACGCCGACAGCGACCGAAATCGCAGGCAGCGGCGGTGCCGAGAAGTTTCTCGATTTTATCGAAAAAGAACTGATCCCGATGGTCGAGCAGAACTACCGCACGCAGCCGTATCGCATTTTTGCCGGCCACAGCCTTGGCGGTTTGCTGGCGATTCACACATTGGTGACGCGGCCGCAGATGTTCAACGCTTACATCGCTGCGAGTCCGGTCTTGAACTGGGACAAAGACATCGTGATCAAATGCGCCGAGCAGGAATTCAAGAAGAAGGCGGCGGGCAAACGAACGGTGTTTGTCGCCCTCGGCAATGAGCCGGAATATCAATCAGGATGTGATTCGTTTCGAGACCTCGTAAAAAGGTCAAAACCTGACGGACTCGACATCGAATTTCAGCAGTTCAAGGATGAAAGCCACGGTTCGGTCGTACTTCCGGCGTATTTCGGCGGTTTGCGAAAGATCTATGACGGTTGGAGTGTCTCGGCTGGCAGCGTTGCGGAACTCGAGGGCCATTACAAGAAATTGACCGAGCGGTTTGGCTATCGGATCAGCGTTCCCGAACAAACGATGAACCTCGCGGCGTACCAACTGCTTCGCGCGAATCGGATCGGCGAGGCCATCAACGCCTTCAAACGCAACACCGAAAACTATCCTGATTCCGCAAACACCTTTGACAGCCTCGCCGAGGCATACGAAAAGGACGGCCAAACAAAGAAAGCCCTCGAAAGCTATGAAAGAGCCTATAAGATGGCGGAAAAATTGGGTGACAATCGGCTCGCCGCTAGTGCCAAAGCGAATTTTGAACGTATCTCAAAGAAGAATTGAGATCTAACGTGGCTACGCCGCCTTGTTTGCGGAGTAGCTCTGCTTCTCCGTAGGCGACCCAAAACCCCTTGCGGCTATGCCGCCGCTGACCGATCAAGAAAAACCATGATGACACTAAAACACGCCCGCATTCTCACGTCGCTTTGCCTTCTGATCCTCGTCGCCGTCGCCACGAACGCTCAAACGTCGTCGATGTCTGAGTACGAGCCCAACGAAAAGCAGCCGTTCGGCAAACTTAATCCGGCCGCACCGGCCGAGACGAAAGAGTTCGCCTTTATGATCGGCGAGTTTGCGTGTCAGGAAGAGTTTTTCACGCCGCAGGACGGCAAATGGGTCAAATTCCCTGCCGTCTGGGCCGCGAAATACTTCCTCAACGGCCAGGGCATCATCGACCAGTACTGGAGCCCGACGTTCTCGACCTCAAACATCCGCATCTTCGACGCCAAAGAAAAAAATTGGAGCGTCACATTCTTCCGAATGCCCGGCTACGCCGCCTCGCCCGTCTGGAAAGGCGTCAAAGAAGGCGAAAACATGGTCATGCGCCAGGGCGACGACACCAAAGGCACTCGACTGACCTTCTCAGACATCACAAAAGACAGCTTCAACTGGACCGGCGCATCAATGGCCGACGGCAAAGCCACCCCGTTCTGGACCTCGAAGTGTAAAAGAAGTAGATAATCAGTTTGCCCGTAGAAAACAGCGACGACGATCGGCCGATCTATCGTCTGCGGAGCGGGTGGCGCAGTCGGGCCGGAACGCGGACGCCCTCGTCCGCACTGAGAGCCGCTTCGGCCCGAACGATTCTACCGTCAACCAACTGCCCGAAATACTAACGAAGGCCTCGCCGGAGGAACCGGCGATTGCGGACGAGGGCGTCCGCGTTCCGACAGCAATGTCCGACGAAAACACAATCGCCTTTTTTGGCCTCGATCCGAAATAAAGCAGTCACCTTGGACGACAATTGCTGACATTGACCGGATGAGAACGCCTAAATTTTCTTGTCGCCAACGGCGACGAACAATAAAGCCTAGGGAAAACGAGCGAAGCGAGAGCATCCCTAGGTAGATCGCAACAGACGTGCCCTGTCCCTGAAGGGGACGAACAAACGACGCGGCGATTGTTCGACGCTTTCAGCGTCGGGATCGTATTGTCGAACCTGTCCTGGGGTTACGCGAACTGCGTTCGCTCACCCCAGGCTTGATTATTTGTCACCTTCGGCGACAGGAATCACACGCCGGACGAGATAAAATTGATCGAGAATGGATGATCTTGTGTCGCGTAGCGACGGCGTGAATTTAGGCGTGGGTTTAAACCCACGGTACGAGGCAACGATGATTTCGTCGCGTAGCGACGACTGAACATTGACGCGGTCGGATTCAACCGTCGCTGACGCGACGCGGTCATTTCTTCCTGCTGTCCGTGGGTTGAAACCCACGGCTACATTCATTTGACCGCTACGCGGTCTGCGCCCCTTACCACTCTTTGTCGTTCACAAATAAATTTCGCCTTACATCTTACCGCCAGCCAAATATCGCCCATTCACCGCTATTACTCAAAACGTGTAGGCAGCTCCGAGGTTAAAGTGGTCTGCTCGCCGGATGCCGGTGATGATATATCTCGTCTGAAAGCGGCGAACCTCGGCTCCGATCGAAAACTGCGGGGTAAATTTGTAGATCAGATCAAAGGCATAGACCATATTGCGCGAACGCAGATTGAGATTGCTCACGGTGACCAGATCGAGATCGCGCGGATCGTCGAGACCGATCGACGCGTAGGCGGTGAGCTTATTTTCGAGCGTCGGCAGATTCCAACCGATCTGCGTCCAGCCGCCGCGTGTGCCGATGCCGCGAACCCCGCCTGGCGTCAACACAGTGCCGTTGCGTATGGCAAAATCCGTATTGTATCCTTGAAAAATTCCGGCCTGAAATCCGCCGAGATTGCGTCCGGTAAACGCTTCGCCCGACAGTTGAACGCGTTTGACGATCGGGAAATTCCAATCGAGTGCAATTCCCGCTGAGTCGATGTCGCTCGTCACGCTCGCGACCGTCACGCGGCTTTGACCGTAGTGCCCGGAAACGCCTATGCTGCCCGCCTTTTTCGTGCCGAACCAGTTGCCGTCACCAAATGCCAGCCGCCCCTGGAAAAATGGCAGCCGCGAAGCAGCTCCGCTTCCCGGCTGAAGCAATGCGGGCGAATTTGTACCGGTTGGATAGTCGCCCGTGCCGGGTGCGAGTGCTGCCCCCAGAAAGGTAAAGCCGCCGCCCAATTTTCGCTCAAGCCTTACCTGCGGCAAACGTGACCATGGGTTTCCGGCAGCAGCCATTTGAGGGATCGCTGCGGCGGCAAGAGATGTTGGGCTATTCGGAGCAAACACCATCCAGTCCTGTCCGACGACAACAGACGTCTTTTCCCAATCAAGTCGAATGTTCGCAAGACGGAGACGCACGAGGCCAAAGTTTTCGCCGACGCCAATAGCGGGATAGCCGCCGTAGAAATCAGCTTCGACGACCGCCTTAACGCTCGCATTGCCGATTCGCCCGCCTTCTGCACGCAAACCAAATCTCGTCTGACGAACGCTCGCACTCGTATTGCCGGCGCTCGTGCCCGTCGCCCACAGCGGAACATCCGTATTGTTCGTCCCGCTATTGTTGCCAAATGCGTTGAAAAACAGCATTCCGTACGGAGTTACCTTGATGTTGCCGACGTTTACGGTCAGGTCTTTGCCGGACGGCTTGGTCGCGGCGGGTTTCGTCGATACGGCAACGGGCTGTCCGGCGTCGGGCTTTTTGGATGGCTCGGCGGCAGACGCTACTGTCGCAGGCTTGGGAGCGGAATCTTTATTTTCCGCCAGGCTTTTCTTTAGATTCTCGAGCTCCGCCTGCATCGCCAGAACCTGCGACTCAAGCTGCTTAACGCGATCCTGAACGTCCGGCTGCGGCGTTGACGACGGCGGCGTCTGCGCGTTGAAAGCCATACTCAACGCGATCACAAAAACAGAAATGACAATAAAACTCCTAGAATATTTGTACATCGTATGACTCCAGTGATCGAGACGATCTAGCAAGGCTTTTCGCAGCCCTTGCGTGTGTAGTACAACCAGTTGACTGTCGTTGCGATAGCAAAGAAAACGGCAAGTCCCCAGAAGAACGGCGTTACAACGCCGGTCATTTCGAGGGTCGTTCCGATCAAGATCGCAAAGAAAAACGGGCCGTATGCTGCGATCGCGGCGGTAAATCCGATGACGCCCGCACCTTGACGCGGATTTTCACCAAAGATGATCGGAAACTGGCGAAATGTCGCGGCATTTCCGACGCCCGTGAAGAAGAAAATACCTAACATGATCCCGACAAACATCGGGAACTGGTCAACCGAAGTAGGCGTAAGCAAGCCGAGAAATATCAACAAGCCACATCCAATCACCAATGCCACTCCAGTGATAAAGGTCAGGATCGCGCCGCCCGTTTTGTCCGCAATAAACCCGAACAACACGCGGCTGGCCGACCCGACAAGCGGGCCTAAGAATGCATAGGTCAATGCGTCGGGCGGATTTGGAAATTTTCCGTACAGAGTTTTTATCAGCAGCGGAAACGCAGCGGCCAAGCCCGAAAACGCACCGAATGTCATCACGTAAATGATCGTGCAAAAATACGTGTGTTTGTTACTAAAAATATCGAGCTGCTCTTTGAACGATGCCTTGATCGGAACGCTGCGAAGCGTAAACCACGCGGTAAAGCCCAGCACGACCAGGATCGGAATATAAATGAATGAGGCGTTCTGAAGCCAAATGCTTGACGTACCCGTAACCGCGTTTGTGTTCGGATCGATCTTGTCAAAGGTCTGAGATCCACCGACCATGGCAAAGGCGATAACAAACGGCGTAATGAACTGAGCGACACTGACGCCGAAATTTCCGATTCCAGCCTGAATACCAAGGGCCGTTCCCTGCAACCGCTTCGGAAAGAATACGCTTGTCGATGGCATGTAGGACGAGAAATCACCTGCACCGAATCCACCTGTGAAGGCCAGTATCATAAACACCCAAAATGGCGTATTCGGGTCCATCACCGCCAAACCTATACCGATACAGGGCAGGATCTTGATAAATGTTGCAAATGTGACAATATGCCGAGTCCCGACAATCGGAACCAGAAAGGTGTGAAATATCCTCAGCGTTCCGCCCGCGAGCCCCGGCATCGCCGCCAGCCAGAAAAGCTGCGTCGTGGAAAAATTAAAACCGATGCCCGGCAGCTTTACGACGATCGCACTCATCATGAACCACGTCGAAAACGACAGGATCAGGGTGATCGTCGTCACCGTCAGCGTCCGCCAAGCGATCTTACTGCCCGTTTCGTTCCAGAACGATTCGTCCTCGGGCGTCCATTTTTCTAACCATGTTCCAGATTTCATATAATTTATTTTTCGATCTTTTTCATTAAATTCGGATGTCTCTCACGCATCATTTTCTGAACAACTGCGTGCATCCATAGCAGACAAATCGCGGAGAGGAAGAACATAAACATCCATGCGCTTGTCCAAAGTCCCGTGCCATCGAGCAGGTAACCAAATATGATCGGGCAAAAGAATCCACCGAGTCCGCCGAGTACGCCGACCATCCCGCCGACCACGCCGACCTCTTCCGGAAAATATTCAGGAATATGCTTATAGACCGCGGCTTTTCCGATGCCCCAGATACTTCCAAGGAGAATGACTAGAACCGCAAAGATCCACACGTTTGCCTGAAAGTTAATCTTAGTTACACCCTTGGCGATAAGCTCTTTTCGCTTGACCGTCTGTCCAGCTTCGACAACGGGTTCCTGCCAAATTTCCTTTGTCGGGAAAACGAAGATCCCCTCGTCAATGTTCTTCAACTCGCCTTTCCTCGCGTTAAACTTATACGCTTTCTCGCCAACGGTGATCGAGTCCTCTGAAACTGCTGAAATTACGCCGTCTTTCTCAGCCGTTATACCCTTGCCCGGTGAGGTGACTTCCATTTTGGGAACGATGAGGAGGAACGAGATCAAAACCGACGCCCCGAGCACCCAATACATCACCTTTCGTCCACCAAAGAAATCGCTCATCCAGCCGCCCAAGGCCCTGATAACGCCCGATGGGAAGCTGAATAACGCCGCGAGAAATCCCGCCGTTACGAGCGGTAGATAGTAAACATTTACAAAGTAAGGAACCAGCCATTGCGAAAAGGCCACGAAACATCCGAACACCAGAAAATAATATAGACCGAAACGCCAAACCCTGACTGTCTTTAATGGTTCCAATTGCCTGAGAAGGCTCTTTGCTTCCGTCGCCGGTTTCTTGTTGGTTGTCGCCGCAAAAAAGACGACCGCCATCGCGATCAGAACCACCGAATAAACGACCGGCAATGTCCGCCAACCATCAAGATTGAGGCCGTTCCCGGTAAACCGGTTGAGCAATGTTGGGGCAATTAGTGTTGTGAGGGCGGCTCCTGCATTTCCCGCTCCAAAAATACCGAGAGCGACGCCCTGGCGGTTCTTTGGAAACCAGACCGATGTATAGGCAATACCGATCGAAAAGCTCACGCCGGCGAGACCAAATCCAAAACTGCAAAGCGCGAATCCAAGATAAGAATCGACAGTCGAGAGCAAATACATCGGAATCGCGCTAAGCACGAGCAGACCCGCAAAGATCGGCTTTCCGCCATACTTGTCGGTCAACATTCCTGCCGGCAATCGAAATATCGAACCGGTCAAGACCGGAATTCCCAATAGCCAACCAACCTCCGATGCACTCCAGTCAAAAACCCGGTTGACGGTCAAAAAAGTAACGAGAACACCGTTTAGCATCCATGCTGCGAAACACACGGTGAATGCCATTGTGTTCATCAGGAGCATGCGGTTTGCCCCTTTCGGTGTTGAATTTTCCATAAAATCCTATTTAGGAAGACGAATCCACTGCGTAGATATTGCAATGCCCGTGCCGTGCCGATCAACGACGGCCCAGCTCGGCTTGACTACGTAAATAAAGCGATTGAACGAGTTCAGACGCTTGATCAGGCGAAAATATAGCGCAAAACGGTAGAGTTTCACACTACAAGTGCGGATTTTTTCGCGGTCAAAGGTAACGGCAGGGCCGCCGTGGTCATCGTGAGAACGGCCGATTAATCTTCGGAAAAACGTTTACGAACGCTTACGGGCCAGACGTGGGGTTGGTTTCCACCAAAGGAATATCGTCAGGGCGATCACCCAGCAGGCTGCGGACGCGGCCAGCAGCGGCCAAAGATGATCGAACTCCCTGGCGAGGGCCGCCTCGATAGTCGCGGATAGGATCCAAAGTTGGGCAATATTGATCATCACGAGCAGCACGAGCCTAGCCTGAACGACGGCCTCACGCCCGCGTTCGATCTTTAGGGTCGGCTTTTTCCGTCGGGTAGTCCATTCTTGCGAGCTATTTTTATCCTTCATGGCCTTCTCCGCGCACCTTTCTGCCGACGGCCCACACCTCGCCGTTTCTTATTTCAACATCTATCATATCGAGCGGCCGCGGCGGCGGGCCATAAAGCACATCTCCGGTATGAACATCGAAACCGCCCTCGTGACACGGACACTCGATGCGATCCGCCTCTTTCGCATAATAGACCGGACAAGTAAGGTGTGTGCATTTTTGCCCATAAGCGTAATACTTGCCATTACCAGCTCGGATAAGTATCGCGGTTTCATTTTCGTTCGGATAGCGAAAATTTAGGGCGGCCCCTTTTTCAAGAACTTCGGCCCCGTCTATCTTCATCGGAACGGAGGTAGGCTCTACCCGCGAATCGTACACAGATTTCGCGGCAAATCCGGCTGCTCCGGCAAACATTGCGCTCGATGTAAGGAAAAGAAAGTTGCAAAATTCCCGCCGTGTGACCTGCGATTCATCATCACGGCCAAAAGGAAATTCCTTCTGATGCGAGGCGGTCACCTCGCGTACGTCTTCCTCGTCGGATAAAACTTTGTCGATTGTTTCTGAAAGATTTGAGCTCATAGTCCTAAAACCCCAATTCAATTCTCTATTGGTTGCGACAATCTGAAATATCGGAGACTCATATAAAAACTTCGGGTACTTTTCTACGTCTGCCGCATTTCGATCGCCTCTTAGAATTCGTTGCGTTTATCCGCGTCGTCAGCCTGCGTATCGAGCCACGATTCACCGGTCTGCGGCTCTCCCGAATCCACAGCAACACGCCCCTCAAAAACTCCGCATCCATCAACCGAGACTTCCGAGTCCTCAGTCGGCAGCATCAAATAAACCTTAGTTTCAACCCTTTGATTGCCAAATACATGGGCATTTACCGGTTTGGTTCGACGGAGCGGAACGATCTGCTCGTAGGTGCCAAATGATATCGCCCCTGTCGGGCAAACACTCGCACACATCGGCTTTAGACCTTCGGACGTTCGGTCATAGCACATATCGCACTTCATCTGCAGTTGAATCGCCGAGTTGTATTTCGGCACTCCAAATGGGCACGCGTTAACGCAATTTCGGCAATCCAAACAACGGGGCTTGAGTGCCGTCATCACCACACCGTCTTCGTTCATCTTGATCGCGTCTGCAGGACAAACCTGGGCGCAAGTCGGTTCGTTGCAGTGCATGCAGACCGTTGGCATCGTAGCCGTTGACTCGGCACGGTCGATATAATCGACAAAGATCATCGGGTACCCTTTGTGCGTATCACACTCCCGACATGCCGAAACGCAAGCGCGGCAACCGATACAACGCTGCGGGTCGATGAACATTGTTTCCTTCATAATTTCTACTTCCCTTTCTGTACCTCGCTCAAGCTTGTCCCTTTCCTTGCATCGCCGAAGATCGGCAATTCACGTGAATGGATCTTCTCGATCTTTGCCGCGCATGCCTTATATTCCGGGATCTTGGAGGTAGGATCCAGTTTCGGATTAGTCAATTGATTTACCGCCAGCCGCTCACCCCAGTGATAGGGAATAAAGATCGTATCGGGCCTGATCGTCCTCACGATCAACGCCGGAAACACACCTTCGCCGCGCCGGGATATGACCTTTACTCTTTCACCATCATTGATACGCAGCTTTTGGGCAGTTTCCGGATGGATCTCGACGTACGGTTCCGGGCATTGCTGAACCAGAAACCCGATCCGCCGGGTTTGATTGCCCGAAAGGTATTGATAAACGATGCGTCCGCTCGTCAGGATCAGAGGAAACTCGTCGTCCGGCTTTTCATCTGCACCTTTATATTCCGTCGGGTGAAATCGAGCTTTGCCATCGGGAAAATAAAACTTCTTGTCATTGAACATCCGCGGCGTCCCCGTGCTCTCCTCCGTCGGGCACGGCCACATCACTCCGTTTTGGCGCTCGATCTTTTCATATGTTATGCCGTAATAGTCTGCCTTGCCGCCGCGCGATGCGGAGCGCAGTTCGTCGAATATTTCGCGAGGCGAATCAAATTTGAAATACTCTCCGCGTCCCATTCGCCTGGCGATCTCAGATGCGATCCACCAATCTTCTTTTGCTTCGCCCGGCGGATCGACGGCCTTGTTTATCTTGACGACCCGAGCCTCGGCGCTTGCCGTAACGCCCTCGTCCTCGGCCCATGTGGTTCCAGGCAGAACGACGTCAGCGTAGCGAGCCGATTCACTCATAAAGAAATCTACGCAGACGTTGAACTCAAGCCCCTCGAGCGAGCGCCGGACAGAATTAATATCCGGGAGACTGACCATTCCGTTATTACAAACCGAATAGAGAGCCTTGATCTCGCCGGAACGCATCTTATCAAACATCTCGACCGCCGAGACTCCACCATCCGGCAGTTCATCCTCGGGCAGTCCCCAGAAATCACAAATGAATTTGCGATCCGCCGGATCATAGATCGATCGCATTCCCGGCAACTGCTCGGCCTTTTGTCCGTGTTCGCGTCCTCCCTGGCCGTTGCCCTGGCCAGTGATCGTTCCATAGCCTCGACCCGGATCGCCAATCTTACCCGTCGCAAGAACAATGTTAATGTACGAGAGGACGTTATCGACGCCATTGCTGTGATGTTCGATCCCGCGGGCATGCATGATCATTCCAGTCTTTGCGCGCCCATACAGCAAGCCGGCCTGAACGATCTTTTCGGCCGGAACACCGGAGATCTGCGATGCAATATCGGGGGTGCATTTTTCGATAGCCGCTCGAGTCTCTTCCCATCCGTTCGTGTGATCGCCAATGAATTTTTCATCGATCAGCCCCTCACGCACGATGACATTCAACATTCCGTTGGCGACGGCAACGTCCGTGCCCGGTTTTAACTGCAGATGGATGTCGCCCTGACGTGCCGTTGCCGTTTCGCGAGGATCAATAACGATCCAGCGGCCGCCGTTGTCGCGCTGCTGCCAGAGAAACTTGTTGAGGATAGGAAACGTCTCGGCACAATTCGCTCCGGCCAGGATCAAAACCTCGGCGAGCGGAATGTCACTCCACGGATTCGCAGCTCGATCAACACCGAATGCCTTATTGTTTCCGGCTCCGGCCGAAACCATACAGAGCCGCCCATTATAGTCAATAAAACGCGTACCAAGGCCGACGCGGGCAAACTTACCCATTACATAGGTTTTCTCAGTTGTAAGCGATGAACCGCTATAGACGCCGATGGCATCTTTGCCATATTTTGCCTGGATCTCTTTGAATTTGGTTGTGATCAGATCGAGGGCTTCGTCCCAGCTTGCCCGCTCGAAATTGCCGTTGCGTTTGATTAGCGGGTAGAGAAGCCGGTCAGGGTGATGAACCTGGAGATATGCCGTGACCCCTTTGGGGCACAGCTTCCCCTCGTTCACCGGAAAATCGTATCGCGGCTCGAATCCAACAACATGATTGTCCGAAACGAGCAAATTCATTCCGCATTGGACCCCACAATAGGGACAGTGCGTTGGCACCATGTGGTCAATGGTGCGGTCGGATTGCCAGCCGCCGTGTGGTTCGTCGTGCAGATGCGGACCGAAACGGTCAATGATCGTATCCAAATGTTCAACTTTCGACATAAATTCAAAACCGCGGTCCGATCAAGCTGTAATGCCCCGAACGCTCCAAATACCTTCCGACTAGCCTTCCCTTTCCCCATGAAAAACAGGTTCGAGCGTATCTTTCATCCCGGAATATGCTAATCCGCGCATGATGCGCTTGCATCGCGGGCAGTAATCCTGAAGGGTGTTTCCATTCTCCATTCGATAATCATAGCCCAGCTTTTCAACCACCGTTTTTAGATCATCGATCCACATCTGGCCCGCAAACATCGATCTGCATCTTGGGCAAACAGCCTGATCCATTTCCTTCGAGCGCTGTTGGTAGAGTTCTACGCCGATCGATGCCGGTCTCTGTACAATATGAAAGAGTTTGCCGAACGGTAGATAAAAAAGTGTCATTATCACCGTGGCCTGATGCAAGAGAGCAATAAACGAATACATATATCCCGCAAACCACAGGCTCGATGCCGTCAACATCAAACCAGAGACCGAGATCGCTATCAAAAGCATGTGAGGAGCAAAATCGAGCAGGAACGTTTGGTTGGCAATGGCTCCGCGATCCTTCAAACGTCTGTTAATAGCAATTCCACACCCGGCAAGGACCATGATCGCAGTGAAATCAAGGGCGTGAAAGGTCATCCAGGCAATGAGACTACGCCCGTCCATGACCTGCAGCGGGAATCCAAACATATATGCCCGGTAACCGAGATCGCCCTCAAGTTTGAAATGTACCCAACCGAAAACAAGTGGAAAAGTGATCGCGGCGGACAAAATGCAGCCCCACATGATCAGGAAGTGCATCAGCCAACGCATCATTCCTCGTTTGAAAATGAAGTGTTGGCCGACCAGGTTCTTACCGAGTGATTCCGCAGCGTTTGCCGTATTCTTAACAAACTTCTTCCTTTGAAAGAAGAGTTGTAGTCCACGGGTAAAATACGTCCTCGTAGCTGGCCGCTGCAGCCACAAAGCGTAGCGAAAAAAGATAGCCCCGAATGCGACAACGCTCGCTACCGTATAACCGAACAGCGCGGAATCGAAATGTTCCAAATTACGCGATCCTACAATGACGAGAACGGTCAGGAGGGCTGAGGCCCCCAAACCGATCAGTGTCGGATTTCTATAGTTGATCTGTTCGGGCGCTTCAAAAACCTGCATATCTTTCGTCCATAGCGATCTCTAAAAGCCAAATTGTTATCGGTATCCTTAAGATTCGGAGTGTCGCGGGGCTCGAGGGCGACGATCCTAACACTTAGCCTTGCCGTCAGGATGCGGAAAGGCATCCAGATCATCCTCACCATCGCGAGGTCTAAGGCAAGCGAAGTCCTTTTCGATCAATATGTTGAGATCCATGCCCGGCCGGATCGGCTGTGCCGTCTCAAGACCGACCTGATCGCTCGCAACCCATTCATCTGCCAGCACAGCGGGTACAAGAACGGTAACGGCCCCAACTGAAAGACGGGCAGAGATCTCATTTCCATCAATCGTTTTAGCAATAGAATAATTGAGTTTTGCTTCCGGGCCGGCTCCAAAGTCGATCGATTCCTCAACTTTCCCATCTGCGGCGAGCCGCGAAACTTCGCTCTGCGACATACGCAAACGAATCGAATTATTCCTCATCCGCAGTTTCATATCTCTATACAGATTACACTCCGGAAACCTTTACCGCAAAAGGCCCGATCACCGAAGTTCAGCCGCCTTGATGATATAAATTTTGATCCGTTTCAACGGGAGATCGATCTGTTTGAAAATGTCCGATCGGACAACAACCGGTCAACCTCAAACATTTAAGCTCGAATTACACGCTGCCGCTGACATCGAGAAGTCGTTCCTCGAATAGTTTTGCGGAAACTGTCAGAAAGTCGTACGCAGTAATTAGCCCAACCAGCCTTTCGTCCCTTACCACGGGCAGACAACCAATATGCTTATTCCGCATCAGGTTTAATGCAACCATCGAGGGCGTTTCAGGCTCGATCGTGACTAGATCGGTTTTCATAATATCCCGAACGATGATCTCGGAGCCGTCGTGTGACCTCATTTTTGTGCACAATTCAAGCAGATCGCGATGGGAAATGATCCCAACGAGCTTTCCGTGATCGTCCTCGACGGGCACATGCCGAACGTGACGCCAATTCATCAGTTGAGCGGCCAGATCGACAACATCCTCCGGACTGACCGTAAACAGATCCGTCGCCATAAATTGCTCAACCGTCTTGTAATTATCGATCCAATCCGACTTCTGAGATATCTCGGCCAACTTCCACTTGTGAAGTGGTTCACCGGCGTCCTGGTTTGAGATCATCGCTGCCGTCAGGCTTCGCATCCGAACATTCTGCTTAGCGTCTCCATCCATTGCCGCTAAAGAATCAAGCATCCATCTTGCACCAGTTTGATCGGCCGCGACTCGCTCCTCGATCACGCCCAGGTACCGATCAATATCCGCAGCGTCAATATTTACCGTCTTAAGACCAGTCCTCGCTCGTGGGAGAAGTTCGTCTAGGATCAGGTTCTTGGCACGATAGTTTTCGCCATCGAGCCAAGCGATCTCTGATTTCAAACCAAAACGTGCTGTGCTGAAAAAATTGGATTTTACGTCATCGAACAGCATTCGCTCAGCTATATCGCCGAATTCTGCCGGCAGCGCGTTCATAAGTCCTAGAAAGAACGCAGCATTCGCCATCTCGTCAAGAATGGATGGGCCCGACGGGATAAATCTCGCCTCAATACGTAGTCCCGGCAAGCCATTCGTTATCCCGTAGCATGCCCTATTCCAACGCCAGATCGTACCGTTATGCATACGCCACGAGGATAGCTCGGGAATGCCGCCCGCATTGAGGGTATTGATCGAGTCCTCCTCAATCTCACGGGTCAGAATAATGCGAAATCGGGCAATATCCTCACGAAATACTTCGAGAATCGAACCACGAACCCAATCCTTCCCAAAAGTGACACGGGCGGGCCGCCCACGATGCTGCTGCGTTGTCGATCGCTCGTCCACCGCACTCTGAAAAAGAGCAAGTCGGGTTTCATGCCACAAACGATGCCCCAAGAGCAACGGAGAATTTGCGGCCGCCGCCAAAACGGGTGCTGTTATTGCCTGGGCCCAGTTGTAATGGTTAACAAAATCATTGATGCCAACCTGCAAATGTACTTGAAAACTGGTGTTGCAAAACTCGATAAAGGTGTCCTTCAGATGAAGGCGGATCTCATCGAGGCCCTTGATGTGCACAAGCCGCTCGTTGCCGTGCAACTCCGTCAAAACCCTATTCAGCTCAAGATAGCGTGGATTTGGCGTTAGGTTCCCCTCGATCAGATCGGACAATTGGATGGTCGGCAGGATCCCGCAAAGAACTGCATCGGCATTGAACTCGCGAGCGGCACTTTTTACGATACCGATAACTTCAGTCAATTCACTCTCGAGCGAACGTAGGCAATTGCCTGTGAAGTCAAGAGGTGTGAGATTGGCTTCGAGGTTAAAACGGCCAATTTCGGTTGTGAGCCTAGCGTCTTTCGCATTCTCTAGTATCTCGAGAATGAGCGGCGCCGGATGCATAGATGAATCGACAAGAAACATTTCCTGTTCCGCACCGATGCGCAAAGCATTCTGCTCCATCATGCCGGATGAGAGCATTTGTTCCATCGCCTGTAAATCGTTCAAAACCGCTTTCGTAAACTGACGTTTGCGGCTTTCATCGTCTTGCAAAGAAACCTTCTTATCTCCCATGGTTATATCTCACGACCGAGTTGACTGGAATTAATCCAATATTATCACGTCCGAAATGGGCCAACAGTATCAAACCGTCGTCGGCTGACGATAAGATGATCGTCCCGCCATCTTCGCTTCCGAAATCCCAAAAGGTGAAATACTTGAAGCGGGAAAAATCTCGCAACCCGCGTATCGACGATCAAACTTTCAGGATCGTCCGGATCCTTCCGAACGCCCGGGAGAAAGCGAACTAAACGATTTAGTTTCAAACCGCGCAGTACGGAAGACAGGGAAAGCCAAAACGGAGCCACGAGACGGGTAATGAAAAAGCCATCCTCACCCAGCTTTTGATAAAGCGGCATTAAGATCAGCCCCGTTTCGGGCGACGCGATCGTGCCGAATCTGTTTTCCGCCAGGACATCTCCACGGCGGACCAGATCAAAGTTAAGAAAACCCGGCTTCATCTGAAACCCATCTCCTTCGGTTAGCCCCTGCCTATAGCGAACCTCGATAATTCGCTGAACTCCGGTAACATTTCGCAGCTTTTCTTTGTACCGCCCAAGATCAAAAACATCTGCTTCTTTCAAAATTCCGGCGTTCACCAAAGCAACCCAGACCAGCGCCTCATGATTGTCAATAGTCGACGGCAGATCATGCTGTCCGCCCTCGAAGCCGAAAGTGATCACGCCCTTGTTATTCAGGTATTCCAAAAGGGTTCCATCAAGCTGTTCTTCAATACCGAGCAGGATCGTAACCGGGAATTTCCGGGCAAATCCACGATTTCGAATCGTGTCTCCAACCGTCGCAAACGGCAACCCATTTGCCGATGTCGAATGAAGGTCAATCGCAAAAACCTCGTCCTTTGCGGTGGCAAGTACAACGTCGAGAGTTTCTAAAAGCTCTCTCATTTCACGATCTTCCGACAGGATGATCGCCCTCTTTTCTAAATTCTCATACGTCCAGTGACGATTCAGGTCTGAATCGATAAAGCGAATCCCCTTTTTCAATGCACGTGTATTCCCGGCAAGAAAAGCGACCCGGCCGCGTAGTTGCGGGGCAAACTTCTCGAGCTTTTTTGATACGCGCCGTAATGCAAGCATTCCCGAGGGTTCATTTCCGTGAAGGCCTCCAGTGACGATCAGCGTAGGGCCGGTCGGATTTCCGGTGAATGAGCCGATCATATGATCGCCCTCAATTATAGAACTCCGGGCTCCGCTCGACGTCGAATCCGCCCGCCCCTCGAAAATGGGAGCCTCTTCCTTTATTGCGGCAATCGGTGTACTCATGACTCTATCTTTAGCGAAAAAAACGCTACTCCAAAAACGTGCAATTCCTATGCCGACCGCAGTCTCCTTTTCTCTAGTAGGATTTTGCGGAACTCCGGAGAGCAGAATCGTAAAAGCGAATAGTTCGGAAGGACTTAATTCTTCACAAAGTGTGGAAAACTTTCACGGTCGCCATGAAAAATTTCGCTCTTTTTATCATCCGCCAAGAAAATAGAGAGTTGATCCACGAATATGTTCGTAATTCTTCAATATCGATTGCGGCACGGCTATTGCAGTTTAAAAGCTTTAACTAAATCACCTGATTTCAGGCGGTTGCCGATTTTTCATAAGTTGGTTCGTCCAAATTCATTATCGAGGATAACGATGAGAAGACGATTTTACCAGTATTTTCTTACAGGGTCATGAAACAGCCGATCATAGGGTTTGACCAGGATGACGAAGGTGACTGGCGGGCGGTGCTCGAATGTGGGCACTACCAGCACTTTCGGCATAAGCCGCCGCTAATGGTGCGCGAGTGGGTTTTGAGTGAGGAAGGTCGGCACGGCAAACTCGGAATTGAAGTCGAATGCAAAAAATGTGAGATTGACGATTTTAGTCTCGCCGGGCCCGAATGAATTTGGCATTTCACGATGAGTTTCAAGCGCGCGGCCGCCTATGCCGCTGAAACAGTTAAGTGCCCGGGGCAGATACTTCGGAGATTGTTATGTCAAATTTTGATGCCGAGCCAATTTGTGAGATCGCTCGGAAGACACCGGCCGCGATCGATGTTTTTGAGAAGTTCAACATCGATTATTACTGTCACGGAAACAGATCGTTTGACGACGCCTGTCAATCGGCCGGAGTGGATCCACTCATGGTTTGCCGAGAGATCGAGGGGGCGGTGAGAGATCACCCTGAAATCGATGAGCGTCTTGAATGCAAAACGGCTTTCGGCCTGGTTGATCACATAGTCGAAAGACACCACACCTTTACGAGGGACGAGGCGGTTCGCCTGTCAGCTTTGTTTGACGTAGTTTGCCGCACCTGCGGCAATGCATACCCCGAATTCGTGGAATTGCAGAGGATCTTTAAGACTCTTTGCAACGATCTCTTCGCCCACATGAAAAAGGAAGAGACCGTTCTGTTTCCGCATATTAAGAACCTTGAAGCCAGTCAATCGGAGAACGCCTCACTGTTGCCTGTGCAGTTCGAATCGGTCAAAAATCAGTCGCGGATGCTGCGTTTGGAACACGAGGAGTCGGCAAATATATTGCGAAAGATGCGAAAGATCTCGGCGGACTATGGTTTACCCGAAACGGCGTCCTCGGAACTTGCCCGACTTTATGACGGATTGCGCGATTTTGAATGTGACGTGCATCTTCACATTCATTTAGAGAACAACGTGTTGTTTCCGCTCGCGGCAAAAATCGAAGATCGTAGAAAACAGATTCCCGCTTCCTAAATCCCGCGATCTTTGATTGGCGGCGAATTCCGAAAGCGGAGTAGCTCCTGCCCCTCCTTTCATCAACCTAACATGAACCCAAATTCACGCTCTCTAAGATATTCGATCACAGCAGGTCCCAAACGAATCACCCACAAACGATCAATTGACCGCATCACTCTATGTTGATATAGTTATATATGTAGAATTTGGAAGAAATGAATGTTTAACAGCGAAAACAAAAGCCAATTGCTACGAATAAGGAGATGTGAACATGGAAACAAGCAATAATAACAATGTAATGACAATGCCGCGAATCGGCGATACAGCACCTGATTTTGAGGCGGTAACGACAACCGGAAAATTGAAATTCAGCGATTATAACAAAGACCGTTGGGTGATACTTTTTTCGCATCCGGCGGATTTTACGCCCGTCTGCACAACCGAACTTTCGGAGTTTGCACGCGAGGAAGAATATTTTGCGTCGAAGAACACAAAACTGATGGGGCTGAGTATTGACAGCATTCATTCGCATATCGCGTGGGTCAATAATGTCAAAAAGAATCTCGATGTAACGATGCGGTTTCCGATAATTGCCGACATTGATATGAAGGTCGCCAAGCTCTACGGAATGCTTCAGCCCGGAGAAAGCGAAACTGCTGCAGTTCGTGCGGTATTCTTTATCGACCCGAAAAGCAAGATCCGTTTGATAATGTATTACCCTCTGAATATTGGACGCAGTATGGATGAGATCAAGCGCGTTCTAACGGCACTACAGACCAGCGATACCAATAGGGTTGCGATGCCTTTGAACTGGAAGCCGGGCGATAAAGTGATCGTTCCGCCGCCGAAGACGGTTGAAGAAATGGAAGAACGCGAAAATAGCGATTATGAAATGGTAGATTTCTATCTTGCAAAAAAGGATATCCAAAGCAACGCGGCGGGGGCTTAAAACTTGTGTAAGCTATCGTTAAAGGGGAAAGTTTCAATCAAACTTTCCCTTTTATTCATGAAGCCGGAGAATGATTGAAGTTAGATTGCCAACTATTATTTCAAGAGGAGAGAAAATGAGAGTTTTATTAGCATTTGATGGTTCAGAATATAGCAAATTAGCGGTTGAAGAGGTTTCTACCCGACCCTGGAGAAAAGGAACAGAATTAAAGATATTGGCCGTAGCCGCTTCGAAGATCCCGATGTGGCTCATTGTGCCAAACTTCACTTTTCCGGCTGCACACTACGCTGAAATTCATGAGCATCATAAGCAATTTGAAAAGCTACTGCCGGAAATAGCAGAGAGCATCAGAAGCACTGAACACGGTAGCGAACTCAAAATTGAAACGGAAGTTATTGAGGGTGAGCCAAAAGACGTAATTATTGAGGAAGCAGAAAGCTGGGGAGCGGATCTGATTATTCTCGGTTCTCACGGTTATGGAAATATTAAAAGATTTTTATTGGGTTCGGTTGCACAGGCAGTTTCTGCCCATGCACCGTGTTCGGTTGAAATTGTTCGCAGAAGGAGAATATCCGAAAAAATCAATTAAAGAATTCTTACCGTCTTGCGGCGATGATCCTCCTTACTTATCTCAAAAATATTTCCATCTTCGATCAGTAAGATCCTGTCTGCCGCCTGTGCCAGCCTGTCGTCGTGGGTGATCATCACAAATGCCACGCCGCTTTCGCGATTCATTTCGCGCATCATTGCAAATACTTCTTCGCCGGAACGGCTGTCGAGGTTCCCAGTCGGTTCATCGGCAAGAATAATTTTCGGGGAATTTGCCAGTGAGCGGACTATCGCGCATCTTTGGTTTTGTCCACCGCTCATTTCGTCCGGGTGTTTGTTTACCTGCTCCTCCAGCCCGACTCGTCTAAGCAGACGCAAAACACGATCAGTCTGCTCCTCGTCTGCCTCGCCATGGCGAATCGTGACAGGCATGAGCGCGTTTTCCAAACAGGTAAATTCATTCAACAAATAGTGTGCCTGAAAGATAAAGCCAACCTGATCGCTCCTAAGCGTCGCCAACTCATCATCATCAAGAGTTGAAATGTCCGTACCGTTGATCAGGACCTTTCCGCTGGTCGGAATATCCAATGCACCGAGAATGTTTAGCAATGTGGACTTTCCGCTTCCCGACTGACCAATGACGGCAACGAATTCGCGTGCCCGAATTTTGATGTCGAGGCCATGCAAAACGGGAACATTTACCTTCCCAAAGTATGTCTTCTTTAGACCACGGGTCTCGACAACGATCGGTTGATCACCGATGGAGTCTGATCTGGCTTCTGGTATTTCTACGATCGCGGAATCGTCAATATTATTGATCATTGCTCCTTTTCATCGCATCACATCCACCGGATTTAGCTTTGCGGCCTGTCTTGCCGGAAGAACGGCAGCGATAACGGTGGTAATAATTGCAGCGAGAATTGCCGCCCCTATATAAAACGGCAAGATCCTCACCGGAAACAGAGCGGCCGGGGCACCGTCGATGGTGGAATCGGACCGCTTCAACAAGCCGATGAAAAATACGATCAGTATTCCAATGACCGCCCCGAGCGAACTTCCCATTATGGCAACCCCCAAGCCTTCAAAGATAAAAACCGTCAAAATTTGCCTTTGCCTTGCCCCCATACTCTTTAAGATCCCTATCTGCGAGGATTTTTGGAGTACGGAAACGACCAGCACCGAAGCGATCGCAAAGGCGGATGCGATCAAACTGAAAATTGAGATCAAATATGCCGAAGCCCCCATCATTTGCATATTCACCAGAAAACGCGAGAAATCTTTTGTCCAAGGTTTTGCTTCGAAGGGGGTAAGAGCCATGATCGTATTCGACAAACTCTCAACACCGTATATGTCGAAAACCTTAATGTAAATAACATTGACCGATGTTCCGAAACCAAACAGACTTTGTCCGTTGCGTAATGTAATGTAGGCACTTCCGCGGCCTTGACCGCGACTGTAAATCCCCTTGATAGCAAATGAATCGGATTGGCCCGAGCTCGATGTCAACCGAATGCGTTCACCAACTTGGGCATTTAGATCTCTCGCAAGTTCCGCATCGATGACGATCTCATCACTGCTCAAACCCCTGTATTTCCCATTCGTCAGATCTTTAGTGATCGGCGTAATGATATCAAGCAGATCCGGGTCTGCTCCGAGAACTTGAACGCCGACAGGATTTGCTCCTTTCGAGGCAAATCCCTGACCGCTGACAACCGCAGCAACGCCTCGTACGTTCGGCAACCCGCGTAGTGTTACAAGTACCTGTTCCCAATTGTCTATAAATTTTAACTGTGACGCTTGCTCCTCGATACGGCTTGAGGTCGGTGTTTTGGGACTGTCCAGTGTTTTCGGCTTTGGGTCTTCAACCTGAACAACGACGTGTGGAATCGATTCTGTCAAAAGATTAGACATCATCTCCTGGACCCCGAATATCAAAGATGTGATAAAAATTACGATGATCACGCCGGCCGCAACCGCGCTGATAGTCAAAACCGTTTGCCAGCCACCCGATAGCAGATGCCGTAATGCGAGTTGAAACTCGAACCGAAATTTTTTTGGAACGAAAGCGGAAACAAAGATACTGAGCAAAGATCTCATGACATTAGTTGGAGCGAACCCGGTCGCCCACTTCGACTTTAGCAGCATTCGCGATGATCCAATCTTGCGGTTCAAGTCCTGAAATTATCGGGACTCCTTCGCTCGTTGGGGGTCTGCTTACGACAGCCTTCTTCACGATCTTTCCATTTTCGATCATAAAAATAACAGTTTCGTCGCCAACCCGAATCAGAGCGTTTTCCGGTACTAGAAGACGATTCACATTCTTAGCAGTAATAATATTTACATCCACCGTCTGCCCTGGCCGCAACCATTCGGGTGTGCTGTTCGGAACGACCTTTATTTCGATCGTTCCGCGTGTCCGATCGACCGCGGCTCCGAGTTCCGAGACATTGCCCTCGAAACTACTTCCCGAAAACGCTCCAGAAGAGATCACAGCCTCCTGTCCAACCCTTAACGAAGAAAGATTACTTTCATCGACATCTAACCGAATTTCAGGCGAGACACTGACTAATGTAAGAACGCCCTGCGGACCGACCGACTGGCCTGTTTGGGTCAGTATTTTTGTAACTTTTCCTGCAAAAGGTGCATAGACCGAAGCGTTGCCGGCCTGTTGTTGAGCAACACTCAAGGCTCGCTCAGTTTCGGCAACGCGCTGCTCGGCGACCCTTACATCTTCAGGCCTTGCCCCAGTCTGTATTGTCCGGAGGCGTGCTTCCTGAATCCCGACATTTGCCTGGGCTGATCTCAGATTTGCTTGAGCTGAGTTAACACTTGACTCTGCTAATTCGATCGCTCGATCCTGTACCTCGACCCGCTTATCCGCCACGCGAGAATTCGTGAGTGCCTGATCATACTGGGCACGAGATATATCTCCGCTCCTGACCAACTTTTCATTCCGTTCAAGATTCGTTTTTGCAAGATCACGTTCAGCTTCAACCTGGGCGAGTTGTGAATGTGTTTGAGCAACATTTTTTTGGGCCTGAATGATCGCCACTCTCTGCTGTTCGACCTGTGCCTTTGCCTGTTTTACCAACTCGGTTGCAGCATCAATTTCCGATGCCAACCCCCCTCGGGAAACCTGCATGAGCTGTGAACGCGCTGTATCAACCGCTGACCGTGCCTGTAGATATTGTGCTTCAGCAACATCGTTTTTTATCAGGGCAAGTTGCTGACCACCGACAACGTCATCACCTTCGCCTACAAAAAGCTTCTCAATAATCCCCTGCGATTGTGATCCGACATTTGTTTCGGTCGTCCCGCCAACCCGCCCGCTGCTCGTGATCGTTTCGGCAATCGTCGCCTGCTTTGGCTGAATCAGATCAACTTTCGCGGGTCGCTGAATTAACCAAACGACAATCAAAACGACCAATCCGATAATTACCAATACCCCTATTCTAATGAGCCATTTTTGCACGTTCTTTGATACAGGCGGCTCTCGTTTTATCAACGATTCACTTTGGTCATCCTTGCCCACAGTATTCGGCGGTTCCGAACTTTCAACTTGTTTCGCCTTTTCTGGTCTTCCCGCGCCTACTGTTTCCATTTCTATACCTTTCTGTGTTCTGGGGCTTTCGATTTGAATACCGCCTACAAATTCTCAATTGCCGAGCGTAATTTTTCATTTACTGTTTCGGCCGTTGACTCAAGCCGTGGATTCCCGGCGACCGAAAGCATTTTCTTTGCATCGATCGCCGCGACCACCGAGCCAGTGTCTGATTCGTAAACGATGACATTGCAAGGCAGAAGCAATCCGATGTCCAGATCTTCCTGCAAGGCCATGTGAGCGAGCGGCGGATTGCACGCTCCTAAGATCACGTATTTGCGAAAATCAACAGCGAGCTTTTCCTTTAACTTTTCCTTCATATCGATCTCGGTCAATACGCCAAAACCTTCGTTTTTCAGCGTTTCACGGACTCGCGTCACGGTTTCTTCAAACGTAGTTTCGACTTCACGACGATACCCATATTTATGTGCAGTGTTCGTTTCCATATTATTTCTAACCTCCTCCAATCTCAAAAGATGGATCATTCAACCTCAACCCTCCGTCCCGTTTTCAATCCCATCCGGATCACGGCAACACCTAATGTTAATGTTGCCGCAACAATTGAGGCGGCTCCGACCAATACCAAAATCGGAGGCAGTCCCAAATATATTTCTGAGAGAATACCGATCGGCATCAACAAACCCGCCAACGCGAGGTACGAAACCCATTTCGCCGAACCCTCTCCAACGGGCAGAGTAAGTATCAAATAGCCAAAAAGGACGTTTAGAAATGCAAAAAGATTTCCGTGCACATGGGCGAGACGTGCTTCAAAATGCGGATGAACTGCGTAACCGGCGATCCAGGCTTCTTTGCCCGGTGCAAAATCGCGTGCATAGATCAGATAAAAACCGTAAAGCATAAAGCCAGCCATCACGATCAAACCGATTCCGATATTCCACTTGCCCGTAGTGTGTTTCTGCATAACTCAAACTCCCTTTGCTTTACTTCATTTCTCCTGCGTTAGGGAAAAAATGCTTTGCTCAATAGCGCGGATCTCATGTTCGACATTCACCGGAATCTCGTAGGCATCCAGCTTACTGAGAACAAACTTTTCGTCACCAATGACGAATTCAATTTTCCCTTCCAGAACTACAAGCATGGATTTCAAACCCGCTTTGTGTTTGGGCATTATTTGCCCTTTTTTGAGTCCGACTGCTTTCACATTCACCTTTTCTGAATTGATGACGGACAATATAGCCGGCCTTTCATCATTGAACTTCAAACCATCTTTTATATTCATCACTTTCTCAGCTCCTTTAATCTCATTTCGCTTCGCTACCGATCTACTTTCATCTTCCCCGCGAGCAGTATCCATCTTATTAGACACAGTTTGAGCGTGCGCTATTGTGTCCGAACGACACCCCAGGCACAAGAAGACAGCTACCAGTAAAGAGGCCAATATTATTTGTTTCATCCATTTTCTCCTTCCGAAATTAACTATACTATATAACCATATAACCATTTTGTCATATCCACTATGATTTAAATCATATTTGTTTGATAGTTTTCCACCTATTCTGCTGTTGGCAAATTTTTTAATTCGGTTTCCGCAACCCAATGTCTATTGTTGGTCAGAACTAGAAAACTCCCAGTACGGTTTAGAACCAAAATACTTCTCTTGCGGCTTTAATAGTGTCAGAATAGCGAGAAACCGCTAGAAGCTAGTCGAAAATCACGTCAAGCAATATTATGTCAAACCACATTATGCCTGTGCCCCTTAGATCGGATTTCACAAAACCGCTGGATGTTTTATTTCGATGTCATTCGAGCATTGCAGCGAATCTGGAAACGCTTAGAAGAGCAAGCGAGAGTTTAAGAAGGATAGACGAATGCGATTTTAAGAGCGTTTTTGCGACCGTCGATACGGTGCTGACTCATTTTGCGACCGTTGGGATCAGACACACCCTAGACGAGGACCTATCGCTGTTTCCGCGGATGCGTGAATACAGCGATACCGTCGTTTCAGATGTTTTTGAGGTTATTGGCCAGCTGGAGATCCAGCACAAGAGAGCCGGGAGTATTGAACACTCTTTAGAAAAGATGCTTGTGAGTTTGGCAGCGGACGAGGATCTGAGTAAGAACAAACTCGACCTTTTCTGCGATCTTAGCGAGAGCCTCTACGATCTCTATCGCCCGCATATTCAGATGGAAAACGAATTCATATTCCCTTCAGCCGCAGAAATCTTGTCGAGTGATGAATTGTTGGCCGTCGGCAAGGAAATGTACGAGCGACGGCAGATCGCCGCACCATCCGCGGCAACTAGGTAGACCAATTCTGGGATAAGCCCGAAATACTGATGGTTTCGTTAAACTCAAGAAGGTATCTCGACCGGTTAAATCTCAGAATCCGTGATCGGATCAGATGAGCCCGGCACTTTCCGCACGTCTAACGGCTTCGAGGCGCGTGTGGGCGTTGAGTTTTTTCAGGATATGCTGGACGTGATTATTAACGGTGGTACGGCTAATGAAAAGCTGCTCGGCAATGTTTTTGGTTGTCATGCCTTTAGCAAGGAGTCGTAAAACACCGACTTCACGTTCGCTCAACCGGGTTTCACGAGTGGGAGCCCGTTTGGTTGAGGTCAATTCCTTGGCCTGCTCGGCCGGCAGGCTTGTTTCGTTTACCACAAAATCGCGGAGAAGCACTTCGAGTCGTTTGCTGACATCAACAGGACGAACGATGTGGATGGTATGTGGCGAAACGGCCTTCTCTTCTTGAACAACCAAGATCGATATATTGCACCACCTCTTTCCCTCATGCGTGTTCACGCGCAAGTCAAAATTCCTAACTGCCCGTCGATCAGATGTCGCCACAAGTATCGGGCAATCGTGAGAGCAAAATTTACCACATTCATCATACCCTTCGATGATCGAACTACATGTTCTCCCGACAGCCTTTTCTGACCTCAGCCCGAAGAACTTTTCCGCCGCCTGATTCCAGAATTCGATGTTGTGCATGCCGTTGACCGCAAATGCGGGGTCGGCAGTGCTTTCTACAATTGTTTTTATCTCGCGTTTCCGCATTGTTTGAACAATTCAATCAAAGAAATGATGCGTTCTAATCATTGTTCAGCCTAACACAAATAGCAATCATAAATAAGTAGATAAGAAGGTAATTTTGTCCGTTGATAGGAAGATGCTTTTCTCGAAGACTACCGGTTATGGGATCCGAGCCTTGGTGTATTTGGCCAAGAATTCCACAAATGACCTGTGTGGGTTGCAAGAGATCGCAGAACAGGAAGGGATTCCATCGGCTTATCTCGGAAAGCTTTTGGGAGACCTGCGAAAGCATCAGCTTTTACGCTCGGTGAAAGGAATTCATGGCGGTTATGAACTGGCACAGCCCGCCGATTCGATCACACTTTGGGATGTTTATCAGATATTGGATCCGTTGATCGACTTTGACCAGTGTATTCTCGGCTTGGATCATTGCCAAAACAAATGTCCCTGCGCCTTGCACGATTCCTGGATGCCATTGAGAGAAAATTTTGTCAATTTACTCCAAACAAAGACGATCGCGGATATTGTTGACTGAATTTCGGGTTTGACCACTCGCTAATATCCAAGTCGAGCATGAGTGGGAAGATCGGGCCGCAGGACGGGAAAAAAGAGATAGGTAAGAAAAATGTCTAAAATAAGCCAAAAAATATCAACTCATTGGATATGGTCCATTAAAGGCTTTCTGGTATTTGCGCTTCCGCTTTTGCTCCAAAGCCTCAATGCAAATGCCCAGGATCCGGGAGCTAAGGTCTTTGAAACGAAATGCTACAGCTGCCACAGCATTGGCGGCGGCGACAAGCAGGGCCCTGATCTTAAAGGTGTGACCGATCGTCGTTCGAGCCAGTGGCTTGAGGAATTCACCAGATCGCCTACGGCAATGAGCAAGAAAGACCCTGCGGCTGCGGAACTATTCAAGAAATTTGCTCCGACGATCATGCCCGACCAGCCGCTTACGGCGGAAGAATTTACCTCAATAGTTGAACTAATTAGAAGTCTTTCGGCAAAAAACGAGATGTTTGTTCCAGCCGGAGCAAAGCTTGCCCGTGAGATACAGCCGGGTGACGTCGAGGGCGGCCGGGATTATTTTACCGGACGAAAAAGATTTGAGAATGGTGGAGTCTCCTGCGGTTCGTGCCACGCAATGAACAATTTGGGTTGGCTTGGCGGAGGAACATTGGGGCCAAACCTAACAGCCGCAAATATCAAATACCGCGATCCGGAACTAATTCTCATTCTACAGAATCCAAATTTTCCGACGATGACGGAAATGTTTCGCGATCACAAGTTGACGGACGAAGAAATTGTCCAGCTTTTCGCTTATTTTCAGAATTCAAAGCTAGAAAATCCAAATGCTCCCATCGTAGCAACTGCCCCGTCCGCGACGATCGACCCGAAGTTCCTGGCGATGGGTTTCGGGTTGGCAATATTGTCGCTGGTTGGATTGAATTTTCACTGGCGAAAACGCCATAAGGGTGTGCGAGAAGAAATTGTGCGGAGGTCAAAAATATGAGTTGGATAAAAGATATGATCAGCCCCAAGACACGCTCTTGGGAACAATTTTACCGTAATCGTTGGCAGCACGACAAAGTAGTCCGCAGCACACATGGCGTGAACTGTACCGGTGGATGCAGCTGGAATATCTATGTCAAACAAGGCATCGTTACGTGGGAAATGCAGGCTCTGGATTATCCGCTCTTAGAGGATGGCCTCCCGCCTTATGAACCACGAGGATGCCAACGCGGCATCTCCTATTCATGGTATTTGTACAGCCCGATCCGTGTGAAATATCCCTATTTGCGCGGGGCCTTACAAGACATCTGGCGAGCCGCTCGCGAGAAACATGCCGACCCCGTAAAAGCATGGGCATCGATAATGGAAAATCCCGAGTCACGGGCACGATTTCAAAGGGCAAGAGGAAAAGGCGGTTTCCGGCGTGCGAGTTGGGATGAGGTTCAAGAGATCATCGCCGCTTCCTGTATTCACACGATCCAAAAACACGGACCAGACCGCATCATTGGATTCTCACCGATTCCCGCAATGTCGTTTCTGTCTTACGGTGCCGGTTCTCGCTTCTTGCAGCTGATGGGCGGCGTAAATCTGAGTTTCTACGATTGGTATTCAGATCTTCCGCCGGCTTCGCCCGAAGTTTGGGGCGAGCAGACTGATGTCTGTGAAAGTGCTGATTGGTACAACTCAAAATTCCTCGCGGTGATGGGTTCAAATCTGAACATGACCCGTACGCCTGACTGCCATTTTGCTGCGGAATCCCGACATAACGGGACAAAAATGGTCGTGTTTGCACCTGATTTCAGCCAGGTCTCAAAATACGCCGACCAATGGGTTCCGGTTCTTGCCGGGCAGGACGGAGCCTTTTGGATGGCGGTCAATCACGTCATTCTAAAAGAATTTCACCACGAGAAACAGACACAGTATTTCCTGGATTACGGAAAACGCTACACAGATTCGCCCTTCCTTGTCGAATTGGTTAAGACCGAAGACGGATATGAAGCGGGACGTTTGCTGAGGGCAAATAAATTATCCAATTACAAGGAACAAGAAAACGGGGATTGGAAATTCCTCATTTGGGATGAGCTTTCGGATTCTCCAAAAATGCCGAGCGGAACGGTTGGACATCGTTGGGGCACAGAGGAAGGTAAATGGAATCTTGAATTCAAAGATCCGTCGGATGGTTCGGAGATCTTGCCGAAACTGACCTTGATCGATGGGGACAAAGGCAGCGTTGAAGTAGTTACGAGAGAATTCGGCACCGGCACCGTTTCAAAACGCGGCATTCCGACGAGGACGGTCGAGACGGAAGACGGGGCGGTCGTTGTTGCCACGGTTTACGATCTGATGATGGCACAATTCGGCGTTGATCGCGGACTTGGCGGCGAATACGCATCTGGCTTCGACGATGAAAATGCCGCATATACTCCGGCATGGCAGGAGAAGTTCTCGGGGATCGACCGCAAGACCGTTATTAAGTTTGCCCGTGAGTGGTCCGTCACCGCAGAAAAAACCGAAGGCAAATGCATGGTCATTATCGGTGCCGGTATTAACCACTGGTATCACAACAATCTGATGTATCGCTCGGCGATAACCGCTCTGATGTTGACCGGCTGCGTCGGAAAAAATGGCGGCGGGCTGAACCACTATGTCGGACAGGAAAAACTTGCCCCAGTCGCTCCCTGGTCAAATTTGGCTTTTGCGAAGGACTGGATCCCGGCTTCGCGTCTGCAGAATGCACCTTCGTGGCATTACATCAACAGTGAACAATGGCGATACGAGCGAGAAAGCACAGTCTATGCTCCGATTCCCGAAAATACCGCTGTTGGAAAGACTGCGGATATTGCCAAGGGACACACCGCAGATACGCAGGTCCAAGCGGTACGAAATGGCTGGCTGCCGTTTTACCCACAATTTGAAAAGCCAAATCACCAGATCCTTGAGGAAGCAAAAGCCGCTGGAGCTACCAATGCCGAGCAGATCTCGGATTATGTGGTCAAACAACTGAAAGATAGGAACCTGCAGTTTTCCGTTGAGAACCCGAGCAAACCCGAAAATTTCCCGAGAGTATGGTTTATCTGGCGCGGGAATGCTCTGATGGCAAGTGCCAAAGGACACGAATACTTCCTTAAATATTACCTCGGAACACACCACAACGATGTCGCCGAGCAATGTGCTGAAGGCTCAGTAAACGATATCAATGTCCAAAATCCTGCGGCGGAAGGCAAGATGGATCTCGTGGTGGATCTGAACTTCCGAATGGATACGTCAGCGCTTTATTCGGACATCGTCTTGCCCGCTGCCACGTGGTACGAAAAAGCGGATTTGAATTCAACGGATATGCACTCGTTCATACATCCGCTCTCGGAAGCCGTGCCACCAGCCTGGGAGTCAAGAAGCGATTGGGAGATCTTTCGCGGTTTGGCAAAAAAGGTCAGTGAATTATCTCACGAACATCTTCCGAACCCAGTCGAAGATATGGTGACGGTTCCACTGCTGCACGATACTCCCGACGAAATTGCGCAGCCTCAGATCAAAGATTGGTCGAAGGGCGAATGCGAGGCGATTCCCGGCAAGACTATGCCGCATATCAAATTCGTCGAACGCGATTATGTAAATCTCTACAATCGTTTCATTTCCCTCGGGCCGCTAGCACGGGCGGGTATGGGGGCACACGGCGTTAAGTATGACGTCGAGGATATTTACGACGAGGTTGTCGAATCACGTCGTAGTCCCGTCGAAGAATGGGGCGGCAAAACCTACCCATCCCTAAAGCGAGCCGAAGATGCCGCGAATATCATTCTCGAATTTGCACCCGAAACAAACGGTGAGCTGGCTTATCGCGGGTACAAATTCATGGAGAAAAAAGTCGGTCGCCCGCTCGCAAAGCTGGCGGAGAAAAGCCGTAATTCTCGGGCAACTTACAAGGACCTGCAGGCTCAACCGCGACGCGTTATCAACAGTCCCGTTTGGTCAGGATTGGTTGACGATGGACGTGCTTACGCACCGTTCACCTACAACTATGAAAATCTTGTTCCGTGGAGAACTTTGACCGGTCGCCAGCATTTCTATCAGGACCAAGAGGGCTACATTGCATTCGGTGAGAATTTACCGACATACAAACCTTCGCCGCTGCCGGCAGTGTTTGGCGATCTTAAGGTGAGCCCGACGGAAGGCCGGGTTAAGGCACTGAATTATTTAACGCCGCACGGCAAATGGCATATCCACTCGACCTATTCGGACAATCACCGGATGATGACGCTCTCACGCGGCTGCGAACCCCTTTGGCTGAACAACGAGGATGCCGTTGACCTTGGGATCAACGACAAAGACTGGTTCGAAGACTATAACGACAATGGCGT
>JBATDM010000012.1:0-63772 GCA_049663465.1 Pyrinomonadaceae bacterium
ACCCCAGGCCGCATCTCGATCGCCGGCCCAAACCCGTTTGATCCAAAGGGCGGCAAACTCACACGCCGCCCGGCACCACCCGAGGAGTTTGACATCGTAAACGAGATCACAGGCCGGAGGCCATTCATCATCCTCCGCCCCCGCTCGGAACGTCCATAACTCAAAACACAAGCACCGCAGCCACCTTCGGCTGCGGTCATTCAAACAATAAGAAAGGCGGCTCAACACGAGCCGCCTTTCTTATTTCTAAGCGTAGTTTCTAGTTGTTTCGCTCGGACGGAAATACAGGACGAGTCGGCTCGGGCCGGTCCGGCGATGTGTGCCGATGCACGATCTCCCAGTCTTTGCCGATCAGCCTATAAATAAGCGTCATTCGACCAGCCGAAGATTCGAGATCACCGTCAGTCTCCTGGCTCTGTTTCCACTTGCAGGAAACATAGGCAGCGGTTTTGCTGAGCATCTCGACGCGAAGTCCGGTGATCTCGAGCGAAACATTCTTGATCTTTGGATACGATGCGTCTGTGTTTGCCTTTACATTGTCCCAGCCGATGGTCGCAGATCCGTTGTTATTAAAGATCAGCAGCCGGTCGCTCTTGTCATACGCAGACATCACTTTATCCGCATCCAGCTGCTTTATTCCATCCACGAGCCGGTCAAAAGCTTCCCGAACCCCCGCCGCCGGATCTGTCTTACCCGCCGCCGCCTTTTGGCCAAATGCCGCAAAAGCACACATCGAAACAATAATTATCGCAAAGGTAAATCTTTTCATAGTGGTAAATCCTCTACGGGAAATCTTAGTTCTGCGGCCGCAGAAAATCAAAAAGAAAATGCCGCCAGGGACGATCACATCCCTGGCGGCCCTTTTGTAAGATGATCTTTTGGTCAGCCTACTTCTTGATCTTTGCCAACGCCTCGATGATCACGTCGGGTTCAGCCCGCTTCTTGTAGTCGGGCTCGATGTACGCAAAAACGATCTCGCCCGCTTTGGTAACGACGTATGTCGCAGAGATCGGAAGCTCTGGTTTCTCCATCGCGTTGTTCTTAGCCACATCGAGGCCGCCCTTCTTATATCGGGCGTCCGTCTCGTCCGGCAGTTGGTAAACAATGCCAAACTTGCGGGCGGTTACAAGCTCCGGATCGCTGAGGACGGTAAACGTCAGTTCGTTCTTTTTCGCGACGGCCATTGAGTGATCGGCACTTTCAACCGAGATCGCAACGAGATTGCCGCCATTTGCCTTAAATTTGTCGACATTCTGCTGCAGCGTATGCAGATAGCGGTTGCAAAACGGACACCATGCTCCGCGGTAAAACACGACGACCAAATTCCCCTGTGCCAAAAGATCCTTGCTACTGACCTTTTTTCCAAATGCATCATTGAGCGTGAACGCTGGCATTTTCGCACCGGCCTTCAACGCCGTTTTGGCAGCATCTTCGACGGTGATCGTTTTTACAACATCCTGTGTAAACGCGGTTGAGACAAAAAGAACGGCCATCGCGGCCGTGATAACAAAGCTTTTCATAATTTCACCCCTGCGGAGTAAACATTACGACAATGTCGATATTTATTCCAATCTGCTTGATTTTCACCGGCCCAGCGCACGAAATGGCACTCGCGGCTGTCCATGATGCACGATTTCGGCGCTCGCAAATGCTTGTTAGATCTATGAAATCTTGATTTTACGGGAAATCGGCCCTATCCGTGCCTGCGGTATGAATATTGCAGTTATTACAGGCAACGGGTTGAATTCTCCTCTTCAGCAGCATTGAAAACACCATTGGGAGAGTGACATTTATGAGATCGACTACAAAGATATTTTTGGCGTCCATTCTGACGCTGTTAGCGGGCGCTCCGTTGTGGGCAGCGGGTTCACCGGCACAGAGGATAAATCTACCAACCGAACCGGCAAGCTACGCGATCGACGATGACGAAGAGCCCGAGGTGACGGCACGAGTTGCGAGGATAAGCTTTCTTTCCGGTGAGGCGAAAATACGCCGCGCGGGGATCGAAGACTGGGAAACGGCAACTCTAAATCTGCCGCTTGTCGAGGGCGACGAGATCGCAACAGATGCGGGTGCGAGAGTGGAGATCCAGTTTGATAAGAATTCACACGTAAGGCTGTCGGAAAATGCATTCCTCAAGGTGGTAACGCTCAGGGACGAGGCGATTGCATTGAGCCTGAGCCTGGGAAGTATGAACGTCACGCTTAGGTCATTTGATAAGGAAAGCTCTTCGTTTGAGATCGACGCCCCTAAAACTACGGTTGCTGTACAAAAAAGCGGGACGTACCGCATCGACGCTGGCCGCGAAGGCGACAGCGAGATTCGCGTGGTCGCGACGGATGGAGGCGAAGCGAGAGTTTTCTCTGACACTTCCGCATTTACTCTAAAAAACGGCCGCAGTTCGCTCATTTCCATTGGCGGACCGCGTGCCGGAGAATGGGACATGGCAGATGCGTCGAGATACGAGGACGAATTTGACCAGTGGACGTCAGATCGCGATGCCACGATCGCAAAACAATTGAAGGACGCCTATTACGACACCTACTACGACAATGACCTCTACGGCGCAGACGATTTAAGCGGCAACGGAGACTGGGTTTTCGTAAATACGTACGGCTATGTATGGCGGCCCTATCGTACAGCGATCAACCGATATGATAATTGGTCCCCCTACCGCTACGGCCATTGGCGTTGGATGCCGCCCTACGGCTGGATCTGGGTCAACGACGAACCCTGGGGTTGGGCGACGTACCATCATGGACGTTGGTTTAGTCACGCAGGGCAGTGGTATTGGTCGCCATACGGCTTTTATCGTCCGAGACGGAGTTGGTGGTTCCCGGCGCTTGTTGTCATAAATATTTTCAACAACAACACTTGCTGGTATCCACTTTCCTATCGGCATCGATACCGGAATTACAACGCCCACAACATCCGAAATAACGGGCCCCGTGATCCCCGCGATCTGGGAGTCAGAAAGGAAATGCCGGGAGAGTTTGAAGCGGATATTCCACCGGGCGGGGTCGTGTCGATCAACACCAACCAGTTTGGTATGGGAGCCAAGCCCAATCGTCAGACGCCACCGGATATTGCAAAAGCGGTCCTTTCGCGAAAATATTCAGATCGTAATTCCGATCTGCTTCCCGACGTGAAAGACATAGGCCGAAAGATCAATCCGGATATTGCGGCTGAAAAGCCAAAGCCGTCCGAGATCCGCAACGGTGCAAAGATCGGCGCCGGTATCCGAAGGTCCGACGTGCCCATCGAGAAAGAGCTTCGCGAAAAGACGATCTTTGATGGACGAAAGCCCAAGGATGAACCTGTGACGCGAGATACGAAACCAACTGAGCCGCGAAAAACTGGAGTATTTCAGCGGCCGCCAGCCGTGGTCAAGGAACCGAGTTACAGGCCGCCAACCGTGAAAGAACCGACCAGAACCGAGCGGCCGAAACCGCCGGTGAAAGAACCAGTGAGAACGGAACGGCCTGTCGAGCGTGAAAAACCACGGTACGATCCACCGGCCGTCAAACCGCCAGTTCGCGTAGAACGGCCACCGACAAAGAGCGCTCCAAAGCCGGCTGAGAAAAAGCCTGAACCGCCACCAGCAAAAGACGACACAGGCAAAACAAAGAAGGACAAGCCGTGATGGGTTTTAGGCAAAAAGACGGATCGCCATAGAGGGCGATCCGCTTTTTTAGTTAATTTTGTAGAAAGATCGAGCGGTTGAGGTCTTTTGCGTTGCCGACAACGACAAAACGCAGATTTCGCATGTATTTATTTGCTACGGCCTTTACATCTGCCGGCGCTACCTTTCGAATACGATCGAGAAAGGCAAGCGAATTTCGCCAGCCGCCGCCAATCAGTTCGTATTGAGCGAGTTCGGACACCTGTGCGGAATTGGTCTCTTGTTTCAGATAATAGGTCGTGAGAAAAAAGCCCGCCATTCGGCCGAGCTCATCTTCATCGGTTGATCCCTGCCTCAATTTTTCGATCTCGCCGAGCATGATCCGCGTTGATTCATTTGGATCTACGGACGAAACGGAAATCTCAGCCGTGTTTGCTGCCATATTGTCCATATCGGCATCCGGCGCGTAGCTGAGATTTCTCTTTACTCGAACCTCTTGAAACACATTTGACTGAAGGATCGCCATAGCGGTCCGCATTGCGTAATAGTCCGGATCACCGATCGATGGCGCGGCAAACGAGCCTTTGACATAATCGGTCTGCACCGCACGCAGTGTGATATCGAGCGACGGTTTCGAAAAATCGAGTGGTGGCATCGGGGCTAGTTTGAAGTCCCCTTTCGGCACACTTGCGAAGGCAGCCGCGATCTTTTTCTGCAACGCCGATGCCTCTACATCACCGACGACAACCAGCAGCATTCGCGACGTCTCGAGCATCTTTTCGTGATATGCCGAGAGGTCAGCCGCCTTGAAATTGGTCACATTGGCGATCGTTCCCGTCGGGTCATTGGCATATGGATGACCGCTGTAGATCACCTTGCTGCTGAGCTGTTCGAGAGCCCCTTCGGGCGAGTCGTTTGCTGCCCGCAGGCCAGTGAGCGTTTGTTCTCGAATGCGTTCGACATCCTCCGCGGCAAATGTAGGATTAAGGGCGACGTCGGTAAACATCGCCCACGAAGCCTCAAAATTTAGCTTCGTCGATGACAACCCCAACACGCTGTAATCAAAATTTGCGGCCGACGATATCACCGTACCGATTCGCGAGGTTTCAGTACGAAGCTTTTGTCTTGGATAATTCTTGCTGCCCTCACCCGCTGCACGCAGAACAAAACTCTCGATGCCGGCATTGTCAGCGGTTACGTTGCGGACACCGCCGCGAAAAAACAAACCTGCGGCGACAGTTGGCGTGCCTGGCCGCCGTTTTATTAGTACTTTGAGGCCATTGACATCAAATTCCGTTACCTGACTGGCAGCGGCGGGAGACTGACCACGGACCGGGACAATCGTGCCGAGGAAAAAAACAAGAATGAAAAGAACGACGATCGACCGGAAGTTTGGTTTGTTCATTACTGTTTACCTCCGATCAGGTCTGCCTCGGTCAATTTTGCGATTGCCTGTTGCTCCGGCGAAATGAGGGCGACGCCGACGTGCGGCCTATCTTGGACATACGTCTTTATGTATTTCGTTATGTCGGCTCGCGAAACGGCCCTCAGATTCTTATGATAACCGCGAAAATAGTCGATGCCGGTCGTTGACCACCAGAAACTCAGAGTGCGGCCGTATTCGCTGAGCTTTTCACGGCTGAAGAGGTCGTCTGCCTCAAGCAGCGTTTTGGCGTTCTCAAGCTCGGCGTCGGTAAAATATCCCGGCTTGTCGAACTGCGAAATCTCGCTGTAAAGCGCCTTGACTGCGGCCTTTGCCTTTTCCGGCGAAGTTACGAGCAACGCTTGTATTGGGCCGACATTTCGCTGGGTATAATAGCCAATATTTGAATCGACCGCCAAACCGGAATCGACCATTGCCCGCTGAAATCGAGAATCTGGCTGGCGGATGATGAATGAAAAAACGTCCGCTGCATAGGTTGCGGTATCGTCTTTACCAATTGACGGGCCTTGCCAGTTTAGCTGTACAAAGACATTCTGGACGGGCTGCTCGACGATCACACCTTCACTCTTGGTTAGCGGCGGATGCTCTACGAGCGGATACTTCTTGAATGGATCTTCTGCCTTCTCCCAGTCGCCAAACAAATCTTCGGCCAATTGAAATATTTTTTCCGGATCGACATCCCCCGTCACGACCAGAGCCGAATTATTTGGAACGTAATAACGCGATTGGATGAGCCGCATCTTTTCGGTGGTTGCGGCCGAGACCGTTTCCCGCGTACCGCCGGGACTCTTCCGCGTCGGGTACTTATAGAAAAGCTTTTCAAGCGAGGTTTGATTCAGGTAATATCCCGGCTGCGACATATTGCGTTCGAGCTCGCCAAGGACGACCTCTTTTTCGCGAGCGAATTCGCCTTCGTCGAAAACCGGAAAGCGGGCGGCATCCTTTATGAATTTCATCGCCGGAAGGATATTCGGACTGGTCGTCGTGAAGTAATACTGCACGACCTCTTCACGTGTCGTACCGTTGTTCACGATGCCGATGTTGTCGATCTGCCCGATGTAGCTCGCGTCCTTGACCTGATCGCGGAATTTCAATTCCCCATCGCATTTCAATTGCCGGAACGCCTGAAAATTGCGAAATTGATAATATTCGCAGCGGTAGATGGTCGTCGCACGATTTGTCTTAAAGAACATGTGTTCGTAAAGATGCGACAGCCCGTTCAGCTCGGGCGGCTCGGTAAATGAGCCGTTGCGCACCGCAAGCTCGATCGTCACAAGCGGCACCGACGCATCAGGCAGAACGATGATCTGCATACCATTGGCGAGCGTCTTGACCGAGATCGGTATCTCATATGGCGCAGTTTGCGGCTTTGCAACGGATGGGGTCACCGCAGGTTTCGTAGCCGACGGTGTTGCCTTTTGCGCAGGACTCGCGGCAGCCAAAAATGCTAGTATCAGAAGTACAGAAAGTAAGCTTTTATTCACAATTGCTCCAACAAAATGGCAGTATTTGAAAGGTATCATACGGAGAAACATAAATGGAACGCGACAATTTGATGCACGGCGCCCGAGCGGCGTTGAACACGGATATGGATATCAGGGCCTGGGCCGAAAATTATCTAAAAGAAAAGTCCCGCAATGAAAATACGCAGATGACCAACGAAGAGTTTGAAAAGCACTGGAAATATCACAAGCCTGAGATCATGCACGCCGGAGCTGCCGAAGCGATGGCAGCGTTTAGGCAGAGCAATAAGTAACAAGTAATACCCCTTCGATCAACGGAAAAGGCAGAACCGGTTTCCACGGGTTCTGCCTTTTCGTTAGTAGACTGATCGACCCTAAACTCCGGGCATGGCCTTTTTCAGTGGCTTGAGTATGGCAAAGAGTACAACGGCCATGAACAACGCCATGCACGCGAGAACCAGGAAGAAGCTCGATTGCAGCCAGATATCCCAGTAAATTCCTATCATGGTGAGCTTATTTCCAATTGCCGTCGCGACGAACCAGCCGCCCATGAGCATGCCGCGTTTGCTGATCGGGGCGACCTTTGAGACTAGTGAGAGCCCCATTGGCGAAAGCATAAGTTCGCCAAGCGTGACGATAAAGTAGGCAAAGATCAGCCAAAAGGGCGAAACGCGGAAAAGGAAGGCGCTCTGCAAGATGGCTTCCTTGTTCTTATCGCCTTCGCCGGGTGCTATCTTGTTGACCTCGGCGATCAATAGATCCGCGCCTGAGGTCGTTACCTTCGTTGCCTCATCCGTCTTTGGTGAGAACTTTACGCCATCGATCACGTTCTTTTCATCGGCGTCTTTTTTGGACATGAGGGAATTGATGACATCTTTCGACATTCCTTGGGTCGTTAGATTGGCAGCAACACGTTCATTGATGCGGAAGGATCCAGCGGCAAGGTCGGCGGCCGTCTTGGTCGAGCTTTCACCCAGCGATGCTCCGAACCATAGAACAAGAAATGACAAACCAGTAAGGGTCATTCCAAAAGCCATCTTGGTCGGCGTTGCAGGTTCCTTGCCGCGTTTGTCGAGAAAGCCCCAGAACCAAACGAGCGGGAAGGTTAGTACGAGGATCCAGAACGCATTGATCGAATTTGAGATCGTACCCGTAACGTTCCATGCCGTGTTGTCATCTGCCCAATATGTCAGCGTGGAACCATTCTGATGAAATGCCATCCAGAACACGATGACGATAAGAAATATGACGATAAGCGCGATTATCCGCTTACTGTCGGAAACGGTATTCATCAGATCTGTTGCCTTTTGCGAAGCAGAGCGCTCCGACTGATGGCTGACTTCGTGCGGAGGTGCATCCACGGCTGTTGCGGCTTCGTCCACAAGCTGGTTTCCACCCGCAGCGTGGGCGTTATCCGCTTGCATCACTAGGCTCTTGAAATACCAAAGAGTACTGACCGACAGCACCATTCCGAATGCGGCGACAGCAAACGCCGCGTGAAATCCGAAATAGCTCTTAACGACTTCCATCACGATCGGGGCAATAAACGCACCGACGTTGATGCCCATGTAAAAGATGTTGTAGGCGCGATCCTTGAGGTGGCTGCCCTCTGGATAGAGATTGCCGACCATCGTCGAGACGTTCGGTTTGAAAAATCCGTTACCTATAACGAGACAGGTAAGGGCCAAATATACAGCCCATTCCGCAGGTATCGACAGCAGGCCATGGCCGGCCATAAAGAAGAAACCGCCGATCATCACGGCTTTGCGATACCCGGTGATCTTATCAGCGATCAGGCCGCCGATCAGCGGACTAGCATAGACGAATGCCAGATAATTCGCGTACAGCGAAGTCGCCTCCGCAGCGGTCCAGCCAAACCCCTGATCGGGGTCACGCAAATAAAGCGTAAATAGAGCAAGCATCGAGTAGAAGCTGAACCGCTCCCACATCTCGGTTGCAAATAGTACCGCTAGTCCCTTTGGATGCCGATCCGAACTTACGGCCCCACCATTCATCGTTTCTGCGTGTGCGCTCATCGATTAGTTTCCTTTTCGTGTTTAAATTTACGGAAGAGTTAGGCAAAATATAGCAGATAAAGAAGTTTATCCAAAAGAGGAAATATGTGTAAATACATCTTCTCCGCGATTCTTGCCTTATTGTTTATGATGACGCTCACTCCTGAAGCGTCCGCTCAGAAATCGCGCCCGAGCGTTTCAGGGACCGAGGTGACCGGGACATTTCGGATGAGTTTTCAAGGCAAGAAGTATAAAGGTCTATCGAATGACATGCTCATATCGGCCCTCGGCGGCGGCAAACTCCGCGTGGCATTTGACCTGATCTATCCATTCACACTCCGAAATGGTGAAATATCCGTAAACATGGGCCAGATGGAAGGCATTGCCACTATCAAAGGCGACACCGCCACTCTCGCTTCTGATGAATTTGGCCCGTGCAAGATCACAATAAAATTCGTCCGCCCCGGCGAGGTCAAAGTCACCCAAGATGGCTCGGACGCCGACTGCGGGTTTGGGCATAACGTGTTTGCGGGCGGAAGCTATCGCAAGGTCAGTGGCAAAAAGCCAAATTTCGAAGGCAACGAAGGACGGTAAACGAAATGGAACCAACCTTTGGGGATACGCCTTATCGGTCGCCAAAGATGCTCTCGCTCGTCGCAATGGCGGGAATCGGGGCCGACGGGTTATTGGGGCTGACTGACATGTTGTCCGGGGCGATGGGCATCGGATCTCCGGATTGGGCCCTCGATACGGGCGATAGCGAAACGCTGCCGATCTGGCTCATTTTTGTTGGGCTCTTTTCTCTACTGAAGATCCCCGTTTATATCACGGGCGTCGTTGCCTTCCTGATGTGGCTCTACCGGTGTTATGTAAATCTGCCTGCGCTGATGTCCGACAGTAACGAGTTCACGCCCGGTTGGGCAGTTGGATGGTGGTTCATACCCCTCGCCAATCTCGTAAAACCGTTTCAGGCCGTCAGGAGCCTCTGGTCCGAAAGCGATCCTGACATTGACCTGACAACGCCAGGATTCCTCACTAATGTTCAAGCAGGTGCTCCCGGCTTCATGGCACTTTGGTGGGGAGCATGGTTGCTTTCCAATTTTGCGTCCAACGCGCTCAGCCGCTATTTTGACCCGGACGTTCCGGCTACGCTCGAGGTCAGCTCATACGGCTTCGTTATTTCAGGTACGCTTACAGCATTCGCAGCCGTACTCGCGCTGAAGGTTATTCGCATAGTCACGCAGCGACAAGAGCAAAGATTCGCTAAGATGGGGCTTCGACAGCACCCAGAGCCGCCGCCGCCGCCGACTTTTGGATAGTAAGGTCGTTACCGCTCAAGCGTCTCTTGTCTCTTTTCGCTTGTCTCTGTAAACTAATCAGCGGTTGCCCTTGTAGCTCAATGGTAGAGCACGCGGCTCATAATCGCTTGGTTGTAGGTTCGAATCCTTCCGAGGGCACCACATTAATTCTACCGCTCTGACCCCATTCTGATCATTTTTTCATTTCCTCTTCGATCATTGTCCGAAGATCAGTTTCGCCAAATCGAACGACCTGGCGTCCGTTGACAAAAAAAGTCGGCGTCTGTCTCACGCCCAGGCTCTGGCCATCGCGGCGGTCCCGGTCGAGCTTTGCGGCATAGCGGTTCTCCTTTGCGGCGGCATCCACCTTCTCGAGATCGAGGCCTAACGACTGCGCGTAGCCATCAAAAAGCTTGCCAATGTCCGGCGGCGGTGCGCCTGTGGCTGGCCCGTGCCGCGTGCCCCACTCGCCCTGCTTTTCAAAAAGCATCTCCTGTGCCTGCCAATATTTTCCCTGCTCACCGGCCGCTTCGAGAAAAGTTGCCGCACGCATCGAATTTGGGTGCAGCGGCATATATCTGACCACGAGCCGAGTCTTGCCGTCGTAGTCTTTCAGGATCTTTTTGACGGTCGGGGCAAATGATGCACATGATTCGCACTCGGGATCAAGGAACTCTACGATCGTCACCTTTGCGTCTGCGGGGCCTAGCGTCGGGCTGTCGTCCCTGATCAGGGTGCTGTTCGGCGTCGTTGGCTGGCGCTCTTGCTGGACCGAGCCCCGGTAATAGTTAGCCCCGACAAACGCTCCGACGATCACTATCACGAGGATCACCGCCATTATCTTTATTTCACTTTTCATAATTGCCTGCTTCGTCTCGAATAAATAATTAGGCATGCCGCGATGCCAATAAATCCTAAGAGAGCCATCATCGGAATGGTAATAAACCCGAGTAACTCGATCTGCACCGCATTGCACGGAACGCCCTCAGTACATGGCGTGATGCTCTCAGGGATAAATCCGTAATACAAAAGATTGTGATAAACCGCCACCGCTAGTCCCGCCAAAGTTAGCGGCAAAGCATATCTGCCGACCCGCCGATCACCGGTTGCGATGCCGACGCCGATGATAAGCACCAGCGGATACAGAGCGACCCGCTGATACCAGCAAAGCACGCACGGCGGATACTGCATCACCTCACTAAAGAAAAGACTCCCGACCGTACCCAACAGAGCCATCAGCCATGCCGCGATCAGCAGGAAGGAGTTCGAAGTGTTCGAGCTTGTGCCTTGTTCGACCATGCTAATTTTTCTTCAATGTCGCTTTGACCGATCCGCAAGTCAGCATCTTGCTACCGTAATACGGATTGCGAATTTCCTTGCTCTCAGAGAGCCACGAAGCCTTCTTCATAGGACAATATTGCAGATACGCCTCGGTCTTATTCGCCTTAAAGCCAAAAACAAGAGCATACATGTTATTCGACAATTTCATAAAATGCTCGCGTTGATGCTCAAGGTCCGTGTTCTCATTAATGTGGCGAGCATCGGTCTTAAGCGGGCTTTCAAGTTTCGCCCAATACGCCTTTTGCGCCGCGGTCATCTTCGAGACCTCGATCGCGGAGAAGGCCGCAACGAGATCCTCAGCCTTCATCGCAGCGATGTCTGCATCGGAATCGACCATCGCGTCCTTTAGCTCATAGTAGCTCGTCAGCGATGCACCGATCTGTTTTTGCAAAGTGCCATCGATCTTGCCGAGCTCAACCTGTCCGTTTGCGGCGACCGCACACATAATTGCTATCGCTAAAATAGATACTAACTTAAACGTTTTCATATTGTTTCTTTTTCCAATTCGTCACATTTGCGACGTTCCTCGATCAATAGTTGTAGGTGATACCTCCGCCAAAACCATATCGGTTGTAATAATTCCCGCTGATCTGCCAGCGTTTAGCAAAGATATACTTCAAACCCAGTTCGTACTCCTTGTCCGTATTCCACATGGCATTGAGACGCAGCCTCCTCGACAACGCCAGATCGTCACGGCTGAGCTGCAGCCGAAAACGTCCCTTGGTATTTATCCTACCGTCAGCTTTTACAAACATCGGCAGCGTATATTCGAAGCCCGCCGTGCCGTACACCTCCGTGTCCCAAGGCTCGCCGCGCCGCTCCCGTTCGCGGTCTATCTCAAACCCGACATAGCCGACGAAAAACTGATGTGCCCCGAAATAGCGGCCAAATTTATTCTCGACCTCAAACCCATATTTGGGATTAGCGTGAAACTCGGTCGAGGCGAAGTAATAATTGTTCGCTATCTTTGCGTGACCGAATACGCCATTCGATTGGGCCGAGAGGTTGAACATTGAGTGTGTCATCCGCTCGTCCTCTTTTTTGAAATAATTCCAGTTTTTCTCGGTTGGAGCCACCTGCGTATTTGGCGGCGAATCAGCGTAGGAAAACACACGTCCCATACCGGCCATCATGTGATAGAGCACGTGACAGTGGAAGAACCAGTCTTTTTCTTCGTCCGCCGCAAACTCGATAACGTCGGTTTCCATCGGCATGATGTCGAGCACATTCTTGAGCGGGGCGTAGTCGCCCTGGCCGTTGAGCACGCGAAAGAAATGGCCGTGCAGATGCATCGGGTGCCGCATCATCGTGTCGTTATACATCGTTATGCGAACGACCTCGCCCTTTTTGATCAGGATCTTGTCCGATTTCGACAGCGGCTTGTCGTCCATGCTCCACATATAGCGGTTCATGTTGCCGGTCAGCCGGAAATTCAGCTCACGAACGGGTCTTGACGGATCAAAGGCCGTCTTTACCGGAGACTTGAGCATCGCGTAATTGAGCGTTGTGGGCGGCATCTCACCGGGCCGGGTCGGGTCGGGAACGGTTTCGGGATACATCACGTCGTTCATATCCATCTGCTGATAGCTCATTTTCATCTCGTGCTTGCCCATGTCGTTCATCATCTTCATTCCTTCGAAGAGTTTGAGCTTGGGCAGCACGGGAGCGGCGACCTTTTCACCCGAACCGAGCCAGAGCGATGTGGCATTGGTCCGATCCTCGGCAGTCGCCCGCAGTTCGAACGACTTGTTTTCGGGAATCGTGACAATAACATCCATTGTTTCGGCGATGGCGATGAGCATTCGATCGACGGGAACCGGCTCAACGTCAATGCCGTCGCTTGCGACAACCGATAATTGACCTCCGGCAAACTGTATCCAAAAATATGTCGATGCTGAGCCGTTGATGATGCGCAGCCGTACTTTGTCACCGGCCTTGAATTGCGGTGCGACGTCCTCTTTCTTTCCATTTGCAAGAAAAGCGTCGTAATAAACGTCAGAAACGTCCATCGCATTCATCCTCTGCCATTCCTGGCGGAATTTGGCTTTTAGCGCACCGGCGCTCAGGGCCTCGCTATAGCTCTGAACCGCATTCTTCTTGATCGCGTACCAGTCATTCGCATTCTTGAGGTTTCGCATTACCTCGTGCGGATGTTCGTCCGTCCAGTCGCTGAAAAGCACAGTGTAATTGGGTATCGGCGGCTCGTCGCGTTTTTTGATGACGAATGCCCCATACAACCCCTTCTGCTCCTGTAGATTGCTGTGCGAATGGTACCAGTATGTGCCGCTCTGGATTATCGGAAAACGAAAGACATGCGTGCCCATCGGAGCGATAGGCGTTGTTGTCAGATTTGGAACTCCGTCCTGTTCGTTCGGCAGCAAGATGCCGTGCCAGTGCAACGACGATTCTTCGTGAAGATTGTTTTTGACGTGTATCTCGGCAATATCGCCCTCAGTAAACTCGAGGGTCGGTGCTGGAATCTGACCATTGATAGCAATGGCGTGCGCAGCCTTTCCCGAGTAATTGACCATCTTATGATCGATCGTCAGGTCGTAGCGCACTACATTCTGGCCTGTTGCAAAGCACACAGAGGCCAACAAGAACAGAGTGGCAAATAGAACTTTCATCAGCGATCCCCTATTTCGGGCCAACGCTCAAAAACGCTGTCAGCCTTCAATTGACACAGACCGACGCCTTGCCCCTAAAAGGCAAGGCGAGCGGCCGTGCGTTAGTTTGCGATCAGATCGCTGATGTAACTGTCTTTTCCTTTTTCGCGGCGCAACACGAGCATGAGCAAGAATGGCCGTCTTTTCCCTTTTCGGCCTTGGCGTCGTGGTTCATGCCTTTATGATCCGCCGACATTTTGTCGTGGTCCATGTCTTTATGCATTTCGGCCATTTTGCCGTCCTTCATCATTGGACAGGAGGCTCCGTCGGCCATTTTCATATCGTGGTCAGCCATTGCCTTGCCGTCTTTCGACTTCATCTGGCACGAATCGCCGCAGCATGAATGGCCTTCGCCCATTTTCATGTCGTGGCCAGCCATCGCTTTGCCGTCTTTGCCCTTCATCGCGCACGAATCACCGCAGCATGAATGGCCTTCGCCCACTTTCATATCGTGGCCGGCCATCGTTTTGCCGTCTGTGCCCTTCATCGGGCACGAATCGCCGCTACAGCAGCAACATGACGCCGCAACTGTTTCAGTGACGGTCTGGTTGGTGGAATTGTAAGCGTAAACCGCAATGCTGGCCCCAAAAAGGAGTATTGAGGCGGTAATTATCAAAACTTTAGATCTCATCGTATTTCTCCGTATTAAGCTATAACTCTGGCGGAAAGGCTAACGCCGAGGCGCAACCTATTCCATTTTCAAAAGTAAGTACCCTTACATCTGAAACAGCTTTAAATACGGATCACACAATTAAGGACGCGTTCGACACGACGGTCGAGCGGCGGCGGGCGATAGACCGGAAATCCGCCCTGAAAGGCAGCCTCGGCTGGAGCAAAAATGGGCTTAAAGTGGTCGGCGGGCAACGTCGCGACAGCCTGGACAACATCGACGCGCATCTGTTCTTCCACCGGAACCGCAAACATCGCGATCGGCAGCATGCAGCATGCTGCTTCGCCAGCCTCGATCTTTCGGCGGTCTTTATCGCGGTCCTCGGCCTGTTTGGCGGCCTGACGACAGTGTTCGGAAAGATGGAGATTGGATGTTGACGCCTCAAGGACGGTCCGCTCCCCAAAGCAAACGCCGAGACACAAAGCCCCCGCAGCGTTCAGGCACAAAAACGCCAGAACAAATGCTGCGATGTGTCGCCTACATGTGAATCGCCGAATCATACCAATAAAAATATAACACAGTTCGATCTGCGCATTTCAAGTGTCTGTTAGCTACCGGCCCCCAACTCGGTCTGTTGTTGACAATTCAAGCACCGTCGTGCCGAGATCACGGCCTCAAGACGCTTCGGCGAGATCGCTTCGCTGCAATCCTCGCAGATACCATATGTACCATCGTCGAGTCTATTTTTCGATTCGAGGATCCTACCCAGTGCATCTTGAAGTGAACTGTACTGCTCCCACTCGACATCGCGAATATTCCTCTCTGCCGGGTCGTCGCGCTCCTGCCACTCGGAGCGGAGATCCTCCAGATCTTCCGAATTGTCCAGCATCATTTGCCGTATGCGTTGTTCCTCAGCAGCGAGTTTCTTCATGATCGCTTCATGATCTGGCCGTGTTGATCTTGTTTCCCCGGTTGTATTGCTCATTCTGATATCGTTCCTTCCACCAATCAATTGCAAACGGAATACCACGCCCAAGTGCCTGTATATGGGCGTTAGCTTCGCTATAGATCAGTCTTTCTGCGAGAACTTTCGCAAGAGGCGCGAGATTTTTCTCGCGAGAGTGAGGTTATATTATCTGTTCGAAGCTTCGAGTATCTCGCGGAGGTCATCGGGAATGGGCATCGGACGGAAAAACCAAACATTCGAACCGCCGGTGTTGCCCTTGGGATAAATACCGAGCGGCGTCTTGGTCGCGGCCCCGATGATTCGAATTATCTGGCCCCATACCTCACGTAACGAGTGCATCCGAACGCCGAGTTTGAACATTCGCCAGTGAATCCGTGTGTGATCGTACGTCGATGCTTGACCGAGAACGTGAGCGCGTTCGAGATGGCGGAAAGCAGCGGCCAGATCTCCGCGTTTCGCCAACGAATCGGCGGCGGATAGTTCGGTTTCGATGTGTTCACGCAGGTCGTTCATAGCTTTCGTATCGCGAACCGGATGAATCATCAAAGATGATCTCAGGCCATCGGCGGACGACAGTCAAATTTCTCTCGACAGCAATGTGCTCAGCGACGCCGATCTCGCGGTCGAGCTTGTAGGCCGCGACATCAAAAAGAATAGAATCACCCGTTTCGATCGTCAACCGACGCCGGAAACGCATGCGGCGAATGACCGCCGTCTCCGGCATATCTTTTTTATTGTCCGTAAGGTCTCTGCCGCGCATCCTCAGATTTTACCATGTACCAATTCGAGTAGGTTAGCAGTGAGCGGTTAGCAGTGGGCAGTAAGCGGTAAGCAGTAAGCAGTAAGCAGTAAGCAGTGGGCGGTGAGCAGTAGGCAGTGAGCAGTAGGCGGTGAGCAGTGCGGTGAACGGTACGCGGTGAGCAGTAAGCGATCAGTAGCTAGATCACTCACCGTTCACCGTTCACCGCTCAATTCTCCACTCTCAATTCTCAATTCTCCACTTTTTCACAGCATGCCATACACGACGGCGGAGTTTGAAAAGTTTGAGGTTGTCTGGGCGGCGATCGCCCGGACGCGATACTCGTAGTATTGGCCCGGTGTGACGCCCGTGTCCGTAAACGACTGTTTCTTGGTCAGGGTATGTTTGCCCCACGGCCCCTCGTCGCCGTGCCGCCGCCATATCTCGTAAACGACCCTGCCCGGGAGGTTGTTGCCGCGAAAACGGCCCTGATTTACGCCATTCGAAAAGCCGACCACCGCCAGGTCCGAAGGGTCTTGTGCCTCATACATCTTGACCGGTTCGGCGGGAAAGCCAAATCCGCACAGGTCGTACTCAGATTTTGAGGCACGGCCCGCCTTTAGAGCGTCGCGGGTCTGCCGCGTTAGCTCGAGCACCTGTAGGCGGGTAGAGTCTTTTGTGCTAAATGCAGCCAGCTTTTCGCCGACGCGGTTGGACGCCTCTGCCGTCTGTGTTGCCAGATCGGCCGGCAGCGTTCCAAACGCCGCGATCAGCGCGGTGCGTACCGCCGGATCGATCGCCTCGAGCGAGGCTCCGCCCAACAGTGCAACAATATTTGCGGCCATATCGGCCAGCTCGCTGTCCGTTAATCTATCTATATTCATTGTGGTATTTGCTCCTTTATCTATTGTGTCTATTTTTGTATGAGAAACGCCTTGAGCTTCTTATTATGTGAAAGCGGCATTTCTGACACGAAAGATACCAAGAAATGTTGCGTCTGTCAAGCAATGTTGCACAGATAGGACACATAAAATTGCAATACGCCAATACCCGCCCCCGTAACGGCCTCTGATCTTTGTACAAAGGGCTCTACTGTTTGTACAAAACTCCGCGATCTTTGTACAAAAACCTGAGTTCTTTGGATAAAACCTTGAGAGTTTTGCGCGAAACCCCGCGTTCTCCGTACATAACCCCGCGATATCTGTACAAAACCTTGAGAATCTTGTGCTCCTTTCCGCGATCCTCGCGTAAAGCCGCCGCCCCGTTGTCCCACGCTCGCTACCGGCGCACACATAAATCTAACCCTGAACACCCGCTATTTAGCCAACTCTGTTTGTAGACGGGCTACTGAAAAATAAATATTGACTAAACTCGCGTTTTCTTGTACAGTCCGTACTGAAGAATAAATATGCTCACAACTTTAGGACAAATCGCGGACCTACGAACTGGCATATACGCTAAGCCGGGACTTTCAGGTGGGTGCGTCTATCTTCAAGCAAAGGACTTTGATGAAGACGGAAAACTGAGTTCTTCACTTTATGCTGACCTGGAAATTAACAGGCAGACCGAGAAGCATCTTCTGAAGACGGGCGACGTGCTGTTTGCGGCAAAGGGCAGTAAGAATTTTGCTGCCTTGTTTGCGGAGAGCGATCCGCCCTCGGTAGCCTCCACTACCTTCCTCGTGGTAACGGTTCGAGACGCTCGCGTGTCACCCGAGTATCTCGTCTGGTATCTTAATAACCAGTCAACACAAAACTATCTCAAACGCGAGGCAATAGGATCGGCGATGGTCTCGATTTCTAAAGAGGTTCTTGCTGAAATGGAGATTCGGATTCCCCCTCTTACGACTCAGGAACATATTCTGAGAATTGCGAAATTGTCCGAAAAGGAACACGAACTGAGGTCAAACATCGCGAAGCTGAGACAGAGTCTTATCCAATACAAGATCGACAAGGCACTTAAATAGTTACTATGACAAAAATCACGCAAAAGCAGATAAACGATGCGGTGTGGAAAGCCTGTGACGGCTTTCGCGGGAGTATCGACCCTAGCGTTTATAAAGACTATGTCCTTACGATGCTCTTCATTAAGTATCTTAGCGACGTGCACGACGACAAATTTGCGAAATATCTTGAAAAGTATGGCGGTGACCGGGACCGGGCAACACGGGCGATGGAACTCGAACGCTTCGTTGTGGCGGAAAATAGCCATTTCAAATACTTTGTTGATAATCGCAACGAAGCGAACATTGGCGAGTTGATCGATATCGGGCTTGCCGATCTTGTCGAGGCAAACCGCGAAAAGCTCTACAGCGAAGACGGAGCGGGCATATTCCAAAACATCTCGTTCAACAGCAGCATTCTCGGCGATCAGCAGGACAAGAATACGCGGATCAAGAATCTCCTTTTGGGTTTTGATAAGGAAGAACTGGACCTTAGGCCGTCGCATCTTGCGGGAGCGGACATCATCGGCGACGCCTATATGTTCCTGATCGCAAATTTTGCATCCGATTCGGGAAAGAAAGCCGGAGAGTTCTTTACGCCGAAGGAGGTGTCGACCCTTCTGGCAAAACTTACGAAGTCAAAGCCCGGATCACGCATCTGTGACCCGACCTGCGGTTCGGGTTCGCTTTTGATCAAAGCAGGAATGGAAGTCGGTTCTGACAACTTCGCTCTATATGGACAAGAGTCGATGGGCAGCACCTGGGCTTTGGCGATAATGAATATGTTTCTCCACGGGATAGACAATGCGACGATCCGTTGGGGCGATACGATCCGCAATCCAAAGCTTAAAGAGGGCGATGCCCTGATGAAGTTCGATACCGTGGTTGCCAATCCGCCATTCTCATTAGATAAGTGGGGAAAGGTTGACGATAAAAAGGACGACAAGGCGGTCACAAGCTACGATCCCGCGACGGACAAATATAATCGTTTTTGGCGCGGCATCCCGCCAAAGAGCAAGGGCGATTGGGCATTCATCTCGCATATGATCGAGATCGCACACGAAGGCCATGGAAAAGTTGGCGTCGTTGTTCCGCACGGCGTTTTGTTCCGCAGCCAGAGCGAGGCAAAGATCAGGCGGAAGACCATCGAAGAAAACTTGCTTGAGGCTGTTATCGGCCTTCCGGCAAATCTTTTCTTCGGCACCGGCATTCCGGCGGCGATCCTTATCTTTAACAAAGGCAAGGGCGACAACCGCGACGTTCTTTTCATCGACGCCAGCCAGCATTTTGAGAGCGTCAAGACGCAGAACCGTCTCCGTGAATCGGATATCGACCGCATCGTCGATAGCTATCGCAAGTTTAATGCGGGCGAACTTTCCGCAGGCGTCGTCGAGGACAAATACAGCTATGTCGCGACGATTGAAGAGATAGAAGAAAATGATTTCAATCTCAACATACCGCGTTACGTAGATACGTTCGAAGAAGAGGCTGAAATAGACATCGCACTAGTTCAAAAGGAAATCGAGTTGCTGGAAGCTGAACTTAACAATGTGCAACTTGATTTAGAAAAATACTTGAAGGAATTGGGAGCCTAACCGTTCAAACGATGAAAACTCTAAAATCTTTTCGCCAACTCGCGATTCCAATTGACTGGAAAATTAGGAAATTCAAAGACGTTTGCGAGTCAATCTTGGACGGAACGCATTTTTCTCCAAAATCAAAGGTGGGGCCGTTCAAGTACATCACCTCAAAAAACATTCGGAACGACGGACTCCTCCTAAGCAATGTCGGATTCATCTCTTTTGAAGAGCATGAGTTCATCTACAAACGCTGTCCTGTAAAAAAAGGAGACATCCTGTTAACGAAGGACGGAGCGAGCACAGGAACGTGTTGCCTAAATAGCCTGGACGAAGAGTTTAGTCTTTTGTCAAGTGTGGCGGCGTTGCGGGTCAATGATGAGCATGTAAACAATCAATTCTTACTTCAGTTTTTGAAGAGTCCGCTCGGACAAAAAGAAATAACCGATCAGATCTCTGGCCAAGCCATTACGCGAATTACGCTAGAGAAGATAAAAGCGTTTCGCGCCTTGGTTCCGCCGCTAGCGGAGCAGAAAGCGATCGCACATGTTTTGGGGTTGGTGGATAAGGCGATCGAACTCAATAACAAGATCATCGCCCAAAAAGAACTCCGCAAAAAATGGCTGATGCAAAACCTCCTCACCGGCAAAAAACGCCTCCCCGGCTTCATCACCGAATGGACGGAAATTAGGTTGGGTGATTTGTTCAGCCGAGTAACAAGAAAAAATTCCGCGAAGTGCACCAACGTTGTAACAATCTCGGCACAACGCGGATTTGTGCGCCAAACCGATTTCTTTAACAAGTCGGTGGCTAGTGAAACGCTCGACAACTACTTCCTAGTTCGCCGCGGCGAGTACTGCTACAACAAAAGCTATTCAAATGGATATCCGTGGGGAGCAACAAAAAGACTCAACGATTTTGACGAAGCAGTCGTAACCACTCTTTACATTTGTTTTGGGATTGCAAACCCGGAACGTGCTGATGGTAACTTCTTTGAGCATTTCTTTGAGGCAAACTCGCTGGATCGAGGGTTGACCCGAGTCGCCCATGAAGGAGGTCGCGCGCACGGCTTACTAAACGTCACACCGTCGGATTTCTTTTCATTAAAGTTAATGGCGCCCTCTTATGAGGAACAGAAAGCAATCGCATCAGTTCTCGACACAGCAGAAAAAGAGATCAAGTTGCTAAAGGAGAAAGGAAGTCACATCCGCGAGCAGAAAAAAGGAATGATGCAGCAACTATTGACCGGCACGAAAAGACTGACAGTGGAGGAGCAAGGATGAGCGATTACAAAATTCCCGATTTGCCGCTCGACATTGACCTTGAGAGCAAGGCTGTGTTGAAAAAGGTTGCCGAGGCGCGCAGTGCTCTCGCCGAGCTAAAGGGGGCCGCAACGAGCATCCCGAATGAGAGTGTCTTGATCAATACGCTATCACTGCAAGAGGCGAAAGATAGTTCGGCGATCGAGAACATCATTACGACGCACGACGAACTGTTTCAGTCGGACGCCCGGGCAAACGCTTTTAAGAGCGTCGCGTCGAAAGAGGTTTACGCGTACGCCGCGGCTCTCAGGGCCGGTCACGACTCGGTAGTAGATCGGGGATTTCTTTCGTCAAATCAGATCGTCGATATCCAGGCGATACTTGAGGAAAACAGCGCGGGTTACCGCAAGCTGCCGGGAACGGCACTAAAAAACGAGCAGACCGGCGAGGTCGTCTATACGCCGCCGCAAACCAACGAGGAGATAGTCGAGCTGATGAACAATCTCGAGGAGTTCATCAACGATGATGACTTGAGCGATCTCGACCCGCTCGTCAAGATGGCGATCATTCATCATCAGTTCGAGAGCATTCACCCATTCTATGACGGCAACGGACGAACGGGACGAATTATCAACATTCTCTATCTCGTCAGAACTGGATTGCTGCATATACCTATCCTATATTTGAGTCGATTTATCAATCAAAACAAGGCCGACTACTATCGCCTACTGCAAGCGGTACGGACCGACAACGTGTGGGAAGACTGGGTTTTGTTTATGCTGGCCGGCGTCGAGAAAACGTCCCGATTCACGATCGAGCAGATCGAGGGCATCAAGTATCTGATGCAGAAGCATAAACACAACCTTCGTCGTGAACTGCCAAAGATCTATAGCCAGGACCTCTTGAACAACCTGTTCACGCATACCTATACCAAGATCGATTTTGTCATGACCGATCTCGCGGTCAGCCGACCAACGGCGACGAGGTACCTGGAAGAATTGGTCTCGATCGGGATGCTCTATAAACACAAATTGGGTAAGGACAATTACTACATCAACAAGGACCTTTTCGATCTGTTGGCAAAAAATGAGGTCGAACGTGTATAGAGATCTGCCAAAAAGCATACACATGAGGCTTCATATGTAAAGAAAAGTGGCATTTTCTTTACATGTTCAATCTGTCATGTAAAGACATAGAAAAGTCAGTAGGGGCTCTACAAAATGGAAGTACCAAGTTTCAAGGAAGATCATATTAGCCAGATACCTGCCTTGCAGATGTTGCAAAAGATCGGCTGGACGTATTTGACCCCGGCCGAGGCAGACCGGATGCGCGGAGGAAAGACGAGCAATGTTTTGCTCGAAGATATCCTGCGCAATCAACTAAAAGTGATCAATTCCGAGAAACGGATCAGTTCGACGAGAACCACTTACATTAGCGACGCAAATATCGAGAACGGCATCCGTGTCCTTCGCGATCTGCCGATGAACGAAGGATATATCACGGCATGCGAAACGGCATATAATCTTCTGACGCTCGGACGTTCGTTTGAACAGAACGTTGACGGCGATATAAAGAGCTTCACCCTTCAATATATCGACTGGAAAGATATCAGGAATAATGTGTTTCACGTCGCCGAGGAATTCAGCGTGATGCGAAGCACCACCAAGGAACATTACCGTCCCGACATTGTTCTCTTCATAAACGGGATCCCGTTTTGCATTATCGAATGCAAACGGCCCGATATGAAAGAACCGCTAAAGCAGGCCATCAGCCAGCAATTGCGAAGCCAGCAGGAAGACGGCATTCGTTCGCTTTATGTTTATACTCAGCTTCTTTTGAGTATTGCGACACAGGAGGCCGCCTACGCAACCAACGCCACGCCGGAAAAGTTTTGGTCGCAATGGAAAGAAAAGTTCGCGACGAAAACCAAAGAGAAAGAGTTTCACGACAAGCTGTCAGATCTTAGAAATACTCCGCTTTCCGAGGAATTGTCGGACCGATTGTTCGAGGGCCGTTTCAAATATGTGAGGGATTATTTTGAGGCTCTTGAACAAAAAGAAATCAGGCCCACGATTCAAGATGAATATATCTTTGGGATGTGCCGTCCGGCACGTCTTCTTGATCTTGCTTTCAGCTTCGTCATCTTCGACGACGGAGCCAAGAAAATAGCGCGATATCAGCAGTTCTTTGCGATCAAGAAGACTATCGATCGCATCAGGAGTGTCGAGGGCGGCAAACGTCGCGGCGGCGTTATCTGGCATACACAGGGCAGCGGGAAATCTCTGACGATGGTAATGCTTGCTCAAGCTATTGCAATGGAGCCGTCGATTCGAAATCCAAAGATCGTGTTAGTCACAGATCGGACCGACTTGGACAGCCAGATAACCGGCACATTCAGAAAATGCGGAATGCCCGTAGATAATGCGGCGACCGGGCAAAGGCTCGTCGAATTGCTCGAAAGCAAAAGTGATGCGGTCGTGACAACGATAGTTAATAAGTTTGCCGCCGCAGTTAAGAAGATAAAAGTTCCACTCGAAAGTCCCGACATCTTCGTTCTGGTCGACGAAGGCCACCGCACACAGCACGGAACCTTTAATATCGAAATGCAAAAGACATTGCCAAATGCCTGCTACATTGCAATGACCGGAACGCCTCTGTTTAAAAAAGATAAGAACACTGCCGCAAAGTTCGGAGGCATGATCGACACATATACCGTAGATGAGGCCGTTAAGGACAAAGCCGTTGTCCCTCTGCTTTACGAAGGAAGGCTTGCAAGACAGGAAGTGAGCGCAAAACCGCTCGACAACTATTTCGCCATGATCTCCGAGTCTATGACTCGCGAGCAGAAAGCCGACCTAAAGAAAAAATTTGCCCGGGCGGATCAACTGAATGCCGCAGAGCAGAAAATATATGCGATCGCTTGGGATATTAGCCTGCACTATCGTGACAATTGGCAAGGAACAGGCTTTAAGGCTCAATTGGTCTGCGATAAAAAGCTCAATGCCATCCGCTACAAAGAATTTCTGGATCAGATAGGCCTTATCTCAAGCGACGTTCTAATTTCTCCCATTGACGAACGCGAGGGCGAAGACAGCGCATTTGAAAAATCCGACTTGAAAGAAAATCGATTCTGGAACCGGATGATGGAAGAACATGGCAATGCAAAAACCTATGAAAAGAACATCATTAGCAGGTTCAAAAATCAGAAGGATCCGGAGATCGTTATCGTCGTCGATAAATTGCTTACCGGGTTCGATGAGCCGAAGAACACGGTTTTATATCTAACGAGAAAACTCCAAAACCATAAGCTCCTACAGGCGATCGCTCGTGTAAATCGAGTTGCCGAAGATAAGGAGTTTGGATATGTGATCGACTATTACGGAGTGATCGAAGGCTTAAGCGATGCGCTTGAAGTCTATTCGGCACTAGGCGAGTTTGACGAAAGCGATGTTGAAGGAACGCTTTTCGACATTGCTGCCGAGATCGAAAAGCTACCTCAAAAGTATTCTGAGCTTTGGGACATTTTCAAAGAAATAGAAAACAAGCGAGATGCCGAAGGTTATCAACTTCTCTTAAAGCAAGAGGACAAAAGAGCATTGTTCTATAGCAAACTCGCTGAGTTTGCTAAATGTCTGAAGATCGCACTTTCTTCGATTGAGTTTCACCGAAACACGGAAGGAAAGACGATCAGCCGCTATCGCGAAGATCTGACGATGTTTCTAAAGCTGCGTCTTGCGGTGATGGAAAGATATAGCGACGCCGTCGATTTCCGCCAGTACGAAGGCCAGATCCAGAAATTGATCGACACTCACGTAACGACGGAAAAGGTTGAGATAATTACCGAGCTTGTAAACATTTTCGACAAAGACAAGTTTCAGCAGGAAGTCGAAAACACGATCGGAACGGCAGCAAAAGCCGATAAGATCGCGAGCCGGACCGCAAAACACATTACGGAGAAAATGGATGAAGATCCGGCATTTTATAAAAAATTTTCGCAGATGCTTCGAGAGACGATCGAGGACTATGAGGCAAAGCGCATAGACGAGGCCCAATATCTAGCACGAGTCCAGGAGATAATGGACAGCGTTTTATCCGGCACCGATTCGGACATTCCCGAAATATTAGCGGAAAAGGACGTGGCAAAAGCTTTTTACGGAGTCGTGAACGAAGAGCTTAGAGCGAAGTTTGATGACAGTCCGGCTCTAAGACAGATCTCTGCTGACTCGGCTTTGGAAATAGACAGGATAATGCGGCCCTTGATCAAAGTAGATTGGCAAAGGGAAGTTGATATTCCAAAGCGGATGATCCTTTTGATAGGGGACTATTTGATCGACGAGGTTAGAGACAAATACCACGTTGCGATCAATTTTGAGGAGATCGACCGCATCGCAGAAGCCTGCGTCGAGATCGCCAAACTGAGGTATAAGCAATGAGGTCACATATTCAGTTTGGCTCGACGAGAATTGAATTTGAGTTGAAGTATTCAGAAAGAAAGACCTTAGGAATAACTGTCAATCCGGACTCGGAAGTTCTAGTAACTGCTCCGCTCAACTCTGAGATAGAAAAGATTCATAGGAAGCTGAGAAAAAAAGCTCCGTGGATCTTGAAGCAAAAGAATTTCTTTTTGACCTTTCAGCCAAGAACCCCGCCGCGAAGGTTTGTTTCCGGTGAGACGCATTTATACGCGGGGCGACAATATCAGCTTCGTATCGAGAAAGCCGAATTTGAGTTTGTAAAGCTGAAGGGCCGATATCTCGAAGTAGCTACACCGGATAAAAGAAACGCAGAAGAATTGGTGCGAAAATGGTACGCAGAAAAGGCTCAACGAAAACTGAGCGAAATTGCTCGTCCTCTCATAGAAGGATTTAGAAAAAATGGTGTAGAGCCGAAAGAATTAGTCCTAAAGGAAATGCCCCAACGATGGGGCAGCTGTACGGCGAACGGAAAGATCATCTTAAATCCCGAACTGGTCAAGGCTCCGGCCGGATGTATCGAATATGTAATCATCCACGAGCTTTGCCATCTCATCCATCACGATCACACCAAAAAGTTCTTCGATCTCCAGAAGAAGGAAATGCCCGACTGGGAAAAGTGGAAATCCCGACTGGAACGAATCCTCGCCTAATCTTTGAGTAGCGAAAGAAGCATGGTCATCGAGGGAGCGGGTATTCACCTCGCAACACTTTCTATTTCGCTAAACGTTAAACCTGAAATCCACCACATCGCCATCTTTCATAATGTAGTCTTTGCCTTCGAGGCGAGCGAGGCCTTTTTCGCTGGCGGCCTTTCTCGAACCGCAGGCGACTAGATCGTCGTAGCTGACGATCTCGGCGCGGATGAAGCCGCGTTCGATGTCGGTGTGGATCTCGCCGGCGGCGGCCGGAGCTTTCGTCCCGATCGGTATCGTCCAGGCACGGACTTCTTTTTCGCCGGCCGTAAGAAAGGACATCAGGCCGAGCATGTGATACGCCGCTTTGATCAGTTTATCAACGCCTGACGAGGTGAGGCCGAGGTCGTGTAGATATTCGTCGCGCTCGGCTGGGTCGAGGGCGACAAGTTCGGCCTCGAGCTTGGCACAGATGACGACGACGTCGGCCTTTTCGGCCTCGGCGTGTTTCATCACCTTGGCGACGTGGGCGTTTGACGACGGGTCAGCAAGGGTGGCCTCATCGACGTTTGCGGCGTAGATCGTGGGTTTGGTTGAGAGAAAGAACCATGTCTTTAGGATCTTTCGCTCGTCGTCGGTCAGATCGGCGGCCCGTGCGGGTCGGCCTTCTTCGAGAAACGGGGTTATCTTGTCGAGGATCTCGATCTCAGCTTTTGCGACTTTATCACCCGATGCCTTTATTGCTCTGAGAGCCTTGTCACGACGTTTTTCTGCCGAAGCGAGATCGGCGAGCGCCAACTCGATCTGGATGGTCTCGATGTCGCGCGTCGGATCGACCGAACCGTCTACGTGGACGATATTGTCGTCGTCAAAGCATCGCACCACCTGAATGACCGCGTGCGTTTCGCGGATGTTCGCCAGGAATTGATTGCCGAGGCCCTCGCCCTTTGACGCACCGCGAACGAGCCCCGCGATATCGAGAAATTCGACCATCGCCGGCACAGTCTTCTGAGCTTTGTTCAGCTTTTCCAGAACGGCGAGGCGTTCGTCCGGCACGGCGACCATACCAACATTTGGCTCGATGGTGGCAAATGGGTAGTTTGCAGCCAAAGCCGCTTCTTGTGCGGTCAATGCATTGAAGAGTGTCGATTTTCCGACGTTGGGCAAGCCAACGATTCCAGCTTGTAGCATAAGGCGTCTTCCCTGGCCTGTTGGCCAAAAGATGTAATTCTACCCTGTCGATAGCTGGTTCGGAAACGAAAATTTGCAGATTCGGCGGACTCAGGCAAAATTCGTCACCTGTGTGCATAGTACATCCCGATATTCTTGAGCCGTGAGGCGTTGTCGGTGCCAAGCCAGGGAAACCGATCGCGTGCCGTCGAAATAATCTCGCTCTCGGCTATCGTCCCGGCCAATTGATCCTCCGCAAGACTGTAAATATAGGATTCCGCTTGTTTTACAATTGCCGTCAGCCGCTCCATATCAGCATCTGTTAGATCCGGATGCGTTTCCCGTACTCGATCATCGATAGGTTTGCGAAAGTTATCGCCCCACTCGGTCGCCAACTTCAGTGCCAGATCCAGCAGATCGTCAGCGAAATCGTGATCCAATGATATTTCTTCCATAGCTTCCGCGAGTATGGCCACTTTGACCAGACCGCCAGATAGGGTAACTTATTAAGAGTTTTCGCGCTTTCTCCAAGATGATCGTATCTATAATTCTACTTATCGCAATGACCCTGGGCGGTGCGGCGTTGACGTATCCTGTCGCACGCGAACGGCCATTGATGTGGCGTCTCGCAGCCGGAAACATCATCGGGTCGGCCATCTTTGGGTTGACGGCTTTTATTGTGGCTTGCCTTTTCGGGTTTAGCTCAATAACGGTGGGGTTTGCTTTGGCAGTCACGCTGCTGCCGCTTATCTTATTGCGACAAAAGCAGTTTCGTAAGACTGCCGAGCACGACTGGGCAAAAGCGAAAGGCAAATTGCAGGGCGGGAACGCCACAAAATTCTTGCGTTTTGTTTATTACGCATTCTTTTTCATAGTCTTCTGGTATTTTTTCGGTTACGCGATCTACGAGATGAAGGACGGCCTGTACACGGGCGGTTCGCAGAATCTCGGCGACCTGCCGTTTCATCTCGGGGCGATCTTTAGCTTTACAGACATTAATAACTTCCCGCCGATGAATCCTTCGTGGGCCGGTGCAAAATTTAGCTATCCATTCATCGCCGATCTTTTGACCGCAAATTTCATGATGCTCGGCGGCGAGCTAAAGGCAGCAGTTTTCCTTCAGGATCTTTCGTGGGCCTTCTCACTATTCGTGCTGCTTGAGAGCTTTATCGTAAAGGTCACGGGCAGCAAATTGGCGGGTCGGATCGCTCCGGCATTATTATTTTTCAGCGGCGGTCTTGGTTTCGTCTGGGCATTCAGCGATCTGTCGGCATCGACAAAAGGACTTGCAGATTTTCTCTGGCACATACCTAAGGATTACACCATCGGTGACAATTTTCGCTGGGGAAACTCGATGGTTGTGCTCTTTATGACGCAGCGGAGTTTGTTGCTCGGGATGCCGCTAACAATTCTCGTGCTTGGCTACTTGTGGAGAGTTTTCAACTGCGACGAAAGCGACAATGCATCCGGTCCTCAGCATTTCAATTTTTCGACCCTTTACCCATCTCCGTTTCTTGTCGGGTTGCTGGCCGGCACGCTGCCGCTAATTCATCTGCACAGCCTCGCCGTGCTATTTGTCGTAACGGCATTCCTGTTTGCCTTTCAAAGCGCAAAATGGCGAACTTGGGTCACATTCGGCGTTGGCGTCGCAGTTGTTGCCGTTCCCGTACTTGCCTGGTCGATCACAGGTAGTGCGTCAGAGACCTCGCAATTCTTTGGTTGGCATTTTGGATGGGACAAAAAGCCCGAAGAGAGTTTCTTCTGGTTCTGGTTTAAGAACACCGGCATCCTCATTCCGATGATCGCCGTCGGTATCTGGGTATATTTAAGAGGGTTGCCGAAAGGCGAAACGGATGAAAAAGAACACGGCTTTTCGATTGGAAACCTGTTGCTCTTCTACATACCTTTTGTCGCTCTTTTTGCTATCTCAAATATTGCGAAGCTCGCGCCGTGGCAATGGGACAATATCAAGGTACTGATCTATTGGTTTCTGCTTTCGATACCCTTCATCGCAATGGCGATCGCGTGGCTGTGGGAAAAGAATGTGGTGCTCAAGGTCGTTGCCGCCGTCTGTCTTATCATGCTGACGCTGGCTGGAGCACTCGATGTTTTTCGAACGGCGTCGAATCAGGTGAAGATCCGCGTGTTCGACTCGGATGCGATGAAAGTTGCTGATCAGATCAAGGCTAAGACGCCGCCGAACGCGTTGTTCTTAAACGCTCCGACCTACAATTCAGCTGTAGTCCTATCGGGCCGACAGTCATTGATGCGATACACGGGCCATCTGTCATCTCATGGAATTGACATAGGGACGCGTGAGCAGGACGTAAGGCAGATCTATCAGGGAAGCGGTATGACTGAGGCTCTGCTCAAAAAGTATGATATCGACTATGTACTCGTTTCGCCGGAGGAGCGAAATTCTGTAAAAGCAAACGAGGAATTCTTCAGAAAGTACCCGGTCGCCGCAGAATCGGGCGAATATAAAGTATATAAGGTCAAGTAAGCGACGATGGCAAAGAAGCGCAAAAATGCAGCAAAGACCGAGAAGGCGGACGAAATAGTTGAGGCCAGCAAGACCGCGGCCCCTGAGAGCGTTGTGGATAGCACCGCGAGTACAGACCTGATCAACGATCGTCAATGGTTCGGCGGAGCCGTGCTCGTAACACTTCTGGCGACTTTTCTTCGTTTTTATGATCTTGCGTTAAAGCCGCTTCACCACGACGAGGGCGTCAACGGATTTTTCCTAAAGAACCTGATTCACGACGGCTTGTATAAATACGATCCGGCCAATTACCACGGCCCGACGCTGTACTACATCTCGCTGGCTTTCTCGAAGGCATTTGGAATGGACACGATCCCGGTACGCGCAAGCGTAGCGATATTTGGTGTCCTAATGGTGGTGCTGGTCTTGTATCTCAAGCGATACATCGGCCGCACCGGCAGTCTGCTCGCCGCGCTCTTCGTTGCATTGTCGCCAGGAATGGTGTTCATCTCGAGATATTTCATTCATGAGATCTCATTTGTCTTTCTCAGCATAGCGATCGTTGTCTCGGTCGTCTTTTTCATCGAGAAAAAAGAAGCTGGCTACGGAGCAGTGGCCTGGATGGCCCTGATACTACTGGTCTGCTTTCTTCCGTCCGCGCTAAATCTCGCGACCGCTGTCGGCGGCGAGAGCGAGGGTACGGTCTGGGCACTACGCATCGGATTTCTTCTTGTTGAAGCGGGCTTGGCATATTTCGTCATTAGGATGCTCTTGTCCTGGGACGGTGGCCGGCCGATCTATCTTATACTCGCCGCCGCGTGCATTTCATTGTTTTTCGCGACTAAGGAAACGGCATTCATTACGCTCGGAACAATGGCGATCGCGTGTGTTTCGGTAGCTATTTGGCGCAAGATCTGGCCGGCGTCAAAACTCGACCAACGCTCGATGCGGATCGTCCTCGCGGCTCACGCATTTCTGATCGTCTCGATCTTGTTCTACAACGCAGAACTGATCGACGGCTTCAAGTGGATCTACAATACGATCGCATACAATCCATTTCGTCCGCCGGAAACGTTCGTTTTTGGCTCGATCATTTTCCTGACCGTCGGCGCCGTTGCCGCCTGGATAATGTTCGTCCTAGAAATGCGACGCTCAAATGAATCACAGATCTCAGAACCCGTCGAGTTGACCCTCGGCAACTTCCGCAAGAGCCTCGGCAATAATTCCAATGCCATTATTATCGTAAGTGCTGCAGCCATTGTTGCAGCGTATCTATTTGTTCTCTTCTTCTCTTCCTTCTTCACCTACAAAGAGGGCATCTGGAAAGCATTTGAAGCATACGCGATCTGGAACAAGACCGGCAATCGGGATCACACGATGCACGGCTATCTGGGCTATGTAAAATGGGGCCTCAAGATAGAGTCGGCCATTTTGATATTGTCCACGCTTGGTATTCTGATCACGTTCTTGAAGGCTCGGCACAGGTTCGCAATGTTTATCGGGCTGTGGGGTCTCGGACTCTTTGCCGCCTATTCGATCATTCCCTACAAAACCCCTTGGCTAGCCTTAAGTTTCCTGCTGCCGATGTGCATTTCAGCGGGCTACGGTTTGGGCCAACTGATCGAATCAAAACGGCTTGCACTAAAATTGGCTGCCGCGATTCTAACTGCGGCCGGATGTCTCGTCCTAACCTATCAAATGTACCAGCTCAATTTCGTCCGCTATGACGACGATGAGATGGTGTATGTTTACGCTCATACACGGCGCGGTTTCCTTGACATGATGCGCGAGGTTGAAAAATATGCCGACCGGAGCGGAAAGGGTAAGGACGCGACCATCGAAATAGTTTCGCCCGACTATTGGCCGATGACTTGGTACACAAAGGATTACACCCATGCCAATTATTTCGGGTCGCTCGTCGATGCGACGACATCTGAGATAGTTATTATGAAGAAAAACGATCAGGACGTGGCCGCGATACAGAAATACAGCTCACACTATAAATATGTTGGCGTTTATCCTCTCCGGCCCGGAGTAAACCTCGTGCTGCTGGTCCGCAACGATCTTGCCGAACCCGGAGATCAGGACATGAACAAGATCCTCGAATACAAAACAGTCCCGGGCTATACAAATTAACCACCAAAAGCACCGACCAAGAGCAAAAACGCGCCGATGACAATGTGAAGAACATCGTCGGTGCGTTTCCATTTGAAGTATTTTTCAGGAAAAATATGCAGGAAACTTGCTACGGCCTGATAAAGATCGAGCGCGCCAAAGACGATATTGAAGGCTCGCCTGCACGGCACATGCCCCGAGTAAACTATCCCGATCCCCACCAATCCAAAAATAATGTGAAAGATATTGTACGCCGGTGCACCGCTCGTTAGGCTTTTATCGGCAGGAATCACAAATCCCAGAATGCCGACCACCACGAGCAGCGGGGCAAATACTAGCAAGACGTAATAATTAGCTTCCACTTGGCCAATACTAGCATCGTTTTTTTCTCAAAATATCATCTGACCGAAAACATTTTTGGGTCACCATCGTATTAGTCGATACGTGGGAGTTAGCTTTGGGCAAACAAGTCCCGTTGGAAGAAAGAAGTTTTGCCATCAAACCTAAATAGGAAGTTCGTATAAACCAATGATAAAAGCCATGAACCGTGCCCTATCGGCACTGATTTTCTTTGTATTTTTGGTAGGTGTTCCAGCATCTATCAATGCACAGACCAAAACTGTCAAAACCGCTGCGCCGCAGTTCGGCAACGTCGATGGCGTGACCGCAAAACAACTAAAGGAATATTTGACCTTTATCGCGTCGGACGAACTTGAGGGCCGCGACACGCCGTCGCTCGGCCTCGATATCGCAGCGATGTTTATCGCCCAACACCTCGCCAGTTGGGGAATAAAGCCGGCTGGCGACAACGGCTCGTATTTTCAAAACGTGCCGTTGAGAATGAACAAGATCGAGACGGATAAGTCGACGCTTGAGGTCAACGGCCAATCATATTCCTACGGAAAGGATTTTCTCGCGGGCCAGACCTCGGTAAATTTCCCGGCGAGCTCGGTCGTTTTTGCTGGCAATGGATGGGTGATCAAATCAAAAAATATCGACCCATACGCTGGCATCGACGTTAGGGACAAAGTCATCGTCACAGTCGGCGGATTGCCCAAAGGCGTTACCTTTCGCGACCTTCAATCTGCGCCAAAGGGTGACGTGGCGTCGCCCCAAGCATACGCTCAGGCCAACGGAGCCCGTGCCCTACTCGGTTTCCCCAGCTTTAATACGATGGCAAACTGGGACGCGTCCAAATGGGCTCAATCCGACAAAGGCTCTGTCAGCTTTGGGACGCCCCAGAACCAGTCAACGGTCGCAAACATAACCGCGAGCCCGCGTCTTATCTCCGTCTTATTTGCCGGTGAAAAATTGAACGCCAATGCTCTGTTCTCAAGAGGTGCCTCGGGCGACACGCTTGAGAGCTTTGAACTCAAACCGACCAAAAAGGTAGGCGGCACGATCGCTGTCAAAACGCAGGATATCCATACGCAGAATGTCGTCGGCATTCTCGAAGGCTCGGACCCGGTATTGAAAAATGAGTATGTCGCGATCGGCGCCCATTACGACCACGTCGGTATGAACCCGTTCGCGGCGGGAGAAGACAAGATCTGGAACGGAGCCGACGACGACGGTAGCGGAACGGTTTCTGTGCTATCCATTGCCGAGGCCTTTGCAAAAGGCGGACAGCGGCCAAAGCGCTCTATGCTCTTCATTTGGCACGCTGGCGAAGAGAAAGGGCTGTGGGGCAGCGAATACTTCACATCGCATCCGACGGTTCCGATCACGTCGATCATTACCGAACTCAACATCGATATGATCGGCCGTTTTCAGAATCCGGGCGACGAAAATCATCCCGTAAATAAGGAGCTGCCGAAACCCGGCGAGATATTTACGATCGGCAACAGCATGATGAGCACCGAGCTCGGCCAGATCGCTGACGAAGTAAACAACTCGTTCCTAAAGCTGAACTACAACCCCAGATACGCCGACCCGAACGACCCGAATCAGTATTTCTATCGCTCGGACCACTTTAATTATGCAAAACACGGCGTGCCGATCATTTTCTTTATGGACGGGACCCACGCAGATTATCATCAGCCGTCGGACTCAGTAGAGAAGATAAATTTTGTGCAGATGGAAAAGGTTGCGAGGACCATCATGGCAACCGGTTGGACGCTTGCAAATACACCAAAGCGCCCAACCGTTGACAAACCGCTTCCGGCATCTGTCACTGGCAACTAGTAGAGTGGCCAACCAATAACCCTCATTCATCGGATTTTCGCAGACTGACCCGAAACTATATTGGGTCAGTCTGCGTATTTAGTTGGAAATTGAGAAAATTTATTATTTCACAGAAACCGGCGGTACTTACCATGAAAAAATTCATTATCACGATCATGTTCGTCGCGATCTTCGCGACATCGGCCATTTCCCAAAAAGCGGACGATAGGGCCGATGCCCTTGCCGTAGTCAATAAACTCTTTGCCGAAATGGCCGCGGCGAATCCGCCTGGCATTTTGGCGCTTGGCACGGCTGAGAACCAACTCGTCGCTTTGTTCAAACAAAAAGATGGCAAGTCGCGAATCCAGGTCATCCCCGGCGACGCTTTTTCCAAGATGTTCACCGACAAATCCAAGGTTAATGAAGAGGTGATGTACGCCCCAAACGTCGAGGTCAGCGGAGACTGGGCAATGGTTTGGGGCCGTTACGTGTTTTTTGCCGGCGGCAAGCTGTCGCACTGCGGTATCAACCAGTTCAATCTTGTTCGAACAGATTCGGGGTGGAAGATCGCCAATGGCGCTTCGGTTATTGATCCGGGTGCGTGCACAAATGCCGAAAAAGCAATGAAGCCGACGATCAAGGCAGCCGCTCAACAAGATTGAAGGAGTCTTGTTCAACCGCGGCGACAACTGGTCGGGGCCGACGGGCATCTTAAGGGCAACACACAAAATAGGGAGATCGAATTATGAAGGTGTTGATACCTACGCTGCTAATTCTGCTAGCTGTTGCGGCCTCGTCCGCCCAGACCCCGACCGTTACTGCCGAAATGCGTGCGGCCGCAAATGATGCGTACCAAAAACAGGAGTGGAAAAGTGCGGCCGCCGCCTACGAAAAGATCGTTAAAGTTGAGCAGAAGAACGCGGGGGCACAATACCGCCTCGGTCTATCACTGTTGAACACAGGAAATGCCAAACTCGCCGCCGAACATCTCGAAGCGGCGATGAGCATTTCACCGAACGCTGTTTTTGCCCTCGCTCTCGCAAGGGCCTATGCGCGGGCTGGCAACAAGGCCAAATCCTTCGATGCGATCGAAAAGAGTACAAAGTTTGGCGGCATAGCACCGGAAACCTTGAATACTGAAAAGGACTTTTCCGCCTGGGAGAACGAACCCGAATTTCGGGCTCTGGTAGACAAGTCTGATTTGGCGGTCAACCCGTGCAAAGCATCTGTTGAATTTCGCCAATTCGATTTTTGGATCGGCGAGTGGGACGTCAAGAACCCTCAGGGTGTGCCGTCGGGGCAGAGCAGCGTGCAGTTGATCCTCGGACAGTGCATCATTTTTGAAAACTGGACGAGTGGGAGCGGGTCAAGCGGCAAGAGTTTTAACATTTACGATACGAACGACAAGAAATGGCATCAGACGTGGGTCGACGATAAGGGAACGTTTACTCATTATATCGGCGGGTTCGAGGACGGTAAGATGGTCGTCGTCGCCGACACGATCCTAGGCGGTAAAAAGACTCTTGCGAAAATGACGTTCTCAAGACTCCAGAACGGTAACGTCAGGCAGTTTGGCGAGAATTCGACGGACGATGGGAAAACGTGGACGACCGCGTTCGATCTAACCTACTCAAGGAAAAAATGATTATTGGAGGACAATATGAGATCTAAAGGGCAAAAATATGGAGCGCTGATGGCCGTGGCAGCGATAATGGTTGTGTTGTCGATCTCGTTCTTAGCTGGCCAAAGTTCCAGCCGGGCTGCTTTCGCTCAAGCGGTTGTTATACCAACACCCGCAGCTACACCTTTTGATCGGACCGCAGCCCTGGTCAAACTTAGGGAACAGACAAAGGGCAAGGAACGCGAGCCCGCCGAGACCGTTTTCAAGAATATTCAGATGCCGATGTTTAAGGGTGCCCCGGCGTCACGCGTGCTGGCGGTGATGGAATTCGGTTATGCGCGTTCGCTCGGTGTGAACTGCACCCATTGTCACGCTCCGGACGCCTGGGAATCGGAGGCAAAACCGCAGAAACAGATCGCCCGCGATATGCAGGCGATGGTCTTCAAGATCAGCGGCGAGATGCTAAGGGGCATCAAGAATTTGGGCGACTCGCCGACCGTGAACTGCACCACGTGCCACCGCGGGCAGATCAAACCGGCAACAAACCTTCCATAGTCAAAGAAAGAACCCGGCCGCTAAAATCAACTCAGTATTCAAATGATAGAGAATTACCAAACACTGTTACGACGCATTTTACTTCCCGCCCTTTTCTTGGTTTGCATTGCGATGGTTTCGGCCGCTGATATCAAGAACGGCAGCGATGTCGTCAAGGCGATGCACGAGCGATACAGCTCAAAGTGGTACAAGACGCTTACGTTCGTCCAAAAGACGATCACTCATAAACCCGACGGAACCGACGATGTCGCCACGTGGTATGAGGCGATGAGCTTGCCGGGCCGGCTTCGAATCGATATCGCTCCGCTCGAAAAAGGGAACGGAATGCTATTTACGGATGGGAAGATCTTTCAATTCCGAGATGGCAAGACGGGAACGGGACGGCCGCTCGTCCATCCGCTGATGGTGCTCGGATTTGATGTGTACATGCAGCCAGTTGGGACCACGGTCGATCAGTTGAAAGGGCTCGGCATCAATCTGTCTCTCTCCCATCAGACCAAGTGGCAGGGGCGTGATGTATATGTGGTAGGAGCGGAAAATAGTGATCTGACCAAACCTCAGTTCTGGATCGATAAGGAAAATCTGTACTTCGTTCGCCTCATCCAGCTTGTTGGACCGGAAAGAAAGGTCGTGACCGAAACCCAGTTCAATAAGTACGAAAAGGTCAAAGGCGGCGGCTGGATCGCGCCCGAGGTTCTCTTTTTTTCCGACGGCCGCAAAACGATGACCGAAGAATACTCGGACATTCAAACGGATGTGGCGCTTGATCGGGACCTTTGGGATTCACAAAAGTGGATGATCGTTGACCGCACATACTTCAAGCTTGGATCGGCAACTGTCCCGAAACGGGCCGCCGCGGCAAATTCGCACGATATAAAGAAACAGATCCAGCTAGAGCTCGACGAATGGCACAAGGCGGGGAAGTTTCCGGGCGCGACCGTTGGTGTGACGTTGGCCAGCGGAGAATCATTCGGACTCGCCGTCGGGTTCTCTGATCGGGAAACCAAGGTGCCCATGAAGCCCACCGACCGCATGCTCGCGGGAAGCACGGGCAAGACATTTGCCGCCGCGGTCGCATTGCAGCTTGTTAAGGAAGGCAAGATCGTCCTTGATGACAAGGTCGAAAAGTATCTCGGCAGCGAGCCGTGGTTCTCGCGTCTGCCCAATGCTAAGGATATTACGGTTCGTCAGCTGATGAATCACACCAGCGGCCTCGTCCGGTATGAGTTCAAGGATACTTTCACGACCTTTCTGATGCAGAATCCGATGAAGGTGTGGACTCCGGCAGAGAGGCTCGCGTATCTGTTGGACGAAAAACCGCCGTTCGTGGCTGGCAAAGGTTGGGATTACTCGGACACTAATTACATTGTGCTCGGGATGATCATCGAAAAAGTCACGGGAAAGGAATTTTACGACGAGGCAAGACGTCGGCTGATCAAGCCGCTAAAGCTAACGGACACCATAGCGCAGGAAGGGCCCGTAATGAAAGGTGTCGTGCAGGGCTACGCGGGTGCGGAGAATCCGTTTGGCAAGAATGACGCGATGATGGCGAACGGTAAATTCCTGGTCAATCCTCAGCTTGAGTGGACCGGCGGCGGTTGGGCGTCGACCTCGGAGGACCTGGCCCGGTGGGCGAAAATGATCTATGAGGGCAAAGCGTTTCATTCATCGCTGCTTCCGCAAGTCCTGGACGGCGTGGACGCCCCGATGCTGGGCCGAACCACGAAATACGGCCTGTGCGCGATAATCCGCCCAACACCTGCCGGTATCACGTACGGCCACAGCGGATTTTTTCCCGGATATATGACCGACATGATGTATTTTCCTGAGACAAAAGTGGCCATTGCCGTCCAGGTCAACACCAGCGTTGGCCGTGATCTCGGCGGCAAGGGCCCCGGCCGAATCATCATTGAGATCGCGGAACTTATAAAAGGAGCACCGAAGGCAGATTAGGCCAAAAAATTGAAACATCGACGTTCCGGAAGACGTTAATCCGATTGACCCTAGTTCATATTTGGTCAACTGGTGCTGGATGCTGTTTTTTCGCACGTGTATCGGTTGCGTTCAGGAGTTGTTATGAATAGACGTTCTCTATCGATATTTTGTCTTTTATTTTCGGTCTGGGCGGCCTCGTTGAGCATTTCGGGCCAAATCCCCGGCCAATTGGCGCAGGACTTCACAGCCGGCTCTGCTCCGAGCCCGGAGGAGATCGCAGCGCTCGAGAAAGAAGTCTCCGCGAAACCCGATGATCTCCGGCTAGTGCGGAAACTTGGCAAGGGCTATTTCTTTCAGTTTTTCGATGAAGGTGACAAGGCCGCAGTACCAAAAGCGCAGAAGATCCTTGAGCGAGCGTTGACCATCCGAAAAGATGATGCGGAGGCAATGGCATATCTCGGATCGCTCCATATCCTCCGGGCCCAGCGTTTAGAAAAAGGTGACGCGGCCAAGGAAAAAGCGAGCTACGACGCCGGTTTCGCTCTTGTGAGGGAAGCCGAGAAACTCGACCCTGAACACGGAGCCGTCCTCTCGGTCGCAAGCGCAAGCTATTTATGGCTTCCTGATTCGTACGGGATGGTACCGCGTGTCATCGAGATCGTCGAAGGCATGCGGAAAGCTATGGGGCCGATGTTCAAGAAATTTGCCCACCATGGCCAACAAAGATTACTTCTGACACTTGGCCAGGCATACCTAAGGACAAACCAGCCGGAGAAGGCTCGCGTGGCGTTTGGTGAGGCCCTTGAGGTCAATGAGAAATCGCGCGAAGCGGCATTGATAAGGGCAGAAATAAAGCGGATGAATAAATAAAGTTGGGTGAATATATGAGTACAAACGGGCTTGGTCACATCGTTCCCATAGGTGAGCCGAAACAAAGAGAAATTGCCGATGGCATTGTCGAGACCCGTCGAAAAATGTTGTTATTTCCTTTGGCCGCCGCTGCGCTTCTTTTGATTCGGCCCACTTCGGCTTTTGGGCAGAAGGCTGAAGCTGCTTCTTCCTCCACCTGGGATGGCTTTCTCGCCGAGTGTTTGCCCAAGGCGGTTGGCCTTCACGCAGATTCGACCAGGCAGGGTCAGGAAAAATATCTTCGATGGCTAGGCTACAATGCTGCGAAGCTGAAGTTAGGCGACCTTCCGACTGCGAAACTTGGCAAATTTAAGAACCTCGATCCAGCAATGTTTTTCGGTGTGGGATATCGGGGGATACCTTTCTTTGTGGTCGAGTGGCGCATGGAGCCGAATGCGTTTCTGCCACCGCACAACCATCCAAATGTTAGCGTCTGTACCGTAGGTTTGGAGGGGGAGGCTCGGATGCGCAACTTCGAACCGGTTGCCGAAATGCCCGCTTTTTCTTCGGCCAGGACCTTCCAAATTCAAGAAACTCACAACGAGGTATTGCGCCCGGGACAGATAAATACGCTTTCCGCCGTTCGCGATAACATTCACACGTTTCAGGCAGGGCGAAACGGGGCGCGTGGAATAGACATTACGACTTATCACGGCGAGAACATTGGCTTTTCTCATTTAGAGATCGTCGATAAGACTGGTACAGCTGATAGGATCTTTGAGGCAAAGTGGACAAAACTATAGTGTCTTCATTCACTCCGTGGTGGTGCATTCAAAATCAGTACGCTTTCAACCTAGATAACCCTCTTCGATAGAGACCGATATCTGGATGCTGCCAAGCCTTTTGGAAAGTGATAACCGCGGTTCGGAAACTTGACCAAGTTATGTTCTAAAGTCCTCGTTAGCCTCAGACCGCTCAACCGGACATCGTCCTCAGCGATCGCAAAGAGTTTGTCACGCGAGAATATTTCGGTTTCGCCCCGGGGCGACCTACTGCGGATCTCTCCGCATTTTTATAATAATCTTGGCGATATCGAGCGGCTGGCAGCGTGTCTGTGAGAGATCAACTGATCGAGACTCTATAAGCTCCGGGTGTCATACCGATGCGACGTTTGAAAACTCGCGTAAAATGGCTTTGATCTGAAAACCCGCAATCGAAAGCTATCTCGGCGAGAGAGATGTCAGATCTCCGGAGCATCGATATCGCGTGACTAACACGGCATTTCTGGACATAGTCGCCGATCGTCTCCTGATGAAAGGTTCGAAACACCGCCGCCAAATGTACCGGATGAACGCCCGCATCCGCCGCTAGAGACTCGGTGGTGATCCGCGTAGCAAATTCCTCATTGAGCCGTTCGATGACACGCCGAAGCCACTTAGGAGGATTCCGCTCCAATGACTTGCCCTGACGAATAAGAAGCCCGAGCATTTCGAGTGTAACGCCGTCTATGATGAGCGGAGAGGATGCATCGCCGGCAATGATCTCGGACCGCAGACGCGAGGCGAGCCATGTTAGAGACCCATTGCACTCGGCCAGATGTTCCGGCACGTTCTTACACTGGTCAAGCCGGTCGGCAAACTGACGTTCGATCTCAACAAAGAAAAATCGCGAGCTGGCCGCCGCAATGCGATCCTTGTGCGTTAGCCCGGCCTGACGCCAGAGCACTGTACGCGGCGAGTAAAGAACATTTTTTCGGCCAAGGATCTCCGAGTAATATCCGTCGAGAATAAGGGTGAAAAATCCGAGTTCGTGCGAGTGTTCGGGCAGATCCATGCTTCTCTTATAGACGGACTCGCAAAAGACTGCCGAATCGGTTCGCCGCTTATGAAAAACAGCTCCCCAGTGTTCTCCGCCCTGCAGTTTCTGCCCTCTTACATGGTTTTGTGCCATTTGATGTCTTTTACGAAATGATGCTTTCAATGTTTCAAACGCCTTTGCCCGATTCTATAGGAATTGAACAATTTGGTCCGATAATTGAAATATTAGACGCACAAAGATGCGAAAATCGTGCACCTTTTTGGAAAAAATATATGAAATTCTTACGAATCGCTATGTTCCTCGGACTGTTCCCGGCAATCGGCCTCGCACAAGGAGCGGCTATCTCATTCTCGCACGTCACCTGGTCGCCGGATGGTAAGTATATCTGCTTTACCCGCTCGGAGATCACCAATTCAGCACCAAGACGAATGACGTCTGACCTCTACATCTCGCGGCCCGACGGCACTGAAATGCGCAGGATCACTGGTAACAACGGAAACGAGTCATTTCCATCGTGGTCACGCGACAGCAGGACGATCTACTTTGGGTCGGGCCCCGCCGGCAGCCGTGAGCAGGATATATTTTCGATCGGCATGGGCGGCAACGGACTGAGGTTGGTGATCCGCACTGCCGGTCGCGACGGCTCGCCTGTAGTCTCGCCGGATGGCAAACGCCTGGTTTACAATTCTGAACCGAACGGAGCCCTGCCCCAGATATTTGTGGCAAACATCGATGGTTCCGATCAGAAACGCCTTACCGACGATGACAAGGTCGCGTTTTATAATCCCGTATGGTCGCCCAACGGAAAAAAGATCGTCTATTACCGGGAGATCCGCGACAACAAAGATCAGATCTGGACGATGAATGCCGACGGGTCCGACAAGAAACTGCTTACGAACAATGAGGGGCACAATTTTTACCCTTCGTGGTCGGCGGACGGCAATCGAATAATATTCACCCGTGAGACCGGCGAAAAACAGGAGCTTTATTCGATGAAGGCGGATGGCTCAGACTTGGGGCCCGTGGGTGTCAATACATTCTTTGCCCGTCAGTCCCCGGACGGAAAAAAACTGGCATACATCGGCGGCAATTTCCCCAAAATGTCGCTTTGGATTTCAAACGTCGATGGCTCAAATGCAAAAGAAGTAATGAATTGATATCTGACGAATGGATTCGCGCTACAATCTACGCATTCAATTTGATTAGGAGATCAACCAAATGAAACGAATGCTTGGAGCGGTCCTTGTTCTGTTTACGTGCTTTAATGGCCTTTTCGCGATCGATATGAGTCGAGAGACCGACGCGGCAACCGCAAAGCTAATGCCAAAGATCGTCGAGTGGCGGCGGCATCTTCATCAATATCCCGAGCTAGGTAACGGCGAAACGAAAACAGCTAGATACGTCGAAGATCATTTGCGGCGGCTCGGCATCGAGGTGCGAACGGGGGTCGCAAAGACCGGCGTCATCGGCATTCTGAAGGGCGGCCAGCCGGGGCCCACGATCGGCCTTCGCGCGGACATGGACGGACTGCCTGTAACGGAGCGAAATTCGCTTCCTTTCGCCTCAAAAGAGACGGCCGTCTTTAACGGCCAGCAGGTCGGCGTGATGCACGCTTGCGGCCACGACACACACGTGGCGATGTTGATGGGCACGGCCGAGGTTCTGACCGGAATGAAAGACAAGATCAAAGGCACCGTCATATTTATCTTCCAGCCGGCCGAAGAAGGCCCGCCTGCGGGTGAAGAAGGCGGTGCACCGTTGATGGTCAAAGAAGGCGTGATGACAAACCCAAAGATCGACGCGGTCTTTGGCATCCACATCAATTCGCAGACCGAGATCGGCCAGATCAAATACAGGTCCGGGGCAACCATGGCCGCGAGCGATTGGTTTGAGATCAAGATCAAGGGCCGTCAGACACACGGTGCATATCCGTGGGCTGGCGTCGATCCAATTGCGACCGCCACGCAAATCTATACGGGCTTACAGATGATAGTTGCCCGCCGTTCCGAACTCCCCAAAGCACCGGTCGTCATCACGGTCGGCCGCATCAATGGCGGTGTTCGTGAAAACATCATCCCTGAAGAACTTACCATGGCAGGCACGATTCGTACGCTCGATTCGGAGATGCAAAAGGACGTTCACGCCAAAATACGGCAAGTTGCCGCTAGCATAGCTGAGAGCATGGGAGCGACCGTCGAGGTGTCGATCGATACAAAAGCACCGGTCACTTACAACACCCCGGCGTTGGTCGAAAAGATGCTGCCGTCACTACAAAAAGCCGCCGGCAAAGAGAACGTCATATCGGCAGATTGGGTCACGGGAGCTGAGGACTTTGCGTTTTTTGGTGAAAAAGCGCCTTCATTTTACTTTTTCGTCGGCGGCATGCCGAAAGGAAAAACGCCCAAAGAAGCGGCGCCGCATCATACACCCGATTTCTACATTGACGACAGCCGCCTCGACGTAGGCGTCAAGGCGTTCTGCAATATTGTCTTTGATTATTCTGACTAGAATTGAACGTGGGCGTCGACAAATTGGAAGAGCGACTGCCGGAGAATTTGGGGCCGGAGCCTATCTAGTGGTTCCCGGAGGACGAATGGGCCGAGTCGGACGCCCAGGCACGAGCCCATTGCCGCCAGAGCCGCGAAAAAGCGGAGTGAACACCCATTTTGAGTGATTCTCGATACCGTAGTAAGCAATCACAGACTTGCCTTTGCTCTGGCTTGCAACGCCAATGAATGGAGTATTCTCGGTCAGCACCTCAAAATCCGTGTCATCGTCGGCTTCATTGTCACCGTCGAGTTCGGTATTTAGAGAATTTACGAGAACCAGCGAGTACCGATCAAACATCTGACTTGGATTTGGCGGGAGTTGGCCGCCATTGTAATTTTGCACACGGCGGGAAAAGCCGCCTAGAGAATCAATATCAGGTTTGATTAGCCGCCATCGTCCGTCTTCGCTAAGCGGGTCGATCGCGGCCGAGGCGCGAAGTATCTGCCTTTTTTTGGTTCCAAATGGAAGTCCGTCTAAGAGATCATCCATCGACGTTGGTAATCGGGCTCCGCGATAAAACTCAACGTACTGACGTATCGCCTGAGCGACCTCTTCGCCACGTCGAATGGCCTCTTGTTCCTTTTCTCGCTGAATTTCCTGCTGAATGGTTGGGGCCACGGCGAGCAGTGCGATCGAGAAGACTACCATCACCCCCATCACCGCAAAGAGAGTCATCCCCCGTTCTTGGTGTCTATTGCGGCGGATCATCCTTGTCATCTACGTCCTCTTTTTTCTCGACCGGCCGTTTACCCTGCGGCTGCGGTACCGGGGGCACATACCGGGGAATATTAGGCGGAATACCCTGAATGCCCGACGGTATTCCTCCCGGCACATTAGAAGAAGCTGACGCCTTTGCGATCACAAGACGATGCTTAAATCCAAGATTGACATCCTGAAACACAACCTCTGCCGGCGATATATCGATAAGGCGAAACTGTCCACCTACCACGTCGTTGAGACGGGCACCGTAGGGATTTGGGCTTTGCCCACCGATGAAATAGGCAGTGTCATTATTGTACCGCTTGCGGCCGATCATACCAATGTACTCAAAATTCGGTTTCGGCGGCGGATTCACCATCAAATTGACCGGGTTTGAATAGAGCCGTCCATCCGGCGTCTGTACCATGATCTGGCGCGAACCTTCCTGAGCGATCAGATTTGCCGGAATTTCGGCGGACAAGCGCTGAGGGCTAAAAAATGTGGTCGGCATCGCGGTCTGATTAAAATAGATGCGTGACTCAGGCGTAAAATAATCACCATCCACTTGGAGCTTAAACGCCTTTGACCCCGCATAAATATTCTGCGGTATCGGCGACCGGAGCAGAATCGGCGGCGGCGGCGGCGGTTCAGGAGTTTTCGGTGCTGGTATCGGCGAAGGTGTTGGCGTCGGGCAATCTCCCGGCTTGTTAGGATTGCACGGCGGTGGCGGTTCGTAGAACGCAAATATGTTTCGGCCCGGATCTGGAGCGTATGCATTACCGGGCACATAGCTCACCTCAGTGGTTTCATACTGAAATCTCTGTTCATCTACAGTAGGCAGCAGTCGATCCCCAGTATTCGATCCGGTTGTAGGTGTTGCTTTAACGCTGGGCGTCGCCTTGGGCTTTGCGGCAGTCGTCGAACTCCCGCCAAAAAAGCTTCGGCCAAAAGCTAGATAGAGAGAGATGATCGCAACGAGGCCAAGCACGCCTGCAGCGATCAGCTTATTTCTCTCGGTCTTTGATTTACCTTCAAACAATCCCATTCTTCTGCCTACTGCACCGGCTCAACCGGTTCAAAATTCGGACGCCTGAAATACGAGGCCATCTCAATACGCAAACTAACTATTTCTCCATGCATTTTCCCTTTCGCCGTTTTGCCTGGTTGAGACGACTGCGTCTGCGCGAGGCGCGGATCCAATCCTGGTGGAAATCCGCGGTTTGGTACAAAATTTGGATTCTGCTGAACCGCCATTTGATCTGCCTGCGCGTCCAAAACTGTATTCGGGTCCGCATTTGGCTTAACGGAGTCTGACGGAGCCAACTCAACGGAGCTCACAATAATAAACTCACGCCCCGTCTCAATCTCACGAAGAAAGCGGCGAAGATTCTGATATGTGCCTTCAACCGTCGTGGTCACATAAACACCAGGATAGAGGCTGCGGTATTTGCCGCGTCCCTTTTCCTCATCTGTCTGCTGTCCTGAATCGCGGTCGGCCCTCTCGAGCGGTGCGTAGTCAGGGCCTGTCGTGTTAACCAATCCATGATCTGCGATAAGCGCGTTGAGACGCTGATAAAGCGCCGACTGGCCTGTCGAAACAACCGGAAGAAAACGTGCCTCAAAATCATCGACACTTGAGACGATCTTCGCAACCTGGGTTTCTGTGGTCGTGATCTCGCCGTAGTTCGCCTTTGCCGATTGAAGTTCAGCCTCAAGACGATCGGCATCAGAACGGTTCTTGGCCAGTTCTCGATTAGACGGCACAACCAGCATGAAATATACGATAGCGACAACAAGAACCGTCAATGCTCCTGCTGCAACGACACCTATCTCCAATGGCCCCCACATTCCGGCATATACCTTCCGAGGACGATTGGCCGGGATCACATTCCACTCCGTTTCCGCTGTCGGATCAAGGACGTTCTGGTTTGGCTCGATCTCTGCCATTACTGACCGCCTCCTTGTTCATTCTTTGCCACCTGGGTCTGCGGTCCGGTCGCATAGCCATATGCCGGCGTGTAGATAAGCCGGAAAGTATATTCCGTGTAGGTGATCCGGTCATTCTTTTCGAGATCCTGCCCTCGAAGCTCCGCCAGGAATAGTCCCGAGTTATTCATGTTCCCGATCATCGCCATGACCGCTGGATAATCTCGGCTGAGAACTCCGAATTCGAGCTCCGCTTTGACGCGGTCGCCCTCCTGGTAGATATTCTCGACTGCGATACGCGAGGCACTCACGCTTGACGGCATCACCGATTCGAGATCGGCAAAGAGTCGCGACCACCCAAATTTCTTGTTTGCAACAAGCTTGTGAGCGGCATTCAACAGATTCTTCTGATCCGGTGACAATAGCTGCTGTACCTTAGCCCCCTCGCCCTTTAACCGGTCGATCTCGTCCTGACGCTCCTTTACAGCTTTTGCCAGCAGATCATTCTTATTAGAGTTTTCCCGCAACGTGGCGAGACAATATACGCCAACCGCCGCACTCGCAACGAGAAGCAACCCCGCGACCAGGTACGGCAAGATCCTATTCCTAAATGGGTAGGTGGCTAAATTAAGCTTTGTGATCACTATTAAATACTACCGAAGGCTACACTAGGCCCTGAATTCAGAAAAATTAGATTCTACCACGTCGCAAATCCGTTGTCTTTCACGTTTGAAGCTCTAAGAATGTTGCAATTTTGTACAGATCTCAGCCGCGCCGTGGCGGAAGGTGACGGTTTATTTCGGTCTGAGTCAGGTCTCGATAAGCCGCGACACGGTTGCGGCCCTCACGTTTTGCACGATAGAGGGCGGAATCTGCCATTTCTACGAGTTCGATGGGGTCACTAGAGTCATCGGGGAACGATGACACCCCAATGCTGACCGTAATATGATGTGTGTCTTTCAAACCCTGACGAACGATGCTGAACGGATACTGCTCAATGCTTATTCGGATACGCTCTGCCGCGACAAGCGCTTGCGGAAGGTCGGCGTCCAACAGGAATGCTGCAAATTCGTCCCCGCCAAATCGTGCTGCCGCATCACCGCTTCGCAAATTCGTCATCATCGAGAAACCGATCTCCTCGATCGTTTTGCTACCCGTCAAGTGGCCGTAGGTATCATTTACACCCTTAAAATTGTCGCCGTCCATCATCAGCACGCAAAATGGCCGATTCTCAGCCTTTGCCCGGCCCGCCTCACGGCGAAGTTCCGAAAAGAACGAACGGCTCGAAAGTAAGCCAGTCAGATCATCGTGCGAGATCAGACGATGGATCTGACGCTGGTACTCACGATCGATCTCATCTAAAAGGTCAAAGCGCAATATTGTTTCGCCAACTGTGATCTTGTCACCGTTCTCCAGGCGTTCTCTTCGAACACGCCTTCCATTGAGAAATGTACCATTTCGCGAATCAAGATCGTGAAGAACGTATTCGGTCAAGAGAGAAGTGCTATCGATCTCGGAAGTAACACGAGCATGCTGACGCGAAACTTGAGTATCGTTAACGCGGACATCAGCCTCGAGAGCTCGGCCCAAAATGACCGCTTCGCGTTCCAGCGGAATTGGAACGGCGATCAGCTCACCCGTCAGAAAAACGAGGGCAGGCTTAAGGTCTCGGCGAATCATTTCGCTATCAGTCATAGGTTGGCCCCTGAACACGACAATCTCTAGGATAACTTATTGTCCGGTGCATTTTCCAGAGTTTTTGCCGCAGGATCTCACACGCAAAAAGGCGGCCTTTGTCCGGCCGCCTCTTTGGCTAGGGTTACGATTCGGATTACTCCAGACCGGTAAAGTCAACGTCTGTCAAGGTGTCGAAGACCTGAACGATCCTCGGCGTAAAGCGATATCGTTTAGACGAAACGCCCATGACAAAGGTCGATCCAACCTCTACACCGTCGAAGCTGTAGTAACCAAACGAACTAGTCGTCGCGGTTCGGACAAGGCCTTGCGAGTCAACCATCGAAACGACAGCATTTCGCAAGCCGCGTCCGTCAGGTGTCGTGACACGCCCCGACACTTCAACGCTTGCAGCTGTGCTGCACAGTGTAAGGGTTAGTCCATCGATGGATGTACCTGTACCGATCGGGCCAACCGCCGTCGCCGCACCGGTCGTAAGATTGATCCGATACAAGATCGAGACGCCGCCGACTCTAAGCGCCGCATAGGCATTGTTGGTATAGGGTTGCAAGTCAAAGCCACCCAATTCGGCCGCATCCACGCCAAGCGAACCCACGGTGAATAGCGAACCGCCATTCGGTGAAGGCACGCTATTGAGACCGCCGACAGTTACTAGGACGTCCCTGTTCGTTTCGATACCGTACAGCGTAGTTGTTGTGGAACCATTAAAACTATTGCTATACGCTACATGGTCAAGCGACGGATTGGTTCCCGAACCCGGATCGCCTGCATCATATGCAATTGTGCCATCCGTTGCGGCGAGGCCGCCAGTGATCGGATTCAACCGGATATTGGTATCCTGGTCTCCAACCAACCTAATTCGATCGACAGTCGGGTTAAAGTCGAAGCCAAAGAACTGATCCGCCGAGGCCGGAACCCCAGTTCCTACTGCCGTGACAACACCCGTGGTGGGATGGATGCTAACGACCCGCTCCGTAATACCGTTACTAACCAACCCGAACAACGCTCCGTTAAGCGGACGGAAATCAATGCCCACGATGTTCTCGGCCAACTCCGGCTGCGGAGCCGCAGGACCAGTTAGAGGAACGTCAAGCAAGAGAGTTCCTGGCGTCGATGCTCTGAACCTTATCAGGTGTCGATCCAACGCATTATATGCATACACAATCGTCTGATCCGGGGCGCATCCCGATGGCGGCGGCGTAGGAGTCGGTGTAGGCCCGACCACTGCAACAGCACCGTTCTCATAATCTGCAGTCAGCGTACCACCAGCGGCATCAGAGATCGAACGCACAACCGGAACATCTCCAAAGGTCACCGGAGTCATTCCAGCAGTAGCCGCCGGATTGATCGTAAATCTAAAGGTCACTATCTGACGAGCAGGCGGCGACCCGGCAAATGTGTTAGTGGAGTCAAGAAGCATGCCGATTCGTCCGGCAGCAGCTTGTGTGCCATTGACCGTGAGGGTAGATCCCGCCGGAGCACCAGTACCGATGGTCACATCCGGATTAGTTCCAGGCGAACTAATTCCGCTAATGCTCAAGATCGCTGGATCAAAATTAAGACTAAACTGGAGGGCAGCCTCATTGGTCAGCGAAACCAATTCGGTAGCCACAATAACCTGACTTCCCGGCGAGCCAGAGGTCGAAACAACGCGGACGATACGCCCTGTCGCAGGTGTCGGAGTTGCCGTTGGTGTTCCCGTCGGTGTCGCAGTTGCCGTTGCGGTTGGTGTCGCAGTTGGCGTTGCAGTTGGCGTGGCGGTTGGTGTCGCTGTCGGCGTTGCAGTTGGCGTGGCGGTTGGGGTCGCTGTCGGCGTCGCAGTTGGTGTTGGCGTTGCAGTTCCTGTGATGGTGACCGCACCTCCTTGATATTCCGCATCCAGAGTGTTCGCGGAACCATCCGAGATCGACTGGGCGACCGGTACACTGCCAAACGTGATCGGCGTCATCCCGGCAGGAGCCGCCGGGTTTATCGTAAATCTAAACGTAGCTACCTGGCGAGCAGGCGGCGATGCAGTAAACGTGAAGGAAGAATCGAAAAGAATACCGATCCTACCAGCCGCCGCTTGAGTCGCATTTATTGTCAGAGCCCCGCTTGGAGCTCCCGTGCCCAAAGCAACGTCAGGGTTAGGGCCACCGGGTTCCCCCGTGCTTATTCCACTGATGCTTAGCAAAGCCGGGTTAAAATTGAGTGAAAATTGAATTGCAGCCTCATCGCCTTGGGAATCCATCTCAACACCTACGATCACCTGATCACCAGGATTACCGGTCACGGAAACTACCCGCACGATCCGTGAGCCAAAGACCGCTGGCTGGGTCGAGTCAGCATCGGCAGTAAAAGTAAACAAACCGATCGCCACCACGGCCGCACAAAAAGCAGCACCGAGCAATCGAAAAGATAATTGTCTTGAAAACATCTAAATCCTCCTTGAAATGGGTTGAATGGGCTGATTCGAAAGGCAATAAGCTGATCACGATGATCGTTTTTTGCGATCCAAAATACATAGGATCACAGAAATAGTCCGATCTGTTTTCCGAACCTACGATTATAGACCATTATTTCTCGCTGGGGCAACCCCTAATTCCCGCCAAAAAAACCTTTGCAGATCAAAGTGCCCTAAAACTCAGAACCGGTCGTTCGGGATCAACCGAAACCGATTCTGCCGATGAATACGTCACCGTCAGCGTATTACCCTTTGAGTCAACAAGGCCTTATAGGCCAATTGTCGCTACCGCCGCTGAACTCTGAGATGAGAGATCCCTCATGTATCAAAAAGTTATCAAGATCCAAATAGAAAAGAGAGCCTCACGCTGTACGCATGAGGCCCCGTTTTCTCGGTATAATCAACAAATCCCGTTACCGAGTAACATCAACACTGCCGTCGCGGTATCTCACCGTCAGCGTGTTGCCATTCGCATCCGATGTTGCCTTGGAGGCGAGATTGCTGGTCAGTGAGATCGGCGTTTCGCCGGTTGATCCCGGAGCCACATCAAATGTGACCAGCAGGAACCGTTTCGGTACCGCTGACGCGATGAACGCCTCGGTCGAATCGACAAGGATGCCGATACGGCCTACTTCATTCGTGTTCGTCGTCAGAACAGCTCCTTGCGGTGTACCTTCGGCCAATTCGATACGCGGATTTGAGAGTTTTGCTGAGTCGTATTCGAGCGTAAACCCGGCCGCGACCTCATCACCATATGGCGTGATCTCAACAGCTACCGTCACAGTTCCGTCTTCTGCCGGTTTCTGTGCCGTTACTCTCATCTCCCGTCCGAAGAAGTATGCATATACATCTTCGAATATCGATGTGATCGCGTTCGGAACCGGCGGCGGGCCGATCGGGCCGCCAGCTGCTGTCGCCGGATCGAGTCCGGTTGAATAACGTCTCGTCTGAACAACATCGCTCGCGTTTACCGCTCCGTCTCCCAAAGTCCCTCTCGGTGCAGAATCAGCACGCTGAAACTCATTCGGACTGATACTTGGCGTGTCGATCCCTGTCGAGAATCTCCGCATCTGGGTCACGTCCGGAGCAAGTACGATGTTGTCTCCGTTCGGCCTCGGAGCCACATCCCCATCGAAGCCGCCCCCGGGCGTCGGCGTTGCCGTCGGCGTGGAGGTTGGCGTTGCAGTCGGGGTAGCCGTAGGAGTCCCTGTCGCCGTAGGTGTAGCCGTCGGTGTGCTGGTCGGCGTCGCCGTTGGTGTCGCCGTTGGTGTATTGGTCGGTGTCGCAGTCGGCGTTGGTGTTGCGCCACCGCCCTGACATGACTGAACGATCACGTCGTCAACGTCCCAAGCCGTTCCGGCAACGGATGAATCCGATCCCAAACGCATTCTAAACTGAGCGGTCTGACCAGCATAGGTGCTGATGTCAGCAACCGTTTGAAAATAAGCATTGGTTCCGCACCAGCCCTGCAATCCTCCCAGCGGATTGCCGAATGAGCTAGATATGGCACCCCGGTAGGGCCCGACGAGCAGACTTGCGTTTGGCACCTGCGTCCATGTTCCACCTGCATTTACGGACACTTCGAGAATACCGGCATCGTAGCATGACGTAGCAGTATTTACCTCAAGATTAGGTGCGTGCCAGAACTTCAGAACGACGGGATTTTGTCCCGTCGGAAGCGCCACTGCAGGCGAGTCAAGCCGCTGATCCGTAATACTACTCGGATCGGTGGCACGATAATGTGAACTACCCGAGTGAGGAGACGCGCTTGAGATCGCCCAAGTATTACCGGTACTGCCCGAACCTTGTGTCCATCCGCTTACCCCACTTTCAAATCCATATTGATAAAGAGTGTTAGCGGTCGTGCCCGGGCCGCAGTCGCCTGGGGCGGCTACCGTTGTAAAGCTAAAGATCGCCGAGTACGGACTGTTGCCGCACGAATTGGTTGAGCGAACACGCCAGTAATAGACGGTACTCGTATTCAGGGTCACGTTCGAGGTCCACGACGGCGTAACAAGACCCGTCGCAGAGGCAACAATATTGGTAAACCCATTGTCAGTCGCCACCTCGATACTGTACGTTGCTGCTCCCGCAGCGGCATTCCAGGTAAAAGTCGGGCTTGCAGCAACATTCGTCGCAGCGTTTGCAGGAGCGGTAAGTGTAGCCGCAACCGGTGCCGCAGCACTTACAATAAGGCCAACATTCGCCTGATGAACATTCGGTCCAGCGGCCGTACCAACAACATTAAAATTGTAGTTGCCCGGTGCCGCACCGCTGATGGTCATCGTACTCGATCCCGGCGGCGTGACTGGATTCGTCCCGAATCCCGCGCTTCCCGGATTGCCGCTCGCGCTTAGCGTAACAGCGCTGTTATATCCCGCTATGCTGCCGATGTTTACGTTGTAAACCGCATTTGACCCAACACATACATCCTGCGTCGTAGGTGCCGGTGCGATCGTGAAATCTGGTGTTCCGCACTGGTCAAATTTGAACTTGCCGATACGCGTCTTCCACTGGCTGGCATCGTTCCACTGACCGGTGAACCAAAACGTGCAGTCGTCCGACGGATCGACGCTCATTGCTGAATAATCACCGTAGCGATTGCTCCCATTGCTCGCTGACCCCGCGACCAGGACATTGTCGCCCTGCGTCATCGTACCCAGAGGATCGCCCGCAAGACGACCTGTATAGCGAATTCCCGGGAAGATCGTCTGGCTGGAAATGTTGTAGCCGAGAGCGATGTTGCCCGCGCTGTCCATCGAGATACCGCCCATCCAGCGGTTGTCAGTTGTCGTTGGGGCGAAAGTTCCTTCCTGATGAAGCGACCACGCTCCGGCACCAGTCTTGCGGAGCTCAAACCAGCGCACACCGCCGATATTACTGCCAATATCTGTGACAAAATTACCGACCAGAGTCTCATGCGTTCCAAAATTCCTGTACGCAAGGCGGAACATAATGACCTCGCGCAACGGATCGAGTGAATTGCCAGCTCCCTGAGCGACGCCGGGCATTCCCATACACGAGAATGAGGTCAGGCCGCAGAGGGAAGAGTCGAACTCGGAATTAAATAGTTCCGGTATGCGAGTGCCCGTTTTGCCGACCTCAGGCGCCGTCAATAAATGATTCGATTCCACCGTCAATGCATCCGGCAATTGAGTAAAAGTAGAATTTGCCGGAGTAACAAAGTCTACATGAAACGCAAAAATCTCAAGGATGTCCTGACTGGGCATACCAGCAGGACCGTGAACTTCTGTATCCCTATGCCGCATAAAGATTCCCGGCGAGCCGTTTGGCGGCAGTGTTGCGCCATCTACGTCAGCAGGTGTCAGAGCCTGAAAACCAAATCCGCTCAGATCCGTCGCCGCAAATCGCTGAAAGGTCGCAGCCTGGCCAAGCAACATCTTCGCACGGTCGAGAGCATACACAGCCGAGCTGGTCTCGTTCGACGAAACGTAGTAGGCATCTGGCCACACCCCGTACTTCGGATAATCGGGGAAGCTGGGTGCCGTAAAAGCGTACCCAAAATAGGCCCCCGCCGGGTCGGGCGTCTGCGAAATATATACGCAGAGTTGATTGCCGCTACCTGAAAACTCGCTAAGCAACCATCTATCAGCCGCCTGATCATATAGAACTATGGGATCGCCTGCCCCGGAGGCACAGTTTCCACCCGGCGACAATCCGTCCATAAAGAACTGAGAACCGATCGTCGCACCCGTCGATTTGTTGTAGATCTGAACGACAGAACCTCCGCTGCCGTTGATCGATTGAACATAATGGTTCGGCCCAACGTCTCCGACGGTATCCGGCGGATTGAGGTTTGTATATCCCTGCCCATTAAAACTGAGGATCGGCGTAGTAAATGCGTTGGGAGCCGCTTGAGGTGCCTCAAGCTGCCTGACTAGCAATGGGTCGATCTGATCGGGAAGATCAATATTGAGAACTTCTCGTTTCGGCTTGGTCCGTTTCGGATTGACTTCCTGAACGGGGCCTTCGACCGTTCTGTAAGCAGGAAGCGATCTAGCGGGCTGCGAGATCGTTGGTTTCGATGCCTCGCCCACGTAAACCGCTCCGACCTCGGCTCTAACCTTTGGCTTGACCTTATCCTGGCCCATAGCGGTTTGTCCGAACAGCCCGCATACTAACATCAAAAGAATCGCGATGGACCAAATACCGCCACTGCGGGCCGGACTGGTCGTTTTATTGAGTTCTCTCATCTTGCTTACCTTCCTTGTATATTCACAGTCAATTATTCGTGCGCACACCATCCGTCCTTGGGGGCGAATAACACAACACTCGAATGCTCAAATTTTTCAGGGTCGAACTAAGTTGTTCGTGGCGATTATCCCTCTATGACAGCCAATCTGTCAACGTGCGGAGCTAGTAGTAAGTCAACAATCGTGCTTTCAACGGAATGTTCGCTCCCCGAACTCGCCCTCATTCACAAAAAAGGCGGCCCCGAAACGAGCCGCCGGTCAGGTGTTTCTATTGAACAGATCTACTTCTTGTTAGTTTCCCAATGCTCGTCACATCTACGCTGCCGCCAATGTACCTTACCGACAGCGTGTTGCCATTGGCGTCAGCGGTTGCCTTCGCAGCTAGGGTGCCCGTCAGTGATATCGGGGTCTCACCTGTTGCCCCTTTGGCAACGTCAAACGTAACCATCAGGAACCGCTTCGGCACCGCTGATGCGATGAACGCCTCGGTCGAATCGACAAGGATGCCGATCCGGCCTTTTTCATTGGTGTTCGCCGTCAGAACCGATCCATTCGGAGCGGCCTCGGCGAGAGTAAGTCTCGGATTTGACAGCTTTGCAGCGTCGTACTCGATCGTAAACCCTACGGCCATTTCATCACCGTATGGGGCGATCTCGACCGCAACCGTCACACGGTCTTCCGACGGTTTCTGCGGGGTCACGCGAATCTCACGTCCGAAAAAGTATGCGTACACATCTTCAAAGATCGATGGAATGGCGTTCGGAATCATCGGCGGGCCGGTCGGGCCCGCCGCGGGCGTTAACGGGTCGAGTGCAGTCGCATACCGCCGTGCCTGGATCACGTCACCCGAATTGACCATTCCGTCCCCAAAAGTCGTCCGCGGAGCGCTATCCGCTCGCTGAAACTCGTTCGGGTCAAGGCTTGGGGTGTCGAGTCCTGTGGCAAACCTTCTCATCTGGATGACATCGCCCGAAATGACACTGCCATTTCCATTTGGCCGAGGAGCAACATCGCCTTCAATTCCCATTCCTGCGCCGCTGATCGGGCTTGATCCCGTGACAAATATGCCGCCCTGGAACGGAGTTCCTGCTGGGGATTCAAGCCCTGTATAGGCAATGAAATTCCCGATCTCATCGCCGTTCAGGCCGGAAAATATCTTAACGTGCGGCCCGGCTCCGGGGCCCGCACCCGTAATGACGTCTGCTCTCCCATCCCCGTTTACATCTCCGGCAGCAACTCGCACCCCGCCTTGGAAACCGGACCCGTAAGCGAAGAAGGAATAAAGCACATTTCCTGGGTTTGTGCCGTCAAACACCTTCATAGGCTGTGCCGCCCCGACGTCAGGACCAACAATAATGTCGTCAAAAGAGTCATTGTTGATATCGCCAGCCCCGATAAAAATACCGCCGGTAAAGCTTGGATCGAAGGCAAAAAAGCTCTGGATCTCGACCCCGGTAGAGCCATCGAAGACCTTGACATGAGCCTGCGTTCCGTTTGCCGGACCCGTGATAATATCTACCTTCCCATCGCCATTAACATCGCCCGCAGCAACCCTGACCCCTCCAATAAAGCCTGTATAGGCAAAGAAATCATAGTGCAATACATGTGTCTGGCCGTCGAACACCCTCACATGAGGTCCACCACCCGGACCTGCCTGGGCACTCGAACCGGCACCGACAATGATGTCCGCGTGTCCATCTCCGGATACATCTCCGGACGCAACAAAGACCCCGCCGGTGAAACTGGGGAACGCAAAAAATTCTCGCAGCGTTGCTCCATTAAGGCCATCAAAAACTCTTACCCTCGAACTGCCGTCCCCGACGCCTGTGATAAGGTCAGGCGTCCCGTCACCGTTTATATCCCCCGTCGCCACCCGCACTCCGCCGGTGAAACCCGATCCAAAAGGCGTATAGTTCGAATGAGGCCCACCGGCAGGATCAAATATCCGCACGTCGAGGGCCACTCCGGGGCCGGGGCCGACGCCAACGAATGGTGGCACAAGTCGGACTGGGGTTGGCGTAGGGGTAGGTGTCGGCGTTGGAGCGGTCGAGGGTAGGCCGGCGGCCGCGACAAATATTCCCCCCTGAAAAGCTAGATCGTAAGCGAAAAAACTCTGCAAAAGCGCTCCGTCCGTGCCGCTAAAGACCTTCACGTGCGGCCCGGGCGAGCCGGGACCGGCACCTACGATAATGTCATCAACATTATCGCCATTGACATCCCCACCGGCGACGCGTACTCCGCCAAGAAATGTCGGGTCAAAGGCAAAAAATGAAGCCAGTTCACGATTCACATTCGTACCGTCAAATACCTTTACATGCGGACCGCCGCCAGGCCCGGTACCAGTAATGATGTCTGCAAAACCGTCACGATTGAAATCACCAGAACCGACGGGCACACCGCTGTCAGTAGCATCATCAGTGTTGATGAAGCCATGGATCTCGAATCCGGCGACCCGAGCATCAAACACCTTGACTTGAGATCCGCCACCCGGGCCAGCACCGACAACAATGTCATCAAACCCGTCGCCGTTCACATCTCCGCCGGCAACAAAGACACCGCCAGTAAAGTTCGGGCTAAATGCCATGAAATCTTGGAGTACCGAGCCCGTCTGTCCGCTAAACACCCGAACGTGCGGACCACCGCCCGCGCCAGCTCCGACGATCAAGTCGTCGGATCCGTCATTGTTGACATCGCCGCCACCAACAAAGACCCCTCCAGCAAAACCTGGATCGAACGCAAAAAATTCGTGTAAAACGGAACCATCTGCCCCGCTAAAGACCTTGACGTGAGAACCACCAGGCCCAGAACCAACGATCACATCCGGCACACCGTCGCCGTTGATGTCGGCCGTGGCCACACGCCGACCACCCGGAAAGTTCGCGCCAAGAGCCACAGGTCGCTGCAACGTTCCGTCGGGCGCAAATACCTTTACGTCAAACGTATCGTCTCCGTCATTTCCAGTAACTACAAGCGGGACTACTAGCGGCGCCGGGGTTCCACCTTGAACCTCAACAGAGCCCCTGTCACACCCGTTACCAGAAGGCCTCCCAAAGCCGCGTTGGTCTTCCACGAACTGAACACCACAGTCGTTGGTCCCGGATGGGATCGAATTGATCACAGGACTCGTTGCTCCGGGCAGAAATGTTTGGGTTGGCCCGCCATTGTTGCCCAGCGGTCCAAGCAAAGGATCCTGGGCGATCATGTCGCTAGCCTGAGGGATGAAGTTCGACCCTGCAATCGACTCAATAAAATTGAATCCCTGCGAATTATAGACACCATTGCTAAATGTAAAGAGGTTTGGCCCAACGACCGAGGTGCCATTTGCGACTATCGTGTTCCTCAAATTAACGACCCCATTTTGATCGACGTAGATCGTGGCACCGTTTCCGACCGCCGTATTTCCGGAAAAAGTGGAAAACTCAATTGTCGCGATGCCAGTTGAATTGTAAATATTCCCGGCATCGTGAGCGCTGTTACCTGAAAAGGTTGAATTGCGGACATTTAGTGTTGCCGGCATCGCTCCACCTTGATTCAGTATCCCCCCCGCGTAGCCGAAACCCGCCGCACTATTGTTGCTGATCGTCGAGTTGGTGAGATTCAAGGTGCCTCCGTTGCATATGCCGCCGCCCTGTCCCACAAAATTCCCACCGCCGGTAGCCGTATTTCCATCGACAGTCGAATCGACCAAGGTGACCGTACCGGAGTTGTTGATCCCCGCGAAGACGGTAGATGAGTTGCCGCTGATCGTGCTGTTCGTGATCATTACAGTTCCACCCAAATTCTGTATTCCACCGCCCGCACCGGCATTGTTCGGCGAAGTACTAGTCGCGGCGTTGTTTGAGATCACCGTTCCCGTAAGGTTTACTCCCGCTCCACCATTAAAGATACCGCCGCCCTGCGTGTTTGACTGCGAAGATGTCACGGTATTGTTTGATATTGTTGAGTTGTTGAGAGTCAAAGTGCTGGCCGAACTGATCCAGAGCCCCCCACCTTGTTGAGCCCCCGTATTGTCGCTGATCCTCGAATCAGCAATTGTCACATCAGTATTGGCCCTGTTAATCCGCAGTCCACCGCCATTTCCCGAAATTAGGTTGCCATTCCGTATGGCTATGCTATTTAGGCCGATCTGGGTACTGCCACCAAATGTCTCGACCACGCTGGCGAACCACCCTTCAGGCCGGTTCGGCAGATTGACGATGTCAAATACCCGCTCTGTAGCCGTGTTGGGTGCCGCATTCGCCTGAACGATCGTCGTTCCCGCTCCCGCTCCGTTGATGGTGATCTCCGAAAGAATATCAAAATCGCCACCCGCATTGAGGTCGTCATTGGGAGCAACAAGCGTGATCGTGTATGTACCGGCCGGGAGAGTGATGGTGTCAGGGCCAATGCTGAAATTCGCCTGGGTGATCGCCGCCCTGAGAGAGCAGGCCCCGGTCACGTCAGCGCAGATATTGTCCGACAGCGTTGCGTCGGGCGTATCGGCGGTCGTATTGACCACAAATGAGGCCATACTCGCGTTAACGCGAAGTACGGCAACCAAGAAGGCTATCATCAGTCCGATAAATGCGACTGCAGCAAATTGCCTATAGAAACTAGAACTTTTTTTGATTGACTTACTTAGCATGGCACATTATCCTCCGACCATTTCAAGTCTCGGAGAAAAAACGAGCATGCTGGACTTACAGGTTTAACCGAACAGGTGTCCTTTCTCCGAGCAACATAATTTGATTTTCGTCATTATAAACGCTTTTGAAGTGAGGTCAAACTACGTTTCGGATCAGGAAATAAGATATTTTTGATAAAACAGGGCACGACGGAAGTTTAGATCTGCTTTCTCCTCGACTCCTTAAACAAAAAATGGCGGCCCTTGCGGGCCGCCAAAACGCGAGCGTGTGCTAGGCCTACTTCTTCAAATTGAAGCCTAGGCCAGCAAGGTCAACATTGGTATTGAGATATCTCACCGAGAGCGTGTTGCCGTCGGCGTCAGCGGTTGCCTTGTCGGCGAGGCTGTCGGTCAGTGAGATCGGAGTCTCGCCAGTTGCTCCGTTGGCAACGTCAAACGTAACGATTAGAAACCGCCTCGGCACCGCCGAGGCCATGAACGCCTCGGTCGAATCAACGAGGATGCCGATCCGGCCTGCTTCATTGGTGTTGACCGTCAGAACCGATCCATTTGGAGCGGCCTCGGCAAGAGCAAGTCTCGGATTTGACAGCTTTGCAGCGTCGTACTCAAGAGTAAAGCCCGTTGCAAGTTCATCGCCAAATGACGTAATCTCAACCGCGACTGTCACGATTCCGTCGCCACTTGGTTTCTGTGCCGTGACCCGAATTTCTCGTCCAAAGAAGTATGCATAAACATCTTCGAATGCAGACTTCAACGTCTCCGGTATGATCGACGTACCAACAAGCGGACCGCTAGCGGGTGTTGGCGGGTCGATTCCCGTTGAGTACCGTCGAGTCTGGATGACATCTGCTCCGTTGATCATGCCGTCACCGAATGTTGCCCTTGGTGCGCTATCCGCACGTTGTCCTTCGTTCGTTGCCGGATTCGGTGTGTCGATGCCGGTCGAAAACTTTCGCATCTGCGTCACATCCGGGGCAAGTACAGCACCATCGCCGTTGGGCCTTGGTGCCACATCCGCCTCAAAACCTACCGCAGCGGTCGCAATGGTCACAGCTCCGTCGGCATAACCCGCCGTAAGAGTGTTGCCAAACGGATCAGAAAGCCCTCGCGGTGAAGGCTGATCACCAAATGTGACCGGTGTTATCTGTCCGGGGCTTGCTCCGGCAGACACATTAAATGTCACGGTAATAACCTGACGAGCGGGTGGTGATACGACAAAGGTATTGATGGAGTCGAGTAATACACCGATCCTTCCCGATGCGATCTGATTAGGATTGACCAGGATCGATGTTCCGGCCGGTGCATCTGTCCCGAGCGCCACTACCGGCGAACTCAGAACCGCTGTGTCGAAATTCAGTGAGAACTGCAGAGCAGCTTCATTCCCGAGCGAATCGATCTCGATTGGGACCACTACAATTCCCCCAGGCGATCCGATCGACGAAACGACACGCACGACACGCGTCGTCACCGGAGTCGGCGATGCCGTTGGGGTAGCCGTCGGAGTCGCGGTTGGAGTTGCCGTCGGCGTTGACGTGGGCGTCGGAGTTACTGTCGGGGTTGCCGTAGGCGTTGACGTCGGAGTTGCCGTAGGCGTTGACGTCGGAGTTGCAGTTGAGGTCGGAGTTGAAGTCGGGGTCGCCGTTGGCGTTGCAGTTGGGGTCGCCGTCGGCGTTGCAGTCGGTGTCGGCGTTGGCGATCCACCTAATGCAGGGGTTTCCCACAAGCCGCGGCCATGAGTGGCGATCCTGATAAGATTACCGGACGTTTTCGCCATATCGAAAACCGGAACACGTGGCAAACCGGTTCCGAACGGTGTCCAATTTGCCCCGCCATCCGTAGAAGCGAACATCCCGATGTCGGTCCCCGCATAAAGAATACTTGAATTGGCCGGATCAACTAAGAAGGCACTTACCGGAATTTGCGGCAGAACATTCGCACCAGTTCCCGGCAGGGCAGTCCAGGTCGGTGTCGGATTGCTGAGATTTGACGTTTTCCACACACCATTCACACCAAACGCTGAAAGCGTAACAAACGCAGTATCACCGTTATTAGGGTCAATAACAGAACGGGCAACAAACTGATTGGGGACCACGTTGCCCACATCAAGATTAGTTAAGGTTGTCGAACCGGTTGTCGTGCCAAAAAGTCCACCGTTCTTCTGACCAACGATTCGGACGTTGTCGTTTTGCGGTGAAATGCCGATGGAACTGATCGGTTCTGTCAAATTTTGACTGGCGGGCGTGTGATTCATACCAGTATCGGCAGAGCGATACAAGATGTTCGCACCAAAATAGACGGTGTTCGGGTTGCCCGGACCTTGTTCGAGTGGTGCGTAGAATAGAACCGCACCGCCGCAGGGGATACCGTTGCCGCCAACATTGCCGCTACACCCGCGGAATGTCCAGCCACCGTCCATTGCGTTGGCGGTCGTGGCAACTGTTCCGTAGCCCTGCAGACTGGCAACATTGAAATAAGTGTGATACATCCGCACATTGGTCGTGTCGGGAGCATTTTGATCAATCAAAGCAAAGCCGCCGTCGCCAAAATCCGCACGATTCCAAGTTCCGTTCGGTCTGTAAAAGTTCGTGCCATTGTCCTGCGTTCCGCCAATGGAAAAATTCGGATCGGTCGGATGAACCGCGATGCTAAAAAACTGGGTTGCTCTAAAGGTCGTGTTATTGAGGCTCGTCCACGTCGAGCCGCTGTCAATTGATTTGTAGATACCACCGTCCGAACCGAAATAGACGGTTGACGGTAGTGACGGAGCGACGGCGATAGCGTGAGTATCGGTATGCAGACTATCCTCACTAGTGGTAAAAGATGTTCCGCCGTTAGACGAAATAGTAAGGGTCGTGCCATTGCCGGTGCCGCCGAGATAAACCCGGTCGGCATTGGTCGGGTCAACATCAATACCGATATCATAAAAACATTGACCGCCGCAAAAATTGTTGTCAATCCGTTGGGCCCACGTGGCGCCGCCGTCAATAGAACGTTGGACGGTTCCACCGTTTAGCGCCGATGCTGCAAAAACCGTTACAACGCCCGCATTTCGATTTAGCGCGAGCTCGGTTCTCGAATTACTAATTCCCGTAGGTGTGTTGAAAGTACGCGCAAACGTCGGAGTAGCGGCGAGCGCATTGGTTGTGCGGTAAATGCCGCCATCGTTGTCACCGAACAGGTCACTATATGATGCTATTAGAAGGTTAGGATTACCCGGATCCAAGACCATGTCAATAACATTGGCATCTTGTTGAAACAAAACACCGTCAATGTTTAATTTAGTTAATGTCGGACTAGCAGTTAGCGCATTGGTCGATCGAAATATCCCGATAGATGCAAGAACATTATTATTAGTGCCGCTGATACCGCCAGTACCCGCTGTTGACGAAACAAAAATAGTGTTCGGATCGGTCGGATGAACGACGATCTTGCTGACGGTGCGTCCGGTAAAACTGGTACTGGAGATCGGTCCCACGATAGTCGGTGCAACTGTGCTGGCATTATCGATCCGATAAAACCCGACACCAAAAAAACTGTTGCCGCCAAAACCGGCTTCGCCCGTGCCGACAAATACGGTGTCGGGTTGCGACGGCGAGATTGCTATCGTGTTAATGGCTAAACTAAGCTGGTTATCAAAAAGCGGTGTCCACGTCGTCCCGCCGTCGTTGGTGCGATAAAGCCCGCCGGATGCCGTGCCGACATAGACGATATTGGGATTAGTTGGATGAACCGCAATAGATATGGTGCGCCCGCTCACTGGCAACGAAACGCCTGACAAAACCTGGCCGTTTGGAATCGGATTAGGGCCGATTTCCGTCCAGGCCGCTAGTAATTGTCTTCTTTCGCCTGACTCAGGCATCGCAATTAAACGATTTTGTTCTTCCGTCATCTTGGCGACTGCGATCTGGCGAAGTGTAGGGTCAGCCAGCTTATCTTTGTCGTAGCCTCTCCTAAACCCGATATACTCATCTCGGGCCATCAATCGATCCGCACCGCTCATTTCTCCTTGAAAAAAGGCGGGGCTATCCGGATCACTATAGAAAAATTTCTTGAGCTGAGCACGGACCCCACTGATCGAACTCCAGCCAAGAAAAATACCAGTTACCAAAACTACCAACGAACCAATGACAATTAATTTCTTCATTTTTTTACCCCAAGGAATATCTTTTACCAAACCCAGTCTATGCTAAGTAGTTCATGAGCGTGCCGCAATATAACCCGTACGACCAAATGCTCTAAATCAACGCAAATCGTTACGGTGATTCAAAATAACACTAATCCATCCGCTACATTTACCAATAAGAACTTAAATCGAAATTGTTAATTACGAGACCGACATCAACTCAACCTGATCGCTACTAGACTGTAAACGAAAAGAACGGCATGGACAAACCACCCATTGCGAGCCGAAATCCGCGACTTCAGGTTCTCAACCACCTGGGTGCCCTCTATGTCAGTCACCGGTTGAGTAACTCAGGATATCACCGAGTAACATCAACACCGCCGTCGAGGTATCTCACCGTCAGCGTGTTGCCGTTTGCATCGGCGGTTGCCTTGGCAGCGAGGTTGCTGGTCAGTGAGATCGGCGTTTCGCCCGTTGAGCCCGGAGCGACGTCGAATGTGACCATCAGGAACCGCTTCGGTACCGCCGACGCGATGAATGCTTCCGTCGAATCGACAAGGATGCCGATGCGGCCTGCTTCATTGGTGTTCACTGTCAGAAACGCCCCGGCCGGAGCACCTTCGGTTAACTCAATGCGGGGATTTGAGAGTTTCGCTGAGTCGTACTCGAGTGTGAATCCCGCCGCAACCTCATCACCATATGGCGTGATCTCGACCGCTACCGTCACAGTTCCGTCT
>JBATDM010000013.1:0-13996 GCA_049663465.1 Pyrinomonadaceae bacterium
GCCTTCTAGACATCCCTTCTCGGATCGGGAATTCGAGGAATGGCTGGCACTTTCCCTTGATCAAATCTACGACAGCAAAGTCATCCGTTCGGTACGGCGTATCTACTCATTTAAGCAAGGTAGTTTCGAGATCCTTGTCGATCAGGAAATCAACCCTGACTTTGAAGAGATGCAGTATGCCGCTTCTGTCCTGCGCCTATTGTGGCAGCGTCAATACTCAGACTTTCATCTGCGAAGCCTTCGTCACGATTCTTATCAAGAAACTTACCTTGCGATTCGCGGAACGTCGGACACGGCTGATTTAGCCGAACTTAAGAAAAAAGCGTATGCGGATTTTAAGGAACACAAAAGCCTTTCCCTTAAGGAGTTCACGGCTCTTAACACCGTCGCAAAATCTCAGGAAGTTAGGTTGAAGAATCAACTTTCAATCGACGCGAAACGATGGCTCCGAAAGATCGAAATGGCGACTCTTGGACAGCTACGTTTTCTGAAATTCGGTCTCTATAACGACCCGGCGGCGAAGGCATTCAAGCGGCAGGAGAAACAGAAATTGTGGGACGCGGTGAGGGCACGAGACGCGGAACTAAATGAGACCGTTCGCGCGAATCGCACGATCCAGGCAAGCCTCTTCACGCAACCCAATGTTCAGCGAACACAGGTTAAGGTTGTGCATGCGGCCTGAAAATTGAAGAGCAATATTCAACGAAAGGAGCGGCGGCCAGCATTTTAGGCAGAACGCCTAGAAAAACTCTCGCATATGGCGAAACGCCGTTCCGTTCGGAGAACAAATAAACCACAAAAGGAGCAAGAAAAAACCATGTCAGCAAATATCTCAATACTCGGAAATGCGGGCCGCGATGCGAGCCTGAAATATTCGGAAAAGGGCACACCGGTCGCGAGCTTTCCGATCGCTTCAAACTCATTTAAGAACGGTGCCGAAGGGCGTGTACAGGTCACGCACTGGTTCAATGTGGTTGCCTTTGGCAAGACTGCGGAGACGCTCGCCGAGCATGTAAAAAAGGGAACGCATCTGCTTGTTCACGGCAGGCTCTCGTTCAGCCCGTGGAGCACAGACAAGGGCGAGCCCAGATCAGGTGCCGAGATCTCGCTCTTCTCATTCGAGTTTGTCGGATCGAACCGTTCGGACGGCCAAGTACCTACTGCCGACAGCTCTGAGCCGGACGTTCCCGAATTCACGGGCACGGCTGTTCCAGAGGCACCGGTCAATGAGCCATTCATTGATCAGTTCTGAGGTAGGTTGTTTCTGCCAGCTGGGGCATAGCGTCGGTGCCGTGCCCCAGTTTCCTATAGAGAAAAACGAGAGGTGGACAATGATCGTTACCAAGTTAGTTGAGAGTAAAAGCGGGATAGAGAGTGCGGCGGAATATGCGCCTCTTGTGACGATCTACGCGGACGCATCATGCATTAGGAATGGCTCGATCGACTCGTCGGCGGGCTGCGGTGTGGTTATGCTTGATCACAACCGACTGGAGGTAAAACTGGTTTCAAAATATTTGGGACAGATCACCAATCAGCAGGCCGAGATCCTTGCATGCACGTATGCGTTGGAGCAGCTTCGCAGATATTGTCGTATAGAGATCGTGTCAGACTCAAAGTATGTGATTGATACTATGATGGGCCGAAATCACATGCGTGCAAACCGCTCGTTTTGGTCGCGTCTGGTCAAAGCATGCTACGGGCATCATGTCTCCTGGCGGTGGATAAAAGGACATTCGGGAGTGCAGTTTCAGGAAGTTGCCGACCGTCTAGCCCGTGCTGCGGCAAGAATATGCTGTGACGTTTCAGAAGCTGAAATGAAGCAACTGGGCGGGCTTCTGTATAACGGCTCAGACCGGTCGGATATCTGCGAATTCGAGATGAAGCTTGAAATGATTCTGTCCCAATACGAGTCATCTCATCGGTCGTTCGTTCCCGTTGCAAAATTCGATGGGATTGGAACACTTCCTTCTGCATTTTCCGCCTAGCTCATATTCTTTTAACCTCTAGTTTTAAGCCAGCTTTTGAACGCCGGATCGCGCTCAAAAAGGTGGTTTAGCGCGTACTCGACAACATCGTCATTGGTAATATCGGTACTCATGCTGATGGACGCGAACTGAAGATATTGTTTCAGTTTGCTGTCGGTGGCTTCGAGTACACGTGTGTTCAATTTTACGAAGTTCAAGCGGTTGATCTGCAGCAGCGGACGCTCGAAATTCTGCTTTGTAGAGGGGGTGATATCGCTCTGATCGTTCATTGGTATTTGGTCTCCTTACGTTGGCGAATTTACTGGCTTGGTTGGTAAATCAATCGGCGTGCCGCAGCAGAGAACTGCGGTATTTGTAGCAACGGGCGGCGAATAAACGAACCGCATTTGGCGTAGAAAAAGAGGCGGATCGAGGCGGCTTGTAAAAAAATAAAAATTACAGCGGCGGGTGTATGACAGGATAGACCAAAAACCAGCCCGTGTAATTCACATAAGTCTCATACTGTCACTAAGTTAGGCGGTGTCATCAAAATTACAAACCGCAGTTCTCGCCATATTTCTCGCAAAAGGCACGTATTTTGCTCATGTGCGAATGGTCGGAGAAATTACAAACCGACGAATTGGTGACAAAACGCCGCCACAAAATCGAGAGATGAGAAAGCGAGACAGAGAGAAAATAGTAAAAAACATCGAGTTGGGTATCGAGTCAAAACAGGGACGGCCGATCAGCGTCAGGCCCTACGAAGAGGACCACAAAAACCTTGAAGATATCGCAGCCGAAACCGGTGAGAATAAGTCGGCGATTGTCCGTCGAATGATCCATTTCGCCTTGACCGATAGACACCAGCATTTTGCTTCGGGTCGCTGTCAGGAAAAGCTCGATTGGCTTGTGCGAACCGGCCGCCAGAATGAGACGGTTGATCTTGCTGTAAGCGACAACATCGGCGAGATTCGAGAAAGCATTGATCGAATGGAATCGGAGCTCGAAAATGCACTAGAACTGCTACGTCAAGCAAGCTCGCTGACTACCGAAATCTACTCGATGTCGAGTATGTCGATTTCCTCGCTAAATCTCGTTTTCACAAAGCTCATCGAATATACGTCGCCGGAGACCAGCGACCGCAAACAGAGTGTTGTTATCGCCTCTACCGCAATGGCTGAGCTGATCGAACACGCCGTGTCCGATCTTAAGAAATGTCTCCTGTTCCACGAGCAGGTCTCAGGAAACGAATCCCTTCACAACAGCTACCTTGCAACCAAGGTACGACTACTAAAACAGCGAATCGATTCCTTGCCTAAACCCGCGAATCAAATTGCGAGCGAGTCATGAGAGTTATTGCCAGCGTTCAATCAAAAAGAGGCAGTTCTCGCGGTCTCATTCACTATCTAGCGCACAGTAAGATCGACCCTAATTCAGAGCCGGAAAAAGGACGTGAACTTTTTAACGAGTTTACCGAACACCTTACCGTAAGAAGCGCAAACAATTTTCTTAAATCCGATTGCGGCAAAGGCCGTCCCTCAAACAACGAACTTCACCATCTTGTTCTTTCATTTCGGCGGGAGGATTTTCAACAACTTGGTTCGACTGATGAGGAACGCCAGCGGCAGGTAAAAATCGTCACAAGATTTGCCATCGGACAGTTTGAAAAGAGTCTCAAAAGCGAGCGGCTTGCCTGGGCAGGCGCCGTTCATCTCAACACAGCAAACCCGCACGTTCACATCGCAATTCAAAAGCAATATCTGACCAAGGATCTTAAGGGTAGATCGCTGAACAAAATTCCGCGGGAGGCGCTTCCGCATTTCGAAATCATCGATGGAGAGAAACGGATTGTCGACGGTATTCTGATCGAATCCGCGAAGAAAAAACTTCAGGAGCTTGTTGCGGAACGGACACCTTCACGGGAACATGCCAATGACAAACAGCAAGATAGAAATACTCCACAAAAAAATGACGCCATTGAGTTTCTAAAGGGCGATGGAAATATTCACGAACGAGAGATCCTACGCCGGGGTATTCTTGCCGAATATCAACTCAAATTTAAGGAAGAGAAAATTGCCTTTCTTATCGAAAATCGTGAGAGCCTCAAGTTTCCGATCAGGGATCCGGAGAAAGCAATAACGCTAAGAGTCTCGCTCTTGGAGCTGAGGCAATCAGCAACCAACTCCGAAGACTGGAGCAAAACACCGCAATCACGCCAGATCATAGCGATAACCAACAGCATACTCGCCCGTGAAGAATCGGAATTCTTCAAACTCAAAGAGGAAACTGCCTCTATTCGTGGGGAAGCAAATCAGATCCGAACCGACTACAGAAAAAGAGGAGTAAAATTACCGCCGCCCGCATTCAATAAACAAGAACTCGATGAACTTCATAGCGAATGTCTAGCGAACACGAAAGTGCGAGAATTTCGCTATCTTGAGCAGGTCAGAACCGACCTTGAAAACAAGAAAGAAATTGCACCTAGAACTGTTTCTGATCTTGGACTTCTCGCTGGACAAAAAGCGGTTTCTGAAATGAGGATGCAGCTACATCAGCGGCAGCTCTCGGACTTCAAAGACAACGCGTATTACCGAAAGGTGAAGGTTGGAAACGATCGAGTCTCTTTGGCGATGATAGCTCGTCAAAATGATATCAAAAACGATGGTCGCTCTGTTCTCCAAAGCATTCGCTCGGCAATCGAATATCTGACCAACAAGCCCTCAAGCCGAAATTCCAATTCAAGGGAAGTTTTTCTATTTGATTCGGTCAATAGTTCTCTGAGTGAACAATCCTTGCAAATGCACAAATCGATGCGGCAGGAGCAAAAGATTGTTGGCGTTCTGAGTGAAGTCCTTGATCGAAGCAGCACCTTGCATACAGTGAAGCCAGTGTTTTCTGCCGATCAGATCATCGAACTTGACACACTCTCAAGAAAACTCAAATTTCCCAAAGAATACGCGTCCAATTGGAATCTCCAAAGGACATCGATTCAAGGGGCGGTGCCCAGCCAACACGGAGCCAAAGGAAAGATCGGCCCCGAAGAGTCCGGCAATCTTTCTCACGCGATCGTGGGCCGCGCATTGGCCAGAGAAATTCTTTGCAATATCGGACTGAATAAGACAAAAGAAGACCTAGCTTTCTATCGAAAATCAAAGCGTTTTCACAGATTTGCGATCGAGGATAAATCGAACGGTTCGATGAGTTATCTGAGTCTCAACGATGTCGATCTACCACGAAAAAGCTCGATTCTTGACCAAGCACTGAATCTACTGTTAGAGGACAAGGATCACAGAACCTTGAGACGCGAGATCGAAGGCCGCGCAAAGGATCGCGAGAGATGTCTCAAAGCGGACGTGGCGGCCGCCAAAGAACTGTCGCTGAATGCGGCCAAAGAGGCTTCGGAGTTTAAGCAACTGTCCCTGTTGGGTAGTGCTGCGGATCTCACTTACCAGCCTATCTTCACAACAAGCGAGATCACTGAGATCGAGAAACGCATCACAGTGACATCGAGCAGCCGGGAAGCAAAGCGACTGAACTCGATACTCAAACATTCAGCCGGAATTGACGGGACGAACTTCAGGGAGCTTCTAGTATCGGTCGTCGAGCTTAAAACAAAAGCGGGGTCTAGCGAAGAACGAGATTTGACTGCACATGAAAAAGGAGGATTCCCCGAGAGGGAAGACGTGACGATTGGTCGAGGTATTAGGACCGGAATCGAACGGGGTTGATATCTAAATGTATAGAAATGTATAGAAAGCGAAACCATAGTTGGTTGGCTGACTTCTAGGCACACGATTTGCCATTTCTTCGGGGCGGTTAGTTAACGAACCGAAACGGAGCGGCGAGGTATGAAATATGATCTGAGCAATAAGGTAATTGCTCGCTTGAATGAAGCGGAGTCAACGCTTCCAAACAGGAGTCTCGATCTTGGGAATATTAACACTCCAGAATTGGGGCTTCTTTCACCCAATCGGAACGAAATTGCACCACGCGGTAGCGGTCGCGAAACCGCACTTTTCGCCTACTCCGAACGGCTGCGAAACAGCTACAAACAAAATGATGGCGGACTGAGGGATGGTATGATTTTGCTTGGCGATGCCTTCCGGAACGGCCAGCCGATTTCGATCACGTGTTTCTGTCGGGCAGGGCAGACGTGTCACGCAGATGTTGTTAAGCTCGCTATTGAGAAAGTTGCGAAGGCAATTGAGGTCAAAGAGCTGAATCGGGCCTCACGTCATACGCTTACCCAAGATTCATACTTTCATCCGTCGAATCCACGTACCGAAAGGGCAATCAACGAGATCCTTTCGGTTAGCCGAGCAGACCTTGAGCTTTCAAAACTTGACGACACAGATGGCCGAAACAGGAGCGAGCACGCTTCGTACTTGAACGGCAGATCACAGTTTCTCCGTGACACATACGAGCGTGGAGGAACTGTTCAGAATGGCGTTCTGATAATTCCGAAGGAGCCGCACGATCTAAAATCACCGCTCCAACTCGCAACTCTTAGCTATTCAGTTGTGCGGCTTGAACCATTGGTCGGGTTAGACAAAGCTCGCGAAGTCGCACCACAGATCCTTGACTATGGAAAAGCCATCGCCGGCAGCAATGCAGATCGAGAGACCGAGGCAAAGGTCTTTCGTTGGATCTATGACGCGCTGGACGGGAAACGAGAGTTTTTGGATCGGGATCGCGATCAGTCGAAAGCAGAATCGATGACAGAGCGATTCGATCGGACCCTGGCAGAAATCGCAATTGTTGCGGGTGAGATGGAGAAGCTCGAACCAACTGACCGTTCGATCCAGTATGAGCCTCTTCTCGAGTCTGATCTCCACGATACGGAACATCAATTTCGAGGATCGGTCGAAGAACCTAGTGAAACCTTCGAGCATCTTGCAACGGAACGAGATTCTGAACACGTTAATAGTACTCTCGGATTTGAGCGCATCGAACTGGAGAGTACACATCTAAACTTGCTCGCTTCCGAAATTTCCGTGGAAGAGATGAAGCACTGGGCTGAGGTCAAATTTCCGGCACTGGACGATGCCCTGGAAAATGGTATTTCGCCCTCCATAATTCTAAAACTTTTTAGGGCAAAAGCTGATAAGCCGATCGAGAACGATGTGAAAGGAAAGGAGCTAAATTACGAGGACCTGCGAATCGCATCCGCATATCTTGAGTACCAGCTAAATCAACCTGAAACGAGACTTCGACATTTCAACGAACGGTATCGAGACTACGCACAGATGTTAGATCGCTGTCAGTCGCGTGAGGAAGTTATCGAAGCGTCATCAAGGATACGGATTGAGAATGCCTCTGTTGGGCTTCAAAGGCTGCAGAATGCCCAGAATCGAGATACTAAGAACCTTCCTGCTCTGACACAGAAGGAGATGCAAATGTTGTTTACCGAACAGTCACCCCGGCACTATACATCCGAAATGGTCGTGGCGAAACTAAACTATGCGGGTGACCGCGAGACAACAATAACAAGAACTGAGGCTTTGAAAAGAGGCGAGATCGCACCCAGCCCAGAGGCCCAGCAATTGATCGAAAGTCTGGAATCTCGAATGGAAAGAAAGTACTTGAACGATTCCTTATCAGCAACAAAGCATTTTCTACAAAGCCTCAAAACCCCGAATGAGGAACTCCGCTTCAAAAACAACTTCGACCACAGTGAACTGTACAGCAAACTGCCGCCTGCGGAGAGGGATTTCGTTTATCAAGTGGCCACCGAGCAGAAGGAAAAGCTAGAAACAACAGTCAGACTGACCGCCCAAGAATCGAAAGGTCCCGTCATCGACGGAACTAACCAATCCACGCCCGATCTCCAACCAGGCAAGCTTCAAGCAGCGCTGAAAACCGAGCTGCTCGAATTGTCACTCGCAAACGCCGATCCGAAGTTTGTTCAGGAACGAACCAATATGATCCTGGACGATCATTTGAATTTAGTTGGAGCAAGAAGTGCGAATAACGACGCGAGACAATTGCTGACTTCCGAACTCAGCAGCATTGTTAATCAATCTAATGACAAGGAGCTATCCAAAGATCGTTTTCCATTCTCCACGCATTCGGTGTCCGCAGGCGTTCGAAGTCGGGATGACCATTTTCAAACTACGTCCCAGCGTGTTCGGTAGTCTAAGAGACCCTGGAGTTTTAGGGTTGGCAAATCAATAACTTAGAGTTTTTCGACAAGTTCATCCTTTATGAAATTAAATGCCTCATGAGCATCATAGTGTTCCGTTGGTCTCAACAACGCCCGTATATCGCCGAGGAACTCGTCGTCCTGCATCTTGGTTTCGAGGTTCCGGAGAAACTGTTTTCTTGTTGGCGGATTGTCTACGGAAAAAGCGATATACTTTCGATAAACTTCAATGATCTGTTGAGAATCTGGCCGTTGCTCTTGATACGCCTTGTAAAGATCGTAGAGGTCGCGCCCTTTGCGACGCTGATACAGAGCCCTAAGCTTCGTTCCGAGAAGCTCTTCGATCCTGTACGTGACAATATCGGTACTTCCGCTAAACCAGTCAGATTCCGTTGCAAAGGGAAACTTCTGCAAGCCCATCACGTTAAAATGTTCGCGGCAGTTTATTTCGACTTTTAGTTTCAAAGGTTGGACCGGAGGTATTTCCGATTCGAATCGAAAACGGAGAGTATTATTGTCTTTCTTCTGAGCCACAGATGCCGGACCGACGAACTCAAGCCTGCTTTGAAGGCGAGCAAGCGTTTCTTTAATTGGTTCGGGTCTGATCTGAACGAGATCGATGTCTTCGGAATACCGAGGCTGCGGAGTCAAGTAGAGTTTATGAAGAGCGGTCCCGCCGCGAAACGCGAGGCGTTCGCGTAGGAAATCATCCGAAAAGATTTCCACAATGGCGCGTGTGATCACAAGGTCCTGCTCGACCTGTTCATTTGTCTGCCATGGGACGAAATTGGCCCATTGGGTGATATACGCGGTAGGAATCACTGTTCGGTATCTATCGTTTCATTTACAACTACATTCCATCTCGTTTCAACCGGAAATCCACGTTTCCTTTTAGTTGTACTTAATGGCACAGGAAAGAATTTTTCGACATTTAACGCCGCGGCTTTATAGAGCCCGTCGGCGAGTGACTCTGCACCTGTTGCTGTTTCGAGCAGATAACCGAGCCGCTGAATTACGGCAGTTGGAACGAACTGAATAAACTCGTTGTTTAGTTTCTCGATACGGATCGCTTCGGTCAGCTCTGAGAGCACTTCAACTACTCGGTTCAAACCGCCGACTCTTTTATGGTGCTGCACCAAATCGGCAGCGGTAAGTTCTGGCGAGGAAATCTTAACAACTCCAGTTTCGGTCTTTCGGTTTTCGAGAAGGTCATCTGGGATCTCTTTTCTGGTTATGTAATTTACCTTTATCCCCTTCTTCACAGTCGGCCTCATGGGCGGAAAACTCGTGAAAACAAAGAACTCTTGAGGCACCTGGTGTGCCGCGCCGTAGAATGCAGCAGCGTTTAAAAGGCCAACGTAATACGGCCGCTCCAAGAAACGCATTAGTCCGTCAATAAAAAGTGCCGGAGGAAGAATCCCGCGTGAAGAGTATTGAGGCGTGACAATAATGTAATAGCCCTTGTGGGCGGAAATTATGGTGCCCTTTCGTGATAATCGGTTCAGAGAACGTTTGATCGCGGTTTCAGAATACTGCGGCAGCTCACTCTCAACTCGATCCAGAGAGAAAGCGCTCCGGCCGAAAGCAATTTCCTTATCTACCCATTCTTCGACTCTAAGTTGCGAACTTTGTGATCTCATGAAAGTAATCCTTTGCACAAAGTACCACTTGTCGGTACTTTTCGCAAAGAAATACTTTACTTCGAATTCGAGTACACCGCTTTGTGATCTACCTGCTCAACCATTCCTCTAAGAACCAAATCCTGTTCGATCGGTAACAACCGGGGTAGTTTGCCGACATCTTCTACTGTGAGAGCGGCTCCTTTCCATGTTCTTTTTTTCATAGGCGTTCCTACTAAAAATAATGTTGATGCCTCCTCACGCTCTTTGCCGATTGGGATGGCCCAGAGAGTGAACCGATTTTGGTCAATTCTTGAGTAAAGATAGAAGTAGTTTCTGTGAATCATTGAATGTCCGTCCGAAACGTAATTTCGATCCTTCTTTTCCCAGACGACGCCTTCGAGATCTTTCAGCGTAGCGGGGAACGAACCGCGTTTCTGGTGAAACTTCACCAGATCTCTGTTCATCGATGCGGTTGCGTCAACGGGGATTTCTGAGCTTCGCTTTCGTTCCTGCGACCAAAGGGAGTAGACATAGACGCCGATCAAAATTGTGAGGGCCAGCGGAGCTAGGATGAGCGAGATCTTGAGTCTATTTAACATGCGTTTTAAATTGATGCGTGTTCAATCACCAAAGAACCTCCATTGCATTGGGCGGAAAAGTATCCCACCTCGACAGGAAGGTTGTTGAGAGCGTTGTAAACTGGATCCTTTTTCGCCGAATCGCCGTCTAATTGATGTTCCAGCGAGTCAAGTGCTGGCTCTTTTGCAGATGGAAAAGCCAGTTCTGAAAGACGTTCGTTCGAACAGATTCGATCGACCTCAGATGAGATAACTTCTTTGAGAGCTGCCTTGTCATGTTCGGCAGCCTGGTTAGCATGGCCAGAGTATGCAAACGAGAATTGAGGATCAATATCTCCAAGGTGGATTTCGCGGGGTGTGCCTTTGGTCGCGGCGGAATAAGTGTTTTTATGAGCCGCAAAAGGCGGGTATGCAGCGCGGATCGGCGGGGCGGTGTCGCTGATAATCAACACTTCGGAATGAGCTGCTGTTTGTCGAATCTCATTCGGCAGCATAAGGGCACGCTTTTGCTCCGCGTACCTGGTGTTGTCCTGTTTCTTTCCGGGAAAGTCCTGAAATGTTTTTGAGAAGATCGTCGTTTCGCCCAGCTGCTTTGAGGCGTACTCGGCAGTCACATCGTCAAGGCCCGGCAGAAAGATCTTGGTCATTATGGTGCCGAGTATCGCATTCGCCTGCTCACGACCATATTGGTCGTACATTTGAGGTAAGTCCTGATATCCGAGACCCAGTCCAACACCGCGTCCACGCCCGATACCTGATATTCTCTTAACCTCCGATACATTCAACTGGTAAGCCTCGTCTATGAGAACGAAGCACGGATGCTCTGGTTCATTTACACCATCGAGCCTCATTTCCATAACGGCCTGTCCGATGAAGGTAGCGATAAACTCTTTATAGACGTCAGCGGCCCCTTCCGAGACGACAAGGTAAATTGCTGTACCGGGTTTGCGAAGGTCTGCGAAGTTTATCGAGCGGCAACCAAGTTCCGCTTCGTCTTTGGTTGGCGGCATCATCACCATCCGAGCAGGTGCAAGCGTGAACGGTCGAAGCTTGTTGTACAAACCTATCAAAATGGAACCGCGAGTCTGAACCGGTGCCTGGCGAAAAGCTAAATACGCTTGTTTCGCGTAGAGGCTTGGCGAATTCATCATCGCATCGTTGAAGGCCTCATCGCCGTCACCGCTTAGGAAGAGTAGAAAGTCGGCCGCAAACGCTGGGATAGCTTTCTCACGGTAAACTTCCGCGATGTGAAGCAAAATTGCCGTCAAAGCTATCTGTTCGGCATCACCCCAGAAAGGGTCGGCATTCGTCCGGCGTCGGCCTTCTATACCGAGCATCATCCCGGCAATCTGACACGCAAACGCAGGATCGTTTCTGCATTTCGGGATGAAGTTCCACCGATCGCTTTTTGTTGGATCGTTGAGGTCCAAACGATAGATCGTTTCGGCCGAACGGGCAGTCTGGGTGAAAAGCTCGCCTTTAGGATCGTAAACCAGACATGATGACTTGTTGAGGATCGCCCGGATCATGGACATGAAAAAAGTCTTTGATTTACCGGAACCGGTCGGGCCGAACATAACAAAGTGGCGAAGCCACTGACTTGAGGGAAGATATACATCGCGACCCCAAAACGCTTTTGCGAGAGGAAGCGCATTTGCAGGCAATGGCAGTCCTCTGATCCGATTCATCAAACCGCAGCGAATCAAATCGGATGCCTTCGCCCACCGAGCAGAGCCATGGGCGGTACTCATACGCCGAACGCGGTACGCCCACATTAGTGAATAGGAATCTACAAGCGAGCCCGCAAGACAGATCAGCGCCATCGCCCAAAAGACCAAAGTTATCAGACCATAAACGTCTAAAAGATATCCCGCAAACAAGCAGACTATTGAACCGAGTAATCCCAAAGCAACGAAGAAAACGCACATGCCAATGTCAGCCGACCACTGCCAAAAAGCTTGATAGGATGGCAGATACTGCTCATTTGCTTTCCTTGGAATGCCGTAGGAAGCGTCAAATTTCTCAATCCATTCACGCGAAAACATAGCTTTATCGGTTACCGTGTGTTACGAAGATAATCACTCTGTTCTTTAAGCGAATCATATGTTGCCGAAGTGATGGACAATACATCACCTCGCCAATGCCGTATCCTCCAGCCTGACGCACTCAATTGTTCAACCGTTGAAAGAGCTGCCGGAAAGGGTCTATCGCGGAGCGCTTCAAAATACAGAACGGTATTGGGTTCGCTTTGAGGGAGCGGAAATCTGAAAAGTAACTGTGAGCCTAGATCGGATTTTGGTACGGCCAGTACCTCAAATGAAAAGGGTTCGCGTCGATATATGATATGAAACGTGCTTCGCTCGGAAGTAATAGTTGCTGAATTTGATTGGATTCCGGGCGGCAGTAGTCGGGCGGCATTAAGGTGGCGAATTATCCGATCGACATTCTCTGGGAGTCTTCCGTTTTGAGCGTTCAGCGACAACACCGACAACGAGATCGCCATTCCCAGAGCCGACGTTTCTCTGAGTCTTACCGCATTATCATACTCGAGGCCGGAGAACGGATCTTCGGTCTGCGGTCCGGTCGGCGAAGACTCTTTTTCAAATTCAGGCCCACGAGTCTCAACAAATCGAACCTGGGCCGTTTCGCTCTGCGGCATCAATATTCTGACAAATCCGTAGATGCCGACCACGCAAACGACTACCAGTAGGCCAGCGTATTGAGTGCGAACCACCGACTGTTTGATCGTCGAAAAAAGCCCCAATTTGGATTCTGTTCTATTCATAGCGAATTGTCGGCGAGCTGCGGCCACCTAATCTTCCAACTGGCATCGCGCGAGCCTAGCCAAGAATCGATGTCCGGGTGGAAGGCGTGCGTCATCGCCAAAAGATAATCGAGCTGGAGGGTGAGCAGTTCTCTGGATGCTCCGGTCTTTACGAAATAGCAAAAATATCGGACCAAGTCTTTCGAATTCAGAGACTCAACCAAGTCGCGTTCGAGAGCTGCAACGATGTCGATCGACTCACGGACACTCGGATGATCTTCCATTCCGGCGATTCCGCGAACGGCGTCTATTAGCTTGGTTGTAAGTGCTAAGTGGGTTGAAGTCGCACGTTTATTTCTTGTCGATAAGATCTCAAGCTCCTTTTCCAGCGAAGGACTCGCGAACCGGCTGTAAACGTGTCTCGAAATGAACGGCGAACTGAGTTTGTGGCGCAGATCATTTGAGGTCGTGATCACGATCGGTCTCGAATTCCAGTCGGGAACGCCTATCGTTCCGCCTTCGTATCGTGGAATGTAGATCAGTCCACGTTCGAGCGGCATCAGAAGTGAATCTTCAATGCTGGCCCCAAACTTATCGCTTTCATCAAGGATCAACACCGGCGGTGGTTTCATTGGAGTGCTCGACGCCGCGCTTGCCGCCAAGTCGTATGCCATTCCTACTTCACCAAGGATCAGAAATCGGCGCTGCCACTTAGAGCGTCGGGCATTGTCGAGAAACCCGGATTGTTCCTCAAGTGGCAATTGTTTTGCGAGTGCCAGATGTTCTCTCATCCACACGGCTTGCTCTTCATTATCCCAGTCATAGAGGATCTCTTCCTGTTTTAACCCATCACGTCCGGCAACAACGCACATCGAAAGATTGCAGGCGGCGGCTAACGCTTCGGGAAATGCAGTCTTCCCGCTGCC
>JBATDM010000014.1:0-22152 GCA_049663465.1 Pyrinomonadaceae bacterium
ACCGAAGGTGCTCCGGCCGGGGCGTTTCTGACAGTGAACACCAATGAGGCAGGCCGTATCGGCATCCTTGTCGATTCGACGGAAGCATTCATCGCGTCAGCGGTACCGAAACGGTTCCTGATGGTCAGATTTGATGTCGCTCCGGGCTCAACGGGCGAAACGCCGATCTCGCTGACCGGCAGCCTTGCTGCCAAGGCAACCGCCGATGCAAACGGCAACACGCTGACGGTGAGATACCTCGACGGCAGTGTTGATGTGACTGACGGTGGCAGAGTTCGGAAAAACTAAGTAGGGACAAAACTGTCTCGCAAAAACGGCGTCTTAAATTCGCCGAAAGCGATAAATTTCATAGCCAGGTGTTGAGCAGCAGCGAAACGCCTGGCTATTTTTCATTTACGAACGCGACTCTGAAGGAGTCGAATTAAATGCCCACGAATTCGACACTTTCAGCGTCGAAATCGTTGCAAACAACAACCGGCGGGTGTCATGAGCAAAGCCTCATTTACCCGCCGCTATTAAATTCTTCCCTTGCAGGGAAAAGAAATTTGTCTTTTCAAACAGCCTCGTTAACTCTCGAGCCCGTAAACGGGCAAATCCTGACCTTTCAGACATCCTCCTTTTTTGCTATCATTCTCCCCAACATACTTTATGCCGAACCGGAGACTTAGATTGAGAGGTTATCAGCCGTTGTCCGATGCTGTGATGGATGCGCTGGGCGATCTTGAACAAAAGTCGATGCAGGCGATATGGGAGATGGGCGAGGCCAATGTTGGAACCCTCTGCGGACGGTTTCATGATGCGTATGCCTATACCACTATAATGACGACCCTCGACCGGCTCTACAAAAAGGGCCTTTTGGAGCGTCGAAAAGAGGGGCGTGCATTTCTGTATCGGCCTGCTTATTCTCAGGAAGAAGTGGAGCGTGGGGTAGCTCAGGATGTGATCGCAAAATTGTTGGACGTTGGCGTCGGCAAGGCTCAGCCCGTTTTGGCGTGCATCGTGGACTCAGTTAGTGAGCATGATCATCTGCTATTGGATGAATTGGAGCGTCTTGTGATCGAAAAGCGGCGAAAGCTTAGTGAGGGTGAATCGTAATGTACTTTTTGCTTGGAATCTCGCTGACTCTTGCGTTTTTGCTTCTCGTCAATATGGCGGTTGCGATCTGCTCCTTGCTTGTTTGGAAGTTGGTCTCGGATCGAGTTGAAAAGCTTCCTGTCGCATGGCGGGCCAAAATGATCTTTGGTCTCAGGGTGGTGCCGGTCGTTGCCGCACTCACTTTTGTTCTTGCATTTGTTGTACCTGCGTACGTTCTCCACGAACCTGAATCAAGCGGTGAGGTCGTTAGTGCCAAACTCGCCCTTCTCGCCGGGCTCTGTCTGCTTGGCGTGATAATTGCATTTTTCCGCGTTTTCCAAACCTATCTTGCAACTCGCCGCTTGTCCCAAAACTGGCTCCGAAATTCGTCCGAGATCAAAGTGGAAGGTGTTGATCTGCCGGTCCTTAAGATCGATCATACCTTTCCGGTGTTGGCGGTGGTTGGAACCTTTAGGCCGCGGATCTTTGTCGCTGCAAAAGTGCTTGATGCTCTTACACCGGATGAGTTTCGAGCCGCGATCGCGCATGAGTTTGGTCATCTTAGGGGCCAGGATAATCTCAAGCGGACCGTACTCCGCGTCTGCCGCGATCTTCTTATACTGCCGATCGGCGGTGGGCTTGATATCGCATGGGCTCAGACGGCCGAGGTCGTTGCGGACGAGTATGCAACGGTGAATTGCGGGGCACGAACCTTGGATCTGGCCGATGCCCTGATCAAGATCGCGCGGATAGTTCCTGATGGTGCGACGCCAAGTTTGCCGGTAGGTGCTTACATTCTTTCGGATCGGGGCGGAGATATATCGGCACGGATACGTCGGCTTTTGAGTCGGAGTGATCTCCCGATCCGGACTTCGAGCGTGGCGTCCAACCGCTATTATTTCACTCGATATGCGTGGTCTTTTCTGATCCCGCTTGTATTGGCAGTCCACTTTTTTGATCAGCGCTTGCTCATGACTACCCATAACGCGATCGAACATTTTGTCCGAATAATCAGATAGGTGAATTTCTGGCATTCTGAACCTCTATGCGGTTTGAGGGCCGGGATTTGTCCGAGCGCCGTAAACTGTTGAATCGCAACCAATTTCCGGCGCATTCTTTTTGATTTTTTTTTTGACAAACAGAAAAAAGTCGAATATAGTCAATCTGCTAATTAAAAATCTGAGAGATTGAAAAGCCGTTTTCGTTGTTCGCCAACTGAATGAATAACGTTTCGGAACATCCGACGGCTAGTTGTTGGGGAAAAATTTATCGAGAGGATCAGTAAATCTATGCGAAAGAAAAGTACGTCCGCCAGAACAGATATTAAGACTAAATCAGCCTTAGCCCTCGTCTTAGGGCTCGTTGCGGTGATCACGATCGCTGCGCTACCGGGAGTTTTTACTTCTAAGGCCCAGACCACGGAAGCGGGAAACGCACCATCGGTGTGCACCGCGTATTCTGAAAACTTCGATGTCGCTCCTCCGGCTGGTTGGACGATCGTTAACAACAGTTCGCCAGGGCCGGGTTCTACGACCTGGTTTCAGGGGAATGGGGCAACGGTCTTTCCATCTCATATAGGTGACCCCAATGCGTACGTTGGCGTTAATTTCAACAGCGGAACGGGTTTGTCCACATTGAGCAATTGGCTGATCCTTCCGGAGCAGGCGTTGAAAGATGGTGATACCTTCAAATTTTTTACCCGTACCGTTGAGGGTACTCTATATCCAGATCGGCTTCAGGTCAGGATGAGTACGAATGGCGGGAGCGCGGATGTAGGGAATACTGCGGTCTCGGTGGGCGACTTTACAACCAAGTTGCTCGATATCGGCGAGGCTTACGACTTCAGTTACCCTGAGGCTTGGACTGAGTTCACAGTAACGATCACGGGTGTGCCGACCGAGACTCAGGGTCGGCTTGCATTCCGCTATTTCGTCGAAGATGGCGGTCCGAGCGGAGATAACTCAAATTACGTTGGCGTAGACACCCTCTCATACAACTGCGGTGCGACGCCGACACCGACGTCAACTCCGACGAATACTCCGACAGCAACTCCGACGAATACGCCGACCGCAACCCCGACGGTAGTGCCGACGGCAACCCCGACGAATACACCGACGGCGACACCAACGGCAACGCCGACTAACACTCCTACGGCGACACCAACGGCGACACCAACGGCGACTCCGACGGCAACGCCGACGAACACGCCAACGGCAACTCCAACGGCAACACCGTCGCCTACTCCAGGTGGACGGGACGTTAGGGTCGTTTCTGTCACCGGAAATGCTGGCAGTCAGGTGATAGTAGGTGTTGAGATGGATTCCCAGGGTAATGAGGCTGGCGTCCAATTTACAATTAATTTTGACCCGGCTAAGCTCAGCATCAGTGGTATCAGTACGGGCGACCCGGGTGGTCCTAACCCGGATGTAGCCGTGGGTTCCGGAGCTCCTGCCGGTGCGGCTTTGACGACCAATGCTACTCAGGCTGGGGCTGGGCGTATTGGGATCCTTATTGATTCGAGCAACACATTTGCGGCCTCACCGCCTGCTCGCCAGGTGGCAACTTTCCGATTTACCATAAATCCGGCTGCCGCGAGCGGCATGACGCCTGTTACGTTTGGCACCACACCGGTACCGCAGTCGGTCTCTGACGCTCTCGGAAACCCGCTGACAACGACCTACACACCAGGTAACGTAACGATCGTCGGAGCAGCTACGCCAACACCAACGGCAACACCTGTTCCGGGAACGTGTTCGTTCAGCAATGGCGGACTCAACCCGCAGGCGATGACCGACAGCGGTGTTGCGGCGGGTGCCGGAACATCGTGGAGTGAAGTTCAGCACGACACAGGAAATCTTACGGAATCGAATACGACGTCCGGCATAGCTGGCAGCGTGGGCACAACAACCACTTTCCGTTTGGCGGACGATTTCACGATCGCTCAGCCGTGTACCATAAATACAGCTGCATTTTACGCTTATCAAACGGGTGGCCCGGCAGCATCGCCGTTCACCGCAGCGACGCTTCGGATCTGGAGCGGACGGCCCGGCGATGGAGGTTCAACGGTGGTGTTTGGTGATACTACGACCAATCGTCTGGCTTCGTCGGCTGACACTACTTATTTCCGTATCTTCAACACAGTTGCACCTCCTCCGGGAACGGCTCCAGGCACTACACGTAGAATCTGGCGCAATACCGTGACGGTAGGCACGACCCTTCCGGCAGGTACGTATTGGCTCGATTGGAATACGACCGTTACTGGTAGTGCGGCCCACTTTGCACCGACCAAGACGATAGCCGGTTCCCGTTCGGCCGCTGGCGATAATGCCATCCAGTTTTCGAGCACGACTGGCTTGTGGGCGGACATTATTGATACAGGTAATCCAGCGTCGGCTCCCGACGTTCCTCAGGATTTCCCATTTGATATAAATCCTCCGGCAGGCCCGACGCCGACGCCTACGGCGACGGCTACACCGACGGCAACGCCGACGCCTCCGCCATCATGCACTCCGGTGACTGTTGCGGGCACTGGTGTTGGAAGTATTCCTGATAATTCGCCAACGACACCGTTGGTTATCAGCTTCCCAATGTCGGGACTGACCGCTCCGATCACAGACATGTCAAACAGCATTACCTTGACTCACAGTTGGGTTGGCGATGTTGATATGGTGATTAAATCACCGGGCGGCACCGCGAGCCATATAACCGCGAGCCGCATTGGATCTACAACAGCGGGTGGCGTTGGCGACAGTTCGGATTTCGGCGGCACCTACGTCTTTAATAACGCAGCGGCCGGTCTGAATATTTGGACTGTAGCGACCGATCCGGGTTGTGGCGGCACATGTGTCGTTGCTCCGGGTAACTATAGAACAACGCAAGCTGGCGGAGCTGGCCAGATCAATCCGGCCCCATTCACGGATTTCACTGCGGCCTTTGCCGGATTGACCACAGGTCAGATCAATGGCACCTGGACGCTTGAGGTTCGTGACTTTGCCGGGGGAGATACTGGTGCGGTATCAGCAACGAGTCTCTCGATCAGTGCTTGCGGCGGCGGCGGACCAACTCCGACCCCGACTGCAACACCGACAGCAACACCGACAGCAACACCAACGGCGACCCCGACCCCGCCACCGACAAATACGATGCAGTTCTCTGCACCGAGTTTCTCGGGATTTGAATCGCGGAACACCGTCGTGACCGTTACGAGAACTGGTGTGACGACGGGAACGTCTAGTGCCACGCTTTCATTCGGAGCGGGCGGAACGGCCAATGCGGGAGCAACCTGTACCGGCAATGCCGACGTACAGTACGCAGGCCCGCAGGTGCTGACGTTTGCCCCTGGTATTACAAGCCAGACTGCGACCTTTGCAAACTGTCCCGACGACCTGCTTGAGGTCGACGAAACCAAGCCGCTCGTTTTGAGTAGCCCGGTTGGCGGCGGTCTCGGAGCACAGAGTACGGCAACACTCGTTGTGAGAGATACTGCGAACCATTATCTAAACAACAACGGAATCGATATCTTCCCGGGAGCGGCCCCCGCACCTGAGGCGATAGCTGCACCGTATCCGTCAGTGATCAATGTGACTAACGCCCCGACAAACGTGCATCGAGTCAGGGTGACGCTGTATGACTATTACAGCGATAGGCCTGACAATGTTGACATACTGCTAGTCAACCCACAGGGTAGAGCGTATGTATTGATGGGCGATGCCGGCGGAGTTACTGCGATCTCACCGACTGGTGCGGTCACACTGACGTTCTCGGATCTCGCCGGGGCGGTATTGCCGGACTCGAACTCGCTGACAAGCGGTAAGTTCGAGCCGACGAACTGGGAGACTCCGGTCACGTTGTTCCCTAATCCTGCACCTGCACTTCCGTACATTGAACCGGGCAGTGCCGTAGGCGGATCTATCGGACAGACGATGTTCGGTGCCTTCGGACAGTTAGACGGCAACGGAACATGGAGCCTGTACGTGAGAGACGACAACGGAGCCCCGAGACCCGAAGTGATCAATGGACACATCGGTGGATGGGGACTCGAACTGCTGGCGGCAACTGCGGCCGGAGTCGATGTCTCAGGACAGGTGTTGACACCGGACGGACGCGGGCTCAGAAACGCCGTTGTCTCGATGGTAGACAGCCAGGGTATCGTCAGAACAGCAACGACAAGCTCGTTCGGCTACTACTCGTTCGAAGGAGTAGAGGTCGGATCAAGCATGGTGATGGGAGTCTCATCGAGACGTTATCGCTTTGCACCGCGAGTCGTACAGGTGTTTGACACATTGACGGACGTTGATTTCATCGGCATTGAGTAAAATCAACTCCATTAACCTAAACCAAAAAGGCGGCCCGCAACGGCCGCCTTTTTGTCGAATTGTGTGGTCAATCCCAATTCCTGGGTTTTCTTACTAGTTCAAAAGAAAATTGGTGTAATTACATTAGAAAAATGGTATTGAGAAAGTGTATGCTGTTAGGTTAGATGTTTTGTGCGACGGTACGCGCGTTCCGCAGTCTCAGATCTACGATTTGAGGGTCAAAGATCATCCCGTTGAACACGATCTATAGGTTAATATTTTTTTCTGCAGAGTTGATTCAGAATGGTATTTAAGTCTTTATTTAGTTTATTTTCAAGCGATCTCGCGATCGATCTCGGAACAGCCAACACCCTCGTCTATGCTAAAGGCAGAGGGATCGTCGTCTCGGAACCTTCTATCGTCGCGATCAATAAGGTTACCAATCAGGTTGAGGCCGTCGGCCGCGATGCCAAGGAGATGCTTGGCCGCACGCCGGGCAATATCGTTGCGATCCGCCCGATGAAGGACGGCGTTATCGCCAATTTCGAGGTTACGGAAAAGATGCTTCAGCATTTTATTCGTAAGGCTCATAACGGAAAATCCTGGGTTCGCCCCCGCGTCGTGATCGGAATTCCTTCTGAGATCACTCAGGTTGAAAGGCGGGCGGTCGAAGACTCGGCATATCGTGCCAAGGCGTCGGAGGTCTATCTCGTCGAAGAAGCAATGGCGGCAGCGATCGGTGCCGGGCTTCCAATTACCGAGCCGCATGGCAACATGGTAGTTGATATTGGCGGCGGTACGACGGATATCGCGGTTATATCGCTCTCAGGCATCGTCTATTCGCGTGCTGTCCGCGTTGCGGGCAATGAGATGGACGAGGCGATCACGCAATACATCAAGCGCAAATACAATCTCTTAATTGGCGAACGAACCTCCGAGGCGATCAAGATCGCTCTCGGCAGCGCTTTCCCGCTCGAGGAACCGCTTTCGATGGATGTGCGCGGCCGCAACCTTATCGAAGGCATTCCAAAGACCATTACGATGACCGACGAAGAAATCCGCGAGGCCCTTTCGGACTCGATCGCAACGATCATCAACGCCGTTCGTGTCGCTCTCGAACGTACGCCGCCCGAGCTTTCGGCCGACATCGTCGAACGCGGCATTGTCCTGACCGGCGGCGGAGCTCTCCTCAAGAATTTCGACAAGCGGCTTATGATCGAAACTGGATTGCCCGTAGTGATCGCAGATGATCCGCTTTCCTCTGTCGTTCTCGGAACAGGCAAGATGCTGTCGGATTTCGAACTCCTGAAACGCGTTAAGTGGGATAATTCATTAATGACAGGAAGCTAGGCAGTGGTCTGTTGTCAGTGGTCAGTTGTCCGAAAAGGGCAATTACCGACCACCGGCCACCGACTACTGACAACTGACAATGGTTGAACGTAGTCAAAAAGAAGTTTGGCGTTTGGCTCCGTGGCTGATGATTGCCCTGCTCCTGTTGAATTTTGTCCTCATGGCGTTTGAGGCAAGGGAGATATCAACAGGCCAGAGGATAATTCGAGCCTGGACTCAGACAGCGGCGGATTTCGTTCAATCTCCGGTAACAACACTAACATCGTCGATCTCCAACTATTTTATCTCGATTTCGAATCTAAGGTCGGCACAGAGTGAGAACGATCTGCTGAAGCAGAAGGTACAGGAACTTGAGGTAAAGCTGAAACAGAGTGAGGAACTGGCCTCGGAAAACACGCGGCTAAGATCTCTCCTCGACCTAAAAGAGCAAAGTAATTACAAGATCGTAACCGCACGGATCATCGGTCGTGACCCGTCTGCATGGTTCGACTCTTCAACGATCAATCGCGGCAGTCTTGACGGCATCTCGCTGAATATGCCGGTTGTCACGGATGGCGGGTTGGTTGGTCGAATAACCTCGGTCAGTCCGCTCGCTTCCCAGGTTGGCTTGGCAACCGGAAGCAAAGCGGGCCTCGGCGGAGTCGTCGGGCAGATCGGCGAGTCGAATGCTCTGGGCGTGGTGACCGGCACCGGCAAAAGCGATCTGCTTGAGATGAAGTATGTCCCGGGAACGATCAATGTTCAGATCGGACAATCGGTATTTACAAGTGGACAGGATGGGATCTATCCCGCGGGGCTCAAGGTTGGCGAAATCGTCAATGTCGTCTCAGGCTCGGCGACAACCCCACACCAGATCCAGATCAGGCCCGCCTCAAAACTTAGTTCGATGCAGGAGGTTGGCATACTCTTATACGAACCACCCGAGCGGCCGGTCTTTGACCAAGCACTTCCGAATGCGGTGAAACCGAAATAGGGTAGGGAATATAGGCGCGAAATCAGAATGGAAGGCGTAAAGCTGACAGTTGCATTGATAATAGCGGTGGCTCTTCAGTGGACGCTGCGCAATATCGCTGAACCATTCGCTTACCTTGATCTTCCACTGATCATTGTTGTTTACGCAGCACTTCAGCGAAATTCCATCCGTGCTCTTATTTTCGGAACACTCTCCGGCCTCGCCATGGATGCTCTCAGCGGCGGTCTTCTGGGCGCCAATGGATTCTCAAAAACAGTTATTGCATTTGCCGTCTCGGAGATCGCTCGAAGGGTGTATTTGGACAACCTTCTACTTAGGATCCCCGTCATAGCAGGCGCGTGTATTTTAGATGATGCCATCTACTATGGCCTGCATAGACTGTTTGGCCAGCCTCCGGCGGGTGATCTGCTTATCACGGGCGCGTATTCGCTTCTCGGCACGACGATCGTCGGAACGCTTGTTTACCTGATGTTCCAAAGTATTGCCGGGGGCAGTAAACGCGGGCCGGCGCGCAAACGTGAGATGTTTGCCCCGCGACGACAGACCAGACGGCGAAATCCAATCAGGCTCAATAAATAGAGGCATTACACAGTTATGAAGATCGGTGATCACGTACAGAATTTGGGTGCACGGGTAGGCACGATCCAAGTGCTTGCATTCGTACTGCTGACGCTGCTCGGAGTGCGTCTCTATTTCCTGCAGATCGTTAAAGGCGATTACTATAGCGACCGGGCCGAGAGTCAACGGGTTCGGTTTATCCCGATCCCTGCGCCGCGTGGAGCTATCTTTGACCGTAACGGACGCCTCTTGGTCGATTCACGACCGACGTATAATGTGGTGCTGTCGAACGAGCCATTGAAAAAGATCGATGTGAGCGAGCGCGTAGAAGACTATTCTAAAGGGCTCGGTCTCGATCGGCAGTTCGTTGTCGAACGCCTCAATTTGATCAAAAAGCAGAATGAATTCGAAGCAATGGTCCTCAAGGAAAATGCCGATATGCGCGACATTACCTGGGTCGAAGCGCATTCGCTTGAGTTCCCTGAGCTTCGGGTCGAACTTCAACCTCAGAGATTTTATCCGCTCGGGACGACGCTTGCACACGTCATCGGCTACGTTGGCGAGATCAGTCCGAAACAGCTTGAAAAGGATGATTACAAGGAACGCGGTTTTCGTCCCGGCGACATCATTGGCAAAGGCGGACTCGAACAATATTATGACGAGTACCTGCGAGGCCGGCCGGGATACCGGAAAGTTCTTGTGGACAGCCGGGGCCGCGTGCAGAGCGAGCTTGACGTTGTGCAGCCGCAATCCGGCCAGGACCTGATCACGACGATAGATCTTGATCTTCAGCTTGAGGCGGAAAAGCGGCTTGCGGATTCGCCGACCAAACGCGGGTCTATCATGGCGATGGATCCAAACAATGGCGAAATGCTCACCATGGCGTCGGCACCGTCGTTTGACCCAAATATCTTTGTTCGCGGCAGATCGACTCCCGAAGGCCGCAGGCAGATCGCAGCATATTGGCAGGACGAAACCCGTCCGCTTTATAATCGAGCGATTCAAGGACGGTACCCGCCGGGTTCGACCTGGAAGATACCCGAATCAGTCGGTGCACTCCAACAAGGGGCGATCACGGTCGAGCATTCAAACCTCGCCTGTGGTGGCGGCATTCAGGTGGGTAGCAAGTTTACGCGCTGCATGGGCAGCCACGGTTCGCCCAACCTCAGCTATGCCATCACGCGGTCGTGCGATGGCTACTATTACCGCCTTGCCCTCAAGATGAAGATCGAAGGCGTTATCCAGATGATAGAGACGTTTGGTTATGACAAGCGATCCGGGGTTGATCTGCCGAATGAGAACATATCAGAGACACCAAAATCTCACATGGCGGGCGTGATCAAGCGGGAAGGCAAATGGAGCGACATTCGTACCGTTTATTCTGGTATTGGCCAGGACACTGTTGTAGTGACACCGATCTCGATGCTCCGGGCGGTTGCCAGTGTCGGGATGCGCGGCCAGATGTACACACCTCATTTCTTGAAGGAATTTAGGCCTATCTCTGCTGTAGGTGAAGAAGGTGATCCAAACTATTTCGCTGCAAGGTCAGGTTTCGGTTATCAACATCCAGAGCCGAAGATCATTGAGGCGACGCCCGCGCAGTGGGACGTTGTAATCAAGGGAATGTGGGGCGTGGTCAATGGCGGCGGCACCGCAGGCTCGATCCGTATGCCGAATTTCGAGATTGCCGGCAAAACCGGCACGGCCCAGGTAGCCCAGGTCGGAAAGGACGTTGGAGCAAAGAAAGATCACGCATGGTTTGTCAGTTTTGCCCCCGCATATAAACCCGAGGTTGCGGTAATCGCTCTTATCGAAAACGTCGGATTTGGCGGCAGTTTTGCTGCTCCGGCAGTTAAGGGAATGTATGAGGCATACGTAGCCAAACAACATCCGAATCAAACAACCGATCAGGAGGTTGGCGGGAAGTAGCAATGGTCGCCATTCTTAAAAAGGGGGATTTGCGGGATTTCGACTGGCTAACGACCTCGTTGGCGATTGCCATTGCTGCGTTCGGCGTTTGGCAGATCCATAATGCATTGCCCACGGATAGTGTCTGGTCAAAGCAAATATATGGTATCGGCATCGCTCTAGTTGCCTTTGCCGTCATTGCCTTCTCCGATTACCGCCGGCTGATCGATTCGGCACCTATATTCTATGTTGGCGGCCTCATACTTCTGCTCCTTGTACTTACGCCCCTCGGCGTGCAGGTCAATGGACAAAAGGCGTGGGTTCGTCTTCCCTTGGTAGGGCAGTTTCAGCCTTCGGAATTTGTAAAGATCCCAACCGTCCTGATGCTGGCGAAGTATTTTGGGGCTCGTAAGCCAACCTCGTTAAAGCTGAAGGAAATGCTCGTTGGAGGCGCGATCTTTGCAGGGCCGGTGGGGCTGATAATGTTAGAACCCGACGCTGGGCAGGCGATCACATATTTTCCCATCCTTGCGGCAATGTTTTTCTTGTCCGGGATAAAGATGAGGTACGTTGTGCTTTCTGTGGCCGCCGTTGCAATCTTCGTTCCGGCTGCCTATATCACCGGTGTAAAGACCGGTGTGATCAAGCGTTACCAACAGGAACGCATCAATGCGATCATTGATCCGGACAGCGTTGACCCGCGTGGCTATGGTTATCATACGATCCAATCGACGATCACGGTCGGAAAGGGCGGGCTTTCGGGTATCAAGGGTGATACCGATACCTCACAGAGTGTGTTGAAATTTCTGCCTGAACCTCAGACTGATTTCATTTTCGCCGTAACCGCCGAAAATACGGGCTTTATTGGCTGCATATCACTGTTGTTGGGTTACGCTCTTTTGCTGTCACGCATGATAGCAGGGGCTAGGGAAGCTTCGGACAGAGCTGGAATGCTTGTTATAATGTCAATCGTATGCGGAATGGCATTCCAGATATTTATGAATGTCGGGATGGCTCTCGGGTCGTTGCCGGTGATTGGCGTTCCGCTTCCGCTGATGAGCGCAGGACTATCGGCATTGCTGTCCACGTTCGTCGCGATCGGTTTTGTAGTTAGTGTTAAGTTGAGGCGGTTCGTCAACTAGGAGTATTTCATGGCAGTAGATGTAAAGCGTTTTAAGTCGACAGAGGGCGTGTCAAACGGTTCGGGCGAGAGTCGGTGGTCGAGCCTCACTTTCCTATTCGCGGCGCTGTTGCTCGCATTGTCTGCGGGAGCATTGACGGGCGTTTTGGCGTCTTATTACCTCAATAATTCACGATATTCGGTCGAGGTTTCGGCTCTCGCAACCTACCGGCCGCCCCAGGTGACGACGATCTATGCCGATGATGGTGAGACGATCCTTGCCGAATTTGCTCTCGAAAAACGAATCCCGCTAAAGATCCAGGATGTTCCGGACACGGTGATCGATGCACTGCTCGCGATCGAGGACTATCGATACCGCGATCACATCGGGATCGATCCGTATCGTATCGCAGGTGTTATTCTCAAAAACATTACGACGGGTAGGACGGAGGGAGCATCGACGATCACGCAACAACTCGCAAAGAACCTCTTTCTCTATAAGGATCAAACCTACACGCGAAAGGTAAATGAATGGGCCGTTGCCCTGCAGATCGAGCGGCTGTACACCAAGGATCAAATTCTTGAGATGTACATGAACTACGTCTTTCTAGGTGCCGGGGCATACGGGTTTGAGGCCGGTTCGAGGACGTATTTTGGCAAGTCTGTCAAAGACCTGACCTTAGCGGAAGCGGCCCTGCTCGCTGCGATCCCTAAGTCCCCTGAATATTCCCCGACCCGGAACAGGGAAAAGGCCCGTATAAGAAGGGATATTGTTCTCGATCAGATGGCGAGATATTTTCCGGAAAAGTACTCGCAATCTGAGGTTGATGCGGCAAAGGCAAAAGATATTAAGCTTGCCGACACGGCTTATTATCAATCACAGCCGAAATCTACCGCCTGGGATTACCCCATCGAGGAAATTCGCAAATATCTCGAGGAAAAGTACACTACGCGAGTCGCGCAGGGTGGCCTAAAAGTTTATTCAACGATCAGTGTCGAGGGGCAAAAGATCGCTACTCGCGCAATTCGCGAACGGCTGCGATCCTATGACAGAGGAAGAAAATGGCGCTCCGATTACAAGAATATTCTGGTTGACGAGGACGATCAGCCGCTTACCGACGAGAAGGAAATAGACAAGACTCTCCAATCATTCAAACATCCGGATTGGTATGGCGACGATTACAAAGAGGGCGAATACATTAAGGGCCTCGTGGTCAAGAGCAATGCAGCCGCTGATGAAGTCGGAGTGCGATTTGGAAGGTATAAGGCGATCGTGCGCCCCGGCGATATGGGCCGGAGTGGAAAACGCCCAAAAGACGAACTCAAGCCCGGATACCTTGCCGAGTTTCAAATCAAGAACGTTGACAAGGAAAGCCAGACTCTCGATGTGGAATTATCTCAGGTGCCTGAGATACAGGCATCGATCGTGTGCATCAATTCACATACGGGCGAGATCGTAACGATGGTAGGCGGATACGATTTTCAAACGAACAAGTTTAACAATGCGACGCAGGGGCTTCGGCAAACTGGCTCGGCCTACAAACCGTTCATTTACACTGCCGCAGTTGAAGACGGGATGACTCCGGACATGATAGTGAGTGGAGCTCCGATCAAGCGAGGCGGTTGGTCGCCGCACAACTATGACGGCAGCCTGAGCCATGGCAATGTTCCGATGAAGATAGCTTTGGCAAAATCTTACAATATTGCGGCGGTTCATCTGCTCGAGCAGGTTGGAATTCAGGCCGGGGCCCAGATGGTCCGACGATTTGGCATTACGAACCCCATGGCTCCCAGCTTGCCGTCGGCTCTGGGAGCGAGCGAGGCATCGCTAACCGAAATGGTTGCCGCCTACTCCTCTTTTCCAAATAAAGGCATTAGAATGGCCCCGCACTTGATCAGAAAGGTGTACAACCGCGACGGCAGCTTGCTCGAGGAATTTGACGGGTCGAGTTCAAAGGTTACGAGTGAGTATGTGGCACTGACCATGGTCCAAATGATGCGCGGTGTGACCGCGGGCGGCGGAACGGCCCCCGGAGCAAGCGCAGGCGGACAGCCGCTTGCAGGTAAGACCGGAACAGTCAACGACCACACCGACGTTTGGTTCATTGGGTACACGCCAACATATGCGACGGGCGTTTGGATGGGAAATCCGCTGCGCAAGGAAAATCTGGGTTCTGGCATGACCGGCGGGCACGGGGCTCTTCCCTATTTCAACGCATTCATGATCCCGTTTATGAAGGACAGGCCGAGGGAGAGTTTCCCAAGCCCGCCCCCAATGCCGTCTGAGGTTAAGAGGGCAAGTGAATTGAGAAAGAGAGAAGAACTCGAGAAGCTCGAGGAGGCCGACATAGCCGGGCGAAAGACCGGGATCGTCTTTACGCCGGGCACAAAGATCGATGAGAATGGGCCGATCGCGGGTGAGACAACGATCACCGATTCCAGCAAGCCGCCGACGGGTGAAACAACGAAACCTACAGATCCGGTAGGTGACAAACCACCTTCGGTCAAGCCGATCGTGCCACCTCCGATCAAGCCAAAACAAGAGGCCACACCGGAGAAGCCGGCCGGCCCGAAACCCAAAGGCAAGAAAGGTGATGGTTGAAGAAATGCCCCCGCTCATCGAGCGGGGGCATTCGTTTTTAGGCTAATCACTTAGATCATCGGCAAAACTCGCCAAGATAATAGGGCAGCATCTTTCGCCACCAAACCCAGTCGTGATTTACGTCGTGTCCCCAGACATCGAGGCGATGGGGTATTCCTTTAGAATGAAGAAGTCCGGAGAACTCACGGCTCCGATCCGGAGCTTCAAACGAACCTTGTCCGGTCACGACAACGATCGAGTCCGCTTGGCGAAGCCGTGGCAGATGATAGTCGTCATTCAGGTTTCTTAGATACATATCCGGATTATTAAAATAGACGTTGTCATCGTAATAGCCCTTGTCCAGATAGTTGTAGATATCGTAGCTGCCGCTCATCGCGATCGTCCCGCGAAAATTGTCCGAGTGTTTGAAGTATGTATTGGCGGCAAGTAGGGCTCCCAGCGAGGCACCGGTCGTCAGAGGCTTGGCATCCTCACCGCACTCGTTGCGGATGAGCGGCAACACTTCCTCCATAATGTAGCTGTCGTATCGCGAGAGCATTTCAACCTTCCAGCCGGGATGCGATTCACGGTTTAACAGGCTGTACTTGTTGACCGAATTGATCGAATACGCTCGAATTAGGCCGTTCTCGATATAATCCTTTATCGCATCGACTAGATAAAATCGCTCGTATTCCAGATAGTCCGCCGCCGCCGTCGGGAACATCAATAGCGGATAGCCCGCGTGTCCGTATGCCACAATCGGCATATCCATTCCAAGGTTGTGGCTGAACCACGATGTAGTCTCACGTCGCATAATTGATTTAGTAAAGATTGTTCGCTCTGATCTATAACTGGCAATAGCGGCAAAGTCGCCGACCAAGTACCAAAAGCACAATAGAGTCGCTTTTCCTCGACCCGATTCTATTTCAGAACCATAAAATCTCGGATCGTGGTATTATACCCGCCATTGTCAACGGGTTTGCCTTGTTTGTCCACGAGTTCGAGCGAAACAAGGTGGCGTCCGTCCGTCCAACCAGTAAGCCATATCGGCTCCCATTTGTCGATGAACTTGGCCTCGCCTCCGTCCACTGTATATCGGACTCGATATTCGCCGCCATCGCCGGTCAGCTTTGCATTTGCCAGCCAGAAATCGAACATAATGGCATTAGTATCATCAGCCTTATATTCGCCCTTGGGCCGGCTGTATGTGAGCAACGGCTTTGTCGGGTCCACTGTTCCTGCGACGCTCATTTTCATATTCTTACCTTCCGGCGTCGCCGCATTTGCCATCGTGTTCCCGTTGTTGGTGGTCGTCGGTGATTTCGCGTCGCCGCCGCCATTTTTGACGGTAAATTTGACCATCTGAAATGCACCTTCATTTTTGTATGATTCGTGCCAGGGCCTCGACGGAAACACGCGCAGCGTGTGATCGCCGTCGGCCACATTTCGCAATTCAAATTCCTGTTCAAGATTGTAATAGGCCTCGTACGGCTGATTATCGAGGATCACATGAATGTGATTGCCCGTGTGCGAAGTCTCGTCCATGCCAGTTTTGTAGCCCTTTAGGTCGCCGGAGAGTTCGATCTTGACCTTGACGGTCTCGCCGTCGAGTGTTGCATCTCCTTTTGGCTCAACGATCTTAAGAGTCGGAGCCGCAGTGTCCTGTTCGCCGCGGCTCGCCATGAGGTCAACGATTCTTTTGGGACGTTCGGCGGAGCTAAGCTCTTGATTCGGCGTAGTCGCTGCGACATTCGCAGTATTGGTTGCCCCGCCACCGCATGCGGAGAATGCCGCAACGACAACGACTGTACATAAAATTGATACTTTCATAAAATTACCTCTCAACTAAACAGCCACGATCTCCGATCGGCCAGCCACTGCTCCGACGCTGTCGTATTCAAAAACTGTCCTGAAATTCTCAACGATCCGATCCTCGACCTCTATCATTTCGACGTCGCGGCCGAGCAAGCGTTCCATCGAGGTTACGGGTTCACCCTCGCAGGCGATGATCCAATTGTAATAGCTCAGATCGGTGTTTACGTTCAGTGCAAATCCATGCGTCGTCACCCAACGTTTGATGTGAACGCCGATCGCGGCGACCTTGCCCTCGACGGTATGAACGCCGGTCAATCCTTCGATCCGAAACGCATCAATACCAAAATTGGACATCGTGCGGATCAGGACTTCCTCCAGATCGCGGACATATTTGTGAACGTCCTCGCGATCGGGCGAAAGGCTGATGACAGGATAACCGACTAGTTGGCCAATTCCGTGATACGTCACGCGTCCGCCGCGGTTCGTTTCAAAAACATCGATGCCGAGCTTCGTCAGTGTTTCCGTCGTCGCAAGCACGCCACTATCCTTGGATCGTCGCCCAAGTGTGAAGGTGTGCGGGTGTTCGAGCAGCAGCAATTGATCACATTTGAGCTGCGCGATCACCTCCGTTTCCAGCCTTTTTTGCAGTTCAAGGGCACTTGCGTAGCCAACGCGGCCGAGCCGCCGAACCTCTAAACACCGCTGACGCATTGGTCTATGATAAGATTTTTATTAGGAATTGAACAGGAAAGGGAATTCATGAACAATCTAAAACTAATCACTATAAGCTTTATTGCGGTCGCCGCTTTCTCGATCTCCACCTCCGCTCAGCGAAAACCGGCAAGGAAACCTGCCCCAAAAAAGACGACGCCGACGCTGGTCGCGCCCCTCGATGTGAGGGCGGGACGCGAGAAAGTTGAGGTGCAGCTGGCGAATGTCGATCGTTTTATTGATGTGATGGGCCCGATAGCTCAGGGCATCGAAGAGATCGATGAGGCTGCAAAATCGGGACCGCTGCCGAGCGAGACCGAGGCAAAGAATGAGGCGAACAAAAAAAGAGTAATCGCCGCCATTCGCAACCTGGGTGACGGGCTAAGAGTGCTCGAAGCAGAGTTTCGTTCAAAGAGCGAATTGCAAAAATATTTGTCGACGATCCAGGGGATCACAGACCTCGCCGCCGCATCGGAAGATCTGGCTATCGCGGGAAAATTCGTTGCGTCAAAAGATCCGCTTCGCGATGTGGTTTTGAAATTGACCGATACGCTTGTAGCGATGCCGAAATGAGAAGGGAAAAAGTGCAGGAGTGAGAAAAGGGAAAAAGTGGAAAGTGGAGTGAAAATCTTGAGGCCTTTAGACTTTCACCTTTTTCACCCTTTCACTTTTTCACGGTTTCTTTAATTCAAGGGGCTTTTTGTCAGGATCGCAAACCTCGATCTCGCCCTTCCTGCCGACTGCGGCTTTCGTATCAACCGCCGGCAGGCCTAATTTTTCCCGAACATACTTCTCGCCCTCGATCTCGATCATTTCGCCGTTGATGACGTCGGCCTTTTTCACCAGGACACTCCCCTTCTTTTCGAATTTATCCGGTTCAAGCAGTATGTACCACGGCGATCCCCAACTACGCATGTCGCCGGTTGTTCTACGATAATCATAATGATCCGTTTTCTGCTTGTCGCCGCGCATTTCGGACTCATAAACGACGGGAAACGAGATCTTTAGGAACTCAAGATTGCTCTTCATCGAGGCTAGCGGGTCATATTCACCTACCCCGACGATCTCCAGGCCTTTACCGTGATACTTTTCATAGAATCGTTGCAGGAAAGGTGCATCGTGGCGCCAGTTGTGACACCAAGGGGCATAATAGACAACGATGACGAGCTTTTTCCCGCGCGCCAGATCGCGCAAGCTCGATTCTTCCCCCGTCGTCACACTCTTAAACGTCCAATTCGTGTAGGTTATTTCTTTCTCAACGATCGGCGACTGTTCGTTTTGAGCAAACGAAACCGAAAAGGCAAAAAGGGCCAATATCGAAGCGGCAAAGATCTTCATTTATGGAAATTTCCTCGTCGATAAAAAGACTATCTTTTCAGATGCGTGACAGCAAGCATCCAGTTGGAAGCAAATAGCTTTTGAGTTGGATGAAACTCCCGTCGAGATTGTGGTAATCTGTGGCTCATGGCTGACCAACCAAAAGTTTCGGATATCTTCCGCCGGGCGCTTGAGATGCGCGCAGCAAACCCGGATTCTTCGCTCAAGGACCTGCAAGCCCAGATCGTTGCCGAATATGCCGGCAAAGCCTTGCCGGAGACCGCGTTCCTGACGATCCCCGAGTACGACAACATAGTTCCTGAGGAAGACTGGACCGCCGGATTGCCAGTCGTGCTGCGCGGTATTCAGAATGAAGATTGGAACGATGTTGCCCTCGGCATCGTCATCAGTCTGGAACAGGTCGAAAACTATCCTAAGCAATCCGGCCGCGAAGACGACCCAACGAAAGATTGGCGCAACCGTGCAAAACGCATCGCCGGTGCGGAAGACAAGGTGGCAGAGAAATGGCTCCCTGCCGACCTGATGGCGGTCGCGAAACGGAATGCCGGCAAATAGTTCACGCCCGAATAGCCGCTCAATAATTTTTCGCTATTCGTTTTACGCTATTCACTATTCCGAAACCCTAATCTCAGTCCATCGACCGCCTCGATCACGTCGCATCCGGGCGAGAATTTACCGATCTCTGCTTCAAAATCGACCTCATCCCATTCAGGATAAAAGTGCGTCAGCATCGCCCGTTTTGGTTTGGCTTTGCGTATCAGATACATCGCTTCCTCAAGCCCGAGGTGCTTGTGGGTAGGTTTATTCTTGAAGAACGTACATTCGAGAATGAAAAGATCGACGCCGCGAGCGAGCGTCGCAATATCCTCGGTAAAGGCCGTATCGGCCGAAAATACGAGCGTCGTATTTTCGGCATCGCGGATGTGGATCGCATGGCTTTCAGCGGTGTGAGGCGTTTTCATCGCAGTGGCCTCAACGCCCCGCAAGATCGAGAAAGGCTGAAGTGTGTCGATCTCGATGATCTCGACCGGAAACGGTTGTTCGAGAAGGCGGTAGTTGTTTACGTCGCTAACGCGATCGACAAGTTCCTTAATTCCTTTCGGGCCGAATATCGTGAGCGGTTTCTCGCGTTCCTTCATCTCGCTCGCGTGCTTCATTCCCGCAAGCAGCGGCCCGAGTCCACCGCAATGGTCCATATGAAAATGCGAGATCCACATAGCGTCAAGCTCGGGCCAGTCGAGAGCTTCAGCGGCCATTCGCGATGGCGCTGACGCCGGGCAGTCAAGAAGGATGCTTCCGCCCGAGGTCTTCACCCAATATAGCGAACTCGTCCGCTTTGGGTGCGGAACCGTCGAACCTGAGCCAAGAACGATCAACTGCATAAGGGAATAGTACCAGAGACGTGTGTTAAATTAGTCTCATGAATCAGGTCGATATTCTTGGCGTTTTTGCGCACCCGGACGATATGGAATTATTGGTCGGCGGCACGATGCTGAAAATGAAGCATCTCGGCTACCGCACCGGTGCCCTCGATGTGACACGCGGTGAAATGGGCACGCGCGGAACCGTCGATGGCCGAGCCGTCGAGGCCGAAAATGCGGCAAAGATATTGGAGATGGATCTTCGCGAGAATGTCGGCCTGACGGACGGGCACGTTATGGTTGCGGACGACGAGCGCGTCGCCGTGGTCCGGGCGCTGAGACGACTCAAGCCAAGGGTTATCCTGACGCATCAGCTTGGTGATTCTCATCCCGATCATGATCATACCGCCCGCCTGGTGCGAGAGGTTTCGCGGCTCGTTGCTATGCGAAACTACGACCCCGAGACGGGCGACGAAAAATTTCCTCCGCCGATCATCGCTCACAATATTTTTTCCCGGCGTATTGCCCCGTCTTTCATTGTCGATATCTCCGGCTATCTTGAGCAAAAAATGGATGCGATCAAGGCACATAGGTCTCAATTTTACGACCCCAATTCGTCTGAGCCTGAAACAATGCTCACAGGGAAGACCTATCTCGACGAGATCGAAAACCGTTCGCGATATTATGGCTCGCTGATAGGTGCGGAGGCCGGCGAACCTTTCTTTGTTCGTGAAATGCTGAATATTGACGACCCAATCACGCTGCTCACGCGGCCGATGAATCTTTATTCATGACCACACATTCCCCAGAATCGGTCGAACTCGAAAAGAAACGGCGCGTTCTCGACCGGCTCAAAGACCGCCTTGCTGACCGCGAGGAGGAAATGACGGATCTGCGTGCGCAGCTAGAGCAATTCGAGGCTAGATACACAATGGACGTCGCACGGCTTTATGCCGAGTTTGACGAGATCGAGGCTCAGATCGCCGAGGAAGAGTACAAGCTTGTTCCTGATGACGAAGATATCAAGAAAAAGGCAGAGGAACTTCGTCGCAGAGCCGAAGAGTCCGCCGCCCGTGCGGCTGAGGAGAGTGAGCAGGCCGATTTCCGGTTCAATCCAACGCGAGAAGCAAAAAAAGCATATCATGACCTCGCTCGTATTATTCACCCCGACCTAGCTCTGGATGCCGGCGAGAAAGAAAAACGCCACATCCTTATGGCGGAGCTTAATGATGCGTATTCCACAGGCGATCAGGCTAAGCTGAATAAGCTTGTACACGATTTCCGAAACAGCCCCGACCTCATCAAGGGCGACACGATTGGTGATGAATTGGTACGGGCGATACGCCAGGTATCTCAGATCAAGGCTCGACTTATTGCCCTCAAAACCGAGCGAGCGGACGCTGAGAGGTCCGAATTGTATGAATTGAGGCTTCAGTCCGAGGCTGAGGCGGCGAAGGGGCGCGATCTACTCGCTCAGATAGCCGCGAGGACAAGTGTTCATATAAGAAAATCGGAGCGCCGCCTAGCGAACCTCAAGAATGTGAATCAGGCTCAGGAGGAGTATGTAAAAGACAAGTACGGGATGGATATATCAGATTTTAGACCTGGCGATCAATAGACTGAACCCCGGCAAAATAAAGGCATATTTTTTTTCTTGACACGGTGGAGTAGTTGTGTAGAATAAACACACGCGCAGAAACACCTCCCGCTGAATTTGTGCTCCATAATTTTTCATTTTGACTGGGAACCTAGTCATTCACTTTCGCGGGCCGCACACGCCCTGTGTGCGCCGCGAAAATAGGGGGTAACGGTGTGGGAGACGTTACCCCCGCCTTATTTTAAAGCGAATTTCCTGCCGCATAGCTCGAAGACCACGCCCACTGAAAATTGTATCCGCCGAGCCAACCCGTTACGTCCACGACCTCACCGATAAAATAAAGGCCCCGGACATTTTTTGTTTCCATTGTCTGCGAAGAGAGATCTGCCGTGGACACACCGCCGAGAGTTACTTCGGCCCGGTCGTAGCCTTCGGTTTCAGAAAATTGGACCTGCCATGAATTTACGGCTCG
>JBATDM010000015.1:0-37867 GCA_049663465.1 Pyrinomonadaceae bacterium
TTGGTCGGATAGATCCGGCAAGTAACGAGCCTTCCTGCAGTTTTTCTCATTCAAAAAATATTCCGTTTCTCGTCGCAATAACTAGCAAAAATGCACTCCATAAGGTAATCTTACGTCTTTATGTCGATAGCACCATCGGGCAGGATCGCAAATTTTAGGTACGCAATTCGCAATGTGGTTGCGGCGGCGGATGCATTGCGACAGGCTGGCCGCGAGATCATTTCGCTCAACATCGGCGACCCGCAGGCTTTCGGTTTTATGCCGCCAGATTTTGTCATCGAACCGGTCGAACGTGCGATGCGAGACGGCTTTACAGGCTATGCGTCGTCGGCGGGTTTGTACGAGGCACGCGAGGCGGTAGCGGAATACGGATCGAACACCGGGATCGCGACTAGCGTTGACGATGTAATCATGACCGCCGGCGCGTCCGAAGCGGCCGATCTCGTGCTGACGGCGTTGCTCGATCCGGGCGATGAGGTGCTGTTGCCCGCACCGGGATATCCGCTCTATGATGCGATCCTCAATAAGCTTGGAGCGATGCCGCGATATTACAAGCTGCATGATACGGCGGGTTGGCAGCCCGATGTGGCTGAGGTTACGGGACTTGTCACGCCGCGAACTCGGGCGATAGTTCTGATAAATCCAAGTAATCCGACCGGTGCGATCATACCGGACGAGACGACCACGAAGCTCCTCGATATAGCAGCGAGGCACAACCTTCTCGTCATCACCGATGAGGTCTATCGCGACCTTTGTTTTGAGCAGCCGCCGACTGCGGCCGCAGTTTTGGCGAAGGATATGGATATCCCCGTCATTACGCTTGAGAGCCTGTCGAAAACGCATATGCTGTCGGGCTGGCGTGTGGGCTGGATGCGATTTACTAATTCAGAACGTATGCCGCGTCTGATCGAGGCGATAAACCGGCTCGCAAGCGGACGACTCTGTTCACCGACCCCGGCACAATACGCCGTTCGCCCCGCACTAACGAGCGGTAAGGATTATATCGATGGATTTATGCGCGAGATCGAGGTACGGCGTGATTTGTCAGTGAGACGCGTTTCCGGGATCGAAGGCATTTCATGCACGGTGCCGCAGTCTGCGTTCTATCTGATGGTACGGGTCGAGGATCTCGGAGGCAGAATCGATGAGCAGTTTGCCCTCGAATTGCTGCAGGAAACCGGCGTACTGGTCGTTCACGGATCGGGTTTTGGCACTGCACCCGGCGAAGGATATTTTAGAATGGTCTATCTGGCGGATCAATCGACGCTGGATCAGGCGTTTGACGGAATCTCGAGAGTGGTCGGTAAGAGTGTTGTTGCGGCTTCAAGACCGGGGCAGAAACCAGACAGATCCGCACTCAGCCTTTAGAATTCGGAATATGAAATGTTAAAGCAAATGGGGCTCATATCGAGCCCCATTCTTACTGATCCTGTGTTCTTTTCGGCAGATCAGACGCTCATTATTTCGGTTTCTTTATTCTTTGTGAGTTCGTCGATCGTCGCGATAAAGGTGTTCGTGAGTTTTTGGACATCGTCGAGACCGCCGTGTTCTTCGTCCTCAGAGATCTCTTTTTCTTTTGCCATCTTCTTTAAGAGATCGTTTGAGTGGTGGCGGACGTTGCGGATAGCGATGCGGTGCTCCTCGGCGATCTCGTGGATCTGTTTTGCGAACTGTTTGCGGCGTTCCTCAGTTAGAGCGGGAACTGAGAGCCGGATAATCTTGCCGTCGTTTGACGGGGTAAGGCCGAGGTTGGCGGCGAGGATCGATTTTTCGATGGCACCCATTTGGGTGGCGTCCCACGGCTGGACGGTTATCGTCTGGGGTTCTGGAACCGCGACCGACGCCATCTGGATCAGCGGCGTCTGCACGCCGTAATAATCGACGTGAACCGCGTCAAGTAGCCCGACGGTCGCCCGGCCGGTCCGCACATTGGCGAGTTTGCGTTTGAAATCCTCAACGACCAAATCCATCTTTGGCCCAGTTTCTTTGATAACTTCCTGTGCGCTCATAATCAGTTAGTCGGTCTAGTTTGTGACCAGTGTGCCGATCGACATGTCGCCGCACACTGCTTTTACGATGTTGCCTTCCTCACGCATGTTAAAGACCATGATGGGAAGGTTGTTGTCACGGCAAAGCGAGATCGCCGATGCGTCCATCACGTTCAGACGTTTTTCGAGGACTTCTTGAAACGTGATCGTCTCAAATCTCGTCGCCGTTGAGTCTTTTACAGGATCTGCTGTGTAGATGCCATCGACCTTCGTTCCCTTAAGGATAACATCCGCCTGTATTTCAAGTGCTCGAAGTGCAGCCGCTGAATCGGTTGTGAAATAAGGATTTCCGGTTCCCGCGGCAAAGATAACGACTCGCTTCTTCTCAAGATGCCTCACCGCTCGCCGGCGAATAAAGGGCTCGGCAAGCTGCGGTATGTCTATCGCCGACATTACGCGGGTATAGACATTTGCCTTTTCAAGGGCGTCCTGCAGAACGACGGCGTTCATCACCGTCGCGAGCATACCGATATAATCGGCCGCCGCCCGGTCCATGTTGCCAGCCGATTCTGAAACCCCGCGAAAGATATTTCCTCCACCAACGACGATCGCGATCTCGGTGCCAAGTTCGTGAACCGTTTTCAACTCTGCAGCCGCCGCCGCCGCAATAGCGGTGTCAATACCATAATTCTGCGAGCCCATCAGGGCCTCGCCGGAAAGCTTGAGCAGAATACGGTTGAAAACTGGCGTAGCCATATAGTTTGTTGAGTTTCCAGAGTTACGGAGTACCTGAGTTAAACAAACATTTTCACATGCAGGTTGGATTGATCGACCACCGGACTACTGTGTCATTTCAACTCTGCAAACTCTGGCACTCTTAGCCTCTCACAATTGCGTTAGCCGACCATCGACGCGACTTCGGCGGCGAAATCGTCGGCTTTCTTCTCGATACCTTCGCCCATTTTGAAGCGTGAAAAGCGGCGGATCGTAATGTTTTCCTTGATCGCACCGATCTTTTCGGCAACGAGTTCACCGACCGTTTTGGCCGGGTCTTTGACGAAAGGCTGATCGACGAGAACATTGTCCTCGTAGAATTTGTTCAGACGGCCCTCGATGATCTTGGTAAGAACTTCTTCCGGTTTGCCCGCATTCTTAGGATCATTCTTGAGCTGTTCCATCAAGATCTCGCGTTCTTTAGCAAGATCTGCTTCCGGAACGTCCGACCGGTTTGTGTAACGCGGGTCGGTCGCGGCTATGTGCATCGCGACGTCCTTAACGAGCTGCTGAAACTCTTCGCCACGCGAGACGAAATCGCTTTCGCAATTGATCTCAACCAGCACACCAACCTTGCCGCCCATATGAATGTACGAACCCACGGCACCTTCTGCGGTAACGCGTCCAGCCTTTTTACCGGCCTGGGCCATACCTTTTTTGCGCAGGATGTCCATTGCCGCGTTCTCGTCGCCATTTGCCTCGACGAGAGCGTTCTTACAATCGATCATGCCGGCACCCGACTTTTCTCGCAGTGATTTTACTCCACTTGCTGTTACTTCTGCCATAACTTACTCCAAAAAACGTAAAAGATAATTTCTGTTTGTAAAAAAGCGTAGCCCGTCGCCGCGATACGGAAAAGAGCTACGCTTCAAAAAATAAAAATGTAGTCTAGCTTGCTGTTGCTTCGCCTGCTTCTTCCGTACTTGCTTCGGCTGTTTCGGCGGCCGTCTCTTCAGCGGCGGCCTCAGCTTTTGGTTCAGCAGTCTTTTCTTCGACCGCCTCCTCAGTTGTTTCTGCCGCGGCAACTTCCTCAACCACTTCGTCGTCTTCCTCTTCCTCGACGATGTCGGGAGATTCGATCTCAGCCACTTCGTCCTCGCTAAGGAATTCCTTAGGAATAGCTGTTAGAGCACCGATCTCGGGTGCTGCAGCCTCGACGGTCTCTGCGGCTGCTTCGGTCTCTTCAGTTTCCGCAACCGCGATGTTGCCCTCGGTGCCAACCTGTTTGCCCTCGATGATCGCATCGGCGATACGCGAGGCGAATAGCCGGATCGCCCGAAGGGCGTCGTCGTTGCCCGGGATCACAAGATCGATACCGTCTGGCGAACAGTTCGTGTCAACGATCGCTACGATCGGGATGTCAAGGCGATTTGCCTCTTTGATCGCAATGTCTTCCTTACGAACGTCGATGACGAACATGAGATCGGGCATTCCGTTCATGTCCTTGATGCCGGCGAGGTTCTTCATCAGCTTTTCATGCTCGCGGTCGAGTTGGAGACGCTCTTTTTTGGTGAGCATCTCAAAACGTCCGTCTTCACGCATCGCTTCTATCTCTTTCAGTTTATTGATCGATTTTTTGACCGTCTCGTAGTTCGTCAAAAGGCCGCCGAGCCAACGGTTATTGATGTAGAACTGTCCGCAGCGTTCTGCCTCTTCCTTGATCGCCTCCTGGGCCTGACGCTTGGTGCCGACGAAGAGGACCTTCTGATTCGGCCGTGCGGTAAGCGACTCGGTGACGTAATTGAGAGCGTCGCGAAAGAGTTTCTGCGTTTTCTGCAGATCGATAATATAAATGCCGTTGCGTTCGCCAAAGATGTATTCCTTCATCTTCGGATTCCAACGGCGTACCTGGTGACCAAAATGAACTCCTGCTTCGAGAAGTTCTTTCATCGTAACTGTAGCCAAAACTTTATATCTCCTGACCTATTGGTTTGTGTACTCAACAAAGCGGATTTTGAACCAATGTGCTTTGTCAATGGTTTTGATCTTCGATTTTTGATCCTTGACCTTTGAAAAATCTAAGATCAAAGATCGAAAATCAAAGATCATCTTCTTAACGTTTCGAGAACTGGAATCTCGCACGAGCACCTTTCTGCCCGTATTTCTTGCGTTCTTTCTGACGCGGGTCGCGTGTGACGAGGCCTGCCTTTTTCAAGGCGGGCCGCAAGTCAGCGTTAAATTCCATCAGCGCACGCGTAATGCCGTGACGGACCGCACCGGCCTGTCCGGCCTGTCCGCCGCCGTCGACGTTGACAAGAATGTCAAATTTCTCGACCGTCTCCGTGAGGCGAAGCGGCTGACGAATGATCATCTGCAACGCTTCGTTAGGGAAGTACGAGTTAAATTCACGCCTGTTGATAACGATCTTGCCCGAACCCGGGCGAAGATACACACGTGCTGTCGAAGTCTTTCTGCGGCCAGTGCCGTAATATTGAATATCAGCCATAAATCAAATGTTGAATTTTCAAATGTCGAATTTCGAATCTCAAATTCTGCCTAGTATTCGATATTCGATATTCATAATTCTATATTTCCCTCGCTTCCGGTTTCTGAGCGATGTGCCGGTGTTCGGCGTCCGCGTAAACCTTCAATTTCTTTGCCATTGCCTTGCCCAATTTCGTTTTGGGCAGCATACCTTTGACCGCGAGCTCGATAACCTTTTCAGGCTTCTTATCGAACATCTCCTTGACGGTTGTCTCACGCAGACCGCCCGGATAAAGCGTGTGGCGATAATAGACCTTCTGGTCGTCCTTGGCACCGGTAAATACCGCGTGACGGGCGTTAATAACTACGCAGTGGTCGCCCATATCCAGGAAGGGCGTCCACGCCGGATTGTTCTTACCCGTCAAAATTCTCGCAACCTCTGTAGCAAGGCGTCCGACGGTCTTGCCCTTGGCGTCAACCACCAACCATTTACGATTTTCTGCTAAACCTTTTCCGCTCGGGAAATATGTACTCATATTCACACACACACTAATAGAAATATCCGCAAAAATGCGAACGCATAGGATATCGAAACGCGTAAGCGAGGTCAAGTCGAAAACACCCGTTGAGGATCCTGCTCAAAGTAGAGCACCACTAACTTGAAAAGCCTCGACGATGCGGGAATGTTTAACTTCAAAGACGCAAAGACCGCAAAGACCGCAAAGACCGCAAAGTTGGCGAAACGTTAAACAAGCGATCATTTAAAGCCTTTGCTTGTTTAAAGCAGTCGTTTAAAGCAAGTGCTTTCTCTTATTCCGATTTCGCAACACTTTGGGCGGCGAAAATTAGGCCGATGATGGTTTTTGCGTCTTCGATGCGGCCGTCGCGGGCCATTTGGGCGGCTTCAGTTAGCGGCAGCCGGACGATCTCGACAACTTCGTCATCGTCGAGATTCTGTGCGGTCTCGGTGAGGCCGGTAGCCAGGTAAACAAACATCTTCTCATCCAAAAAGCCGGGCGAGACGTAAAACTCGGCCATCTTCTCGATATTCTCGGCGATGACGCCAATTTCTTCTTCCAATTCGCGTCGAGCACCGGTCTCAGGCGATTCGTCGCCAGCATCGAGCGTACCCGCGGGCAGCTCAAGCATCTGCCGTCCCGCCGCGTGACGATACTGCCGCACAAGTGCCACAGTTCCATCCTCAAATACCGGCACGATAACGGCACTGCCTTTGTGCGAAATGATCTCGCGCTTGTATTCAAGCTCGCCATCGCGAACCGTGTCGATACGAACGTCAAAAATACGGCCTTTGTATATATGTTCTGAAGAAAGTGTTTCGGGCATCGGGAACGATACTAACATCCGAGGGACAGAAAAATGGAAGTTGTGCGAACGGGTCGCGACGATCTGGTGGGCATGAATTATTGGACTATTCGGGGAGTTTGTTGATAATTACGCCCGTCTCAAGAAAGAAATCGCCATCGGCGGTCGTCAGCAGCTTCCCGATCGGGCTCCAACGCCGCTTTGCCTCTGATACGGGAAGGGAATCTTTCATTGAAAGCGCATATTGGATCTTGAAGTATTTGTGCTCTGGAACAACTATTTTCGGATCCGGTCTGTTTTCGCCATTCGGACGCGACTCCAATCTGAATCCGGACTCGACCGTCAGCCACTCTCCGGATTCATAGCAGGAGCCCGGTTCGATCGTGGCAAACGTATAGTTTGACGGTTCAGGTCTTGCTAATTGTTTTACGAATTCCGGCATAGCGTCGAGACCTTGAAACCAGTCTATGGCGGTCGCTGTTGCGACAACTTTGCTGCCGGCCGATGGCAACTCAAGGAAAAGGATCTTGCGATTACCGTATATGAATGAACCGCGATTTGGAAGAATAATCGTCTCCGTCCCTTTATTGCAATACTGGATGGCGACACCGACGTCAAAGCGCAATTGCTTGGGATCGTTCTTACCGCTAGCCAAAAACCTGCCATTCATCGGGGACGTCGATTCACGCCCAGATACCTGTACGTCGATAATGTTACCGGTAATCACCAAAGGCGACGATTGAGCTCGACTGCTCGTCACGGCGGCGAGCATGAGGCAAAGCAGCAGTAAAAAGACTGGCCGATTAAGCATACGGAACCTTAAGTCCGCATTCTACCATTGGTTTGCAATGTGGTGTAAACTTTTTCCTATATGGCCAAGCTTCGCATCGGTTTAGGCGTCACAGGCGGGATCGCGGCTTATAAGGCTGTTGAGGTTTTGCGGCTGCTGCAGAAGGCTGGGTGCGATGTGCAGGTGGCGATGACGCGGCACGCTACGGAGTTTGTGCAGCGGTTGACGTTTCGTGCGTTAACTGAGCGGCATGTCATAGTTGACGACTATGACCCTGAGAATCCTGACCCGATAGCTCACATCAATTTTTCGCAAGAGATCGACCTGTTGCTGATCGTCCCGGCGACGGCCAATATCATTGCCAAGTTTGCGAACGGCATCGCGGACGATTTTCTTTCGTCGACATATCTCGCCTCGACGGCTCCGGTGCTCGTCGCCCCGGCGATGAACACCACGATGTGGGACAACACGGCGACCCGGCGAAATGTGGCTCAGCTAAAAAAGGACGGCGTGCATTTCGTCGAACCGATCGCGGGCGAACTGGCGTGTAAGACGGTCGGGACGGGGAAGCTGGAGGATGTGGAGAATATTGTCGAACAGGCGTTACGCCTGTTGGTCCTGGGTCCAGAGTCCAAAGTCCGGAGTCAAGTCGATGAGACAGGGGCGACTCAGGACACCGGACACCGGACTCAGGACCTAGCCGCCGAGCGGCTATTGATCACCGTCGGCGGTACGCGAGAGGCGATCGATCCGGTTCGGTTTATTTCTAATCATTCGTCGGGGAAAATGGGATTTGCCGTGGCTGAGGCGGCGGCGATGCGGGGGGCGAGGGTGACGGTTGTTGCAGGTTCGACTAGCGTTGCCGCGCCGGCGAATGTGAAGATTATTCGGGCGACATCGGCGGCGGAGATGTTTGCAGCGGTTAAGAAGCAGCTTAAGAATGCGACCGTTTTTGTCGGTGCGGCGGCAGTTGCCGATTATGCTCCGGCCAACGCCGCCGAGGGAAAGATTAAGAAAGACGGGCGCGACTTTATGATCCTCGAACTAAAGAAGACGCCTGATATTCTTGCCGAGGTTTCCAAATCGCGGTCGAATGGAATGCTCGTGGTTGGTTTTGCCGCCGAGACAAATGATGTCGTCGCCTACGCTCGCGAGAAGCTAAAGAAAAAAGGCCTCGACATGGTCGTCGCCAATGACATTACGAAGAAAGGTGCGGGATTTAACACGGATACAAATATCGCGACCATCCTGACCCGAAACGGAGGCGAGCACGCTCTGCCGCTGATGCCAAAGAGGGAATTGGCGGATAAGATATTGGATGAGATCGTCAAGTTGAGAAAGAAATAGTCAATGCAGAGATCCCATGAGGCCGATGAACTGATTGCCGATATTCGCGAGCAAGTGCTTTATATGCAGGAGCTTGGGGTTGAAACGTTGGATTTGAGTTTGTCGGAGATTTCGGTTGGCATGAGTAGCGTGATAGCTCCGTCAGCGCGTGGGCCTGAATCGAGACCAATTTCAAATTTCAGATCTGAAATCTCAAATGCCCCGTCGGCGACAACCATTTCTAGCCCGACGGTCTCAGATTCAAGAGAGGAACAAGAAAAAAACAACCGACCAAGGGCCGGGTCGCGGCTTGCCTCGTTGCCTTCGCTCTCGAAACGAACTGTGAATAAATTTTTTGATAAATATAATCCGGAGGAAGCGAAACCTGCCGAATCGGTTCCGTCGAGTGAAGAAAAGTCGGACGGTGCGGTGCTAAGGCAGGCGGCTGTCCCGGACGACGAAATTTCAACGGTGGTTGGTGCCATGCCCGTCTTGCCGAAACCGATCGAGACCGTTGAGCAGATTCGCGCGGAGATCGGGCATGATTGCACGACGTGCAAGTTGAGCGGGCTTGGGCGGTCTAAGGTTGTGAATAGTGTTGGGAATTTCAATGCTGACTTGATGTTTGTGGGCGAAGCTCCGGGTGCGGATGAGGACAGGCTGGGCGAGCCGTTCGTCGGGCGTGCCGGGCAGCTTTTGACGGATATTATTCGGGCGATGGGATTTGATCGCGAACAGGTTTTTATCGGCAATATCAACCGCTGCCGCCCGCCTGACAATCGCACGCCTGAGCCGGACGAATCGGTCGTTTGCAAGCCGTTTTTGGTTCGTGAGATCGCGGTTGTCCGGCCAAAAGTGATCGTGGTTCTGGGTGCTCATGCGGCGCAGAATTTGCTTGAGACTAAGACGCCAATTGGCAAGCTGCGCGGGCATTTTCACGATCATTTTGGCGTTAAGGTGATGCCGACGTTTCATCCTGCATATCTGCTTCGCGACCCGCACAAGAAACGCGAGGTTTGGGACGATATGAGGATGGTACGAGATTATTTGAGTTCGGTGAGTTAGCTATCTAGTTGGCAGAGTTTCGGAGTTGCAGAGTTATGAGAAAGATCGTTTCGCTTGTTTTGGTGGCCGTATTAGGGACGTTTCCGCTCGTGTCGTTTGGGCAGAAGCGCGGATATTCTGAGACCAAGCAGCTCCAGTCGCCGCAAGGTCCGAGGCTTGGATTTATGATCCATGGCGGCGCCGGTGTGGCAGCGAAAGGCACGTTGACGCCGGAGAAAGAGAAGGAATTTCGCGCAAAGCTTGAGGCAGCCGTGTTGGCGGGCTACAAAGCACTGCAAAGCGGAAAATCGAGCCTAGATGCAGTCGAAGAGGCGATCAGGATCATGGAGGATTCGCCGCTGTTCAATGCTGGCAAAGGTGCGGTTTTCACTCACGACGGCAAGAATGAACTTGATGCTTCGATAATGGACGGCAAAACGCTCGCGGCGGGTGCGGCGGCCGGATTGCGGCATATTAAGAATCCGATCTCGCTCGCTCGGGCGATCATGGAAAGATCTGAACACGTGATGATGGTCGGCGACGGAGCTGAAAAGTTTGCCCGCGAACAGCGGATCGAGATCGTTCCTGAGAAGTATTTTTGGACGCAGCACCGGTGGGATGCTCTGCAGGAAATATTGAAGGAAGAAAAGGCAAAGAGTGGCGAAAAGGTTAAGAGTGAAAATGTGAAAAAGGGCGATGGTCCGGTCGTTGAATCTGAGTCTGTGGTCGCTGACAGATTGGCAGCAAGTCTGCCTGAGAACAGGTTTGGCACGGTTGGAGCCGTCGCACTTGATAAAACAGGCAATTTGGCGGCTGGGACTTCGACCGGTGGAATGACCAATAAGAGGTTTGGCCGCGTCGGAGACGCTCCGATCATTGGTGCCGGAACGTACGCCAATGATAGATCGTGTGCTGTTTCGGGCACCGGCTGGGGCGAGTATTTTATTCGGCTGGGCGTAGCACGCGATATCTGTACGTTGATGGAATATCAGGCTGTAACCGTTCAGGTCGCAGCCGATCGCGTAATCAAAACGAAACTGCAAAATCTCGGCGGCGATGGTGGCGTGATCGCGATGGACCATGACGGTAATATGGGCATTTCGTTTAATTCCGAAGGGATGTACCGCGCATATATCAATATCGAAGGGAAGCCGATCGTCGAGATTTATTAGTCAACACCACCTGCGGTAGCGCGTGGTTGATCTTGGACGTGTTTCTAGAGTCGTTCTTGCTTGACTTAAACCACCCGCTACCGCAGGTGGTACTGACTTTATGCTCTCAGCAGAAATTATTGCGATTGGTTCCGAGCTTCTCACTCCGACCAAGACGGATACGAACAGCCTTTGGCTGACGGAAAAACTCAACGACGTGGGCATTGAAGTAATGCTCAAGACGATCGTTGGGGATGACGGTGCTCGGCTTGAGGAGACGGTTCGCGATGCGGTGCGGCGCTCTGATCTCGTTATCACTACGGGCGGATTGGGTCCGACAGAAGATGATATTACGCGGCAATTTACGGCGGCGGCACTTGATCGGGAACTGGTTTATCACAACGAGATCGAACAGCATCTGCGTGAGCGTTTTCGGGCGTGGGGACGCGAAATGCCGGAGATCAACAAGCGGCAGGCATATGTGATCGATGGTGCTGACGTTTTGCCAAATCCGCATGGCTCTGCCGTTGGGATGCTCGCAGAATTTGACGGCAAAATGCTCGCTATTCTGCCGGGCCCGCCGCGTGAAAATCAGCCGATGTTTACGGAGTATGTCTCGCCGAAGCTAAAGGCAATTGCCGGCGACGTGTTTGTACGGCGGCGTATGCTGCGGGTTTCCGGCAAAGGTGAATCGGCTGTTGACGAGATCGCGGCGCCGATCTACACCGCGTATCCGGACGTGCAGACGTCGATTTTGTTTAACAAGAGCGAAGTTGAAATACACGTTGCTGCCCGCTCTGATTCGCCGGACGCCGCACAGGCGACGGCGGATAAACTGGCGGATGAACTTGCCGTAGCTTTAGGCAATGCTGTCTTTTCGACCAACGGCGAGACGATGGAAGAGGTCGTCGGCAATCGCCTCAAAGAACTCGGCCAGACAGTCGCTGTCGCCGAGAGCTGTACGGGCGGGCTGATTGGCAGACGATTTACCGATGTTCCGGGTTCGTCGGCTTATTTTCTTGAAGGTGCGATCACCTATTCGAATAAAGCAAAGATCCGACAGCTCGGCGTGCCGGCCGAAATCATAGAGCAGCACGGAGCCGTCAGTGCAGAATGTGCTGAGGCGATGGCGGCGGGGATGCGAGCGGCCGCAGGTTCCGATCACGCGATCTCAGTAACCGGAATTGCCGGTCCCGACGGTGGGAGCGACGAAAAACCGGTCGGCACGGTATTTATTGGCTATTCCAGTGAAAGCGGCACCAAATCCGTGCGGATAGTGCTTCCCGGCGACCGATATCTCATCCGCTGGCGTGCCAGCCAGGCGGCGCTCGACTATCTTCGACGACAGTTATGACTTTAGAGGTTGATTTTTCCACGCAATAAACCGAAAATCAGTAAGTTATTGCAACGCGGCGTAAGCCTAAATATTTGAAACTTTCCCATACAAGCGCCGTGTAAAATGTGGCAATCGAACAAAGATCGTCCAGACCCTGACCAAACTTTAATGATTATGAAAAGTACAATCCGAGTCCGTTTCTTCATCACTATCACCCTTATTCTGTCTATGCTTTCGCCTTTGTCTGTTTTGGCGGCCGGCGACGGAAAGAAGCATTTTAATGAGGGAATGAAGCACGAAGCGTCCGAGATGTGGGACAAAGCGGTCGAGGAATTCGCTTTGGCGGTTGCCGAAAATCCGAAAAATCCTGAATACCGCCTGCACCTCGCTCGATCACTTTTTAATGCGTCGCAGATGTTCATGAAGAAGGGGACAGCGTTTGCGAAGGAGAACGATTTTGAGAGCGGATATCTGGCGTTTCGCCGGGCGTACGCCTTTGATCCAACGAACGAGCTCGCTAAATCGGAAATGGAGCGGATGGTTCGGCTTCAGAAAGACGTCAACGAATCAAAGAATCCCGACAGCAAGGACACGGACGGCAAGGTTAAGCTCGTGACGACCGGCTACACACCGGCGGCGATGCCCGTCCAGTTGCCGCAGAAGCTCGAAAAGCTTCGTGATATTCCGTTTCCGAATGGTGTTGACCTTCAATTTATCATTAAAGAGTTGTCCAAGGACCTCGATCTGAATGTACTCTTCGATGTCGAATCTTTCCGAGGACAGGCACGCAAGACAAACATTGAGCTTAAGAATGTTACTGCCGCTCGTGCACTCGATTACATATTTTTGCAGGAAGGCCTTTTCTTTCAGAAGGTTGGGCCGCGTACCATTTTGGTCGCAACGCAGGCTCAGCGGACCAAGTTTCAGCAGCTCGTACTCCGGACTTTCTACCTCGCAAATGCCGCACCGAAAGACATTGTAAAGGTCGTACAGACCGCCATTCCGCCGCAGCCGGGCCGCAGCCAGACGATCGTTTTGACCGACGACGCGACTAATAGCGTAACGGTTCGCGATACTGAGGAAAACATCAAGCTGATCGGTAAGCTGATCAGTTCGCTGGATAAAGATCGAGCTGAGGTCGTGATGGACGTTGCGATCTATGAGGTGAATAAGAGCGATCTGCTGCAGCTCGGTAATCAGGTCGGTACGCAAAGCCAACTGACCGGTCTCGGAGGTTCGGGACAGGGCGTGGTTGGCATTGGCGGCAGCATTCTTAATACGATTGCCGCAGCCGCCGGGGCGACCGCTCTGCCGACAGCAATCCCGACCGGAATTATACTGCCGTCAATGAATCTGAACGCATTCCAAAGCAAGAACGATACAAAGCTGATCGCGTCAACCCAGATCCATGCTTTTAATAACGAAGATTCGTCCGCACGTATCGGACAGCGTGTTCCGGTACAAAGTGCTCAGTTCGTCGGTCTCGGGCAGCAGCAGACCGGCGGCGGCGTTGTCTCGAACGTCATCAACTATGAACAGGTCGGCCTGACGCTTAAATTTAAGCCGATCGTTTTTCCAAATCAGGATGTACAGGTCGCGATGGAGATCGAGTCAAAGGATGTTTCCGGTGCATCGACCCTGACGCCGACATTTACTGAACGTACCATCAAGGGCACTGCTCGAATTCAAAATAATAAGACTCTGTTGCTCGCCAGCGTTGCTCAGGGCATTGAGTCGAAAGGCAGACAGGGATTACCGCTGCTTGGGCTCATCCCAATCATTGGTCGTCTTTTTACCGCTCCGACGCGTGACAACCGGCAGGTTGATATCGTCATAGCCGTGACGCCGCGAGTTATTCGAGCACCCGCGATCTTGCCGGATGATGAGATCGAACGGCCGACGGGCAGCCTCGGTATTCCGACCAATAATTCTCTTGAGGCGATGATCGTCGAAGAGGAACGTGAGGAGTTGCTCGCGGCATCGAGACGGCTTGGAAACACGGCCGTGGTTCAGCTTCCCGATCAAGATCAAGCCCCCGAGTATGTGAAATCTTCGTCAACGAACGAACCCGCGACCGTAAACGCAGACAATGTCGCTGCCAACACAGCCGCGAATACCGCTAAGACTCCTGACGTTTTGAGCCCAATGTTCAAGCCGATCGATAGCGGTGTGAAAACGCTGCAGTTGAATCAGACGGCGGACACTTCACCGGCGATACAGCCTACCGAGATCAAATCAGTGGCTGATCCAGAAGTTTCTGCGGAAAGGGCTGCGACCGCGACTGTTGAACTTGCTTTCGGTTCCGAACTTCCCGAACTGAAGGCGGGCGACAAGGTTCGCATTCCTGTCATCCTTAAGGGTAACGGCAAGTTCCAGTCGGCGGTTCTTGGGCTTAAGTTTGACGCTGCCAGACTCGCGGTCCGCAGCGTGTCGTTTGGCGATGCCTTTGGAGCGTCAGCGAACGCTGCGGTGGTCCCGTTCATCAATCAGAACGGCAAGATGTATGTGTCGCTGCTGGCGAAAGACGTAAGCGAGATCAACACGGCCGGAACACTTGCCTTTATCGAGGTCGAAGCACTTGCTTCTGGAAAGGTGCAGATCGAATTTGACCGCGACGTGATGAATTTTCTCACGGTCGAGGGCAAGAATCTGGTTGTGAGGTTTGAGGACTAAAACAATAGTGATCCGAATAACGAGGGGCGTTATGCAAAGCGAGAAAGGCTACAGTTTACTTGAACTGGTGGCGACCCTCGGCGTGCTTGCCATTCTCGTTATGGGGACGATACCGTTGGCTCAAAACGGGGTGAAAAGGCAAAAGGAGCAGAGACTTCGTGCGGCCTTGGGACAGATGCGTGCGGCGATAGATGAGTTTAAGCGGGATACATACGGTTCGTGTCCGCAGGGAGCGGTTCAATCGGTCAACCCTACGATACCCAATGGGGGTGCCAATGTGCCTGCGGATCCTCGCAGCCGCGTTGTGATCGACGACTGCACGATATTTGACTCGGATAATCTCGATCGCTTTCCACCATCACTTGATGTTTTGGTTGATGGAGTTCGCGTCAAGGCTCGTGGACTGAATGTGCGCGGCGGCAGCGGGATTCGTGATGGTTCGCTCCAGGCGACGGAGATCAACGAGGAAAAAGAGATCATCAAGGTGTATCTTCGTGAGATCCCGATCGATCCGATGACGGGTGAAAAGGAATGGGACCTTCGATCCTCGTATCAGGCGGCAGATTCCGGTAGTTGGGACGACGTTAATGTTTTCGATGTCAGATCGACATCAGACGACGAGGCACTGAATGGGGAGAAGTATAGTGACTGGTAGATTAATTGCGGAATGCGGAATACGGAATGCGGATATTTCTTTCGTAAGCCGAATTTCTCGATCTCTGCGATTCCGAAATCCGAATTCCACAATCCGCATTCAGCGGGGCTTTTCGCTGCTCGAATTGATGATCGCGTTGTCGATCATCATTATTTTGCTCTCGATCGCCGTGCCGACCTATCAGAGGGCGGTTCGACAGGCCCGTGAAGTGGTTCTCAAGGAAAATCTTTTCCAAATGCGGCGTTCGATCGATCAGTTTCGGTCTGATAAGGGCAAACTGCCGCAGTCGGTCGACGATCTTGTTAGCGAAAAATACCTGCGTGAAAAGCCGATCGACCCCATTCTCGAGAAAGCCGAATGGAACGAGATCCAGGGCGACGACACAAACTCGGCGGACGGCGAACAGGGCCTTGTAGACGTAAAGAGTAATGCAGAGGGCGAAGACACCGAGGGCGTTGCGTTTAGCGAGTATTGATCAGGGATTATTATGTTTTCTTCGATGACAAAGCCGCGTTATCCGAGTGCTGCTCTCGGCATCAGTGCTGACGGCATCACGGCTGTCGCTCTTCAGGGCGGACGCCGTCAGTTTTCTGTAAAGCAGGCGGCTTCGGTTCCGCTGGCTGCGGGGCTTTTGGTGCCGAGTTTTACTGATAAGAACATTACCGATGACGGCGAATTTGCGGCGTCCCTTCGCGAGGTAGCGGAGGTTGCCGGCATGATGGGCCAGAAGCGTTGGTCGATAACCCTGCCCAGCACGACCGCCAGGACTGCCATTCTCGCTCTTGAGAGTGAGCCGTCATCCAAAAAAGAGGCAGACGAGGTCCTGGACTGGAAGGCAGAGCAGAGTTTTGGTGTCCCGGCCGCACATTTGCGGTTGGCCCGGAAAAAGATCGCACCTGACCGCGAGGGGCGCTCACGCTATTTTGCGACCGCGATCAAACTATCAGTTATTGACGAATACGAGTCCCGTTTTGAGGGAATGGGCTGGAAAGCCGGCCTGATACTGCCGCGTGCGGTGGGCGAAGCAAATTGGCTGATGGATCGGCAGGAGAAAGGCGATTCGATGCTTATAAGTGGGAATAATGACGGGTTTACGGCGTTGCTTTTACGCGGCTCCGAGCCTGCGGTTGTACGGTCGGTCACGTGTAAGCCAGCAGAGGTTGAGGATGAGATCTATCGCCTTGTGATGTTTTACAATGATCGCTTTGGCGGGCAGGGAAGCGGCCTTCTCGAACGCCTCCTCGTTGTCGGCAAGGGGCTGATACCGGCGAAGATCCAGACGATCGCCTCCGAAGCCCTGGGCCAGAACCTTCGCGTATTGTCGAACGAAGAAGTTGGCCTGAATCTTCCCGGTGGTGGATTCAGCTTTGACGACCTCGCTGCTCCGGCGGGCCTTGCGGCTCTGGGGGCGTAGAATTCAGATATCTGCGATTTTTAAAAAAGGGCTCTTCGGGGCCTTTTTTGATTGGCCAGATTTTTGGCGACTTGCACGGTGAAACAATTTAGTTAAAACTACCGTAAATATAAGCGAATAGATGATGGCAAAAGCGATCTCGATAGAGGGAATTAAGAATTTAACCGACGGCGAACTGATAGTGAACGCTCTCGGTGGACGTGTTGACGGTTTTGAAGAGCTTGTCAGGCGGTATCAGAGGCCGATCACAAGCTATGTTTTTCGTATGCTTGGCGATTACGAATCGTCGCTAGATGTCACGCAGGAAGTCTTCATAAAGGTTTACAATGCTCTCGCCAAGTATAGTTCCGACTACAAATTTTCAACCTGGCTCTACCGTATCGCCCACAACGCCGCGGTGGACCATATGCGTAGAAACTCCGTCACGCCGCAGAGTCTGGAGGCGGAAAATGCTGACGGAACATTTCAGATACAGATAGAGAGCCGCGATTCGTCGCCTGAGCAGGACCGCGAACGCAGCGAGTGGCGTACCGAGATCGACTCGGTGGTCAAGTGCCTGCCGCCGCCCTACCGCGATCTGATCTTGCTGCGGCATGGCCGCGATCTTAGCTATGATGAGATCGCCGAGGTAACCGACTTACCGCTTGGAACAGTCAAGAATCGCCTGTTTCGAGCAAGGGAAATGATGCGCGAGATGTTTATCGAGCGTGGTTTTACGGGAGTTTAGCTATGAACTACAACATGCAGCAAATGGGGCCGACGTCATTGCAGACCGCCGATGAACGGCAGATGGGACTATTCTTGCACCTGTCTCAATTGGCGAATGTTTTTCTCTTTCCGATCGGGATAGTTGCTCCGATAGTTATCTGGCAGACTCAAAAAGACAAAATGCCCGCCCTCGACGCTCATGGCAAGATGGTTGTCAATTGGATGATCTCATCGACGATCTATGCCATCGTTAGCATTCCGCTGATGTTTGTTTTGATCGGCTTTCTGACGCTTTTGGCAGTCGGACTGATGGGCATTATCTTTGCGATCATGGGAGCCGTAAGGGCGAATAGCGGTGAGCTTTGGGAATATCCGCTGACGATCAAGTTCCTTAAATAGAAGTGGTGAAAGAGATTCACACAAAAACGTGTCCGACCGACGAGATCTCCGCGTACATCGACGGGGAGCTATCAAGCGCACTTGAGCTCGATATCGAAGCTCATTTTGCCGTGTGCGAACCGTGCGTCAGAGAGTTGAATCTTCAAAAGCAGTTTCTGTGCGGGCTTAATAGTTCGCTCAGGCAGGACGGCGAACTTGCTCTTCCGGCAGACTTTACGCGTCATATAGTTGCAAATGCCGAAAGCACGGTCGCCGGGCTCAGGCGTCCGCGTGAGATGTACAACGCGATATTTATCTGCGTTGCACTACTTTTGTTTGGGCTTTTTGCATTGGGTGCGGAAGCCGGGCGAGTGTTTGAATTAGCGGCCTCAGCATTAGATCAGGTCGGGGCGGTCGGCGGCTTTGTGGGAAGGGTCACTTATTCCGTATTCCTTGGCTTCGCTATCATCCTGCGCTCGTTTGCTGCCCAGTTTCGATTTGGTGGGGCTGTAGCTGTAGTTCTGCCGGCGATACTTGGAGCGGTGTTGCTCATGTACGTTTCCCGACGGGTCCTCAGAACCCACCGTGCATAATGTTATTTTTTTCCGACGTGCAAAATCCAATTGAGAGGTTCGCCGCGCAGCAACGCTATTTGCTCGGTGCTCTGCAGTTATTTCTGGTTGTTTGTACTTTTCACGCCTTTTCAGTTTCGGTCGCCGCGATTACCCTGCCTGAGATATTGACCTCTGACGACCAGACGACGGTGACGGTCAACGACCTTCCCGAGCAGGAGGTCATCGTGATCGGCAAATCGGTCATTGTCACCAAGAGTGCGAAAGGTGTTCTTGCGGTCGGCGGTGACGTGGTTGTCGAAGGCCGCGTCGAGGGCGATGTGGCGACGGTCGGCGGCAATGTCATTCAAAAAAAAGATGCGTACATCGGGGGCGATATCATAGTTTTCGGCGGTTCGTATAAGCCGGAAAGCGACACGCCGCTGCGTGCTGAGGGCAAGGAAACTGTCATGTTCGGCGTTTTTGAGGATGAACTGCGAAGTTTTGGCCGGGATCCTTCGCAGATATTTGCTCCGACATTTTCGCTCAGTTTTCTTGCTCAACGTCTTCTTCTCTCACTATTTTGGTTTGTCGTTACCATGGTCATCACCACGATCGCCCCCGGAGCTGTTACGCGTGCTGTGGCACGTATCCAGCTTTCGTTCCTCAAGGTCTGTGCGATCGGAGCCGTGGCCTTTTTGTTGACAATGGGAGTTATTGTCGGCGGTGTTCTTGCTCTGCCTGATTATCTGAGCGTGACGATCGGATTGATGGGAACCATGCTTCTGCTGCTCGGATACTTGTTCGGACGCGTTGCACTGCAGGTTTGCATTGGAAAGATAGTCCAGCGGAACATGCTGTCGGAGAATAATCGCTCCGAAACCCTTGCCATTTTGATCGGTGTTTTTGGCTGTACGATGCTTCTTTCGCTGCCATACATCTGGGTGATCGCCCTGTTTATGGTTTTTGCCGTAGGCATCGGCCTTGTTCTTACCGGACGGGCCGTTCCAAAGTGGCAAAATCTGTAACGCGAATACTTACAATTCCTTTACGAAACTTTACAAAATCGCTCGAACCTTACTGCTACTATTAGCGTCATAGAGTTTGATATTCGCAGACTTCGATTTATATCGAGTATCTAACTCAAAGGACAAGTAATATTTTTATGCTGCAAAACGCAATTGTTAGCTTTCTTATAGTTTTATTTTCCGGTATTTTTGCCCTGGTCTTCGGACAGACCGCCGTCAAGCCGGTGGTTGTCGTCGGCGATGTGGCTGCGGTCGAAGGTAAGAAGTTTACGGTGAAGGCTCAGACGGGGCCGGTCGAAGTAACCGCAACGGACGCAACAACATTCAAAAAGGTGTCGGCTGAAAACCCGAGTTTGACGGCCGCGACTGCCGGAGCCATCGCAGATATCACAGTCGGCGACCGCCTGACGATATCAGCCCTGCCGGATTCGGATAGCAAGGCTCTTTTTGCTCGGACCGTCTATTACATGACGAAGGTCGATATCGACGCAAAGAATGCGAAGGATGCATCTGAGTGGAAGACGCGCGGGATCACGGGGAAAGTAATTTCTGTAAACAACCAGACAAATCAGATGGTGGTAGAGACTCGCACCTTGACCGGTGCGGTAAACGTCACGCTGACGCCGAAAGACGGAGCAGATTTTAAGAGATATGCACCGGACTCGGTGAAGTTTGACGAGGCTCTGAATAGCTCGCTCGCGGAGATCACGGCCGGGGATATGATCCGGGCGAAAGGCGACAAGAGCTCTGACGGTACAAGTTTTTCGGCGGAGGCGATCGTTACAGGTGCCTTTCAGACGATCGCTGGTACGGTAAAATCCATCGATCTTGAGAAAAATGAGTTGGTAATTACAAACCTACAGACAAAGAAAGATGTTACGGTTACTCTCGGTCGTGCATCGATAGTCAAACGATTTCCGCCTGAGCAGGCGGAGCAAATGGCTCGAGTGCAGGCAATGCAAGCGATGATGGCGGGCGGTGCCCGTCCAGTCGGTGGCGGCGGTAGACAGGGCGGAAGTACGCCAACTGCCGGTGGTGCTGCTGGCGGCCAACGTCAGGGCGGTGCTCCGGGCGGAACACGCGGTGCGACCGGTGGGGCTGTGGACGACATGCTGGATAGATTTCCAAATATCACGGCCTCCGACCTCAAGACTGGCGATATGATCGCATTTTCAAGCACGAAGAATGCGACTACGAACACTTTGACTGCGATCAAATTTCTTGCGGGCGTAGAGCCGTTCCTCAGAGCGGCACAGGCCAGTAGCGGCGGACGTCGCGGAGGCGGTGGCGGTGTTGAGGCAGGATTTTCTATTCCGGGACTAGACGGAGCTGACTTTCCCTAAATTATTTTGGAGTGACTCGTGCGGATCTTATCGGCACGCCTAGTATCTAAGAGGAAGACATCATGAAACTTATACGAGCAGTAGTCTTTACTGCATTAATATCAATGGTTTCCGTAGGCGGGGCTTTTGCCCAGTCGGTTGGAAGCATCGGAGGGACTGTTACTGACAGTCTGGGGGCCATCATCGTGGGAGCGACAGTTACGCTCGTCGATGCTGAGGGAAAGCAAAAGCAGGTCATCAGCAATTCGAAGGGTGAATACAATTTTGCCAGCCTCGCGCCGGGCAAATATACGGTCAAGGCGATCGCTGCGACATTTGCCCTATACGAAAACACTGAGGTCGAGGTTACGTCCGGTGAGAAGAATGAGCTTTTTGTCATTCTAACGGTCGGCGGCGTTGACGAGATTGTCGATGTCACGCTTGATAGTCAGGTCTCGACTGACTCAGACAACAACGCAGATTCGACTGTTCTTAAGGGAAAGGACCTTGACGCTTTGCCTGACGATCCTGATGAGCTGGAAGCAGCCCTACAGGCATTGGCCGGAGCAGCGGCCGGTCCGAATGGTGGCCAGATCTATATTGACGGATTTACCGGAGGCCAGATGCCGAGCAAGGATCAGATCCGCGAGATTCGTATCAACAGCAATCCGTTCTCGGCAGAATACGAACGTCCGGGAAATGGACGTATTGAGATCTTGACACGGCCTGGGTCGGACAAATGGCGTGGCTCGCTTAATGGCAACTTTAATGACGAGAGCCTCAATTCCCGCAATCCCTTTGCGACGAACCGAGCCTCGACCCAAATGCGCAATTTTGGCGGCAGCATTTCTGGCCCGGTCAAGAAGGGTAAGTCGTCATTCTCGGTAGACATGAATCATCGCAGCAATGATAACAACGCTATCATCAACGCTCTGGTTCTTGATCCGACATTTAATATCGTAAGTTTCCGAAACGACGTACGTGTTCCCACCAAGAGCCTGCGGATCAATCCTAGGTTTGATTTCGCGATCAATGATAAGAACACTGCGGTTCTCCGTTACAGTTTCAACCGAAATACCCAGCAAAATCAGGGTCTTGGTGAAACATCGCTTTTGACGCGAGCATACGATTCGACAAGCCGTGAGCATGAGATCCGTTTTACAGAGACGATGATCATCAATGCAAAAACGGTGAACGAGACGCGTTTTGAATACAGCGACAACAACCGTGAACAGACCGGCGATAATTCGATCCCCGCGATCAACGTTTCTTCGGCCTTTACTGGCGGCGGTGCGACCATTGGTAACAGCTTTAACAAGAATAGAGATTGGGAACTGAATAACTTTACGAGCACATCGTTTGGTAAGAACTCACAACACTCGATCAAGTTTGGTGGCAAGCTGAGCGGGGTCAATCTGACCAACCGTTCCGAGAACAACTATGCAGGAACGTTCTCGTTCAATGGTTTTTTCCTCCCGCCGGGAGCAACGGATGCCTGTGATGCAGATGGTGACGGCGTTGTGTCGGCGATAGATCAGTATCGGTGCAAGCTAAATGGCACGACGGGGCTCTATTCCTACGATCCAACACAGTTCTCGATCACGACCGGAAATCCGGAACTTGGCGTATCACAGTACGAAGGAGCTTTGTTCCTTTCAGACGATTGGAAGTACCGGCCGGATCTTCTGATCAGTCTTGGCCTGCGTTACGAGAATCAAACGAATATCAGCAGCCAGTTTAATTTTGCTCCTAGACTTGGAATCGCCTGGTCGCCTGGGGCGGGTGGTGCTCGGCAGCCAAAATTTGTATTCCGCGGCGGCGCAGGTATCTTCTACAATCGATTTGGCGAAAGCAACATCTTGAATGTCGAACGCAACAACGGAATCAATCAGTTGAACCTGCTGGTGAATGCAAACGATCCGGATCCGATCCGTCGGGCTGCTGCGATCGCTCTGCTTGCCCAGCCGGTGTTCACGCTATCAGGGGTTACTAACGTACCTACGGCAGCTCAGATTCAGACCGCATTGCCGCAGTCAAACAGTCTTCGGGCTCTGTCGCCAGTGCTACAAGCCCCGTACACGATGCAGGCGGCATTTTCTGTCGAGCGGGCGCTTAACTCGAAGTTTACGCTTGCAACCACTTTTGTTACGGCACGGTCGCTTCATCAGATCAGGACGCGAAACACAAACGCTCCGATCTGCCCGAGTCTGACTGATTGTACAGGAGCGGTTCGTCCGGATCCGACCTTCGGAAATATTAACACCTATGAATCGAGCGCCTCGTCGCAGATGAATCAGCTCAAGGTTAATTTGAGGGCGAACATTAGTGCGAAGTTCTCGATGTTTATGAATTACTCGCTTGGCTCTATGAAGAGTGATGCGGATGGCGGATCGCCGGCATACGCCTATGACTTAACTGGTGAGTACGGCCGGTCTTCGGGGGATACGCGTCACAGTTTTACGGTCTTTTCAAACTTTCAGCTGCCGTGGGGAATCTCACTGAATCCGTTTGTCATACTTAGCTCGGCGAGGCCATTCAATATCACGAGCGGAACTGATTTTAACGGGGACGGGTCCTTTAACGAACGGCCGACGTTTGGTGCGTTGCAGAGTAGATGTGCTGAGCTAAATCTGAATGCGTCGTATTGCAATATCGGCGGTAATGACCCTCTGGCGACGATCCCGCGCAACTATGGCGTTGGGCATGCGAGCTATGTCGTGAACCTCAGGACGAGCAAGAATTTCGGCTTCGGCAAGTCGGCGGCATCACGAGCGGCTGCGAGCGGAGCTGGAGCATCTGGAGCATCTGGAGGTGATGGGGGTCGAATGGGCGGCGGCGGTGGTGGAATGATGAGAGGCGGCGGCGGCGGTGGCGGCCGCGGTGGATTCGGTGGTGAAGGCCGCAAGCCTTACAATCTGAATGTCAGCATCAATGCGAATAATCTATTCAACACCGTTAATCTGGGTTCGCCGGTAGGCAGCCTGACCTCGAGCCGTTTTGGCCAATCTACGTCAACCGGCGGTGGATTTGGCGGGTTTGGCGGATTCGGCGGCGGCAGTAGCGGTGCGAACCGTAAGATCGAACTGAGTATGCGATTTAGCTGGTAACATTGGCTAGCACGCAATTTAGGCCAAAGAGGGGTGGAAGACGCAAGTTGGTTTTTCATCCCTCTTTGAATTTTCATGGTAAAATTAGGATGAATTTTATGAAGCGTCTTGTTTTGTTTACTGTACTTCTTCTAGCTCCCTGCATAGTTTCTGTCGCTCAGTCTAAGCCATCTCCAAAAGGGCCTGCACCGGCTGCGAAGCCGGCGACAAATACCCCGGATGATATTGCGAAAGCAACGTTGTCCATCCATGGCGGTGACAAACTCCGGAAGCTAAAGTCGCTCGTGATGAAAGGTTCGGTCGATCTTAGCTTTATGGGGCAGGCCGTACCGGGAGCATTCTCGACGGCGATCAGCGGCGAAAAATACTTTTTCGATATCAACACACCTGTCCAGCAACTGAAACAGGTCTATGACGGTCGTGAACTTTATTCTTCGATACCGGGTTTCTCGCTTCCGCCGGTAACCGGGATCGGATTTCCAATAATTGCGAGGATCGGTGACAGCGGCTACGTTGTAACTGCCTTGCCTGATGGGTCAAAAAAGAAGAAAGGATTTAGGCTCACGACGCCCGAAGGATTTTACACGGACTTCTTTGTCAGCGACAAGACGGGCCAGATCAAGGGATACGAATCTGCCTTTGAGACCAGCGGACGCGTTGTGACAACGTCCGTCGAGATCGATGAGTTTCAGACAGTGGACGGGATCGTCGTGCCGAAAAAATATTCGCAGAGATTTGATCTGGGCCAGATCGTAGCTTACGCGAACTTTAAGACCAAAGACATTTTGGTAAATTCCAAGATCGAAGATTCCGCATTCGAGATCCCGAGATAGAATAGTTAGCAGAGTTTGCTGAGTACCAGAGTTTGGAGAGTTTTCTTAGCGGGTTTGATCGCACAAATATCTGGCAAGAGCGAGGGTCATTTTGGATATTTCGGTGAGCGTCGCATAAATTTGCTCAAAATCATCTCGTCCGATGTAACCAAGTTCTTTCGCAACGTGCAAATGAGATTGAACCTCGGCGGCCGAACCGTGAGAGATGTTCAAGAAGTTTGCGAACTCGGTGTTCGATCTTCGTCCGCGGCCTTCGGCAATATTGGCCATTATGGAGACCGAAGCCCGACGTATTTGATCTTTCGATCCAAAGTCCTTCACAAAATCAGCACTTGATGTGATCCGGTAGCCACGCCAGAATATCTTCGAATCTCTCAAATCTAGACATCGTCGCGCTATTCCTAGATCTTTATCAAACTCCGGTACTCCGTTAACTCAGCCGACTCCGGTACTTCCAAACCGGCTGGACTTCCACCAGTCGATCGTCTTCCTCAGGCCTTCCTCCAATCCAACCAATTTTGAGTAGCCGAGGCACTCTATTGCCAGCCGATTGTCGGCCTGCGAGTGCTGTACATCGCCGCTGCGGAATGGTTGATGGTCAGCTTGCGTTCCCGAACTGCCGGTAATGGTCTTTAGGACATCGAGCAGGGCGTTGAGAGTGATCCGCTCACCGTTCGCAACGTTCATTGTTTCGCCTAGTCCGAGCGTGGTTTGAGCAGCTTTGATATTAGCGTCAACAACATTATCAATGTAGGTAAAGTCACGTGACTGTTCGCCGTCGCCAAAGATGACAGGAGTCTGCCCGGTCATAATAGCGTCGATAAAACGCGAGATGACACCGGAATACATCGAAGCAGGGTTTTGTCTCGGGCCGAATACGTTGAAGTAGCGCAGCGAAAGCGTTTCCAGGCCATAGACATTGTTAAATGCCCTGCAATAAAGCTCGCCGGTCAGCTTTGCCGCTGCGTAGGGCGACAATGGATCCGGCCGCATTGTTTCAACCTTCGGGAGTGTCGGCTGGTCACCATAAGCAGAGCTGGACGCGGCGTAAACGAAGCGCCGAACGCCTGCTTCTTTCGATTTGAGCAAGAGGTTGAATGTTCCGTCAACGCAAACGCTGTGGGTTTCTGCCGGGTCATCGACCGAACGCGGGACGCTGGGCAGGGCTGCCTCGTGAAAGACAACCTCAATGTCTTCAACGACCTTACTCACGGTATCGACGTCAGTAATGTCGCCCTCGATAAATTCAAAGTCGCCTGATATCTCATCGAGATTCTCGCGAAAGCCGGTAAGGAAATTATCGATCACGCGGACCTTTGCCCCTTCACGGATCAAACGGTCTACCAAATTTGACCCAATGAATCCGGCGCCTCCGGTGACGAGTATTTTAGATGTCAGCGACATATAATTTGAAGTTACAGAGTTTATAGAGTATCAGAGTTATAGAGTTTGCAGAGTGCCAGAGTTGCCGAATTTGCAGACTCTCTAACTCTGATACTCGGTAACTCTGCAAACTCTGGTACTAACTATCGGCCCACGCCAACGTATTCAAATCCGAGGTCGCGCATATCCGCTGGCTCGTATATGTTGCGAAGATCCGCGATCTTTGGCGAGTTGAGCAGTCCCCTGACCTTTTCCATATCGAGTGCCCTAAATTGGTTCCACTCGGTAATAATGACGAGGGCATCAGCCCCGGTTATCGCGGCGTATTCGTCCTCAGCATAGCCAATATCGGGAAGACAGTGTTTTGCTTCGTCCATCGCCACGGGGTCAAAAGCGTTGACGGACGCACCTCGTGCCACCATTTCATTGATGATCTCGATCGCGGGCGATTCGCGCATATCATCGGTTTCCGGTTTGAACGACAATCCGAGAACGCCGATTCGCTTGCCGTTGAGGCCACCGACGAGCTTTTCGATCTTTGGTATCATCGCGTCGCGTTGTCGGTCGTTTGCTTCGATGACGGCGTCCACGATACGGGTTTCAACGCCGAAAGCGTCAGCTACGGTCGTAAGGGCTCGCGTGTCCTTTGGAAAGCACGACCCGCCGTAGCCCGGGCCGGGATGCAGGAATTTGCGGCCGATACGGTTGTCCATACCCATACCGCGGGCGACGTCGTGAACGTCACAGCCGATGGCATCACAGAGATTTGCAACCTCGTTAATAAATGTGATCTTTGTAGCAAGGAACGCATTTGCTGCGTACTTGATGAGTTCCGCTGCCTCAAGCGAGGTGATCACGATCGGCGTTTCGATCAAATAGAGCGGACGATAAAGCTCCTTCATGAGGTCGATGGCCCTGGTTTCATTACTCCCGATGACGACCCGGTCGGGACGCATAAAATCTTCGATGGCCGCACCTTCGCGCAAGAATTCAGGATTTGACGCCACGCCAAATTCGGTCTCGATCTTAAGATTTTCGCTTACGAACCCCCGGAGCCATTTGCCCGTACCGACCGGTACCGTCGATTTGGTTACAAGCACCTTGTAGCCGTTCATCGCCCCGGCGATATCCTTTGCGGCTTGACGGTAGTAACTCATATCGGGCGAACCATCTTCCTGAGGCGGTGTGCCGACGGCGAGGAATACGACCTGAGCCCGTTCGACGGCCTCGGTAATGCTGGTCGTAAAGTGGAGACGGCCTGCTGATTTGTTCTTCTCGACGATCTTATCCAGGCCGGGCTCATAGATCGGGATAATACCCTGATTCAATTTGTCGACCTTTTCGACATCTACATCGACGCAGGTAACGTCGACTCCGAATTCGGCGAAACATGCACCCGTGACCAAGCCAACATATCCGGTGCCGATTACTGCAATGTGCATAACGAGATAATTAGTACTTGAAGACTAATGTTGTGATATTGAGCGGAAAAAGACAAAAGTATGCGGGTCACGTAAATTACATGACCCGCAAGACTCAGAATAGATTGATAGGTTTAACGAACCGGGCTGACAACAACACCGCCGCCGCCGAAATCGTTATCGCCTTTCTTTGTGCCAAAGTAGATGCCGACACCAGCTGCACCAGCAGCAAGAAGGATCAACCAAGGCAAGCCAGCGATAGCCGGGCCAGGAGCTGAATCAGGACGCAGGCAGGGCTTGCAGCCTGTCTGTGTCAAATTTCCGGCAGTTGCCGTTGTGCCGGCCGCAACCTGTTTGTCACTCGAACCCGTTCGCATGGTAACCAAGCCGGTAGTTGCATCAACGTGTGAGTGCGAGCACTCAGCTTCTACCAGATAGTTATTAGCCTGCGAACCATCACCCATAAACGTGGCGGCTTTTGTCGTCACGGTCGAGGCAACGCCGGCTGAATTCGCGATACGAATGCGACCGTTATCGAGCATAGCGACGATGCCGCTATCCGAAAAATTAAGGGTAACCGTTGTGTCAGACTGAACTTCAACTCGTCCAAGCTTACCGAGGCTAATGGCCGCACTCGATCCTGGAGCGGCACTGATTACGGCCCCAGAAACGATCGTAGAGTTCGAAACAGCCGCCTGGCCGTTTACAGTTACTTGTCCTGTGACTGTGATCTCTCCGGTCACGTCTTTAGGTAAAGCGAAAGCGACCATCGAAGAAACAGTCCAGACCGCTGCAAGGGTCATAGCCGTAAATGTTTTGCGTATAAGATTTTTGCCGAGCATGTAGTTAATCTCCTCCTGAATCAATCCTGTCAAATTGGAATAATAATACCTGTCAAAATAGTAAAAAACAACTAGCGGATCGGGCTTGTCGGATTATTATCGTCCTTCGTGGCGATAATAATTACCGGAATAGCTATTCCAGCTCCAATTATCAACCCCCAATACCACCAGTCCAACCCGCCCGGGCCCGGTTTTGCACGTGTCGCCGGAGCAGTAGAATTTGCGTTTGCCGTCTCACCGGCCGCCAAGGTCAGCGTCTCGCCCGAAAGCGTTTTTATGCCAACACCTTTGGCCGTGTTTAGAACCGTTACGTTACCCGCTGTTAAATTGCCCGTAACGACGTTCCCATCACCATCAATAAAAAATGTAGTGTTTGGGCCAAGCTCTATCTTGCCGCCCTTACCCATGTTAAGCACCGCTCCGAAGCCTTCCGGAGTGGTGATCGTGCTTGAGGCAAAAACCGTGCGTCCCGTGGACGCAGGCTCACCATTTACTGTAACAACCTCGTTAGTTTTGTTGGAGAGGATTAATTCCCCAATTGGCTGCGTCGCCGTGGCCAGCGTGACCATCGACGATGCCGTAACAAATACAAGTAACAAAGACAATGAAAGCGCTCTTTTACCGCACTGCGTAAGGTCCATAAATTTCATGCTGTACCGCCCCTAGAATAGGTCATAAACTGCGACCTATAGATTTTTTACACGAATAAGAATGTGATGTCAATAAAACGACGAGGGACCGCGAAAAATGATCAAAGAAATCCCGTTTCCATAGCTTAACAGACAGACTAAGCTGTGGTTTATACATTTTATAACACATACGACGGCGAAATAAAAGCCAAATATCAGGAAATAGAGGTTTTTGCGGCTGTTTCAAGGTTCCGGATAATTGGACAGTTTACTACATATGAGAAGTAGCGAAAGGGCGATGCGTGGCAATGGCTCTTACGAACCGCGATTTTCTTATTTGCTACGGGACGCACGCTATTGCCCCATGGGACAATATTTGTTCTAATTTTGCTCGAGTTCACTCATTTCCAGAGGAGATAATTAAATGAAAGGCAAGTTGTTATTTGTTCTATTCGTTGCGACTTTGATGATCGGAGCCTGTTCGGGAGAGCCGAAGCAGAAGCGGATAAAGATCGGGTTTGCAATGGACACGCTTAAAGAAGAGCGTTGGCAGCGGGATAAGGACGCATTTGAGGCTCACTGCAAAAAACTGGATGTTGACTGCGTTGTGACCGTTGCCGATAACAAGGCCGACAAACAGGCGAATGATGTCGAAAACCTATTGACACAGGGGGTTGATGTCTTGGTTATTGCTCCACACGATGCGGTTCAGGCTGCGTCTATGGTAGAAAAAGCAAAGGCTCAAGGCGTTCCCGTCATCAGCTATGACCGGTTGATCAATTCAGACAAGATCGACGCATATATCTCTCACCAAGTGCCGGTGATCGGCCGGAAGATGGCTGAGTATGCTCTTCAAAAGGTCCCCAAGGGGAATTATGTGATGGTTTACGGGGCTTCGACCGATAATAACGCGGTGATAATGAAGAAAGAGCAGCTTGCGGTTTTGCAGCCAGCTATCGACCGTAAGGACATTACCATCGTTGCCGATAACTTTATTGACGACTGGCGGCCGGATGAGGCTCTCAGTATGGCTGAGAATGCTCTCACTAAGAACAATGATGACGTCAAGGCCTTTGTCGTCTCAAATGACGGCATGGCCGGCGGCGTGGTCTCAGCCTTAGAAAAGAAGGGACTTGCGGGCAAGATACTTGTTACTGGCCAGGATGCCGCACTGGACGCGTTACAGCGAATTGCTGAAGGGAAGCAGACCATGACCGTCTATAAGCCGATCATTCCCCTTGCCAATGCCGCAGTCGAAGCCGCGGTAAAACTCGCAAAGAAGGAAAAACTCGATACGCAGCCATTTATGAATGACGCTATCGGCAAAGAGATCGGAGCAATTTTACTTGAAGTACAAACGGTAGATAAGAATAATTTGATGGATACCGTTATTAAGGATGGTTTTGCGAAGTTTGAGGATGTATATAAGAATGTCCCCGAGGTGGACAGGCCGAAGAAATAGATGGGGAGCGTTGTTTTTGCCGCCGACCTGGGCGGAACAAACTTACGGATGGCAGCCGTCCAACAGGACGGCTGCGTTCTGCACATTGCCCGCGCGGCAACCCCTAACGACGTATCTCCGCAACAATTGCTTGATCTCGCAGCAAAGATGGCAGCAGAGTGCCGGGCGGCAATTGATTCGAGCCATGAGATTTGCGGAGTGGCCTTTGCGTCGCCAGCTCCCGCCGCGAAAAATTCAGATGGAATCCTAAGTAAGCTTCCGAATTTACCGTCTCTTAATGGGATGAACTTGCCTTCCGGGCTCTCGGACATGCTTGGCCTGCCAGTGACGCTGGAGAACGATGCGACGGCGGCCGCCATCGGTGAACATTGGATCGGAGCATCAAGGGGCACCAACAATTCGATCGTTGTAACCCTCGGTACTGGCGTTGGCGGCGGTCTCATAGTTGACGGCCAGCCTTTTCGTGGTATTGATGGGACCGCGGGCGAGATCGGCCATATTTGTGTCGAGCCTGACGGGCATCCATGCGGCTGCGGCAGTCACGGCTGCATTGAGCAATATGCGTCTGCGACTGCGATCATTCGCATGGCGAACGAACTGGGGCTAAAGGTTTCGACCGCAAAAGCGGTTTACGATGCTGCCAAGTCTGGCGACGGGAAAGCCCTCGCCGTTTTTGAAAGTATGGGCCGCTATCTTGGCATTATTCTCGCTGGGCTTATCAATACATTGAATCCGGAGATAATAGTGATCGGCGGCGGCGTCGCGGCCGGGATGGACGCTTTCGCTGATCACATAGAGGCCGAAATTTCATTTCGAGCATTTCGCGAACCGGCAACGCGCGTTCGCATCGTTCCAACCAAACTCAGCGACATGGCCGGCATCCTCGGCGTCGCGAAGTCGGCTTTTGATCAAAACTGAGACCGAAGTGAAATTGTCTTAGTCCGTGCGTTGCCAATGGCTTGCATTTCTGAGGCGAGCGGGTGTAATATACCTGTTTGCTGAGATGCGCGGGAATCGTGTCAAGTGGGTTTCGCACCCACTTTTTATTTTGGCTGAGAGGCGATGGATAGGTCATTGATAACAGAACGAATCCGGGCGATCGTGTTGGCGGCGGTGGCTGACGACGTTATCGAGTTGGTGAACGTTGAGATCGCAGGAACCAAACGCGACATGGTGTTGCGTATATATATTGACAAAGAGGGCGGCGTGACGCTTGAGGATTGCGGCAGCATTTCGCGAAAGGTCGAGGAAGTCCTCGATGCCGAAGATATCATCCCGTCGAAATATGTGCTCGAGGTTTCCAGCCCGGGGATTGAACGCCAGCTTTACTCAGTGGCGGATTTTGTTAAATTCACCGGGCAATTGGCAAAGGTCAAACTAAAGACTGAGATCGAAGGGCAAAAGACATTTGTTGGAACGATCACTAGCGTCAATGACAACGAGATAAAGATCGAGGATCGAACGGCGGGAAGCATAAGCTTCGATTACGAGGAAGTTGATAAGGCAAACCTGAAGATCGACCTTTCGAAAGAATTTGGCGGACGAAAAGCTGCACTTTAACAGAAATATGGACAAGCGTTTTGAGCGTAGGTAGGATATGACATCATCCATCGGACAGAGCATAGATATATTGTGCAACGAGCAGGGCCTCGACCGCGATATGGTCATCGAGGCCATGAAAGATGCGGTGCGCGCAGCCGCACGAAAGCAGTTTAAGGATAAGACCGGGGACAGCGTACAGGTCGAGTGGAACGTCGAGGACGGCGAGATCGAGGTTTCAGCCCAGAAGATCGTGGTCGCGGAAGTCGAAGATCCGCTGACTGAGCTTTCGCTCAAGGAAGCACAGGATCTGGCGGGGGACGAGATAGAGGTCGGCGATATGCTCCTGCTTCCGCTCAATCGGGAAGACATGGGTCGCATTGCGGCTCAGACCGCCAAGCAGATACTCGTTCAAAAGATCCGAGAGGCCATTCGCGAGAAGGTTTACGATGAATATATCGACCGAAAAGGCGAATTGATCAATGGCATCGTCAAACGATTTGAACGTGGCGATATGATCGTAGATCTCGGCAATAATCTCGAAGCTATCGTGCCGCGTCGCGACCAATCGCGTGGCGAAATGTGGAATCAGGGCGAGCGTATTCGCGTCGCCATTGTCGACGTGTCGAAAGAGCTAAAGGGCCAGCAGATCATTTGTTCTCGAGCGTCATCGGAACTGATCAAACGGCTGTTTGAGATGGAAGTGCCGGAGATCTACGACGAGACGGTCGTCATCAAATCGGCTGTTCGCGAACCAGGTGATCGTGCAAAGATCGCCGTTACGTCAAATGAAAAGGACGTTGATCCGGTCGGGGCCTGCGTCGGCATGAAGGGGTCGCGCGTACAGGCGATCATTAAGGAGCTTCGAGGCGAAAAGATCGACATCATTGAATGGTCTGATGAGCCGTCGGTATTCGCGGCAAACGCACTTTCGCCGGCCAAGGTTTCGCAGGTGCGGATCACCGACATCAACAATCGATTGATGGAAGTCATTGTCGGCGAAGATCAACTGAGTCTTGCCATTGGTAAGAAGGGGCAAAATGTTCGTCTTGCGACGCGTCTGGTCGGCTGGGAGATCAAGATCGTCAGTGAAGAGCTGCTCAAGCAGGAGATCGCGAAGCAGATGGGCCGAATGATGGCCTCCGGCGAAGCGGTCCCCATCACTGCTCTCGAGGGTGTCACGACATCGCAGGCGGAAATTCTTGCGGAAAAAGGTGTTACAGATGTTGAGGCCCTTGCCGCGACATCCGTAGATGATCTCGTTGATTTCCTCGATGTGAGTATGGATCAGGCTGAGGTCATTCGGGCATCGGCAAATTCGATAGTTGAGGCGAAGAATGCCGAGGTTGTCGGCGATGGAGTTGAGGAAGCCTCGGAGGTTGAAGATCCATTGGCGGGGGATGAGGCCGTTGAGACGGTCGATGCCGTCGATGCGAGTGAAGAGGTGGCCGAGTCTGTTGAAGATGCAGGCGGAACAGCCGTAGCTGAATCTGAGCCTGATGTCGAGGCTGAGGTTGGGGCGGTCGAATCAGCCGACGAACCTGTCACCGAAACGGTCGATGAAACCCCTGCCGAGGCGGAGGACGAAAAATAAGCCCAAGCTTTTCTGTTGTTGGTTTTGATCGGTAAGTATTGGGCATCCGTTTGGTTTGAGATCTATTAAGTATGGCGATTGGTAAGAGCATTAGAGTCTACGATCTTGCACGTGAGGTAAAACAAGATACCAAGCGTGTTATGGAAGATCTGCGGCGTGAGGGGGCGGACGTGAGCGTCGCGTCTAATTCCGTCAGCCACGAGCTGGCTGAAAAGGTTCGCAGTAAATATTTTCCAAAGACTGAGGTCGCTCCGAAGCGCGCCATCAAGGTGATCAAGGCTGCCGCCCGTCCGGTCGAAGAAGTGCCGGAAGTTGTCGAGGCTGAGCTGGTCGAGGCAGTAGCCCCAGTTGCAAAACCGGTTGCCAAGAAGGCTATTGCAAAGCCCGCTGAACCGGCGGAAGTCCCTGCCAAGCCGAGCGTCAAGAAGCTCAAGGTCAAAAAGGTGGAGGAACCGGCTGCAGAACCGGTTCCCGAGGAACCGGCGACAAAAACCAAACGACTTGTAAAGAAAAAAGCCGACGAAGCAGTTGCTGCGGAACCGGAAGAAACAGCAGCAGCAGAAGCTGAGGCGACGCTGGCAGAGGAAACCACCCCGGAAACTCCGGAGGCCGTCGAAGAAAAGGCACCGGAAGAAGAACCGACTTCACCTTCCGGAACCCGAGTAAAGAAAATGATCCTTAGCAAGACTGCTTTGGATAAGGGGATCAAACCAGGCGAACGTCTTGTGCAGCAGGCACCGACGAGGACTGGCAGCCTAGCTACTGACAGGCGTCCGGGCCAGTTCCGTGGAACACCGGGCGAGACTGCCGCTCCGCAGATGACCTATACGCCGCCCGCCGACAATCGCCGTCGTCCGGGTCGCGGCGGAGGCCGTAAAGGGCGAGGGGCGGACGATAAGACGGGGAGATTTGGCGAGCGCGATGTTGATGCTCCGCAAAAACGCTCGATCGAGGAACGTATTCTTGATCAGGTCGGCAAGGTTGAAGCTGACGGTCTAAAAGTCGTTCGTCTCACCGAGGGGGCCACGGTGCGTGAGTTTGCAGAGGGACTCGGCATCACGCCGCGTGACATTGTGCAATTGCTCATCAAGCGCGGGGTTTTCGCGACGCTCAATCAGCCCATCGGCGAAATTATGGCCGCAGAGATGGCCCTTGACTACGGCTTCGATCTGAAGTTCGTGCCGTTCGAGGAAATGGTCATCGAGCAGGAATTTGAAGAGCTGATAGCCACCGATTCTGACGATGTCGAAGTTACGCGTGCACCGGTGGTTACGGTCATGGGCCACGTTGATCACGGTAAGACATCCTTGCTTGACGCCATTCGTTCGGAAAATGTCGCTGATGGCGAAGCTGGCGGAATCACGCAGCACATTGGAGCCTACAGCGTGCTCGTGCCAAATCCTGATGCTCCCGGCGAAGAACGCCGTGTTGTTTTCCTTGATACGCCGGGCCACGAAGCGTTTACGATGATGCGTGCCCGAGGTGCGAAGGCGACGGACATCGTCGTCTTGGTCGTCGCCGCTGACGACGGAGTGATGCCGCAGACGATCGAGGCCGTTGAGCACTCAAAAGCTGCCGGTGTGCCGATGATCGTGGCGATCAACAAGACTGACAAACCGGACGCGAATCCGGACAAGGTAAAACAGGGACTTTCGGGCCTTGGTGTTCAGGCAACAGATTGGGGTGGTGACATCGAAATGGTACCGGTGTCCGCTAAGAAACAAGAAGGTATCACGACTTTGCTTGAGACTGTCCTGTTTCAGGCTGATGTTCTCGATCTCAAAGCGAGCCCGACGCGTCGAGCCTCAGGCGTCGTACTCGAAGCGAAATTGGACAAAGGACGCGGAGCCGTAGCCACGGCGCTGGTACAACAGGGGACGCTGCGAATCGGCGATCCGTTCATTGTTGGCCAGTTTTCGGGCAAGGTTCGCGCTATGTTCTCAGACCGTGGCGAGTCGGTTAGTGAGGCCGCACCAGCCACCCCGGTTGAGATACTCGGCCTTCAGGGCGTACCGCAGGCGGGCGATACATTTCAAGTCGTTGCCGATGTTGAACGTGCTCAGGAGATCGCCCAACAACGTCAAATGCATGCCCGTCAGGCCGCCATGCTCAAGACCACAAAACGTGGGATCGAGTCGCTTGGCCAGGCCGAGATCAAGGAACTCCTCGTTATCCTTAAGGCTGACGTGCAGGGATCTGTTGAAGTTCTTAGAGGCACTCTCGAAAAACTTTCTACGGAAAAGGTCAAGGTACGTGTCATTCGTGCCGGCGTCGGAGCTATCGCGGAGTCAGACGTTCTGCTCGCCTCGGCGACCCAGGCAGACAGCGCTTCGACTGCGGTGGTCATCATCGGATTTAACGTCAGGCCCGAGGCCCGGGTTAATGACATTGCCAAACACGAAGATGTCGATATTCGACTCCATTCGATCATCTATAAGGTCGAAGAAGAGATCACAGCCGCTATGATCGGCATGCTCGATGCTATCGAGAAAGAGACGATCCTTGGCAAGGCTGCGGTTTCTGAGATATTTAAGGTATCGCGTATCGGCACGATCGCGGGTTGCCGCGTAATTGACGGGCTCATTCGCCGACAGGCAAAGGCTCGCCTTATTCGCGATGGCGTAGTTATTTGGGAAGGCGATATTGCCGCCCTGAAACGCTTTAAGGACGACGTCAACGAGGTCAAGAACGGATTTGAATGTGGTATCAGCCTCGTCAACTATAATGACATCAAGGTCGGAGATGAGATCGAGGCATATATGATCGAGCAGATCGCCGCGACCGAATTGTAGTATGCGCCGGCCCGAACGCCTCGCGGAGGCATTGAAAATTGAGATAGCAGAGGTCGTCGGTTTTGAACTCGACGACCCGAGGCTCGGGTTGCTGACCGTGACGGATGTCGAGGTCTCCGACGATCTGAGAGATGCCAAGGTCTATGTGCTCGTCCGCGACGAAGAGGCAGAGATCGAAAGGGCATTGAGAACGCTGCGGCATGCATCGACATTTGTTCGCCAACAGGTGGCGATGAATCTCGATCTGAGGCACGCTCCGCACCTTCATTTTGTGCGTGACACCGCCGAAGAAAACGCATCGCGCGTTAGTGAGATCCTTGACACTCTTGATATCAAGGATGAAATAAACGAAGAGGATGATAGTGAACAGTGAATAGTGAACAGTGAACAGTGAAAAGCGAGACCAGAATTGGTTCGCGTTCGACTGTTCACTGTTCACTGTTCACTGTTCACTTACCAACAAGTGTTAAGCCAAGTAGTAGAATTAATTGAAAATAAGAATACCTTTGCGATCACCACGCATATTAAGCCCGATGGTGATGGTGTTGGATCGTCTCTCGGCCTTTGCTGGTTGCTGAGATCATTGGGAAAAGATGCCGAGGTCGTTGTTCGCGGCGAAGTTCCCGCGGCGTATCGGAGCCTTCCGGGCGCAGATGACATTCGAGACGTTACTTCGATAAACGGTAAGTATGACGCGGTTTTCGTCATCGAATGTTCCGATCTCGAAAGGCCGGGAATTGACGGGCTCGACAAACAGCTTACTGTCAACATCGACCATCACTCGACGAGCGAGCATTTTGGCACGATCAACTGGATAGACTCAACCGCGTCGGCTGTTGGAGAGATGATCTACAATCTCTGCAAGGCGATCGGCGGGCGGATCACCAAGGAGATCGCAGAGTGTGTCTATCTGGCCCTTGTTACCGATACTGGCTCATTCCACTTCTCAAATACCTCAGACAGAACGTTGAAAGTTGCCTCCGAGCTTATCCGAGCAGGCGCAAAGCCCGCTGACATCGGACAAGCTGTGTATAACAACTATCCGTGGTCACGAATCGAGCTGATGCGTCAGGTTCTCGACACCGTCAGACGCAACGAGACCGGTCGTATTGCTATGCTTCGCCAGACTCTCGATATGCGTGAGAGTGCTGGAGCAGTTGATGGCGACAATAACGGCTTTGTAAATATTCCGCTCGCGGCCAAGGAAGTTCAGGCCGTCGTTTACATGCGCGAAGTTGGCCCCGACAAGTACCGGGCAAGCCTTCGCTCAAAAGGCGATATCAACGTCGCCAAGGTCGCCGAACTGTTCGGCGGTGGCGGCCACAGGAACGCTGCGGGCCTCAGCATCGAGGGCGACTGGGACGATGCTGAACGCAACAT
>JBATDM010000016.1:0-8034 GCA_049663465.1 Pyrinomonadaceae bacterium
CCTCTCGGCACTCACAAGGCGATAGGGCTACTCTGTTGGCTTGCCGTTTTACTTTTTACTGTCAGCACCATTCAATTTATCAGACTATTCTTATGATTGAATTCTTATCAAGTCTATGGTTGTTCGCAGGTGGCTACGCCTTTGGCCAGTTATTTCCCATAGCGAGAGGTCAGCGAACAGCCGAGCATTATTGTGATGTACTCAACAAGGTAATATGGAAGACACTCACACCAACATTTAGCGAGGACGACCTTTGCCGGATAGCATCCGAAGCCAACGAACGGCTACTTTATGACAATCCAAGAACGAAATGGAGAATCCTTTGGGATAGCGAAACCTCTGAATTTATTGTAGAAAAAATATGAAAGCCTCCGAAGTCATTACCCTCTTTCAATCACAAATAGATGACCTGCAGCGCAAGGCCAAAGCAAGCGCCCGCGATCAAATTCAATTTCATATCGCCCTGGAAGAGCGCCAGCGCCAATCCAAAAAACTGATCGACATAATGATCAAAGGAGGAGATCGCGACCTCACCGGGATCGAAATCGTAGAGCTGAGCCTCACCAAAGAAGACAACAACAAACTAATGGAAGAGGAACTTATTGCATCGCATCACACGAACTCGTAATGAAATGTCGATCGATGAAGCGCTCCAATCCATCCCACACGCCCTCAGCCAATTTGAGCAGCAACTCAAAGTCATGCAGAGTGAGATCCAAAGTCTCAAACATGGCGATCGACTCTCCTACAACCTCAAAGAAGCTGCAGAGATCACCGGTATCGACCCCGGAGCCCTCCGGCTCAAGTGCAAGCAGGGAAAGATCCCTTACAGCCAGGAAGTGGATGGCGGTACCATCATTATCAAACGCAAAGACCTCGAGCAATATCTCGATGAACATAATACGGAAGCCCTCACAGCGGCCCAAAAGCAGCTACAAAAGGACCTCCGGCCAAAGCTTTGGAACAATGGAAGGAAGCAAAACTGAATTAGTCAAATAGCACACATTACGCTAATGAGCGTAATACGTGCTATCGAGACCTTACTTGATACTTGGAAGAACATCTTCCGTCCTAACTAAAAACTGAATGAACCAGGTAGTAACATTTGGAGCCAACAACAAAAAAGCCCGAAAGCTTAGTTATAAGCGTAAAGAAGCCTTGATAATGGCCCGACAGATGGCCGACTGGCTCGAGGATCAGGGATTTCCGGTACCAAGCCAGAAAGTGAGGGTATTTGGTAGGCGATATAAGGTTACCGAAGCAGAAATGACCAGTATTTCATCTACGGTAAAGGTGCAATTGGAAGATGAGCTCTCTATGATGGCCAAATACCACGAGTATAGGCAGGCCACTCCCATAGAAAAGCAAATAGAATACCGTAAGTATTGCGAAAAGGAAGCCCAGATCCTCTTTAAAAAAGAAGTTAATAAACGCAGAAAAGCCCAGGAGATAAGGAGAAAAGCCGCTGTTGAGGATTATTTTACCGATAAGGAAACCGGAGAGTGCTTTGCCGACAAATACGCAGAGGTAGCGCGAGCTTATTACATGCTACGCGAGCTCGCACCGGCTTGTTATACCATGTTTCCTTATCCCAACAACAAACTCACCTCTCAGCTGCTCGCTTTCAATACTACTAAACACCGTTTAGATCCTGTCTACAATCAATTCAAAGCACAGGCATTACGATCATTGGTCAAATCATGGTTACAGGAAGAGGAAGTTTGGAAAAAATTTCAGCCTATGCACCTGGTACTCACAGTACCTCACCCAGGCGGAGAATACAAAGGACAAAAATTCTACGCCAAAGAGATGGACCGGCAATTCAGATTGCTACGCGATCAAAAATTTTGGAAGAAATACATCCATGGCGGTATCAAATGCTTCGAAGTATCGCGCAAAGGAAAAAACGGACTTCATATTCACATTCACGCGCTCGTATTGCAGCGCCCGGAGTTTTCGCGCAATCAAGTACATGCCGAAATATTAGAAGCATGGAAGCAGATGACAGGCGCCTACCTGGTCCACTACGAAACCTTGTTTGTTCACAAAAGGGCTGAGGAAGGCAACAATCGCAGTCCGTGGATAATGGAAACAGACGAGCGTGGCAATAAGATTTGGGACGATACAAGACAAGAGTGGAAACGTAAGAAGTTCTATTTAGATGACAGAGAATCGTGGTTTGCAGCATTAGACGAACCAAAGAAAGTAGAAGCCTACACCAAAGGCGTGCTCGAATGTATTAAGTATCACTTCAAAAACGACAGTTTCCGAAAGAAGACCGACAAGGGCTCTTACATCAAAAATGAATGGGATATAGATCTTATTGCAGAAATTTTACAGCATAGTAAATCCATGCGCATGTTTGATCGATTCGGGCACCTATACAACGATGCCCGACTTAGCCTCACAAGTGTAGAGCGCCTGGCAGCGGTACAAATGGAAAAAGAACAAGACGGATTTACAGAAGAGCATGACGGAGTAGAAGACAAGCAAGTAAATCCCTGGACCAAAGAGCCCGCCAAAAAAGGAGAATACATTCGTGTACTAGCATTAGCTGAAGATCTCGATTACTATGGCCACCAAAAAGACTATTGGCCTGCATTAAACACCCGCGATCATACCCGATACTTTAGAATCCGCGATGACGTGCCCATCAGGAATATAATAAGAGCGCTTTCCAAAAAGGCATACCACGAAATTCTGTATGAGTCCGAATATCAACGGCTAAAAAATTGCGGATTTCGCTGGAAAGCCGAGCGAACCAAATCACTCTTTGACTACAGCTGGAATTTATGAAAACGAGATTACTACACGATCCGGAATATGTAGAGCAGAAAGACGACAAAGCCTATATGATCAAATACTGGAACCAGCAAGGAGAAATTGAAGGGATGCTCGTGAAAGCAAGTAGCACACGCGCGGCAGTTACGCGCTTTGAAAAAATTAAAAAGACTACCAATTGGTTTAGCGCCAACCCAGCATGAGAGAGACAATTCATTATATCAGTTCTAAGCATTGCTATCATTTTGAAATTGACGACATCTGGCAAGGATTAGATGTGTATCACATTACCGATCTCAACCTGTTGATAGAATGGTGGAACAGCGTAAAAAAGTACGTTCACCTCAAAGAGCTTGCGGCAGAGGATAAAAAATACAGGATCGAGTCATGGATAGAATTCTTCTATGCCTCTCTCTGGATTCGCATCAACCAACTACACCCAAAATTATTACTCCGATTTGACGATATAAAAATATGAAAGCACAACCAACAACCACTACTTTAAAAACCATCCCCTTCAACGATCTCCCCGACAAGATGAAGGAAAAGGTCGTGCTCACCTTTCGCGAGTGGATGAAAGACGTCTACAAAATAGAAATGGTACTACCGAAACAAATCGCGGAGATGTTCACCCAGCTCAACACCCCTATCGAATTCTACCGCAACGAAAAAGGCAAAGGCCTCTTTAGAGTAGATGACAGTGACGAGCGCCTGGCGAAGTTTCTCGGAGATCAGTTTGCCGCAGCCGCCAAGTACGATCCCGGCATTACCGACAAGATCATGCTCAACATGATAAAAAGAAACGAAGGCGAAGAAAGACTGAAAGTAGTATGATCTCACCTCTAAAAGACTTTCACATGGCCGCGCAGGATTACCTACAGCTACTCGCCAAAAAAGCGAAGCAAGCCCAGGTAAATAGTGAAGCCGCCAAAGAACTTGAAACCCTCGACTCGTTTTACGAGATGATCACCGGCTTACTGCAGCGTGTGGAGATGGATATCCATGGTACCAGGTTACTGAGCGTAAACGAAACTGCTAAAGCAAAGATACTCGAGAGCGAACTCCGTCAGGCTTATAACACCATCTACCTGGCAGGCAATAGCGAGCTGCTCGCCAAAGTAATGAAGACCACAGTACTAGCAACCAGAAACCAACAACCAGCAACTAAATGAGCGCCACCATCACCGAAATAGTACACACCATACAGGAAGGAATAAAAACAACCGATCCAAAAGAAATCTATATCGAGAGCGAGCTCGAAAGCATCCTTTGGAAAATCAAGAGCGCCCGCATGAAAGACCTCGACCTGGCCCGATACATTACGATTTAAAGAACTTATAAAATCCAACAGCAAATGAGAGAGGTGGAAAATATAAAAGAAGCCAGCACCTGGTTTGAGAACGGAAAGAAAGTGACGAGCAAAGTAGGTGATGTAAAAGACAAACCTAATTGGAAGCATGGATGGGTAGAAGTAGAAGGTCAAGCCATTCGCCACGTATACTTCCATAAAATACACGGAGGAACATTTCTTTATCCTAACTAATTAAATACCAATGAGCGAACAACCAGAAAACGAAAAACCGACACCAAAACGCAAGAGCGACAAGCCCTACAGCTATCGCCCACAAAAAGGCGATGAAGCCACACAGCAATTTCTCGCGGATCTACTCGAAAAGAACGGAGGCAACCGCAACCAGGCCATCGAGTATTGTGTAAAGCTCGCAATGGGGCAACCGGTGAAAGTATCGTCTCCTGAAGATGCCGGTTTAAAATTGAGAATAGACACCCTTGCTAGGATGGAAAAAGAGCTACAGGCAAAAGTAAAAAAACTGGAAGAGGAGAATATTTCAGATATCGCCCAAATCTCTGACTTAAAATCTCAGATATCCCAACTCAAAACTCAAGACTCAGGACTTACGACTCAACTCAGCGAAGCAAGCCGCGAGCGCCTGGCCAAAGTACTGAAGCACCGCAGCAAGTTAAAAGACGAGCTCGAAGCTTTAGAGTACTGTATTCTCTACACCGTTAAAAACGATTGGTTATGATGCAAAAGATGATCAACAAAGCGATGGCACACGCCATGCAAGACGTAAAGCAAGCCCAGCTCTCCCAGATTGAAGCAAAAAAGCGAATGGATAAAATCGTATTCGTTGTGGAGCTTGTCGCGGTTGCGGTTGTGCTTTCATTAATCACCTGGCTATACATTAAACGCCTACGCTCATGAGCAGCGAAAAAAATAACGTGCCCGATGCACTCCTGCAGGAGCTCCAAGATATCTATTGGGATGATGCCAACGATCAGAAGACAGAGAGCGCCCGGGAAGCCATACAAAAACATATAAAGGACTTGTCCTCCGAAGCTTCAGCGAAGGAGGGCGAAGCCTTAGCGAAGGAAGGATATACGCTCGTAAAAGTTACTGACCTTAAATGGATGCGCGATAAGGTAAAAGAAGGCAACCAATTTAAAGTCGATGCTGAAAACGAGATCGGATGGGTACTCGCCAATCTACACACCATCAAAGACAAATTGAATTTCAAAACATTAACAAAGCTCATGGCCGGCCAGCTCGACCTCAAAACGCTCGGCATAGACATGGATCGCCTCGAAGCCATCGGCAAAAAGTTTGCCCCTAATACACTCAACCAAATTGCAGACCAAACCAAAAAACAACTTTCCAATGGGTAACGAACCTACCACCAATGCAGACGATCTCATCAACGAACTGAGACAAGAGACAGAGCAATCCGAAACCATCCACTTTGAGGAGCCTTTCGCTGAGCGCGATCATGAAGGCGACTTTGAAGTAGTAGAAGAGATCAAAGAGCCCGCAGCCAAAGCCACTCCGGAAGATCTCACGCCAGGCAAAGCCAAAGGAATGGCCGAGCGATGGTTAAAGATGGTCAACTCCGGTATGAAAATGGTTTTCCCATGGATCTACCGAAGCACCATATTGGCCAAAGGCGATATCGAAAAAATGCGAGAGTTTCGCCAGCGCTACAGCGGCAAAAATGAAAAGGAGATAGAAGACGCCATCCACAGCGATCATGAAATGTGGCCCGTCACCAATCGCTTCGACAAGTACATGAAAGCAGTCGAAGATATCCCACTCGATAAAGAAGAGATCGAAATGATAGCCGATCCACTGAGCGAGCTCATCATCAAATATAAAAATCTACAGCTGGGCCCCGAGTGGATGTTTGCGATCGCCATCGGTATGGTGCTCACCTCCCGCGTAGCGCCCATGATGCCAGATTTGAGCAAGATCTTCGCAGAAACCAAAAAAGCAGCGTAATGGAAGGAGACATCCAAACCATATTAAATATTTGCTTCGGTCTTATTGTGGTAGCGATCATAATAGGATTGATCCCCAAAAAGAAAAAAGGATGAGAGCCAACGAAGCGATGATCATCGTAGGCCGAAAGCACACCGGCAAGAGCACACTCGCCAACAAACTGGCGGAAGGCTTCGCCCGACCTAAAAAGCGAGTGCTCATTATCAATGTGAATCAAAGCCCGGCCTACAGCAAACATAAGCTCATCACCTATGATAAAATGAAACGCTGGCGCTCCGGAGGGATCTATCAATTTTACGATCGCGACAACGATGCCATGTTCGACTTTTTGATCAACTGGTTCGATCCTGTAAAGAGAAAATTTAACGGACTGATCGTCTTTGAAGATTGTACCAAATACATTGGATCCAATCCCAACAAACAGATCCTCTCCTTCCTGGTCGATCATCGCATGTGGAATGCAGATCTCCTCTTCACCTTCCACAGCCTGGCCATGGTCCCTCCATTTTTCTGGCGTATGACCACGCGGCTCATATTGCTGAAGACCCAGGACATCATGACCAAAGCCAACGAGCGCGGATTTGAAAACCGGATACCTAATTGGAAAGAAGTAAAACCCGCCTACGACAGAGTAGCCGCCAATCCCGATCCCTACGCCCACGAAGTAATAGACACAAAGATATGACCGAAGAGCTCGCCCCCATCAGAACCTACAGTAAGTCAGAGATGGCCAGACTGTACGATGTCAATGTAAGAACATTCGTTTGCGAGTGGCTCCCACCCTTCATGAAAGAGCTCAAAAAATTAGGCTACGGCAAAAAGAAACAACAGAAGATCTTCACCATCGCCCAGGTGCGCTACCTCTGGCGCGATGACGTACTCGGCCACCCCAATAAGAAATAAATTTTTAACCAATTGACCCAATGAAAGCAAAAGTGTTTAACAGAGACAACGCCTGTCAGTACTCCCGCGAGAGCAGGCCCTCAATTAGTATCAACCCCAGGGGCGGAGTCATAAATTTTACGCTCGGTTTCTGCGAAGGTGCTAAAATTCCTAAAGAGCCACGACTTGATTTTATTCAGAACGAGCTTCATCCAAAAGATTGGTATGTAAGATTAGCAGATAGCGATGGATTTCCAGCACGAAGCAATGGATCAGGCGGCCACATGGTTTACAGTACAGTTATTTGTAAGTACATTCTTGAAGCTCTCGAAGTGGATGATATGGAAGCATCGTACAGAATGCAAATATCGACAGTCCCCACAGAAGATGAAACCCTTGGAACCCTCTACGCTATTCTCACAAAGTCAGCTACAAAATTGCTAAAAAGTAAATAATCAAAAAATGAAAGAGACGACCCAACTCGATCACGTTGAACTTAAGAAGATCACCGTGAGCACAACCAACAAAATGTTTCGCGATGAGAGCGAACTCCAAACTCAACAACTACAAGAGCTCATCGACAGCATCAAACAACAAGGCGTAATTCAACCGGTGTTACTCCGAGTAACCACCGGCAAAGATTATGAGCTCGTATGTGGCGAAAGAAGATACCACGCCAGCAAGTTTGCCGGCCTCGAGAAGATCCCCGCCTACATCCGTACCCTTACCGATCAGGAAGCCCTCGACCTACAGATCACAGAGAACCTTCAGCGCAAAGATGTGCATCCACTGAAGGAGGCACTCGGTTATCAAAGTTTGATGAAGCAACCCAACGTAACTACTACAGAGCTCGCTACCAGATTTGGCAAGAGCGAAACCTACATACTACAGCGGCTAAAATTGAACAGCCTGATTGATGCTGTTAAAAAAGATTTCCAACAGAACAAACTTGGAATTACTCAGGCTTTGCTAATTGCCAGATTATCTCCGGAGGACCAGAAAGAAATTAAAGAAGACTGTTCGTTTAGAGGCGACTACGAAAGCGCTGGCCAAATACAAGATCATATTGATATCCACAT
>JBATDM010000017.1:0-6003 GCA_049663465.1 Pyrinomonadaceae bacterium
TCTTAGCACTGCGAAGGTTTGCCCGAGCGATTATCTTCGCGACATCGATAAAACGGTGCTGTTCGCGTTTCTCGGCGTTGTATGCCTTTACGATGACGTGGTTTGAAAGCGTCTCCTGCGACGTGTCACTCAAATTCTTGTTACCCTCGAGCGATACGTCGGCCAGTTTTCTTATCTTCTTGCTGAAGTTGCTAGTTAGGAAAGCAATTATCGGAGCTATGACGAGCGAACCGAGAGTCAGTCGCCAATTAAAGTAAAAGGCCGCCCCGATAAATGCGATAAGCAGAAAACTCTCTCGCAAAACATCTCGCAGATTCGAGGACACTGCAAGTTCGATCGCCGAACAACTCACCACGAGCCGCGACACGAGATAGTTGGTGCGGTGCTTTTCAAAAAAGACCGCAGATTGGCCGATGAGATGATCGTACAACTCACCTCGGATGTTGAGCACGGCCGATTGGCCGATCTTGGCCATCAAGTAGGATGAAAAATATTCCGCGAGACCTTTTAGTATCGTAAATGCAAGCAAGAGCCCGGCGATCATGAGCCACGCACGAAACCAATCGTCGCGCGGAACCAGGCTGCTGAGGTCAAAGAGAGTCTTGGTTTCAGCGAGTGCGGGGGTTTTCGAAAACTGGTCGATGATCGGGACGATCAGTGCCCCGACCGCGGTCTCAAAAACTGCGGCAAATACCATCGCAATAACCGCAAAAACGAAGATCAGCCAGTAAGGCTGTACATATTTTAGCAGTCGCTTGAGATCGTCCATCGGCGTTGGTAAAGGATTGAATATACTTTACTTTGCTTTGATCTGTCCAAGATCGTTAGGTTGCAACGAATAAGCGACCTATGGCATCTTTTTAAGAGTAATCCGTGCCGGGAGAGAGGTCTATGAAAAAATCGATTCTTATTAAGTTCTTTATTATCTCTACTTTAGCGTTTTTGATGGGAATTTCGACGTTCGCTCAGGTCGATGTCGCACGCAAAACCATCGCGATCACGTATCCGCTTGATGACACAGTCAATGTGCAGTTTCGCGGAACGACAAGATTTCCGAGGATGAAGGGTGATGCAAAGGTCAAAAGAACAACCAGAAGCGGTACGAGAATAGAATTGTCGGTAGATAATATGCCTCGTCCATTCGAATTGGGAGCTGGATATGCAACCTATGTTGTGTGGGCGATCTCACCGACAGGACAGGCTGATAATCTTGGCGAGATCAAGCGTAGCGGGCTTTTTTTCATAGATTCTAAGATCACGGTTACAACGCCGCTCCAGACCTTTGCTCTCATCATCACGGCGGAACCGCACTTTATGGTGACGAGGCCGAGTCAGGCGATCATGCTCGAGAATCTTTATCCAGTAGGAAGGAATGGCCAGCGTATCGGTACATCTCCATCGATCTCGTACTTTGGCAACACAAGCGACTACTTTCGCGATCCGCGAACTCCTGAGATCGCTGAAACCGACTATTCAAAAACTCCGCCAGCGATATTACAGGCAAAACAGGCTGTTGCTCTCGCTAAGTTTGCCGGTGCAGAACGTGACGCATCCGAGGAACTAGGTGAGGCCGAAACACTTCTCCAAAATGCGATAAACGCATGGCAGGCGGGACGTGATAGCGATACCGTTGACATCGCGGCCCGAAAATCGATCGGTGCGGCAATAAGGGCTGAGTCCTTTGCGGCGACGCGAAAGGAAGCTCGAGAGAAGCGCAATGAGAAGATAAAGACCGACGCTGAGATCCGCTTGGCTGAGAATAAATACACGGACGCTCAGGGGCAGATCGCAGATCTTCGCGAAGAACTTGCTCGCGAAACCCGTAACAGGGAACTCGCCGAGCGGGACGCTTTGAACTACTCGACACTGCTGCGCGAGTCTCGTGACGATAACGGCCGCCTCCGCGAAGAGTTGGGACGTACAAAATCGGATCTGGAGAATGTGAACAGCAAACTCCGGCGCATCGAGGAAGAAAAGGTTGCTCTTCAGGCGCAACAGGATAAACAGGGCAAAGCCGACGCCGTGAGGGCGGCCGAGCCCGAGCTCATCGATTCGCTCAAGGTGTTCGGTTCTGTATCGAGAGAGGATCGCGGCATTGTTCTTACGGTGCCTGAAAACTGGTGGACAAACTCGCGTTCGGCCGATATTGCCGCTCGAGCGGAAAGCCAACTTGCCAGTCTTGCCCAACTCCTGGCGAATAATCCGGACTATCGAATTTCTGTTGAGTCGCACACCGATAATCGCGGCGATGCATCTCTTATCCAATCGGTCACGGACCGCCGCTCGTATGTGGTGGCCGAAAAATTTGCCTCAACGGGCATTTCAGAGGGGCGAATTGTTGCAAAGGGTTTTGGTGCAAGCATTCCGATCGTGCCGAATACCACTACCGCGAACAGGGCTAAGAATCGCCGCCTACAGGTCATCTTGACCCTTTTTATGGAATAGGCTCGTACGCTGGTTTTCCCGCTAACTGATTTCATCAGTGTCTGGATTTTCGATACATTGAGAATTCGCTGAAAGCAATAAATTTAATAGTCAGGTGTTGAGCAGCAGCGAAACGCCTGGCTATTTTCGTTTGCGAAGGCGACTCTGAAGGAGTCGAATTGAATGCCAACGAATACGACACTTTCAGCGTCGAAATCATTTCAAACAACACGGCGGGTGTCATGAGCAAAGCCTCATTCTACCCGCCGCTATTGAATTCTTCCCTTTCAGGGAAAAGGAAATTTGGCTTTTCAGACGGCCTCTTTTTTCGCGTGGCGACCGATGGGCGGCGGCATAAATCACGCTTTCGTCAAATCGCTTTGAGTAAAGGCTTTGAAATCAGCAAGTTTCGTTTTATAATCCGTTCAATTGGTAAGAAAATCAGACTTTGCCGAAATTCCGCGGATTTCCCTTCCGTCGCTCGGAACAACGGCATTTGCCAGAACCTTTGTATTTATTGGGAAATTGGGAGTGTTTACGTTATGTCAAGTAATAATAGATCGTCTCGTAAGTTGTTCGGCCGCATCGCGTTGACCGCGATCATTGCCGGTATTTTGTTGAGTTTTGCCGGAGTTGCGACGAATGCAGCAGGCGGGTCGTTTTTCGGCGCGATCCAGGACTATTTTGGCATTGCTTCGTCTAGTGCGGCAGCGCTGTCCGATCCGCACTTCGCCAATCCGACCTCACAAATCTTTATCAATGAGATTCATTATGACAATACCAGTACCGATTCTGGCGAATTTATCGAAGTCGCCGCTCCGGCAGCGACAAATATGGTCGATTACGCATTAGTTCTCTATAACGGCTCTAATGGAACAGTTTATGATACGGATCAATTATCAGGCGTAACTACGAATCAGTCCGGCGGTTACGGATTTGTCTCAATCAGTTATGCTGTGAACGGAATTCAGAATGGTGCACCCGACGGAATCGCCCTTGTCAATACAACCACAAACACCCTAATCCAGTTTCTTTGTTACGAGGGTACTTTCGTTGGGTCTGGTGGGGCTGCGGACGGAATTACCTGCACAGATATTGGCGTGCTCGAAGACGGAACGAATGCTGTAGGAACCTCTCTGCAATTACAGGGAACAGGCTCAACTTACGGTGATTTTACTTGGGGTAGCGCTCCGATCGCCAATACACAGGACAATGTTAATACGGGACAGACCTTCTCAGTCGCAGCCCCGGAAATGGCCGTTCTTGGGAATGGCAACGAGATCGTTGATGGTGATGCGGTGCCTACGCTCACTGACGGCACTGATTTCGGCAGTCTTGATGTGAGTAGCGGATCGCTCCAGCATTTCTTTACCATCACCAACACAGGCAACGCCGACCTGATTCTGAATGAGCCGATACCTGGCAGGCCAGAGGGAACTAATAACTATATTCAGATCACGGGTGATACGGGTGATTTCACGGTCACCCAGCAGCCGTTCAGTCCGGTACCGTCGGGCAGCCCGACATCCTTCGCAATTACGTTCGACCCGACTACTGCGGGAACAAGAAATGCGACTGTGACGATCTTCAACAATGATGCTGACGAGAATCCGTATGACTTCAGTATAACGGGTAACGGAATTGCTCCTTCACCGACGGCATCACCAACCGCGTCGCCTAGCGCGTCACCGACAGCATCTCCAACTGCATCACCAACTGCGTCACCAACGGCATCGCCTACGGCATCGCCTACGCCTCCACCGACACCGTCGTATGCCCTATATGGTATTTCAAATGGATATGGGACTCCGGGAAATAACCTCATCTACACCATAAACGCGACGAACGGAAACATCACGAATATCCACCCGATCACGAGCCCAGACTTTACAGTAAACAGGGCAAATTCGCTCGCCGTACGGCCGTCTGACGGCGTACTATTTGCCGTACTGAGTCTCGATCAGAACCCGCAGGATCCGGAAGGGGGTTCGAGCCGCCATTTGGTAACGATCGATCCGACTACGGGGATATTCACAGATATCGGGCAGCTAAACGAGAATATTGCCGCCTTATCATTCCGCAATGCGATCCCAACCTCTCCGAACGGTGCATATGGGCCGGGACCGTCGAACATTTTATACGGCATCAGCGGAAATAGCGGCGGGCAGGGTCAATCGGAGGGAACTCCGATTTCGCGCACTCTCTTCACGATCAACACTTCCGACGCCTCTCTGACCCAGCAGTTCGCTTTGCCAAATGGCGGTTGCGGTCAGGCTATCGCATTTGCTGACGACGGATTTCTTTATCACGCGTCAGGAGGCGGTTGCTGGGATCGTCCGGCTAGCGAGGGAAACAACAACGTTTTCGAACGAGTAAACGTCGATACACAGCAGGTTGACTTCATTTCGACGGTTTCCGAGGAAGTATTTGCACTGGGCTATTCGTCGCAGTTCGGCCAGATGTTCATGAACCAGGGCGACGGCGATCTATATACGATAGACCTCAACACTGGTGTGACCAGTTTTATCGGCACACTCGGGGCGGTGATTCGCCCAGAGGGTGACCCATCTCCATTCCGGAACCGCGGATTGGCATTCACGAATGCGACGGCTTCAACGTGTCAAACTATCACTTTCGACACTGATGCTGCGGGTGCTCCGATCACCAGCGGGACGACGATCGCCGGTCAGTATGCGGCGGCTCCATTCGGTGCGACATTCTCGTCGGGAACGGGCGGACTCCTGCCTGGTGCGACAGACCTCGGAGTTTCGTTCCCGCCCGATCCGGGTACTTATACCGGCAATCTCGCCACCAACACAGGGATGACCGCGACGTCAACCGATGTCGGCGGCGGGTACGACCCATCTTTTGGGAATGTTCTGCATAGTTTTGGCGATTGGTTGGGTGAGGATGGAGACGCTAACTTGCGAATAGATTTCTCGCCGGCGATTTCGTCGATCACGGTACAGACCACTGGTAAGGGCTCAACGGGTGGCTCTCTATTGATCGCGTACGATTCGGCTGACAACATCCTCGGCTACGTCCGGACAACGGGAACCCCGACCGGAACCATGACATTCACGAGACCATCGGACGATATTGCTAAGGTTGTGATTGCTCCGGGAGGCTACTTCGACTGGGTCGGGGTCAACGATATTCAGATCTGCCGATTGGGCGGGGCACCGCCTCAGGCCGAAGCCGACCTAGCGATCACAAAGACGGATAATCGTACGAATGTGACGCCTGGAACTCAGACGACATACACGATCGTTGTTACTAATAATGGTCCGGTACCTGTGGTAGACGCACTTGTCACTGACAACTTCCCAGCGGGAGTGGTCGTTGACAACTGGACATGTCTGCCGCAGAACGAGGCATTCTGTCCGAATCTCGCAGGCTCAGGCAACATCAATGAGCTTGTCTATATACCGCAAGGCGGGATACTGACGTTTACCGCTCTGGTGAACATCGCACCGGGCTTGACGGGGCAGCTCATCAACACAGCGACGGTAACACCGCCGCAGGGTGTGGTCGATTCAATCCCGGCAAACAACACTGCAACTGATACAGACAACCTCG
>JBATDM010000018.1:0-38351 GCA_049663465.1 Pyrinomonadaceae bacterium
GCAGCGAGAGAATCAAGGTCCCCCGGTAATCTACGGATGGACCGAGGCTTTCGGCGATGCAGGGCACGCCGTCGCAATCTTCAGTGAAGGTGCCTGTTTCCAATGCCAGCTCGACAGATTTGGCGAACCGGCCTTAAGAGTGACTCAGTGGATAGGCTCCACACTTAAACTGGAAGCAGCTTGCGGGGTGATGTTCCAGCCCTACGGGCCGATCGAAGTTTCGTATACTTGTAATATCATCGCGGAACACGCAGTAGACGTGCTATTCCGAAAGATCCAGCATCCTACCGAAAGGATTTGGGTGGCGCGAGAATCGCTCGTAAAAGAGAACGGCGGCGATTGGACAGCCGAGTGGCTGGCACTGACGGATGGAAATACCATCGGCGGCTTTACTCTCGAACGGGTCTGGAGGGAACGCACGGATTGCCCGGCATGCAAACGGGCGATGGCAGCATGTTGAAATACGAGAATCCAACCACTCAGATAGCAGTCGTGTTTACCCGACAGGTGCTTGCACTCTTCGAGCGAAATCGACAACTGACCACAAATGATCCTGAGGCCGGAGGTCAACTCTTCGCTAGGTTCGATGGTAATACCGCCTACGTGGAAGAGGCGACCGGGCCTCGCCCGACGGACTTACGCACCCGGTTCGGCCTCCGACCGGACCGAAAAGCTGAACAAAAAGAGATTCATGAAAGGTTTGAGCTTGGTCTTCATTACATTGGCGACTGGCACACGCATCCGACTGATTTTCCGTGCCCCTCGCGCGAAGACATAGCGAGTATTCGGGCCGCAGTGAACCGATCCAAACATGATCTCAAAGGCTTTTTATTGATCATCGCAGGAAATGCTCCCTTTCCGAGAGGGCTTTTCGTTGTTTTCGAGACGGGTACGACGGGCCATGGCCTCCGACCTGCAAAACGGTCCACTGAATCGCATACATCTGAAATTGTCGTATGATTATCGTATATACCTGCTAAGATACGATAATCCTGAGTGAACGCGATTTTCGCGAAAGTCAATGAATATCGGCCTATGACATCAAAGTGACAATCGGTAATAAAGGCCATATCGAACTGCAAGACCTTTATTTATCGGTTCGATTCTAAACTTTATCGAATGTAGCGAAAAATGTAGCAACCACCTATCGATATGTGATGTCACCGCCGAACCGACGATTGAAGAAAAGGCAGTAAATATCGACATATGACACTCAGTGAAATTCAGAAATTTTGTTCAAAATAGAATTTGTAATCATCAGGTCGTAAGTTCGAGTCTTATCACCGGCTCCATTTTAACTTCCTTATTGACAATGTGTTACGGCACTCATCTGCGTTTCCGGTGGGACTTTGACGGTATGTTGAGCTCGATGTTGGACTAGTCGGGAGCGTTTTAGGGCTTTGATTGGCCATCCGAGTAACAGATTGCCCTGAGCGTGGAATTCCCTAGGCGAATGAGGCCGTCTTGCCCGGTCTTCTTCGGGCAATGACTTCTTTTGGGACGAAATATCATCGGTGTCTCTAAATCCAGCCTACCGCCTTAGATCTCTCCATTTTGGAGGGCCTACTAAAAAGAATGAGCATATTTGGTTCCAACCCGTTTGCAGAGCCTCGCATCGACAGGTCCACCAAACGCATGTCGATCGCCCGTCACTCTCAAGTTCCGCGGGCCGCTCGAACGATCTCGACGAATTGCCGGGCACGTTCGGTAACGATGTGGGCGTCGCCCGCACGGATGGCTTTTACGTCGACGAGATCTGTCCCGACGCCTAGGGCAGCGGCTCCGGCTTTGATGAAATCAGCTGCCGTTGTGAGCGAAACGCCGCCTGTTGGGATGATCTTGACCTGTGGGAACGGGCCTTTTAGGTTCTTTACGTAATTTGCACCTCCGAGCGAGCCGCAGGGGAATACTTTTACAAAATCAACTCCGGCACTCCATGCAGTGATGACTTCCGTCGGAGTCATCACGCCCGGAGCGATCGGGGCACTGTATCGGTGGCATAACGCGATAGTGTCAAGATTGAGAGCAGGGCTGACGATGAACTGAGCCCCGGCGAGAAGACACGCACGCGCGGTTTCAGGATCGAGAACCGTTCCCGCTCCGACCAGCACATCGTTGCCGTATTTATCCGCAACCTTTTCGATCACCTTAACCGCTCCCGGCACGGTCATCGTGATCTCAAGCACATTCACACCGCCGGCTTTGATCGCTTCGATAACCTGCATTGCTTCGTCAGCCGACGAGGCTCGCACCACCGGCACGAGGCCGATCTCTTCTATCTGTTCAACAATTTTCTTCTTGTCCATATGATTTTACGACCGCGATATCAACTCGCGATCAATTCTCTGTATTTGGTCTCGCCGAATTACAATACGAGTTGATCCGGATGACCCTATCGCTTTCATCAAACTCGTACACATCGCATGAATTCACTGAATTCACCAGGTTTCCGTTCTTGAGGAACTCTGCGGTTCCATAAATGGCGATCGCGTCTGCCCCTTCGATCATTCCCGTCGTCGTGAATCTCGTCTCGACCGTGCCGAAATATCCGAGAATCTGGTTGGCAAATTCAACCACAGCTCGTTTGCCCTTGTGCGACGCCGATTCCTTAAAAATGTTCCATTCGATATCTTCGGCCAAATGTTCGGCAACACTGGCCGCTTGGGAAGATGACAGTGCCGTTGCTATCTCTCCTCTAGTCATTCTCAACCCCCCTATCATCGAGCTACGCGAGCCCCGCCACCTTTCATCACCCGCAACACGTCGCTCAAGCCAACGGTTGTCGTATCGCCGGGGGTTGTCATCGCTAGTGCTCCGTGAGCCGCACCGCAGTTGACTGCCCATTCCGGTGATTCGCCGGTGAGGAAGCCGTAGATCAATCCCGAAGCAAACGAATCACCGCCACCGACACGGTCAAAGATATCGAGATCAGGACGCATGATCGCCTGGAAGAGCTGTCCTTCCGTAAAGCAGACTGCTCCCCAGTCGTTGACTGACGCAGTTTTAGCGTTGCGAAGGGTTGTCGCTGCCACGGCGAAGTTTGGAAAATCGGCGACCGCTTTGCGGATCATTTTCTCAAAATTGACGATATCGAGCTTCGAATGGTTTTCATCCTGGCCTTCGACCTCATATCCGAGACAGGCGGTGAAATCTTCCTCGTTACCGATCATCACGTCAACGTATTGGGCGAGATCGCGATTAACCTCTTGAGCCTTTGCCTGCCCGCCGATAGCTTTCCAGAGTGAGTCGCGGTAGTTGAGATCATAGGAAATGATCGTGCCATGCTTTTTGGCGATCTCCATCGCTTCTTTTGCGACCTCGGGTGTTGTTTCCGATAAGGCACAGAATATGCCGCCGGTATGGAGCCACCTGGCACCTTCCTCACCAAAAATCTTTTCCCAATCAATGTCGCCTTTCTTAAGCTGCGATACAGCAGTGTTCCCGCGATCCGAACAGCCTAGCGCCGCACGCACGCCGAATCCGCGTTCGGTGAAGTTCATCCCGTTTCGCACGGTCCGTCCGACGCCGTCGTACTTGTCCCACTTGACGTGCGACTGATCGACTCCGCCCTGGTACATAAGATCCTGAACGAGCCGGCCGATCGGGTTGTCCGCGAGGGCCGTAACTACCGCCGCATCGAGGCCGAAGCAGCGTTTGAGCCCGCGTGCGACGTTATACTCTCCGCCACCTTCCCACACCTCGAACGACCGCGTCGTATGAACACGCTTGTCGCCCGGATCGAGCCGCAGCATTACCTCGCCGAGCGAGACAATATCCCACTTACAATTCTCTTTTGATTTAATATTCAGCATTTCTTTCTTACTTGCCAGCGTTCCTTATTACCTGAAGCGTCGTTTTTATCTTAGCTTTCTTTACCTTACTTTTCGTTGAGATCGCCAGACGGACGCCTCGTTCTTCCTGTTCACCCTTGTCAACCGAACCTGGCTTTCCGGGAGCGGTCAAAATGTTCTTCTCAATAACAGAGCTAAAGGATGAGAAATTGTCGATCCTGGCCGAGAGCGAGGTCTTGTCTCCCGATTCGAATAGGAATTGCCCATTTGAAAGCTCGTCTATCCGGTTATCGGCATGCAAATACGCGGTCACGGTCTTTTTGCCGGTCGTCTCAACATCATCAAGGATAGTAAATACCCCGGGAGCCAAGAAATCGAATCTCCGCGTAAACCTCTTAACTCCGACTTCCGGTTCATAGGCAGCGGTAAGGTCCGCGATGATCGAAACCATCTTGTCGTTCATATCGACTTTGGATATGCGGATCTTATTTAGCCGATCGTATGGAACCTCAGCAAACGCGTCATGCCCATTGCCCTCCTTCGCCTGTCCCTTTCCATCAACCAGAAGTGCGTTGTGATGAATTGTCATAGGCACTCCGGCATAGCCCGAATCGCCAGTCAAATATTTTCCACCTGACCAAATAATAAAGCTCCCGGCATCTGGATGAGCGTGTCCGCTCGAAAGTCGCCAATCGGGGAAGAGCTTTGCTTTCTCATTCGCCGAATGTCCCTCTGGTGGACCGGCCTTGAATGAGAACGCTGTAGCATCATCGTTCCAACTCGAACGCCAATACACGACATCATGGTCAGGGAAATATTGCCATGTCTTCTGCTGGTCGATCGGGACAGATCTGATCGTAGGGTTGTACCAGATAAACGTCCAATATTCTTCAGCGTTGGCCTGGCACTTCGACCTCAGCCAGTCTGCGACGCCCTGGATCTCACCATTGCCGTACCTCGAAGCGAGATTGAATAAGATATTGTAATTGCTCCGGAATTTACCATCAATGCGTTCGCGTTCATAGTCATCGCCCTCGCGGGAACGAGTGATCCCACCGGCGTAGACGTCCCCGTAGTCGAAGGTGAATTCGCCGCCGGGCAGAGTCGAATGGGCCAGGTATTTATGGGTGTTTCTTAGTCCGGGCGTGGTCTGATAGAGATCTTCGCCGGTTGAATGGGCGTGGGCGTCCAGATAGTGAGCGAGCCAAGGTGTGGAAAATATCCAGTACTCCATTCCTTCATAGTAATAGCCGTCGTCAGAATACGTTGCCAACACGCGGTCATATATCGCTCGCGACGCGGCCGCCCAATCCTTGGCTTCGTCCGTCTCGCCCATCAACGCGTAAGCCGTGACCGCCAGGCCGGTAGTCGGGATGAATGTGTGGTTCTGGCTGTAAGAATATGATTTGCCGGATTTGGGCTTCAAATAGTCATAAAGCAGGCGGGCCTGCTTTATGAGTTTGCCGCGATATTTGTCGCGTTCCGCCGGTGTCAGGTCGTTGTAGAGCAGATCGTATCCCCAACCCATTCCGTAAAGCAGATGTCCGGCGGCGAGATCGATGTTCGGCTTGTTATAGGTGTAGCCCCAAACTTCGTATGAAACCGCCGCATCCATATATTTTTTGGCGGCATCGAGAAATTTTTTCTCGCCAGTGATCTTATAGACAAAAGCGGCTTCGGCAATACCGATCCCAACCACATTCTGCACACGACGTTCCTGTGCGGGTGCAGGTGCAGGTTCATCGGTCAAAGCACGAACAGTTAAGATCGCCTTTTTCCACAATTCGGGCTGAGTTATGGCTTTTTCTTTCAATACGTCAATATCACTCTGAGTCATATAAACTCGCGGATGAACGCCCTTCAACTCGGGTTTGAGCGATGATTGCTTAGTTTTCATCAACTCAAATAGCGGATGCTCGCCTTTTAGCCTTTTTGATGCTTCGAGTTCTGCCTTCAGTTCTTGACTATCCTGCGCCGACATCGATAGGGCGGTAAAAAGGATCATAAAGGCTATAGATACAAATTTGTTCAACATTTTATTCGTGTTCCGCTCAATATTTACCTGAGGTACTTCTTCATAAACCCGATCATGTCGTCATTTACCTTTTGGCCGTCGTCCTTATGGCGGAGCTTGCAAGCGATACCAAGTTTGTCCATTTCTTCTTTCAGAACAACGCCAAACCCAGGGTGATGGATCGCGTCGCTCGTTGTCGATTCTGCTGTAAGCGGCTTATTCGCCACGCTGTAGAACGCCCATACGGGCGGGTCGTCTTTCGTCAGATGCGTCATCGGCGAGATCGCCGAGTATAATTCGAACCCTTTGGCCGTCCGCATCTCTTCTTTTGTCAGCCCGAACATTTTGCCGTTCGTATAGGTTTGATAACTTAATGCGAGCGATCCGACGTATTTGGTGACAAGGTCAGGCACCAGAGTTGTCTGGGCAGATGAAACAGCCATCACCTTTAGACGAGTGGATTCACGTAAAACCGGATCGGTGTTTTTCATATCGGCCATCTCATCATGAAAACCGATCCACAGCGACGCCATACCGCCAGCCGAGCTGCCCGTCGCAGCGACGAGCTTTGGGTCAATGTTGAAGTCCTTTGCATGATAGCGAGCATATTGGATCGCACGGGCGCAATCCATATAATGCTGAGGAAAAACAGCCTCCGGTGTCAACCTATAGTTGATCGCCAGGACAGTCAGCCCGGCCTTGAGCATCTGATCAAGCTGGTTAGCCGAGATCTTTGACTTGTCGCCCGTCGCTAGGCCTCCGCCGTGAACATAGACAACGAGTGGTGTAGGTTTCTTCGATTTCGCCTTCCACAGGTCAAAAGTGTTGGCGGCAAATTCACCATACTTTCCGTCCGCTATGTCCGGTTTCGGCATCTCGGGCTGGGCCCGGGCCGCAGCCTGAGCAATGCCGGCTAAACAGCCAACCGCTAGCATTACCATGATCAGGGCGGGCTTCAGGATCAAAAAAAATCTGTGCTGTTTGTTGGTCATTATTATGGTCAGCCGTCATACGGACCAAGCCCTTTGCCGGCCTTGGTCCGTATGACGGGTTAGTACATTAAAAGATCAGCTTCAACGCAAACTGCATTTCGCGGTTTTCGTTAGCCGTTTGTCCATACGTTCCGACACTCGAACTGTCCAGCAAGAATACCGGAACCTGGAAGTTGGTCCTGTTCAGCACATTGAAAACCTCCCACCGGAATTGCACCTTTGCTCTTTCGGTAATACGGAAGTTCTTCATCAAGGACATATCCATACTGCTAAAGTCAGGCCCTGTCAGAATATTTCGCCCGGCATTGCCGAAAAACGTCGGATCGGTGGGCGAAGCTAACGGTCGAGTGAACGCCGCCGGATTGAAGGCCAAGCCAACCGGAATATTCGAATAGGGATCGCCGATAATGTCGGGGCGTTGCTGAGCAACATCCGCGGATGAATACTGCGGTGTGAACGGCCTACCCGACAGATAGGTGTAGATCCCGTTCATCTGCCAACCGCCGAGAAAGAAGTCAGTAACTCCATTCGCACTGCTGAGATAACGGCGGCCCTTGCCGAACGGCAGTGAATAGTTATAGCTCGCCGTCAGCTGATGCCGGCGGTCGAAATCTGCCAACGCCTTTTCGCCATTGAGGTTACGAACGTCCTGCGGGAACTTCTGCGTCCCGGTCGTCGAGTTGTTTGTTGATGACGCTGTATCGATCGCCTTTGAATAGGTGTACGAAACAAGCATCGTCAGGCCACCCTTTGACCTGCGTCTGAGCGATGTTTGCAGTCCATTGTAGTTCGATCGTGCGATCTGCTCCTGAAACTGAATATCGCCAAGCGTCGGGAAAAGTCTGGCTGTTACAGGCGTGTAGACTGTTACGCCGTTAACGACAGCACTTGTGACCGCACCAGTCGGATAAAGGGCGTTCAGGTTATATCGCTGGCCGAGATTGCGGCCGAGTGAACCAACGTATCCCACCTCGAGGGCGAGATCTGTCGCTAATTCGCGCTCGACGGTCAGGTTATATTGATAGATCTCGGGCGTTCGGTAAGCGACCTGTAAACCAAACGGCGTTGTCAGCCCCTGAATACCACCCTGTCCATTGGGAAATGGGTTTTGGAAAGAGAGCAACAGAGGATTGCTCGAGAGTCTGCTATAGCTTTCGCGTTGCAGAAAAGGAAACGTATTCGCTAACTGTTGACGAATCGGATTAAAAGATTCGAGCGAAAAGTAGATGCCAGCACCGCCTCTAATTACGGTCTTGTCGTCCTTGAATGGGCGCATAGCAAAACCGACGCGCGGGCCCCAGTTGTTCTTATCGGTCTCGATAAGCCCTTTGGGCAGCCTTGGATCGCCCGAGAGTATCGTTGTTCCGAATTCCGGCACAAAATTACCGATCCGGCCCGATGCCTCATAGAGAGGTGTTTGAAGCTCGTACCGCAAGCCCATATTGAGCGTCAGCCAGTTCGCGAGCCGCCAATCATCCTGAATAAAGAAAGCGTACTGAGAACCGGTCAGATCAGCAGGCTCGGCGCCTATCTGTCGCTGCGTCGCATCAGGCAGCCCGTAAAGAAAATCCGCAAAAGACCGGTAACCGCTGCTGGTACCTGTTCCGGTATTCGTGTTTCGCCCACGAAAGCGGAAATCGCCACGGACATTTCTGACATCCGCTTCTTTATAGTTTGAGCGGATCATGTCGATGCCCAGCTTCATGCTGTGATTGCCATAGATCGCGGTGATCGCATCGTAGATCTGATGGTTATTGAGCTTGTAGCTGAACGGATCGTTAGGCCGATCGCCGAATTCGGAAAAGCCATCGATCCTGATCGCAGGGAACCCCTGCACTTCCGGTACGCTGGCGGTCGGCAGCCCCGAAATTCCAAATAGGGAAATATAGTCCTGGTCACGGTTCTCGCCGAGATTCTCACTGTTCTGTGAAAAGATGCCGAACCGGAATTCATTGATTATTCGTGCCGAAAATACATGGTTGTCGCTGAACGCCATGTTCTTATAGTTTTGCTTGGTGTCACGACCAAATGTCGGATAGAAGTTGCGATTCGACGGAAACGGGTCAAACCCGTCGCCTTTCTGTTGGGAAAATCGGAAAGACGCATTGTTTCTATCATTGATCTTGTGATCTACCCTTGCCAAAAGCTGATCGCGATTCGTTTTGCCCAAGACCGTGGCTGCATACCCAAAAGGCGTTTGCGGCGTGATCATATTTGCCGAAGGGAGTCGTTGCAAAATCATCAAGGATATCGGGTTGATGCCGAGCACCGTTGTAGAGCCGACGACTGTGTTCGACGTTGGGATCACGTTTGGCGTTGGACAAACCACTTTGAGCCCGGTCGACGTGATACATCTTATCTGGTTCGAATTCGCAACATCGTCCGCCGTGCCGAGGATCAGATCGTTCCCCGCTCCGAGCACATCGCGGAAATCGCCCATGAGCCAGCTTGCCCGAGGTGCTGTCGAGAGGGCCGACTCGGAACGTTCCTGCCTCGTTCCTTCATACGACACAAAGAAGAATGTTCTGTCTTTTCCATTCGTAAAAGCTGGGCCGCCTTCGCCGAAGTTGAAGAAAGGCATTGGGCCGCCGATAGATCCACCAAATTGATGACGACGCAATGTTTTGTCTTCATCGGGGGCCGTGAAGAAATTCTTTGCATCGAAGGCGTCGTTTCTCAAGTATTCAAAAATAGAGCCGCTAAAGCGGTTTGAACCAGACTTGGAAACAACATTGACCTGAGCACCGGCCGATCGACCGAATTCTGCAGTATAGGTCGAGGTCTCGACCTTGAATTCGCGGATAGAATCGATCGAGGTGTTTACGCCGACCGAACCGTTCCGGTCTGACTTGTTGACGATGCCGTCAAGAATAAAATTCGAAGCATCCGTACGTGTGCCCGCAGCCGCAAGGCCTTCGCCCTGATCGTCGTCGGCCGGACGAGGATATACCCCAGGTGCCAAGAGAGCGAGGCTTGTAAAATCACGCCCATTCAGCGGAAGGTCCTGAACCTGCCGCTGGGTGATGACCTCACCTTTTGAAGAGGTCTCTGCATTGATAACCGCCGGTTCGGCGGTGACAGTCACCTCTTCGCTGATATTGCCAGCTTCGAGAGCTATGTTGAAACGTGCCGTCTGGCCAGTTTCCAACATCATGTCGGTTCTAACCGACGTTTTGAAGTTTGGCGATTCGATCTTCATCGAATAGCTGCCGGGATCGAGCTGGGGGATCACGTAGTTCCCTTCCTCGTTGGTTATCACCGTCTGTTTTTTATTGGTTGTCTGCTCGGTTATCGTGATTGTCGCGTTCGGAACGGCCGCGCCGTTCTGATCCGTGACCTGACCAACCAAAGTAGACTTAAAACTCTGGCCAAAGGTAAGCGAAGCACACAACATAATGCCGATGATCGCTTTCCCCGCCCAATCTAATTTGCCGTTCAAGTATGTCATTTTATTCTCCTAAAGATTCCTTCTAGTCCATCAACAAGCCGCCGTTGATCTCGATCGTTTCGCCGCAGAGATAGCTCGCAGCGTCCGATGCGAGGAAAGCGATCACACTAGCAACTTCCGAAGGCTGGCCCTCGCGACCCATCGGGATCGTGTTGCGTAAATTCTGCATTGTCTCAGAGGTCGTAAAAACCTCGTGAAATGGTGTGGCTATAACGCCCGGCGAGACGGCGTTGACCCGAATGCCTTGTTGCGCAAATTCCTTTGCCAAACCTTTGGTCATTGTCGTCATCGCCGCTTTTGCGGACGAATAATGTATTGACCCTGGAGCTCCGCCATTTCGTCCGGCGATCGAGGTAACGTTAATGATCGTTCCGCTACCCTTTTCGAGCATTTTGGGAATTACAGCCTTGGCAGCAAAAAAAGCACTCGTTGCGTTGAGGTTCATCACCTCGTCCCAACGGGATTGGGTCAATTCGAGTGTGCGAAGCCTCTCGACTAGCGATCCCGCATTGTTGACGAGAATATCCACCGGTCCGAGGCCTTCTTCTACTTCGCGGACCATCCGGGCTATCTCGCCATCTTTGGTGACATCGACCTGAATTGCCATCGCCCGCACCGCCGCAGTTCCGGTTGCAGTTCCCGAAGTGCCGCCGACCGTCGTGTTGCTATATGCCGAGATCGCGGCGACGGCTTCCTCGGCCCCGGTCCCATTGTTGTGATACGTCAGTGCCACCGAAGCCCCGAGTTTTCCGAACAGCTCGGCGGTTGCCCGGCCGATCCCGCTCGAAGCACCCGTAACTAGCACTACCTTTCCTGTAAAATCAAAAAAATTGTCCATAATGTTTAATTCGTCTCCTTAATTTTCGTGAAGTGTTACTTTTTCAATTCTTCCTGCCAGTAAAAACAAGATCACCGTACCGACCGGAGCCAAAATTCCGGCGGTCAGAAGAATCGGTGTATATGAAAAATTATCGACCACCCAGCCGGTCGTAAAAATAAAGATCATCGAGCCGATTCCGGCTCCCGTTCCGCCCAGACCCGCAACTGAACCAACTGCTTTCGCCGGGAAAAAGTCGCTCGGCAGCGTCTGAACATTGTTTATCCAAACCTGAAATCCGAACAGAACGACGCCGATCAGAGCAAGAGCTGTCATTGCATCCGGTGTAAATGCCGCGACTATCCCAGCCGGCATCAGAAGGGCTGCAACCCCGATGACTATTTTACGGGCCGCATCTACCGACCAACCGCGACCGATAAGGAACCCGGACAGCCACCCACCAAATAGACTCCCTGCGTCAGCCGCGACATACGGAACCCAAGCGAAAAGGCCGATCTGTTTAAGGTCAAAGCCATGAACCTGACTCAAATACAGCGGCAGCCATGTGATATAAAGCCACCAGACCGGATCAACCAAGAAACGTGCGACGACGATCGCCCACGTCTGGCGATAACGCAAAAGCTGGAACCATCCAATGCCTCGTTCCGCATTTTTAACTGCGGCACTCGCGGCGATCGTCGTGCTGTCCTCCTCTTGGATCAGAGCAAGCTCATCTGTAGTCAACCATTTGTGGTCCTCGGGACGGTCATAGATAAACCACCAGGCGGCAAGCCAAATAAAACCAAGCAGGCCGGTAAAGACAAAAACCTCCTGCCAATGTCCAAAATACGTGTAGAGCCCGACAATAACAGGCGGTGCGACTATAGAACCGATTGCGGCTCCGCTGTTAAAAATTGCCATGCCGAGCGCCCGCTGCCGGGCAGGAAACCATCGCGCAACTGTTTTTGCGGCACCTGGCCAGTTACCCGCCTCGCCGAGCCCAAGCAAGAATCGAAATGCGCTCAAGCTGCGGATGCCGACCGAAAACGCATGTGCCATCGCCGCGAGCGACCATACAACGATCGACGCCGTAAAGCCCTTCTTGATCCCCACACGATCATACAATTTGCCCGAGAGCGATTGGCTGATCGTGTATGCGAGAAGGAACCAGGTGGCAATACCGCCAAATTCTGTGTTCGACAGGTTGAGATCCTTTGTGATGATCGGGGCTAATACCGAAATCGTCAGTCGATCAATGTAGTTGATAAGCGTCGCGAAAAAGATCAGGCCAACAATGATCCAGCGCAGGCCATGGATCTTGAAACCGGATTCGGTCGACGTTACTGAATTTTCTTCTGCCATAATTAAAGAATTGGTATCACCAATTTACCTATCGAAACTTAATTGTTCGTTGGCTTTCGCGTGCCGAACCCACTAGAAGTCTTCGTACCGTTCGGCATCGTCGTGTTGACCACGACCTGCGTTTTAGACGTCACACCGCCACAGTCACCACCCAGACAAATTGAGTCCAGGCGACCGTTCGGAAACGTGACGCTAAACTCTTTTCGACTCTCGCCCCGCGTAACCATCGGCGGCGCGGCGGAATCTGCAGTCTTGTACGGGAACAGGACGTGAACAAAATCGATCGAACCACTCCGCCCGTCCGACGCGACCCGAAGCTGCATACCGCGAGTTTCGCGATCGCCCTTATCGACGCTTCCCGGAAGGCCGCGTGCCTGCACCTCTTGCGGAACCGCCTCGACCTTGGTACCTATGGGTAATACGGAAAAAACCCTCAGCGAGGAATCACCATTTACCAGATCCGTACGTGCGTCACTCATCTTGATCGCGCGGTCTGCATTTAAAAGAAATGTGAATATTGACGGATCGTCCGCCCGAAGCTCGTCCCAAACGACAAAGTAGCCCGGCGGGACATACAAAAAATGGCGGTCAAACTTCTTGAGTTTTAGATCGGCATAGTAGCCGGCAGCCGCCTCACCGCGAGCATAGAAATAGTCGGTTCCGGCTGAATATTCTGCGATCCGGATACGGTCGAGGCTCTCGTTTGGAACTTCCTTGAACATCTCATAAGCGCCATCCTTTTCCTGGCCTCGACCATTAACCAAGATCGTATTGTGGTCGTCAGTTTGCTTGATGCCCAAATAGCCCGTGTCGCCCGTTAGGTACTTCCCGTTTGCCCAAATGATAAAGGAATTCGCGTCCGGATGCGCGTGACCCGTATTTTGACGCCAGTCAGGTATCTTCGCTGCAAGCCTCGCAGCATGATGTCCTTCCGGCGGAGCACAGCGAAAGGCGAAGGCCGTTGCATCGCCGTCCCATGACGAACGCCGGAATATCGTGTCGTTATCTTCAAAATGATATTGCAGAGGAATTTGCGACAGCGGAGCCGCCTTGATCGATGGGTCGTGCGAAATAAACGCCCACATCGGCTCGCGTGTGCCGAGTTTTGTCTTGGTACGAAGATAGTCAGCTACTGCCTGCGCCTCACCGTCCTGATAAACGGCCGCGAGGCGATAGAGAATGTCGTATTCCGAATAAAGAATTTCGCGCTTGCTCGTACCGTTTCGGTTGAGGCTCCCGTCTCCAATGTCGGCAAAGTCAAAGACGTTCTCACCATCCGGCAATACCGAGTGCATCGCGTAGTATTTCATTCCGGCCAGTTTCGGCCGCATTTGCGTGTAGAGATTTTCACCGGTTGCCGCGAGGTGAGCGTCAAAATAGCGGATCATCCATCGAAACGCGAAGCCATAGTAGTGAAAGCTCTCGTAGAAATAACCATCGTTGCTGAACGCAAACATGGTCCGATCAAATACAGCCCGGGAAAGCTGTGCCCACGCCTTCGCTTCCTCGACCTCGTCCATGATCGCGTAGGCCGCGATCGCTAGTCCGGCCATCGGTATCCACGTATGATTTTGCGTATATGTGTATCGCTTGCCCGGCTTGTATTTGAAATAGTCGTACATCAAACGCCCCTGGATTACGAGTTTGTTCCGAATGATCTCTTTTTCGCCGGAAGAAAGTTTGTCGAAAAGCGTGTCGTATGCAAATGCGACTGCGTAAAGTAAATGCGCGGGTGGCAGATCCACATTCGGCTTGTTGTATGTATAGCCCCATATCGGCATTTCACATGCTGCAAGCGCCCACTTTTTGGCTGCCGTCAGGTATTTCTCATCTCTCTCGACCGAATACGCCAAGCTTAGCTGCGCGATCTCGAATGCCAATGAGTATTGCGAAATGCTTCCTTTCTTCTGTTCGAGACCGCTTTTATATAGATCAACGTCCTTTGGGTCAGGCGGCTCGCGTCTCAGGAACTTGAGGTCGTTCAGCGTGTCCTGCCATAGCTGGCGATCAGAGCCTCCGGCCCTTTGCCTCATTCGGTCTAGATCTCCGGCCGTAAAGAACAGTCTTGGATGAACTTTTTTCGTTTCCGGTCTCAATTCAACCGGGCGGTTCAGTATCTCGGCGAACGACGGAATTGGCAGGTTTTGAGACTCGCGTTTTTTTACGCCCTGGCCGATCGTCTGAGAGATCGACACGCACACAAACAAAAGAGCAAGCAGGCCGCCGAGGGCTTTGCTCACTCTCACGTGTATGTTAACGTTACCAGACATAGATATTAAAATCCCGATGCTCAAATCTTACCGGCATCGGCCGATCACTTTCTTCTCAAACCTGACGACTCCCGAACGATCAATTCACAGTTCAATATTTTTTCACGCCGGCTGATCGGCTCGCGGTGCTCGATCCTTTCGAGTAGCATCTCCGCCGCGATCTGCCCCTCAAGCCGCATTGGTTGCCGGACAGTCGTTAACGATGGCGACATTCTCGCGGCGAGCGAAATATCGTCAAACCCGACGATCGCTATGTCCTCTGGAATATTTAGTCCGGCGTCATTGATGGCACTCATCGCTCCGATCGCGGTAAAATCATTTCGCGCAAAAACTGCGGTCGGACGCTTTGGCAGAGATAGCAGCCGTTTCATCGCCTCAAACCCGATTTCCTCGGTCGAATATCCCGGCACTTCGGAACCATCATCATCCCGCCCGGTGATCAGGCGTTCGTCGATCGAGATATTGTGATGTTCAAGCGCTTTGAGATAACCCTGGAGCCGCTTTAGCTGAGATCCGTTTACCAGATTCGCTCCGATAAAGGCTATCCGCTCGTGACCCAGATCTATAAGGTGCTGCGTCGCCTCAAATCCTCCCTTCAGATTGTCTGGCGAGACGTAATCGACGTTCTGATGCCGAAAGTCGCGGCCGATCGCAACCACCGAGATGCCGCTATCAACGATGCCCCGGAGATACTCATCGCCGCCTTCATTCGAACGCGTAGCAACGATAATGCCATCGACGCTGTGGCTGGAAAGAGATTCAAACGCGACAATATCTTCCTTTGCACTGTACTCACTGATACAAATAAAAAGATTAAAGCCCCGATGGATCAACGTCTCGCGCACCGCCCTTGCCAATTCTGTAGAATATGGGTTCGAGATATCCCCGAGCACCAGACCGATCGTCTCGGTGCGCTGACGCTTCAAGGAACGAGCAAGGCCGTTCCGCCTGTAGTTAAGTTCTTTAACCGCCTTTAATACTCTCGTGCGAGTATCGTCACTGACGTAGCCATCGCCGTTTACGACCCTGGAAACGGTCATCGTCGCAACGCCAACCGCCTCGGCGATATCGCTGAGTGTTGCCTGCCGCTTCCTGGCCGGTTTCTTATCAAGGTTTTTTGACTCTGTTCGCATCAATTATGTTACTTCTGTGTTAACGCTAACATATGTAACACACATTCTTCTAGCATTGCAAGCGCTATTTGCACAAATTTGAAAATAGATTATTGACCCGTCAGCTAAGGCTTGAAACCTTTGAGAGTCAAAAAGCAATGTGAGCAGATCGCGATAAAAGCCCGGGGGCGGAAATTGAGTTCATCCGGATCAGTGAGCGCGAAATTATTCACAGCTAAAGGCAAAATAGTCGCGATATTGGGCGCGGAAATGCCCGCTGATGATGCTCCACACCTTTATTCATAAGATGTTTACTCCGAATTATTTGAGGAATATAAGTTGCAGTGAATAAGAGCGAAGGGTTCTTTCAGAGGTTCGAAAGAATAAGGAGCGGACAAAATCATGAAAACCGCCAACAACATTCGAATTCAAGACAAATGCCAGAATTGCGAAATTCATAAGAAAAACTTCTTTTGCTCACTGCCGGAGGCGGATCTCGAGCAATTTCAGTCGATCAAAGTCACCAAAGCCTATAGACCTGGAGCACTGCTGTTTGTTGAGGGGCAACCAGCCAAGTCGGTATATATGCTCTGCCAAGGCAGGGTAAAACTGTCGACCTGTTCCCGATCGGGTAAAGTGATGATCCTCGGGATAGCCGAGGCGGGAGACGTGATCGGGCTCAGCGCGGCTATTAGCGAGTCCGATTATGAAATGACCGCTGAGGTTCTTGAGCTATGTCAGGTCAACTACGTCGAAACGTCAGATCTACTTAGTTTTCTGGAGCAGCGGCCACTTGCTGCCATTAATGCTGCAAGGCAATTAGGCCGCAGTTTCCAAGCTGCCTTCGACCAGATCTGCTCTATCGGGATGTCCGATTCGGCTGCTGAAAAACTAGCAAAACTATTCCTCGGATGGACAACGTCCGCAAATGGTAATGGACACGTAACTAACGGCCGGATCCAGATCAAAAGTCTTTTCACGCACGAGGAGATCGCAGAGATGATCGGCTCGTCGCGGGAAACCGTAACGCGAGCCTTAAAACAACTCAGAGAACGGGACCTGATAACCCTAAAGGGTGGCAACCTGATAATCCACGACAAACAAAGATTACTTGCAGCCGTTGGCAGGCAAAGGTCTTAGCGTCCGAAACTCCCGCTCTTCCGTCACCCCTAGATGTGACGCACGTCATAGCCAACTCGTCTATCCCAAGGGAATAATGCGTAGTCATACGGAGGAATACCAAGTGCAATTCCCATCCGAACAGATTTGCTCGTCTCTTGACGCCTCGATCGCAAGCGGTGATTTTTTCCGGGGCTGGGATGAAGATCTATGTTCGGAGCTTAAGTTGATAGAGATCCGAAGATCGATGCGGGCCAAAACGATAGTCATCGAATCAGGTTTACATCCGGGCAATATCTACATTTGTATTTCAGGCCAGACATCTCTATCGATCGGCCCTGATCTCGTCTATCCAGAGCCTGGTCGAATTTTCGGGATGATCGAGTCGCTCTCGGGAACAAAATTCAAGCCCACCCTTCGAACTGTTTCACCATGCGATTTTAATGTGATCGACAAAGACACATTTATCAAATTCCTCGAAAGCCACCCGGCTGCCTCCTGGCAGACACTCAACTCTGCAAACCGGACATATCAACGCCTTCTGGAAAATCTACGGGATCACTAAGAGAAACTTTTTTTCAACTTCGTTGCGATTTGTGATAAGGCTCACAGACCCGAACCCAGGCTTACGGTATGCTCGTGGCGCGAATAGGAATTATTCGACCAAGAACGGAGGCCCTATCATGGCTGCAAATAAAACGATCAAGGTATTACTACTTACAACATTTTCACTTTTGGTCTTCGCCTGGATGATCTCGGGATCATTCTCGACCGCATCGGGCGAGGTTACTGAGGAGGCGCCGGCGCCCATCCCTGAGCTGATAGCTAATGCAAAACCCGATGACTATGTCGGTAGTGAGGCTTGTGCTGCATGCCACGAGGACCAGTTCAAGAGTTTCAGCTCGACAAAACACGCCAAACTGAAAGACGTAGCAGACTGGCGCGATAAGGCGAAAGGATGCGAGTCGTGCCATGGGCCAGGAAAAGCCCATATGGAAGACGCCACAGACCTGACGCGGATCATTTCTTTCAAGAACAAGACCTCAAAAGAGGTTTCTGAAACTTGTTTGACTTGCCATTCGGGAAATCGCGATCATATCAACTTTCGACGAAGCGACCATTTCAAAAACAACGTCGGATGTGTGGATTGTCACACTGCACATGGACCCGAAAGCCATGCGACTGAGATCGGATCCGTTACAAATCCGACAATTAACAGTGATCTCAAACCCGGTTCCGGAACGCTTGCGATGCTGAAATTCAGCGAACCGCAGTTATGCCTAAAATGCCATACCGAGACCAAGGCTCAGTTCAGTCAGCCATTCCATCACAAGGTCCTGGAGGGCCAGATGAAATGCAGCGACTGTCACAGTGCTCACGGCAGTTTTGAAATGAAGAACGCCCGCCTCGCCGTTGGCGGCGATTCCGCTTGCATCAAATGCCATTCGGACAAGAAAGGGCCGTTCGTTTACGAACATTTACCGATAACGGCCGAGGGTTGTGCCACCTGCCACAACACACACGGGTCTTCTAATCCCAAGATGCTAAAACGGAGTCAGGTCAGGCAACTATGCCTCGAATGCCACAGTTCGATCTTCGAAAGCATCGCTCCAAACGCACCGAGCTTTCATAATCAGGCAAATGTCAGATACCAAAACTGTACGATCTGTCACACAAAGATACACGGGTCCCAAACCCATCCGGCCTTCTTCAGATAATGTAGGCGGCAAGGAGGAAATGTAATGAAGCACAAAAGTTTGACCAAACCAGCGTCCGCACTATTTACGGTTGCGTTACTTACTCTGTTATCGCTCGGATCAGCAAGGTCCCAGGAAGTGACGGTTGTCAAAGATAACACCAACACAACATCATCGGACCAGACCGTTGATCCGCCAAAGGACTACGAGGTTCAATCCAGCATTGAACTTGGCGTGCGAGGACGATCGCTCGACGGCAGTGAGAGTAAATATCGAAGCGATCTCAACTATCGCTCCGGATTTCGTTTCTTTGATTCGAGCCTTTTGGTTACGGCAAATAAATCGGCAGGAAAGCCGTTCGATACTCTGTTGATCATGGGTTCAGGGTGGAGCGCTGATCCGAATGGCTACGCAAAGGTCAGCATGGAAAAGCTTGGCCTTTACAGGTTTGACAGCTCGATCAGGCGAATCTCATATTTCAACAGTCTCGATAATTTTGCCCTCAACGAGCATCGTCGTAATACCAAACGTAACCTGGGCGATTTTGACGTAACCTTCCTGCCGCTTAATGAAAGGATCAGGTTTCGTTTGGGTTACTCGTACAATAAGCAAGACGGTCCCGGCATGATGACCTACGACTATGACCGGGACGAATTTACGATCGATTCGGCCACAAAAAGCAAGGCCGACGACTTTCGATTCGGTGTCGAAAGCAACATAGGGGGTTTTCATCTAACGTTTGACGAAGCCTTTCGAAGGTTCGACGATGATACAAGCTATTCGGTCACGTCACTGAATTTGGGTGCAAACACTAGTCCAAATTCATCGATCTCCTCACTGAGCCGCCTTATTCCAGAACGCGGCCGGATTTACGACCATCGTTTTACGGCTCATCGCAGCCTTGGGAATCGGGCAGATTTCACAGGCAGATTGATCTACTCGGTCTCAAAATCGAGTTTCAGCATGCTCGAGACCATTACTGGAACCGACCGATCTGGCAATCCGATCGTGTCTGACATCTCTAATGTGGATGGAAACGCCAAGCGGCCCAATTTTATTGGCGATGCGAACTTTACGGTCAATGTTACCGACCGGTTCAGGATCTCCAATTCTTTTAGTTCAAATTCATACAGGATCACCGGCGGCAACATCTTGCTTCAGGCACTGACGCGGACAAATATCGCCGGCGTCCCATTGCCGGTCGTTGTTACCAACACTTCTGCGTATCGATATACAAATTATCGGCGTTACATGAACACCCTCGAGGGCGATTATGACCTAAATCGCTATTTCTCATTCTATCTTGGTTATCGATATAGTAACCGCAAGGTATTGCTCGATCTGCTGGATATAAACCTTGCCAATCAAACCCCATCATTCCACACCGATGAAGGCGAAAATGTGGCCCATTCGGTCATCGCGGGATTTAAGGCGTCACCGATACCGAAAAAGTGGACGCTCTACTTTGATATCGATAAGGGGACGTCAGACAATGCGTTCACACGTTTGTCGAACTATAATTCCACAAACTTAAAGGTTCGCAGCATTACCAGACCGACGAATGAACTTACGTTTAACCTCTCGTTCCAGGTCAAGAATAATGATAACCCCTCCAGAACCGACACAACCCCGGTAACAAGCTTTAGGGCAGACGTAAAATCAAGCTTTGTTGCGGCATCGTTGGACTGGAGACCAACGGAAACATTTTCGCTCAACGGTGGGTTCACCCATAACCGCGTGACGAGCGAGACCGATGTTATTTTCCCGTCGACACCTCCGGGTGGAACCGGGCAGGGTATCAGCCGATACTTTCTGAGGAATAATTTCTTTAATTTGGATGGGTGGTTTCATCCGAACCGGCGTGTCACCTTCTTCGCTAGTTATCGCATCGCTCGAGACAATTCGAGAGGCGACATCTACGACGCAACTACAAGGTTGATCGAAGGATCGTATCCATTATCATTTCAGTCGCCCGAAGCCCGCTTGACATTGAAGCTTACGAAAAACATCGACTGGAATGTCGGGTATCAATACTACAAATACGACGAATTGGTCAGGCAGACCCAAAACTATTCGGCCCATTTGCCTTACACGTCGCTGAGGATATATTTCGGTAAAGGAATCGAAGACCGGTAACCTGCCGGCGACTTGAAAGCGAACGGAACAAGATCCGACCTGCCCAATCGTTCGGATCCAGGACCAATACAAGAAGGCCGATGATCAATCAAGATCATCGGCCTTTTTCATTTTGAGTGTAACAAAACTAGTTCATCTTCATGTCCGGCGACTTGTGGCACTCGGCACACTGGAATCTCGAGATGTCGCCGAGGTTTAGCGGATGTTTGAATGTCTGGTCGCCCTTATGACAGGATGCACACTGCCAGGTATTCTTGTCGCCGAGATTGACCGGGTGTCGGAACACACCGTCGGCCGCAGGCGTCGTTTTGCCTCCAATTGTCTGGTCAATTGTCGTATGGCAGACATTGCAATCATTTCGGATCACGCGGCCGCTGCTGCTGAAATGCTGCCCATCGTGGCAGCGAAAACAACCCTGGGCATTGTAATGACCGATGTTATTTGGATGAGCTCTCCAATCAGTTTTCATTTCGGGGAAGAAGTAAGTCTGATAAACCCTTTGAGTTTCAGCGACCGCAGCTCCGATAAGTTCGGGCCGGGAGGTGAAAAGCTCGGGGTACGATGATCGATAATAGTCATTCAAACGAGCGGCGATCGCTGCCACCGCCTCGTCATTCGTTAGATACGGCTGAGCCAGGGCCTCGACCGCTTTCGCCTTAATAAAGGGCATCTCGGTCGAAAGCTTTCCGGAATCAAGTGCACGATCGATCGCCTCGTTGGGTGATAAGTAAATGTGGGTGGGGCGGTTGTGGCAGTCGATACAGTCCATCGTGCGTTTGGACGATCGCTCGACGTCTTGAGCGGTCATTGAAAAATCAGCAGTCTTGAATTCGACCACCGCTCCTGTACGATCTTTCATTCGCACCCACGGAATTACCTGCCGCTTCTCGTCAGAAGCAATGAAACTAACTTCGTTCCCGGTGTTCATATGCCAATGGATCCCGCCTACGGGGCCTGACGCCGGATCACCGCCGCCGACCTTGACCAGCAAGCGAGTCTGATCAAGCGAATTTTGCTCGTCGTAGCCGTAGTGGTTAAACACCCTGAGCACATCGCCGTGAAATTTCTCGGACCAATGACACTTCTGGCAGGTTTCGTTCGCGGACCGCATGTTGTGGACAGGAGTCTGGATCGGGCGATTGTAATGTCCGGTGACGACACCGTAGAGTTGACGCATTCCCGCGAACTTTGACTTAACGTACGCCTCTGCACCGCCGCCGACATGGCATTCGACGCAGCGAATGTTGGCATGTGGTGCGGCTTGGTACGCTACGAACTCGGGCTTCATCACCGAGTGGCACGCCTCACCGCAGAAGGTCACTGACTCAGTGTATTCGTATGCCCGAAAGCTGCCGAATGCGCTCATGAAAAGGAAAATGAATACAAGGCACAGGCCAAGAATCACTGACCGTCGGCGGGACGGGTCGTTGAGGTCGAGGACGGGGTAGCTCGATATATCGCCCGGCGACATACCGCGGCGGCGGCGGCGCTCTATCAGAGCTCCCAGAGCGGCCACTGCCATACCGAATATTATGATGCTCGGCACAAAAATAAATGTGATCAGATCGGTGTAGGGATTCTCCGTGGAGCCGGAAAGCTCCATCAGAAGCAGCAGCAAGAAACTCGTAAGGCCTGCCGCAGCGATCGCAATGCCAATAAAGCTTATATAGTTCCGTAGCAAACCTGGAATCCTTGGCGTCTTCGATGGTTTCTTAATGTCAACGTTTTTTTCGCTTTGATCTGTCTCTTTCATATGCTTGTCACCCAACTCGATCTTTGAGACCAGCAAAAACGCAAATATGCCATGGCCGTCAGCCCGCAGAACCGAATAGACTCGTAACTTCGGTTAGCGGACTCGACGGCCATGGCTTCCAAAAAGGAAGGCCGATCCCTATCTTGTCAATTTGCGGTTCTCAGGCTTTTCATCAGCTCAGCCAATTCCTTTGCCTGTTCCTCGGTCATACCCTTTTCCTTGTATCCCGGCATATAGGGCGGCTTCTCACCCTTTTTACCGGCGAGGATCACGGCAATGTGCTCTTCGTCGGACTTTGCCGGATCGTAAAACTTCGTAGCCTTCGGCGTATGACAAGCCATACATTTTGCCCTGTAAACGGCTGCTGCATCTTCGGTATTAGGAGCCAACTGGCCTATTGGGGCCGCCCTGAAAGCCCCGACAAAGGTCAATGGAATCGCAAAAAGAAAAATGGCGATCAATTTTGTTCGATTGGTGGTCATGATAGTTACCTCTATATAAAAACTTGTACGAGGGCGGTTTCACCGCCGATTTACATTACTAGTAGTTGCAATCGACATACCACGTCGTGACTCCTAGTCCAATTCGCGTAACTATATGACCGCACAGATGTTAGCCTGCCGCCACCGTTTGTGATCACCGCTCCACCTGGAGCCGCTGCGAAAAATTCCGCACCGCACCTAGAATTCGAAGGTCTTCCCTTCGTGACACCTACGGCAATTCGCAAAATCGCCGACGCCGAAAGCTCGTTTATTGTTATGGCAAGAGCCGCAACTTTGCCCTTTAGCAGGCGGAAAGTGCATTGCAACCACAGGTGCGGAGACCTGGCGTCCGGATGAGCCTCCCGCGTAAACAGTGTGGCAACTCGAGCAGTTCGCCTTACCACGCATCAAGTGTTCGTTGTGACTGAAACCAGAAGCGTAGGCAGCCGACCGCGGCCGGGATCTCGGCGGCACGCCAGGCTCATGACAGGTCGCGCACGAACCTATATTTTTTCCGCCGATCTCAGTTTCAGGCCCATGACAGCTAAAGCAACTTGCATGTGCCGCCCGTCCGGCTGGTATCGACAATGCCGTGCCCCGCTGCGATGGGCGATGGCACGTAGCACAATTCGTCTGGCGCAGATGGCGTCCGTGATCGAATTTTGCACTGAAGCTCTCTAATTTCGGAAAGGACTTCATTGCTCCAGATTCCGCATCTGTGTGGCAGATCGAGCAAATTTGACTCTTGTTGTCGGCGAACTGCTGTACGTGACATCCGGCACAGGGTAAATGCCCTGAAAATTTTGGGGTTACATACTCCTCGCTTCGGACGTGACACAAAAGACACGGTAAACGCTCGTGCTGCGGTTGATCGTGAGTGAACCGCGTATAGTCCGCGTCCGAGTTGGCCGGAACAATCCCCGGATCGACCGTCTCAACGGGTTCGATCTTGACCGGCTCCACCTCACGAGGAGATTCGGAACATGCATAGAGAGAAAGAACGACGACGGCCATCCCCAAGAACAGGCTTACCCGCAATGTATCAACGCTTCTTGTTCGGCTTCTCTTCATTTTGCCGCCGCTAACGCATCAACATGCGATCTCGGTATTGCCGACCTCCCAAATGTTGTATGACATTTCACACACTGAAATGTCGGATCTTTCTTTCTGGAATCAAATTCAAAATTAAGAGCTCCACCGTCATCCGCCGTCGCTGTTGCGTGACAAATGGCACACGAGGTAATGGCCACGCGCGTCGTTGCCGGGATCGCCGTGTTCATTGAGTTCACGTTATGACACGAATCGCAGCTCATTTCGACGTGGCTAAACCACTCGTGCCTGAACGTTCCAGACGAACTTCGGCGGCTCCACGCATCGGACATTCGTTTGTTGTCCCCGGTCATCGCTGACGCAAACTTTAGATCAAAATCTGTCTCATCGGCCCCGGGGCGCAACTTATGACACGCCCCGCACGAAACGGGCGCCGGCAAAATGCCCGTGTCTTCGGAATGACAAGTAAAACAAGTCTGATGTCCCGATGGAACGCTCTTGAAAGTACCTTTCTTGAGCCAGAAGGCATCGCCGATCGTGGCTGGCGGCTTTGTTAGAAATTCTTCATCCGATTCACCTTGCGGGGCCATTGTTGTATGGCAGACCGAGCAACTCTCCTCTGATCTTTTGCTACGAGAACGATCAAACGATGCCGTAACGAACTGCGGCTTTGCGGTGCGATGTGCCGAGACGATCTCAATATGCTTGTCGTGTGGGAAACCGATCACGAAATCGGATGCCGCCGTTTTTCCTTTTGCAGACTTATCGAAAATCTCGCAAGGGTTAGGAAACGGATGCCGCGTACTATTCCGTGGTGAGGGATCCGTATGGCAAATGCTGCATATTTTAGGACGGGAACCCTTGAAAAACTGGGACATGTGACATTTCACACACGACTGGTGCTCAGGATATTCCGTGACATCGGGGAAGGCATCGTCACCGGTCCTGACCTTGTTCCAGTTCTTCGAGGGGAACTTGTGGCAGGTCGAACAGTCCTGTCTGTGGCCTTTAATATCATGGGGAAATTCACTGTACGGAATCTTTTTCCCGGGCGTTGCCGTCGGACCCGGCGCGGTCGATGTACTCACGTTTTTGGCATCCACATCGGCCCGTGACCCAACCACGCCCAGACCAGAAATGGTGAACACGAGCAAAACCGCTAGCTTTATTACACGGGAAATCATTGGGGATACACAACTCTTTTCGATACTTTATCTGAAATGATCCACCGCCAATGTGATGGATGTCACACTTGCCTATCGTTTGGAGTGCGAGGTTTTTCACGCTTTTGGCGAATTCTCCACGCCTAGTAGAGAAATAGAACCAGATTACAGCCAACACATTCAAACACCAACACGGTTTCGCGGCAACCTTAGGCGCTTTCTTAACGCGGCACGCCACTTGCCCTAGGTTGAATTAGGAGAGACCCGCGTATGTCAACCATTGAACAAACCGTCGCCGTTGGAGGTGCCGCCGTAGCAAAAGCCAAACCTCGCGAATCTGCTGTCTCACGGATAGTCCGGTTTGCCTGCTCGGTAAGACTCGGTGTGACGCTACTCGTAGTGCTGGCCGCAGCCTGCCTCGTGGGCATGCTTGTAATGCAGCAGAATGTTGCCGGCTTCGACCGATACTTCGCTGAACTGACACCTGCGCAGAGACTTGTATACGGGAATCTTGGCTTGTTTGATATTTACCACGCCTGGTACTTTAACGCTCTGCTCGCCGGGGTATCGATGAGCATAATTCTTGCCTCAGTTGACCGGTTCCCGAAAACGTGGCGCCTCATCTCGAAACCAAAACTGACTGTGCCCTCGCGGTGGATCCGGGAACAGAAGAATTCGTATGAAATGGAGTTTGACCTTGCTCCAAATGAAGCCGCAGCGGAACTGGAACGCTCGATGAAAGAGGCCGGTTGGAAGCGAGTTCAAAAAGCTGAGAAGGACGGCAAACTTTATCTTTTCGCACAATCCGGAACCTGGAACAGACTAGGAGCATACGCGGTGCATGTCGGGCTTCTCACCATCTTTTTCGGTGCGTTCCTAACAGCTCAAATGGGCTCAACAGGACAACTGCCACTATCGCCCGGCGCTAAATCTGATCTGATATTCGACACAGTAGTTGATCTGGACCAGGCAAGCGAGATCACAAAACGACTTCCGTTTGAGGTCACATGTACTGACATTCAACAAAAGTTGATAAAGAAAGACGGGCCGATAAACGCGATGAATACCATCGACTGGATAACCCGGTTCACGATCACGGACGAAACCGGCTCGCACGAAGCGTCGGTGCAAATGAATGCCCCGTACGACTACCGTGGTTATCGCTTCTTTCAGGCGAGTTTTACCCCAGTGGGCCGGGCAAGGTCAGTTAGCATAAAAGCTCAACCCACAGATGGCGCCGAGAGCCAGATGGTGACGGTCCCACGGAACGGAGCAGTCGAACTAGCGAACGGGACGAAAATAGAATTGAACGAATTCCGCGGCAACTTTCGCGTCGGCCCCGAAGATCCAAACGAAGACACCTCAGCGTATCCGAATCCCGCCGCAGTACTCCATGTGACTGACAATGGCGGAGCAACTTACGCGGCCTACGCATTTGGTACTCAAATGGCCAATATTCCCGTCGCATCGAAGCCGATAGCGGGCTTTACATTTCAACTCGTGGATTTTGAGAAGGCTGCCGAGCAGCACATTCTTTCGGTCCAGCGTGACCCCGGAGCTACCGTCGTGTATGTCGGTTTCGGCCTCCTCTGTCTAACGCTGCTCGGGGTGTTTGGTTTTTCACATCAACGAGTTTGGGCAGCGATCGACGCTCAGGGCGGGGATCGCAGTCGCGTAGTCCTGGGCGGAAACACAAACCGGAACGCGAACGGCTTTGAAGAAAAGTTCACCAGATTTGTCGAAAATCTAAGGAAGAAAAATATATGAGTCAGGAAATACTAGACAGACCCCTCATCACTACGCCTAGGGACGAGACAGTTGAGACGATGCCGTCACTGCTAGCGTCGTATGCACCGGCCGCGATCGCTATCGTAGCTTCGATCGGATTGGTCGCTCTCCGGATCGAACTCGGCGGTAAGGGCTTTATCAGCGATGGAGCACTGATGATGCTGGCGCTCGCGGCTTATCTGATCGCGGCCGTGTTCTACCTAACGAATCTATACGCCCCGTTTCGATTTGCGGAAAAGCTGGGATTTTGGGCAGCAGTACTCGGCGTTTTTTTCAATCTTTCGAGTTGGCTCGTACGCTGGGTGGCCGCATACGATCGCGAACTCGCTATCTTCAATAGCCAAGGTTCGGGCGCGAGCGACATGCCGTGGGTTTTTCGCTACGTCCCTTTTGCCAATCTGTACGACCTAAGTCTGGCATTTGCGTTTGGCGCCGGCATAACGACATTGCTCGTAATGAGACGGCCGTCGTTCCGGATAATATCTGTGTTGTCTCTGCCGCTGGCAGCGATAATTCTAGTTTTGGCAAGATTTATCGGCGGCGAGATCATCGACCTGCCTCCCGTACTTGATTCGTACTGGCGGCCCATCCATGTCGGTATCGCTTCGATCAGCTACGGCGTCGCTCTCGTGTGTTTTGCTGTTGCCGTGCTTTACCTGCTGAAAGATGGCCTGAAAGTGGAGAAAATGGCGATCTGGACGAGCGCTTTTGCCCTTGCCGTGTTTGCGACAATAAGTAAATTCAGTATCTTCTCACTTGCGACATTCGGAACATACACTGCGTCAACTTTTGTTGGTGATTCCAGACAATCCCTGGCTTTACGCGCCGATATTCCGTATGTCGGATGGTTGATCGCCGGAGCGGCAGCATTGCTGATAGGGGCATCAGTGTTGTTCGCGATCTCAGTTTCCAAGGACGATACCAAATTACGTGGCTACGGCCGTGGACTTCTTTTCGCAGCAATGGCGGTGCAGGCCGCAGGCATCGCGACCCTTGTCTACCAGCTCAAGAATCTTGGAAACATCGTTTCCCTCATCAGTGCCACACAATACGAAAAATTTGCTGTCTGGATGCTGCAGCAGCAGGACATACCGCAGCAGCAGATCAATGCGATGGGCCAACAGCAACTCTATGACATTGCGAACAAATGGATCACTGAAAATGGATCGTCGCTGCATTTAAGTCTGAATGCCAACCCCGTCGAACTGGCGGCCCTGATCACGGCATTTGCCGGAACCTTTTTTGTAGTACTTTTTGGTATCAACACCGAACGGATCAAGTCGCTTTTGCCGGCGGCCGAGGTTTTGGACGGGTTGATGTATAAGCTAGCAGGCGTAGCGTTTGCAGGATTAGCTTTGCTCCTGATCACGGGAGCCGTGTGGGCAAATGAATCCTGGGGAAGATATTGGGGATGGGATGCCAAAGAGGTCGGAGCTCTCGTCGCCTGGCTGACATATGCCGGCTTTCTCCACTCGCGCGTAGCGTACGGTTTGCGGGGTCGAAGGTCAGCCTATTTTGCGGTTGTTGCGTTCCTGTTCGTCGTATTTACATACCTCGGCGTGAGCTACTTGCTGCCGGGGTTGCACTCGTATGCATAGCGTTATGAAAAAAGAAACTATCCTCGTAGGTGTTATTGGTTTAATGGTTGGCCTGATCATCGGCTTCATGTTTGCCAATTCGGTGAACCAAACTAGTGCGGGGCCGGCCGGCACGTCCAGTCTCGCAGTCAACTCAAACATGCCGCCCGGACATCCCGACATCGGTTCGGCAGGAACGGGAGCGATGCAGCCCGAGATCACCGCCGCGATCGAAAAGGCGAAAGGCTCGCCCAACGATGCTGACGCTCAGGCGAAGGCCGGACAGTTGTACTATCAGATCGGACGCTACGACGAAGCAGTCGGCTTTCTGGAAAAGGCCAACAAACTCCGCCCTGACGACAACGAGATAATGGCCGATCTCGCCAACGCTAATTTTGATGCTGACAACTATGAGGCAGCCGAAAAGTGGTACGTGGCCGCCCTTGCAAAGAAGGAAGATGACGTGAACCTCCGCACAGACCTCGGCCTCACCTTCGTTTTTCGTCAGCCGCCCGATTATGATCGCGCGATCGCGGAGTTTCGTAAGTCGCTCGCGACCGATCCGTCGCACATTCAAACTCTGCAGAATATGACGGTAGCCTATACTAGGAAAGGTGATGAATCGGGTGCGAAAGCAACGCTGGCGAAGCTCGAAGCCGTCGATCCAGCGAACGCTGCGATCTCAAGACTTCGCGAAGATCTAGCAAAATTGGGCACAAATTAGGACGTGGGTTCGTCACTTTCCTCCCGCTAAGCGAATCAACTCAGTGAGTTACGGGCATCGAACACGGTGCCCGTCTTCCCTTCCGGATAATTAAGGCTGTTCGCTTCTGGCCGGTAAGAAACGGTCCACGACGGGGCTTGATCAAATTATTTCGACCTATGCGGTGTTGCGGCGGCCGCGCTGATACTTACTTTGACTGGTGTACGGCCTGTAGCACTAGTGGGCTTGATGCGGTAGACAATTTCTTTGTTTTCCCGGATCCATTCATCCATCCATCGGATACTTATCGCCGGCGTCAGAGTTGGATTCGTTCTAAGGATCAGGTTGACGGCCTCCTCACGTTCACTAATATTAGTTATTTGCTCGGCGACACCATTTACGACGACGCTTCGCCAATCGGCATTATCAACCACCTGCTCTACCTGAAGGCAGACCAGTGCATTTGACCGAATGATCTCGGATTTCAGCCCTTCAGTTGTGTAGAAGTAAATATACGGTTTCTGATATGCGTAGTGGATCGGCAGGACGTATGGCTGGTCATTATTTGAGCATCCAAGATGTCCATAGCCGATCTGCAACAGAAAATCTTCGATCTCATCATCTGACATTTCTTCTATCTGGATCATCGTAAACCTCCTGCGAGTCTTAGGCCTCGTGTTAGCTATGCCGCGCCCTCCAATAGGTATCATGGATGTCCTTTGCCCAACTCCAGAACCGCCCTTTTTTCACTTTGTAATGCGTTTCATCCCAGATCCCGTAGTGCAGATAGATCGACTCCGCTCCACCCGCATCGATCACGGTTGCGATCTCGTGATAATATTCCGAGTTTGGTTGCTCGCCCTTGATCTCTGAGATAATATTTGCCGCTGCCACGCCGGCCTGCCGCACCGCCATGTGGGCAAATTTAGGCCCCGGGAATGCAGCGATGTCGCCGACAGCGTAAGTCCTTTCCTGACCTTGGACACGCATATAGCCGTCAACCTCCAGAAAATCCGCGTCATCCGTATTGCATGTATGGCGAAAAACCGCGTTGCCGCGAAACGGAGGCACGAGCATTAGCAGGTCGTAGTTGATCTTGTGCTTGTCTGAAGAAAAAACCTCGTCCGGCGTGATCTCACAAATAGGAATGTCGTATAAAACATTGATACCGTGGGTCTTAAAGGCGGTCTCCAGTTCCGTGTGAATGTCAGCCCCGCCAAATGCTTCTCGAAGAGAGTCCGGGAAAATAACCGAAATGGAAGTTTCTCCCGATCGAATCCCGGCAGCAAATTGTCGTGCGAGAGCAAATGCCACTTCGCAGACAGGTACGGGCAGCCGCGATTCCGGGCAACCGCCGACAATGATCCTGCCGCTGCGAAACCCGCGTACAGCATCGCCAAATTTCAATGCTGCACCTGCTCCAAGCAGATGATGGGCGTATTCAAAAAATCCAGGGACCCTTTCGGTCGCCAAACGCCGGCCAACCGCGATCACCAGATAGTCGTAACCGATCTCTCCCTCAAAATCGGGGCCGGCAGTTTGGACGGTGCGGCGATCTGCGTTGTGACGAACGATCTCACCCTGGACGAAACGTACTTTGATCTCATCTAACTTCATGCGAAGGTCAAATGTAATTTCATCCCGCTCACACTTTCCAAAGGCGAGTTCGACAAGGGCCGGATAAAAAGTGAACTTCGGGCTTGGCGAAACAAGCGTTATCTGATGCTGCGAGCCTATCGATGCTGCAAGCTTTTCTGCGGTTATGAGGCCGCCAAAACCACCGCCCAAGATCAAGATATTTGCCATAACGACTTCCCCCAAACCGAAATACCCTGAATATTGCGAGCCTAACCTTTCAGGTACGCACAAGTGCAGTTCCGCAAACAAAAAGACTATTCAAGGATACATGAACATCTTAAATATAAATGCCTGAACTGCAAAATTGGCTCAACTCAGGCGCGACAACGCGCGACAGCAACCCAACCGACGCATCACGCGTCTTGAACATTTCGCGACCGGGCTACATTCGCCGTGCGATCCCGGATCAGCGCTCACACCGTATCCACCCAAGCAAGTCGGGCTAGTGGCTCGGCTGACCAGTCAGCCCAACAGATGAGCCTACCCGCTCGCCGACCGGCATAGACTTGCGTGGTGCAGAAACTCCAATATCAGCGTTCGTCTTGGGAGGATGAGATACAGTGCCCGGAAGCACGCATATCATCCCTACAAAAACCAGGCCGAACAAAATAAAGCCAAAGATAGCGAGCGTCAACAGATTGAACGCTCCGCTGACAAACATCACTCCGGCCAATATTGCCAAGCCGATCCATAGCATTCCATAAAATCTAGGTGTCATCTCAATATCCTCACTATTGGAAATAGAATGCAGAGCAAATCCACGCTGCATTTCACCTGTCTTTTTGCAACCACCGTGCCGAAACCTCCCGCCCGTATTAACGTGAATTGCCCCGCTCGTCGTGTGGAAGTTTGCATACTTTCTCGCCCTTTCCGGGTAAAATCTCGCACTCTAGATGCCTGCTCCGACTTGAACGCCGGTTCGTGAAACTAATTATTGCCAGGCCGCTTAGATATTTTGCTGATGATATTCGCCTTCTCCCAAATAGGCGGCGTGGAATAGAGATTGCCTTATTAATTCAGGAGAGGCAGTCTTTTTCGGAGGATAAATTTAAAATGAGAATATTAATTGCAACAGACGGATCAGATTACAGCAACGCAGCGATCACGGAGTGCTGCAAGATGGTCGTTGATCCTAGGAATGCCGAGATCCTTATCGTGTCAGCGTATGACGATATGTTTCCGCTTGCGGCCGAACCATTTGCCATGTCGCCGGAATATTACCAGCAACTCGAAGATGCCGTCAGAGAGCAGACAACGGATGTAGTGGATGCCGCAAAGAAACTCGTTGTTGACCAGTTTCCAGGTGCCGCCCTTTCGATCGAAACAGAGGTGTTGAGGGGATCGCCCGATCAACAAATCACCGAGAAGGCCAAAGAATGGAATGCGGATCTGATAGTCGTGGGTTCGCATGGGCGAGGTTTCTGGGGCCGCTTGCTCGGCTCGGTATCCAATGGCGTTATGCATCACGCCCCGTGTTCCGTGATGGTTGTGAGGAAGCCCTAGTGTGAGCCCGTCGTGAAAACAAATAGCATTTTCCGAGTGCTGATCCGTGGATTCTCAGTCTGGCTGATCATCATTCTTGCCGAGACACTACATGGGGTCATCCGTGTAATTGCGGTCGAGCCATTTATCGGAGACCTCAGGGCAAGGCAAACTGGTGTTCTTGTGGGATCGATACTGATCCTGACGATATCGTTCGTATTTGCGCGCTGGATCAAGGGTGACGGTATGCTGGATTTTCTGGCAGTCGGAGGTTTGTGGATCGGTTTGACACTTGGATTCGAGATTTTTCTGGGGCGCTTTATTCTGGACCTTTCGTGGGAGAGGATCTATTCCGATTACGATATGGCTAACGGCGGACTCATGCTCTTTGGGATGTTGGTAATGCTTTTTGCTCCGCTGATAGCGGCAAAGTTTTGGGACGAGATCTAAGGTCAAGAGGCCGGGCTGGCCTGATCTTCCTGCTACGATAGAGGCATATGCCCGAATTAGAAGCATTCATTTTGGTCGGCGGTGCCAGTTCCCGCATGGGTCGAAATAAGGCAAACCTCACCGTCGGCGGACTGTCATTTGTGGAACGGGCAAGTTCTGCATTGTCCGCAGTCGCCCCCCATAAGATAACTGTTGTAGGTAATATCGCAGCTGATTGCAATGGTCTGCCGATTCTTTGCGACGAGCATGAGACGGGCCGACGCGGCTCGATCATCGGTCTCCACACGGCATTGAAGAATGCGGCATCGGACTGGTGCGTGGTCTTGGCGTGTGACATGCCATTTGCAAACGACGAGCTATTTACTCGTTTGGCGTCACTGGATCGGGCGCATTTTGACGCGATCGTGCCGGTGCAACAGGACAGCGGCTCTCAGCCGCTCGCAGCATTTTACCGTCGAAAGACGTGTCTTCCCGCCGTAGAGTATGCTCTACAAACCAATGACTGGAGCCTGCGAAACTTGCTGACTCGGATCAGCACTCGTTTTGTTGCTTTTGATGAGATCAGCGATCTGCGTCACTCGGACCTGTTTTTCCTGAACGTGAATACGCCGGACGAATACACGGCGGCTCAAGCCATTGTTAACTCGAATCTTGCAGAAAAGTTCGAGACTTAGCGTTTTTCCATGTAGCCATTCGCATTGGATCGATGCCATTCCCAGGCACTTTCGATTATTGAGTCGATCAACGGAAAGTCCGGCTTCCACCCAAGTACAGCCTTAGCTTTTGCCGCATCTGCAACCAAACGGGACGGATCGCCGGGGCGTCTCGGCTCATTCTTGACCGTGATCGGCATTCCAGTGATCCTTCTGGCAGCCTCGACAACTTCCAAAACAGAATCCCCGTCCTCTGTTCCGAGATTAAAGAAATCCGGCACGCCGCCCTGATCAAGGTACTTTACCGCAAGCAAATGTGCCTGGCTAAGGTCGGAAATATGGATGTAATCGCGAATCGCCGTGCCGTCAGGCGTCGGATAGTCCGTTCCAAAGATCGATATATGCGGCCGCTTGCCCGCCGCCGCTTCGAGGACAAGCGGTATCAGATGGGTCTCCGGCTCATGGTGTTCGCCGTGTGTCCGGGTCGCCCCCGCAGCATTAAAGTACCGAAGCGAAACAAACCTCAGCCCAAATGCTCTCTCGTAGTCCCGAAGCATCTGCTCCACAAAAAGCTTTGACCATCCATACGGATTCGTCGGCCACTGCGGGTGCTTTTCATCGATCGGAGTGTATTGCGGCTCGCCGTATGTGGCACAACTGGAGGAGAAGACAAACTGCTTCACGCCGCATTCGACCAGCATATCGAGCAGGCGCATAGTCTGAAATGTATTGTTCGCGTAGTATCGGTCAGGCTGTTCGACCGATTCGCCGACATACGCAAATGCCGAAAAGTGCATGACCGTCGAGATCGGATCGTCTTTACAAATTCGTCGAACGAGATCGCTGTCGCCGATCTCGCCCTCGTAGAATTTCACATCCCGGCCGACAGCCTCCAGGTGGCCGCGTGAGAGATCATCCAAAACGACGACACGCTCACCGGCTTGCAACAGGTCATCAACCACGACACTGCCAATATATCCGGCACCGCCGGTAACAAGGATCGCCATAATATTCAGACTTCCATATTATTCCACATCGACCCGCCCGGAAAGAATCGATTAGGGTCGAATCGGAGATATTCACATCCAAGATGATCTCTCCGGTGGCCAAAATATTGCCCACGCCGCAACGGTTCATTTGCCGCCGTTCTGACAACCCCTCTGATTGCAACGGTCTAGATAGTAAAAATTCATTTACAACTTGAACAAAATTGTGTATTATCGCGGTTGAAATAGCGTAACTCGCAATTTTTACAACTCAACACCAATTCGTTTCATCACTATTCAGGCCGTTTTTGCCTGAAAGTTTAGTTCGATCTACCCGTTTACCACCGTTTTTGGAGGAAATATGTTGCTTAGCACCAAAGCCGTTCGCGGCCTCATCGTTTCGGTCCTGATCCTTGCCCTTGCCGGCCTTGCAGTGGCAGATACGATCCGGCTCAAGGACGGCAGCATCCTTAAGGGCAAGATCGTCGCCTTTGGCGGTGGTAAATTTGTGGTTGCTATTGGCGATGGTTCGCGCAAACGCGAGCTTACCTTCATTTCCGATGAGGTCGAATCTATCTCATTTGACGACTCTCAAGCCGCCGTTACCAATCGCAATGCCGCCTACAAAGAGCCTGTGATCAAGGACGAGCCGGTTTCGCCGCCCCGCGTTGTGATCGGAGGAAACCCGGCCCCCAAACAACCTTCCGGCGAAAAAATGAAGCCGATTGAATGGCAGATCAAGGTAACAGCCGACAGCACGGCGAATGGTTGGACGAATACGGGATGGGTGGTCAAGAAAGGCCAACGCATTCGCATCACCGGTTCGGGCAAGGTCTCGCTTGGCAAGAATCAGAGTTCACCGCCGTCCGGCGTCGCGTCGATCGATGACTCGCAAAAACTTCTAAAGAATGTCGCGACCGGTGCGCTGATCGCCGTCATCGGTGACGACAACAACGATTTTATCTACGTCGGAGCTACCCGCGAATTCACCGCCACCCGCGACGGCGCACTTTTCCTCGGCATCAATGAAGGCAACCTCGACGACAACTCAGGCACATTCGACGTAAAGATCGAGATAATTCCCGACACCGGCGAATAGGTCATCTTGGTTTCAGATCTGGGTCCTGTAGTAAAGTCGATCTGTGGACGACAAGTATCAGATATCCAAGAGCAAGAAGCCTGAGACGAGGACCGAGATGCTACAGCATCAGATCGAGGAGCTAGTAAAGCAGCGTGACAATGCCACGAACCTCGCTGTAAAGCAGACGCTCAATGCCGAGATCACAAAGCTCCTTGCACAGTATCAGCGCTCCAAATTGTAACGGGGTAAAAAAAGATGGCTCCAGACCTGATCGCAACACAGGTTGTAATCGCTACGGTTGCTCGATTCCTCGCCTAGCCGGGTTCACAACACAAACCTTGTGCGGGGCCTGAAGCCAAGCTAAAGGATAAAGGATGAAGGATAAAGGATAAAGTCAGGAAAGTAGAATATTGCCAGTGAAGATCTTCCATTTATCCTTCATCCTTCATCCCTTCGCTCTGGCTTTGACCTTCTTGGCGATGGTTATGAGGATGGCCCTCAGTTCGTTGGCTTCCTGGGTAATAGACTGGAGCCGTTCTGCGGTGAATGATTGTGTTTGCTCGATCAGTTCCAGCCAGTAGAGAGTTTCTTCCAATTCCTGCAACGCACCTTGTATCTTGCTGATCAGATCCGCATCTGATTTAGCAAAATGCGATTCCCTGTACTGAGCACCGACCGAGGTGCCAGAACGCAAAAGTTGTTTGCCGATCACCTGAGCCTCAGTCGTCCTGGGCAGGGCCGCGAACAACTTTATGATCCTGATCGCAAAATCTCGCGTCCTTATCTTCAGATCTTCATTCATAGTCCAAACAAAGAAAGGACAAAGAATAACGTTTTTATCCTTTATCCTTCATCCTTTCTCCTTCAATTATGGCGGAAAGGGTGGGATTCGAACCCACGGAACCCGTTAAGGCTCACAGCATTTCCAATGCTGCCAATTCAACCACTCTTGCACCTTTCCGCGAAATTAAATTGTCAAAAATCGATCGCCGGCCTATTCGGCTTCGTCATCGTCGAGCTCTAATTCGATCTCGTCCTCAACGTCTTTATCGGTCACATCAGCCACATCGTCCAGTGGAATATTGCCGCTGACAATTCTCGGTTCCGGGTCATCGGGCGAGAGCCAGACGTAAACAAAACCTGCGAGCAGAGCACCGAGTATCGGTGCGATCCAGAACATCCAAAGCTGCGTCAACGCCCATCCCTGAGCGAATATCGCCGGGCCCGTACTCCTCGCCGGATTTACCGACGTGTTGGTAATGGGTATCGAGATCAAATGGATCAAGGTCAGGCAGAGACCGATGGCCATCGGGGCAAAGCCCTTTGGTGCACGTCCGTGCGTCGCACCGAGAATGACGATCAGGAAAAAGAACGTCAAGCTGACCTCGGCAACAAAACCGCCCAATGCACCGTACTTACCGGGCGAATGATCGCCAAATCCGTTTGATGCAAATCCGCCCGCAAGCGTAAATCCGATCTTATCGCTGGCGATCACGTACAACAGGCCGGCTCCTGCGATGCCGCCCAGTACCTGGGCCATGATGTACGGCAAGATGTCCTTTGCCTCAAACCGCTTTCCGGCCCACAGGCCGAGCGTCACCGCCGGATTAAAATGTGCACCCGAGATGTGCCCGAGAGCATATGCCCCGGTCAGCACGGTCAGTCCAAATGCCATCGAGACACCGACAAAACCGATTCCCAGATTGGGAAATCCCGCCGCTAAAACCGCACTGCCGCAGCCGCCAAACACCAGCCACAACGTACCCAAAAACTCAGCCGACAACCTCTTTGTCAAAGGCATAACGGTTTACCTCCAGATTTTAGTTAGATCAGTAAAACTGGCGTGATAATAACCGATATATTCTCAAACAGCTAGCGGTAAAGCCGTCAGGTAAAGGATCCAGTTACTCCGAACTTCATCCTTTATCCTTCCCACTTCATCCTTCAAAATGTGGCGGAGAGGGTGGGATTCGAACCCACGGTACCCGCAAAGGTACAACAATTTTCGAGACTGCCCGATTCAACCACTCTCGCACCTCTCCGCGAACCTATGATTCTAACCATTTGACGCAAGGTTAATCAAGTGTGACCGAGACCAATGCGGATGTGATCAACCAAGGGATCAGGCCGCTGACGGCTCTCCCGTTTGTTCTCCCCTTAGTGCCTATCGTGTAATTCCCTGGCAAACTCTTATGAATTGCCTCCAGCCTTAGCTGGAGGACAACCTTCCAACCCGACCACGGAGGCGGCCCTGCCGCCGACAAGAATTTTTGCCCGCCAATAACGCGAATCAACGCAAAAAGGAGAAACTATAATCAGGTCTCTTATTCGTGCCCATTCGTGTAATTCGTGGCAAAACCTCTTCTGTTCGCGTCCTTTAGCGTATTTCGCGGTCAACTCTCTTATCGGCATAATCGGCGGAATGTTACATTCCCGGCGAAGCACTACTAACTCGGCATAATGTGACGATCCCGGCGGTTTGGTATTCCAATTTCTGAAAACCCGTGCTAGCGTGATCGTTATGTACGAAAGATGCAACAACATATCTAATGAGCAACAGAACCCAATCCGTCTCGAACAGATCCAACTAAACGAGAGACTCGCTTTCATCGACAGCGTCTGCGCAGCGTTAGTCGAAAGCCGCTTCGGCCCCGGCCGGTCCGAAGGGATGGTGAGAAACTCGGCCTGGAAGTTTGAAAATGCATCGGCGAGCTGGCTGGACACGTACAAAGGCGACATTTTCTCGCGGGATGTAATAAGACGTCATTACTTCCAAAGAGAATGTGC
>JBATDM010000019.1:0-12334 GCA_049663465.1 Pyrinomonadaceae bacterium
TAGTGCTTCGCCGAGATTGTTAGGTTCCGCCGACTTTGCCGATAAGAGATCTGACCGCTAAATACGCGAAAGGACGCGAACAGAAGAAGTTTTGCCACGAATTTACACGAATGGGCACGAATAAGAGAACTGCCATGGTTCATCTTATTCGTATGGATTCGGGTTATTCGCGGGCAAATTTCTTTAACTGATCTGCGTAGAGACCTATTGGATGGCTGAGAGGCAGGGGACGCACATTTGGGCGTCGGGGACGGCGGTTAGGCGGGCGTCGGGGATGTCTTCTTCGCAGCCGTTGCAGGTGCCGTAGGTTCCGGCGTCGATCAGCTTGAGAGCGTTTTGAAGCCGGGCGATCTCGTCCCTACGGTTTCGCTGCAATGCAAGCCGCATCTGTTGGTTTTGCATGGCATCGACACGCGACAGTCGCCCGATGGCGGCGTCGGGCTTTATCGGGTCCTTGGCATCGCTATTTTCGGCGAACTGCTGTTCGATAGTTTCGATCTGCTGCCGTATCGTCTTGGCGAAATTCTCCTGTTTTTTGATATTCATAATAGTTCGATAGGGATAACGCCAACGTCCCGCCGAAAGCCAGCGGGACGAGGCAATACCGTAATTCCTTTATTCTACGCGGCGGCTGCGACGACCTTTTCGGCGGCGTCGGCCATGCCTTGGGCGGTTTGGATGTTGATGCCGGACTCGGCCAGGACGCGGCGGCCTTCTTCAACGTTGGTGCCTTCGAGACGGGCGACGATCGGGATCGACATACCCAGGTTGCGGTACGCTGCGACAACGCCGCTTGCGACCATATCGCAACGAACGATACCGCCGAAAATATTGATCAACACGGCCTTGACGTTCTCGTCCGCGAGCAGGATCTTGAACGCCTGTTCGACGCGTTCCTGCGATGCACCGCCGCCGACATCGAGAAAGTTTGCGGGTTCGCCGCCGTGCAGCTTAATGATATCCATCGTCGCCATCGCGAGTCCGGCGCCGTTGACCATACAGCCGATGTTGCCATCGAGCTTGATGTAGTTGAGGTCGTATTTCGACGCCTCGATCTCGAGCGGTTCTTCCTCGGCGAGGTCGCGAAGCTCGACAAAATCCTTGTGCCGGAACATCGCATTGTCGTCAAAGGTCACCTTGGCGTCGAGGGCGATCAGACGGTTGTCTTTGGTGAGCAGGAACGGATTGATCTCGACCAGCGAAGCGTCAATGCCTTCATACGCGGCGTACAGCGAGAGCATGAATTTCGATGCCTGGCCAACTAGCTCGGCGGGAATGCCGAGGCCAAAAGCCAGCTTACGTGCCTGAAACCCGCGAAGGCCGACCGACGGATCGATCGTTTCCTTTAGGATCAGCTCAGGCGTTTCTTCGGCGACCTTTTCAATATCCATTCCGCCTTCGGATGAAGCCATGAAAACGTTGCGGCCGGTGACGCGGTCGAGCGTGATGCCGAGATAAAATTCGCGATCGATCGGTAGGCCTTCCTCGACCAGCAGCGTCTGTACCTTTTGCCCTTCGGGGCCGGTCTGGTGCGTTATGAGCTGCATTCCGAGAATTTCACCGGCGATCTCGCGGGCCTCGGCAGGCGATTTGGCAAGCTTCACACCGCCGCCTTTACCGCGTCCGCCGGCGTGGATCTGTGCCTTTACGACGACGACATCGGTGCCGAGTTCCTTTGCGGCTACCTCTGCCTCCGCAGCATTGCGTACAACGATGCCGCGTGGAACGGGAACGCCGTATTCTTTGAGAATAGCTTTACCTTGGTATTCGTGAATTTTCATAACAATTACGGAATGTTGATCACCAGCTTCAGCAATTTCCACTCGCCGCCGCGCATTACGTATTCGTAATCGAAGCGGACATTGTAGGGTTTGGTCTTAAATTTGCCCTTCGCACCGAGAATGCTGAGGCCTTTCTCCTTGCGGACAGACGGCTCGGTGGTAAATTCGGCATCGGTCGATTCGACCTTTTTTAGGATCGGCACGACGACTGATTTCTTGTCGGTATAGGACTTGAACGCCTTGTCCATCTCGTCGACGGTGTACGTGTTCTGGAAATCCTGCGAAGCCTTGTCGTAAAGCTCAGAGAAATCTTTGTTTGAGACCGCAGTGCCAAAATCGGCAGTCGTGCTTTTCACGAGGCCCTCGACGACGGAATCGGATGGAACCGAATCGTCGGTCTTCTCATCGGTTGCCGTATTCGATGCTGTCGACGATGTGTTGTCATTCTTCGCCATATTGGCGAGGTCAAACCGGTCTTTGCAATTACAGCCGAGTGCGATCGACAAGACGACCGCCATGGCGATAACGCCGCTCAGCAGGGAATTCTTACCAAAAATGATCTCGTGGATGAGCTTTTTCATCATTTCTCCTGAATCAAAGAACTACTGCGAATTTTCGACCAATTTTAACAGCGTCCGAACGGCGACTCCGGTCGGGCCTTTTGATTGGTGCGGCTTGGCGTTGTCAGCCCAAGCCGTGCCCGCGATGTCGAGATGTGCCCATTTGGCCTTGTCGATAAATTCCTGAATAAAGACCGCTCCCATAATGGTGCCTGCCTTGCCGCGTGACCCGATATTTTTGATATCGGCGATGTCGGACTTGATCATTTTGCTGTATTCCGGGCTGACCGGAAGCTGCCAAAAGCCTTCGCCGGTGTCCTTTCCGCACGCGATGATCTCGTCAACGAGGCCTTGGTCATTGCCCATGATGCCCGTGTTCAAGCCGCCAAGAGCGACGATCACAGCTCCTGTCAGCGTTGCCATATCGACTATACGAGTCGCACCCTGCTGTTCGGCATAGGCAACGGCGTCAGCGAGGACGAGGCGGCCTTCGGCGTCGGTGTTGAGGATCTCGATGGTCTTGCCGTTCATCGCGGTTACGACGTCGCTCGGCCTCGATGCTTTGCCGTCAGGCATATTCTCGACTGCGGCCACTATGCCGATCACGGGAACTGTCGGTTTGAGCAAAGCGATCGCTCGCATCGTGCCAATGACCGTTCCGCCGCCGGACATGTCGTACTTCATGGCGTCCATGCCTTCGCCTGGTTTGAGCGAAATGCCGCCTGTGTCAAAGGTGATGCCCTTGCCGACCAATGCGAGCAGATCGCCTTTTTTAGCGGTACTTTTCGCCGGGGTGTATTTCAGGACGATTAGCTTCGCAGGCTGTTCTGAGCCGATGGAAACGCTCATTAACGAGCCCATGCCCATCTTCGTCATTTTGGCTTCGTCGAGGATCTCGCATTTTAGGCCCGTCTCCTTTGCCATCGCCTGCGCACGCTTGCCCATTTCAGTCGGCGTAAGGATATTCGGCGGCTCGTTGCAAAGATCACGGGTGAAATTCATCGACTCCCCGATTGCCTCGCCCCGGGCTATGCCGCTCTTAAGATCGGCAGGCTTCGCACCGTCCACGCAAACGACCAAGGTCGAAACCGACTTGTCGTTCTTGTCTTTGGTCTTGTATTTGTCGATGTCAAACTGGCTGGTGATAAAGCCCTGGACGGCGTTTTGGGCCGTCTCAGAGGCGTTGGCGTCACCGCGCGGAAGTACAGCAATGCTCTTTACATTAAGTTTGCGAAGACTGCGGGCTGCCGTTCCGGCAACCGTTGCGACCCCGCTCGGTTTGTATTCTTTTTCCGCACCGACACCGACAAGCAAAAGGCGGCTGGCCTTGACCTTTCCGCTTGCGGCGAACCGAAGCAAAGCAGTTTGTCCTGAGTCGCCCTTAAACTCCTCTGACTTAATGACGCTGGTGATTAGCCCACCGGTCAATTTGTCGAGATCCTTGAGAAGCCCGCTCGCGGTCTTCTCGCCCTTAAAAACAGCCACAGCCAAAGCCTCAACGTTGGCCTCGGTAAAATTTCCGGTAATTCCCTGGAATTTCATCAATACCTCAATAAAAATATGTGTTTTCTTAATAAATCGCTTTAATATCTATAACTTATCTAAGCGTCTCTTTCAACTCTGCCCTCGTTTCTTTTTCGATCGTCTTCCGCATCTCGGTCTCCCGTTTGTCGTAAAGTTTCTTACCCTTTGCTACCCCGATCTCAAATTTGATGCGGCCATTCTTCCAATAAATGCGGGTTACGACGAGTGTCAGGCCTTTTTGCGTGGTGTCTTTTTCGAGCTTTTCGATCTCGCGGCGGTGGAGGAGCATCTTGCGGGGCCTGAGAACATCGTGATTGTTGATATTGCCATGCGAATAGTGCGAAATGTGAGATCCCACGAGCCAAACTTCGCCGTCTTTGATCTGGACGAAGGACTCCTTGAGCTGGATACGCCCGGCCATGATGCTTTTCACCTCGGTCCCGAGTAGAGCAGCTCCGGCCTCGTATTTATCGAGTATAAAATACTCATGATACGCCTGACGGTTATTTAGGATCTCCTTTTCTTCCTGCATAAGGTAAAAAGGCTGAGGGCAGGCGGTGACGATGCCCAAAGCCTATGGCAAACCTTAATTGTCCGTTTTAGAGACGTTTACCGCAAGTTTGATATTTGACATCCTATATCCTGCCCCGTAAATTGTTACTTACGCTGGGAGATCGTCTAATGGTAGGACTGCAGTCTCTGGATCTGCCTATCGGGGTTCGAATCCCTGTCTCCCAGCCAACTTCAATAATGGAAAATTGAGAATTGAAAGTGGAAAATGCCGGAAGGTGATCCGGTTCTTCATTTTCCGTTATCCACTTTCCATTTCCCGCTATTATGGACGGCTGGCATGAAACCGAAGTTCGGGTGCGTTATGCCGAAACCGACGCGATGGGCATCGTACATCACGCCAACTTCCTCGTGTGGTTTGAGACGGGCCGTAGCGAATTTTGTCGTGCAAGGGGCTTCTCTTACAAAGAGATGGAGGAAATCGATGACTCTCTCATGGTTGTCGCCGAAGCCTATTGCAGCTACAAATCTCCTGCGTATTACGAAGATATAATAACGATCCGAACCAGGATCACCAAGATCCGTAGCCGGACTTTGCGATTTTACTATGAGATCCATCGGGCATCTGACGACATGCTGATCGCCGAGGGCGAAACGCTCCATGTGGTTACCGATAAGCAAAAGAACGTCAAGAAATTGCCCGAGATCTATCGCAGCCGCCTGATCGACGACCCCGAACGGTCATTCCCGCCAAATCAAGCGCCGAGCTAGATATTCTATCTCGCTTTCCGACTTGGGAGTTTTGGACTCCGCCCCTTAGACTAGAGTCATGCCCGGTTCCGGATTGGCCGAAGTTTATTTTATTTCAGCGATGATGATCTTGATCCTCATCATTTGCTCCGTGGCGGTCTATTTTTTTGCGAAAACGTATAAAAAAGAGATGCGGGAACGCGAAGAGGAAAAGGCAAAACGCCGTGCTGAGAAGGGGCAAGACTCTGAGATTTAACCGATATGCCGCACCCCCGCATTTTGAATAAGGATAAGGCTGCGCTTGTCGTGATCGATATTCAGGAAGGTTTTCGGAATGCCATTGCGGATTTTCCGATCGTTGCGTCGCGTGCATCGACGGCCGTGCGAGGATTCCAGATACTTGGCGTGCCTATTTTGGTGACGGAGCAGTACCCAAAGGGCCTTGGCCCCACTGCCGAAGAGATAAGACTTGCAATGCCGGACGGTTGGGCCGCGGCCGAGAAGACGGCGTTTAGTTCCTGCGGAGCGGATGCATTTATCGACGGGGTGACCGAGCTTGGAGTCGAACAGGTCGTCATTTGCGGCCTCGAAACACATGTTTGCGTTAACCAAACTGCCCATGATCTGCTTGATCGGGGCTTTCAGGTTCATCTGCTGACTGATTGTGTTTGCTCACGATTTGATGAGGACAAGCGGGCCGGCCTGGCAAAGATGGAATCGAGCGGGGTGATTACGTCATCGATCGAAATGGCCTTGTTCGAAATGATGAGAGATTCGAGACACGATAAATTCAAGGAAATCCAGAGCCTTATCAGATGACCAAAATAGCAATTAATAATTATGAACTAAGAACTATTTTCGAGAGCAGTTTTTAGTTGATAGTTGACAGTTTTTAGTTCCAAACGAATCCATGAGTTTTTTGTCTTCATTGAATCCTCAGCAGCTTGAGGCCGTTAAGGCGACCGATGGGCCGCTGTTAATTCTCGCGGGTGCGGGTTCGGGTAAGACGCGCGTTATTACCGTGCGTATCGCGTATCTTATTGCCGAAAAAGAGGTTGCACCGCATAATATCCTTGCCGTGACCTTTACCAATAAGGCTGCGGGCGAAATGCGTTCGCGGGTCGAAGACCTTCTGAAAGGCCATCGGCTGCGCTCCGCTCCGCTCATCTCGACCTTTCACAGCCTGTGCGTCCGAATACTTCGGCAAGATATCGAACTGCTCGATGAAGGCTACAAAAAGTCTTTTACGATCTATGACACCGATGACACGCAAAAGGTCGTGAAAGCGTGTATCAAAGATCTTGGGATCGATGAAAAGCAGATGAATCCGCGATATGTTCGCAGTGCGATCAGCTCGGCCAAGAATCGCGGCGAGGACTATGAGATGTTCGCCTCAAAGGTCGAGTATGGCGATGAGAAAAACTTAACGATCGCAAAGGTCTTTAAGATGTACGATGAGCGGCTGAACACGGCGAACGCTCTTGATTTTGACGATCTGCTGATCAAGACGGTTAAGCTGCTTCGCAAGTCGGCGGAGACCCGTGAGAAATATAACGAACGCTACAAATACATTCTCGTTGACGAATACCAGGATACCAACGCCCTACAGTTCGCTCTCATCGGCTTCCTTACCGAAAAGCAGCAGAACATATGCGTTGTAGGTGACGATGCGCAGAGTATCTACGGTTTTCGACAGGCTGATATTCGCAATATTCTTGGGTTTGAGAAACACTTTCCGTCGGCAAAAGTGATATTGCTGGAACAGAACTATCGTTCGACCCAAACCATCCTCGACGCTGCCGACTCGATCATCAAGAACAACGTCAACCAGAAAAAAAAGAAGCTCTGGACCGCAAATCCCGGCGGCGAGCGGATCTTTTACTATCAGGCTTACGACGGTGACGGCGAGGCCCGCTATATTGCTTCGAAGATCGAGGAACATCAACGCCGCAGTCTGAGCGATCGTATCGCTGTGCTGTATCGCACCAACGCTCAGTCCCGGCTTTTTGAGGAATCTCTACGCCGGCTGCGTATCGAATACAACATTGTCGGCGGGTTCTCATTCTACGAGCGTGCCGAGGTCAAGGATGTCATCGCGTATCTAAAACTTGCGATGAATCCGTTTGACGATATCGCTCTGCTGCGGGTCGTCAACACGCCGACTCGCGGGATCGGCAAGACCAGCCTCGACGAACTGCAGCGTCACGCAAAGGCTAATGGTTCTTCGCTCTGGATGGCAATCGCGACGGTGACCGACCTCGGTCACGATCAGCCGGTGAATCTCACACCGCGGGCAAAAGAGGCGTTTCGAGCATTTCGATCGGCGATCGAGAATCTCATCGTGAAGGTCAAAGAATCGAGCGGTGCCGAGCGGCCAGTTTCCGATGTCGTCGTTGCGGCGATCGAGGATACGGGCTATGCGAATGTGCTCCGCACCGAGAATTCCGACGAATCGCTCGCCCGGCTTGAAAACCTCGAAGAGCTCGTCAACGCCGCCGTCGATTATGACCGGATGGACGAAAATGGGCTGCGCGAATTTATCGATCACGCTGCGTTGACCTCTGACACGGACAAATACGATGGCACGGCTCCCGTCACGTTGATGACGGTTCACATGGCGAAGGGCCTTGAGTTTCCGGTCGTGTTTCTGGTCGGTCTCGAGGACGGCATTTTCCCGCATTCTCGGTCGATCAATGATGTCAAAGAGCTTGAAGAAGAACGCCGTCTCGCATACGTGGCGATCACCCGTGCCGAAAAGATCTTGTATGTCACACACGCCATGCGCCGACGAACCTACGGAGAGGAGATCGCCGCCGAGCCATCGCAATTCCTCAATGAAATGCCGCTCGAATTGATCGACGACCTCTCGCCCGGCTCGTCGTGGCTGTCATACGCCCGAAGCACGACTGCAATGTCCGCGAAGGCAACCGTTAGTGCCTTGCGGGGCGAGAACAAGCCGCAAAAACCAAAAAATATCTATGCCGGCAAGACATACAACAGTTCAGATGCGGTCGCTGAGTTCTTTAAAAACCGTGCCAAGTCAGAACCGCCTGCGTCAGCGGGCGGCCGCGGAGTGGAGGAGAAAGGGAATTGGGGAGAACGGGAAACTCCTAAGCCACCGACCGCCCTCGAGAAGTTAAAAGCCGCAGGCACCAAGGCTGATCCGCAATCCACGATCCGCAGTCCGCAATCGTTGGTTCCGGGAACCAACGTTCGTCACGAAAAATACGGCCGCGGCCTCGTCCTCAGACGCGAGGGCTCCGGCGACAATGCAAAGCTGACGGTCAGCTTTCCAGGATTTGGCCAGAAGAAATTGATCGAGAAATTTGCTAAGCTTCAGAAAGATTGAACCGTACGGCTTATCGAAGCGTAACCATTGCGACCAATAAATACCGCTATGAAAAACACCATACTTGCTACTATCGCGTGCGCATTGCTGTTTGCCGTTGTTCTGGGCTGCAGCTCGATCAATCCGCTTTCGGATAAAGGCTCATCGTCTGATCCGTCATCGAACAAGTCGCTCGCTGACAAAGGGATAGATACCGTTGTCGGTGAAGAGACGACCGGCGTGCCTGAGTGTGACGAGGTCATGAATATGATCGCGGCCGAGGCGAACAATCCAGAAGACGGCTATGTGACGAAGGCGATCAAGGCGACTTTCCTAAACCGTATTAAAGACTCCATAAAGAAGAGCGTCGAGGAAAGCAAGAACAGGAACGGGGCGGTCGAACTCGCCAAAACCTGCGCTGACTTCAAAAAACAGCTTGTGAAATTTAAGGCCGAGCAGGAATCGAAAGGTAAGTAGATAGCCGTTCGGTTCGCTGTATTCAATTGTCAAAGATCAGTGCTCAGCGAAACTCTGCGTTTGGTTGATTCTCACCGCAGAGACGCTGAGGGGCACGCTGAGATCCCCGGAGTTCAGAAAACCATTTCTACCTTCCCTCGTTCTCCTCAACCAGTTTTGCCGCCCATTCGCTTTTTGGGTAGCGTGTCTTGAGGTAGCCCACCAGGTCGTTGCGAAGTTCCACGTTGTTGCCGCAGCCGTATTTATTCCAACCGTTCGCCTCGATCGAGATGTACAGAGCCTCGGGCACGCGAGTGTCGCGAGGTGCGCGTTTTGCCCATGCCAATACACGTTCACCCAGATATTTTGGAGCGTCGCCAATTGTTTTGAGCCGCTTGCGTTCGGCTTGGGCGAGCTTGCTTTGGGCCGCTGTGAGGAAAGCGGGTCGTGGCGGCAGGGGCGAAGGCTGTTCCGAATTCGTCGCGTCGTTGTATTGGGTGTCATACGGGGCACACCACCAATCGTCCGACGACCACGCTTCCTGCTCGTTGTTTTCCTTGCCAATGCCGGTTTCGACATAGGGGCTGAGTAGGGGATTTTTTAAGAGAAAATACAGCATCGCATTTTCGCGGGCCGCTGTCGTTTTGGCGGCGGCGACCGGCTCGAGGGCCTTTGCAAGCTCGGGGCGGTATTTTGCTAGTTCGTTCGTCATCTTGCTAAGACTTGCGGCGTCATTCAGCAGAAAGGCACGCGTCCATACCGCTATGGCAAAACGGTCGCGCATATAGTCCGGCAAGCCGGGCGATCGAAATACCTCTATCAACTGCGTGGTGGGGAAGTGCTGGTTAAACACATCTATCGTTTCATCGTCAAAGAGGTGTCTGCCCTGCCATTCGCGGTGCTCGCGGTAACGCTCCTCGACCTGACGGTCGTATGCCTCGCGGCCATCTTTGTAGGTTTCGGGATCGTACCAGGATTTTTCCCTCGCAATGATATCTTCGATCGTCCCGACGTCGCCGCTGAAATCAAACGCAAACGGCTTCTTTAGCGAGAATTTGAGAAAGTCCTCGAGCGTCTCGGCCATGTTCAGCCGCAGCGACATCACAGAGTTGCGTGCCGAGGTGGTCAGTTCGTCGCGGGTGGCGAGCATTTCGTCGAGCAGCCTTTTTGCCTCAGCGGTCTTACCAAGCTGGAGCAGAATGCGTGCCCTGTGAAATGAGATCGTCGTCCACGCCGGCGATGAACGGCTGATCTCTTCTGCCGCTTCGAGCAGCCGTGGCAATTGGGTCGAGCTTTTGTCCGCCTTTGAGATCGCGGTCATCAGCCAAAGTGAACCGCCGTGAACTTTGAATTTATCGAGCGAATAGAGATATGCCTCAGCTCCCGACATCTGGTACGTGTAGAGCCAGTCGGTCAGATCGTCCTTTCGAAGGTCATCTGAGATGAGCGAGGGCGAGAGCTTTTCTTCGCCCCAATAGCCGCCTTCGTAGTTGTCGTTTTGAGTTGCGGTAAACCGGCCCGCGTACGCACTCTGCCGCATATTGCGGACACGCTGTTTCATCTCGTCCGTCAGCGGCTGGCCCACGGCCTTTTCTGCCTCGGCGATCGCTTCGTCATCGGTTGCGTCGGGTTTGATGTAGAAGCGCCACGATTGGCCGTAGTCGGTCGAATAAAGCGTCAACTCGAGGTCGTCGTCGTTTTTCGGCTCGGCCCTTGGGTAAGCCCGATTTGTAACTGTATAGCCGGTGCTCGATGTCCCCCCGACGGCATTTGCCGCCGTGTTTGCGGCGTTGGTCATCGCGTTTGCCGCAGCATTGGCGGCATTGTAGGCTGTATTCGCCGAGTTAACGCCGTCGGCCGCCGAAACTTGTCTCTCTCGTTCCTTTTCTGCCTGCTTCCGTTTGTCTTCGTCTCTCAGCATCTCGCTCTCAAACTTATCCAGCAGCCACGTGTAGTCGATCACGTCCTGGCGAAAGTTGTCGTCGCCGCCGTAGTATGTGAGTTTATTTGCGAGTTCGCTGACGCGTTCCTTTGGGTGGCGGCGGTATTTGATGAGGGCAGTGAGGCGTTCGGCAGAGTTTGCGAACTTGCCGCTGCGTGAGACGAATTTTGCCAAATGCGTCTCTGCTTCGTCATATAGCGGCGCTGCTTTTGTCGCGTCTTTTGAAAGGCTCGCCTGTCGGATGAGCGTGCGGGCGACGAGGTAATCTGCCGTTTCCTGCCACGGCGAATCGCTGTCCTCGGCGATCTCGGCGAAGCGTTTTTTCGCCGACGCATAATCGAGCGAATAAAATTCCGCCGCCGCCTTTTGATACGCTCTGTCCTTTTGCAGCCATTCGGGAGCACCCATCGGCGCGTCGTCCGGCGTGCGTTTGCCGCTGGCACAATTTTGAAATACCTGATCCTGAGCGTTTACCCAATCCTTGACGCTGTTATCACTCGGGCCATGAGAGCCAAGTCGGTCCGAAAGCGTTTCGGTCGCAGTCTCAAACGCATTCTTTGTGCAGTTCGGAAAGAAATCGTAGCCGCCGTATTCACGTTCCGTATAGATCTTGGGCGGCTTTTCCTCTTTCAACTCGACCTTGCCACGCTGTTCGACCCACGCCTTTATTACCGGATCGATCGGATCATCCGGGAAATCGCGATTGTCGATCTCGGCATTCCAAACCTCAATCATCGCTTGCTGTTCAGGCGTGGTCATCCCGCCACCCGCGATGTAGCGGTACGCCGCATAGAGCACCGAACGGCGAAACCCCGGTTTGACGATACCGAGCCGTCCCGCTGCATAGTCCGTATAAGGATTTTCCGGCGCCGACGCGGTATCAAACATCGGCGAGATGTAACCCGGCCCGCAGGGCAGTGCACTCGACAAGAATGCGAAGATCAAAATTGCGGTCGTAATTAGTTTGGAAAATGATCTCATACTCACACGATACCCCCGGATTTGAAACAAATATACTCCATTCGTACAACGATAGAAAGGTCGCCTAATGCGAGCCAGTGTGATCTTGTTCCATATTTGTCCCAAGTTTGTCCCAGGCTTGTCCCAGGGCTGTCCCAGGCTTGTTTTGGGCACATAACTCTTTATAGTTCAATCTGTTACGCGGTCCTTTTGCAGGCGTTTCCCATAATTTTTTAAAAAAAGAAAAATAGTCGCGCCACAAATTTGGCATTTTGTGTCGTCCTGAAAAAAGTTGACACATTTCGGTGCTTATTCCTGGTATAGGTTGGCACTTTGTTGTTAGTCCTGAGCAAGGTTTACAGTGTCTCCATTTTTATCTGCATTCTCTCTGTAAACCTATTTCAGGACAAGGCATGTATTACAAAAGCCATTGCGTTGCAAGGATAGCACACATTTCCAAGAATGTCAATATCCTACGCGGTCTGACCGTGTCTTAATTTGGCTTGTTTTCCTGACTTTGCGT
>JBATDM010000020.1:0-25480 GCA_049663465.1 Pyrinomonadaceae bacterium
GCATAATGATCCCGAGCACCTTTACGAATGTGTCCATCGCCCGGCCAGCTTCTTTGAAAAGAAACAGAGTGATCGCCGCGACGGCACTGATCAGCGCCCCGTATTCGACCGGAATATCGAGAGCCGCGTTTAGCCCGAGACCGCTGCCGGCGATATTCCCGATATTAAAGACAAGGCCGCCAGCGGCGACGAGACCGGCGAGGAGGTATCCGCTGCCTTTGAGTGCGTCATTTGCAACGTCCTGGCCCCGTTTGCCCGTGACGGTCAGAACACGCCAGATATTGAGCTGGGCAAAGATATCGAGGATAACGGAAAGTAAAATCACAAAGCCAAAGCTCGCCAAAAGCTGCTTTGTAAACACTGTCGTCTGTGTTAGAAATCCCGGCCCGACCGCTGATGTCGCCATCAGGAAGGCCGCCCCGAAGATGACGGATGTCATGGATCTCGGTTTTGATTCCTTAGCCATGTATCCTCGATATCTCGATACCGTTGTCGGTCAGCTTTTCGTTGATCGCCCGGGCAAATTCGACAGCGTTGTCGTTATCGCCGTGGATACACACAGTCTCGGCAACGATCTTGATCATGATCGAATCAACCGACCGGACGCGGCCGTACTTTATCATGTCCAAGACCTGTGTGACCGCCTGTTCGGTGTCGCGGATGAGAGCATTCACTTCTTTTCGGGGCGTCAAGCTGCCATCGTTTTGATATGTTCGGTCAGCGAAAACCTCTGAGGCAGTCCCGAGGCCGATATTTTGAGCCTCAGTGATCGACACGCTTCCTGACAAGCCCAACAGAAAAAGCGAATTATCGATATCAGCGACCGTACGGGCGATGGCCGCCGCTAATTCGGCGTCACGGGCGGCCTGATTGTACAACGCGCCGTGAGGTTTGACGTGGATAAGCTTTCCGCCTGCGGCTGCGGCAATATTGCTTAGTGCTTCGATCTGATCGGCAACAAGTTGCCTAACTTCGTCCAGCGACAAATTCATTGCCGTTCGACCGAAACTCTCCCGATCAGCAAAGCCGGGATGGGCGCCGATCGCCACGTTGTGTTCGAGCGCAAGATCGACGGTGCGTTTCATGGTTTCGGCATCGCCGGCGTGGTATCCGCACGCGATATTTGCGGACGAAATGAACGACATTAACGCTGCGTCGTTGCCGCAACCCTCGCCTACGTCGCAATTTAGATCGATCTTTAGTTCTCCCACGAATCTGCCTGAAATTTACACCCGACGCGGAAAAAACTCAACTCGCGTTCAAAGTCCGCCGCGAGTGCCTCAGCCTCGGCGAGATCTATGAGATGAAACGCCACCTTATCGCCAGGCCCGAGTTGGGCCATTAGCGGCAGATCGCGGGAGATCACGTGGCCGACTCGCGGATAACCGCCGGTCGTCTGATGATCGGCCATCAGCACGATCAACTGTCCATCAGGCAGAAGCTGGACGGTGCCGAAACTGACGGCGGACGAGAGAAGTTCCAGCGGTTTGGAAAACGTGATCGGCTCTCCGGCGAGGCGAAATCCCATTCGGTTGGAGTTGTTCGAGATCGAGAAGTTATGCTCGCAAAGAGTTTTCTTTCCGGCCTCATTAAGTTCGTCGAACTCTGCACCTTTCACGATCCGCACGGTTGGAAATTGGCTGTATCGCGGTATCAGCGATGGCGAGATAATATCAGATCTGAAATTTGAGATCGAGCTCGTTGATGAGCCGGTCGTAAGGATATCGCCGCTCACGAGACACCTGCCGTCAACGCCGCCGATACCGGCCGCGAGGTTCGTGCTTCGGCTGTCGAGCCATTTTGCGAGCCTAAAACCTCCCATAACAGTGAGGAAGCCGCGATTTCCGGCGGCCTTAGCGGTAAAACTGAGGTGGGCATTCTTTTTCGCAAGGATTGGCCTCCAGCTTTGGACGGGTTGGGAATCGAGCATTGCAGAAAAATCTCCGCCGCCCAGTGCGAACACCGTATTCCGCTCGAACGCGACCTGCGGGGCGGGAAAGTGCATCTCCAGAACGGCCGCATTTTCATCATTGCCGAGCAGAATGTTGATGAGCCTTGTAGCCGTTCGGTCCATAACGCCGCCAGGGTTTATGCCGAAACGTCGATATTCGTGCCGTCCGAGATCCTGGACGGTAGTGAGAATGCCGGGTTTTTCGATCAGGATGCTCATTTTTCGCGGACAAATCTGACTGAATCGCCGGGCTGTAGAAGCGTCGGGGTTTCGTCGTTCGGCGTAAATATCTCAACATCGGTACGCCCAATTATCTGCCAGCCGCCCGGCGAATCGAGCGAATAAATTCCGGTCTGCGAGCCTGCGATTCCGACGCTGCCTCTTGGTACCCGTTCACGTGGAGTGGTTCGCCTCGGCGTCGCGATACGCTTATCGACCTCGCCCATGTAGGTAAATCCCGGAAGAAATCCGAGCATGTAGACCCGATATTCGCGAGAAATAAAAATCTCAATAACCTCGTCGGTTGACAGGGCATTTACCTCGCCAACGACTTCGAGATCGAGTGCCGATTCACTGTTAAAATGAACCGGAATTTCGAAGAGCCGACTATTATTGCTTACGCTTTGATGTGGATCCCCTATCGCTTTCCTGACGATATCGGATACGGCGTCAAATGCAGTCGAGAACTCGGGAAATGCCGTGCGGACCGCAATGATGTCGTAAAAGATCGAGGCCGAGGCGTATGCGGGAACCGCTTCAACAAAGCCTGGAAATCCGGATTCGTAAAAATGGTCAGCGAGAGCGATGGCCCTTTGATTCAGATCAATTGAGATCGTTTCGCCAAACTCCACGGTCAAAGCCGAGTCTCCGAGCGGGAATATTCGCATTGTTTGGCGGGCCATACATCACCTTGCGCGTTGTTTTGGATCGAGATATTCGCGAAGGCCGTCGCCGATGAAATTAAATGCGAGCACCGTCAATGCGATGGCGAGGCCCGGGAAAAGCAGAACGTGCGGCGACGAGCTAAAGAATTGTCTCGCCTCTTCGATCATCGTTCCCCAACTCGGTGCCGGCGGTGGAATTCCGAGACCAAGAAATGACAGCGACGCTTCCGCCAGAACCGCTCCGGCCATACCCAAGGATGCCTGAACTATGAGCGGCTGAATGGCGTTCGGGAGAATATGTGTAAAGAGAATTCGCAAATTGCTCGCACCAAGTGCCCTCGCAGCTTGGACATAGTCATATTCGCGGACCTTTAGCACCTGACCACGCATCACTCGGGCGTAGCCCACCCATCCGATCACGCAAAGTGCAGCGATGAGTTTTCCCTGACCCGCTCCAAGAAAAGCGACGAGGGCGATCGCCAGCAAAAGGCCGGGAAACGCCAGAAAAACGTTGAAAACATAACCTGAAAGGAATTTGTCGACAAACCCGCCATAAAACCCAGCGACCGCACCGATAATCGTTCCAAAGATCGACGAAACCACCACGACCGTTATTCCAACCTGAAGCGATATCCGCGCACCAAAGATAACCCGCGAAAACACATCACGACCGAGTCCGTCGGTTCCGAACCAGTGTTCCGCAGACGGCGGCACATATCGCATCGCCAGATCCTGCAAGGTCACATCATGCGTCACAATAAACGGAGCAAAGATCGCAGCCAAAATAAATATGGCGGCGATAGCAATTCCTATATACGAAAGGCGACTCATCAACTAAAAACTAATAACTAACAACTAGAAACTAACTGAGGAAAAGGTCAGGCCTTAGCCCATTCTGATCCTTGGGTCAAGACGACGATAAACCAGATCCGTCAGCGAGTTTGCGATAATAAATGTGACGCTGATGACCAAAACGCATCCCTGGACCAATCGATAATCCCGCTTGCCGATGCCGTCTTCCAGTAGCAATAGCCCGAGGCCCTGCCAGCTGAAGATCTTTTCGGTAATGATCGCACCGGCGAGCAGTACGCCGAGTTGCAGGCCGAGGATCGTGACGACCGGGATTAGGCCGTTTTTTAGTACGTGTTTGTATAGGACGACGCGTTCGCTGACGCCTTTTGCACGGGCGGTGCGGACGTAGTCTTCGCCAAGTTCTTCGATCACGCTTGAGCGGACCATTCGCGTTAAGATCGCCGATAGGGCCGCCCCGAGCGTAACTGCTGGCAAAATGATGTCTTCGGGATACAAACTTCCGGTCGGCGAAAACCAGCCGAGTTTGACCGCAAAGATATAGACAAGAAACGGGCCGATGACAAATGTCGGCAACGATATTCCGAGCAACGCAAAAAACGAAGCAAAGTTATCGACAAGCGAGTTTTTTCGCGACCCTGCGAGAACGCCGAGCGGTAGCGCGATCCCAATTGCGACCAACATCGCGGCGATAGCGAGTTTGATGGTGGACGGATACCGTTCAAAGATCATGTCGAGTACCGGACGGTCGGTGCGCATTGACGTGCCGAGGTCGCCGTGAAGAATGCCGATCCAATAATCTGCGTAACGATTGTTCACGCCGTTCCAAATAAAGCCATTTTCACTGGAATAAGATGCAAAAAATGCCGGCCGGTCGAGTCCGTGTTTGTTGCGGAAATTCTCGATCTGCTCCTGCGTAGCCGTCTCGCCCAGGATGACGGTCGCGGGGTCACCGGGCACGACCTCGATGAGCAGCGTGACGAGTGAGACGACCGTCCAAATGACAAGCAGAGTGAGAGCGAGTTGGCGGACGATATTTAGGACTCGGTACTTCAGGCCGCGGCCTCCTTTTTCTTGCGGTACAAGAGGTTGGCGACAAGCGGGATGAAGGGGAACATCAGCCCGCCCAGCGGGATGGCGATAAACGAGGCGATCATCGCAACTCCACAAACGATTGGCACGGCCCATGAACGGCGACCAATTTGCTTTATTATCTCATCGTCAGTATCGGCAACGAGCAGCGTTTCGCGTTTGCTGACGGCATAGCGCCAGATCCATATCTTGCCAAGAGCCGCCAAAGCGAAACTTCCGACATACATAATAAAGGCGGTCTGACTGCCATAGTACTCGCTAAAGAGCGCGGTTGGGAAAGGTATGAAGGCCACAAACAGCATAAAGAGCATATTTCGCCAGATCAGCCCGAAGTCGAAGCTCCCGATGTAGCGATAGATCCGGTGATGCTCGATCCACATCATGCCAATGATAAAAAAGCTGTAAATGAAACCGAGAAACTTCGGCAGCAGCTCGAATAATGCGTGTCGAATAGCTGCCTCATTCACCTGGCTGTGTTCGATCGTCGGGACCTTGATCTCAAGTACAAGCAGCGTGATGACAATGGCAAAGACCGCGTCGCTAAAGAACAGTATCCGCTCGAACGAAAGAACGGTATTTTCCTTTGAATTATTCATCTGGGCAAAATGTGCGGAACGCTAAAACTTTATCTCGTTTTGGTGCCCGAGTGCAACGCGGCAATTCCGCCCGTCAGATTTTGATATGAGACGGCCGAAAAGCCGGTCTTTTCCATCAGAGCGGCGAGGGCTTTTTGGTTCGGGAATTTTGAGACGCTGTCGGGCAGATATTCGTACGCTCCGCGCGAACCGCTGACCGCTCCGCCGATGCGCGGCAGAATATTGGCGAAGTAAAAATTAAACAGTTGTCGAAAACCCGGCACGATCGGACTCGAAAACTCGAGGATGACAAGCTTTCCTCCGGGCTTTAGAACCCGATGAAGCTCCGTGAGGCCGTTTGCCACATTCGGCAGATTTCTGAGGCCGAACGCTATCGTTACGGCATCAAAACCGTTGTCAGCAAATGAAAGGCTCATCGCGTCGGCCTCGATGTAGGGAACTGCGGCATTTGCGGATAGCGTTTTAGCCTTGGCGACGGTGAGCATTGGGCGACAGAAATCGGTGCCGATCACCTGTGCCTTTGCCTCGCGGTTGAGCTCGAGCGAAAGGTCACCGGTTCCGCATGCAACATCGAGGACAACGGCGTCTGGGCGATTGAGAACATCACGCAGAATACGGGACACTTTTCTACGCCATATTTTGTCGATGTTTAAGGACAGAACATGGTTCAAGAAGTCATATCGCCCCGCGATGCCCGCAAACATATCGCGGACAGCCTTTGAGTGAGCGGCCTCGTTTGTCGTGAGTTCGGTTGGCACTGATCTTAGGTTGCGGGCGGTGAATTTACAAGAACTACAGCCACAGGGCTTTTCGTCATTTTTTCCTGGAATGCTCGTGCGCTGGTGAGATTCACACCCGAAATGATCGCGGCATCACGATTTGGGTCACCGAGCTTGTATGTGTCGGCATCGAGGTAAAAACTGACAGCGTCGCGCTTTTCCCATTCATTTCGGACCGCGTTCCGCGCAGCCTGAAACTCGACTTCCGTGATCGTGTCCGATAAGGCCTTAGAGAGCAGCTCATTTGCCTCGACCTTTCCGTTCGCATCGCCAACAGTCGATCTGTCCGCAGAAAATCCGATAGTGATAATGCCCGGCAAAGCATGAGGCGAATTCTTTACAAACACCTCGTCAGCGTGAACCGCCGGAACCCGAGCTTTCAGCCGTGTTTCGAGTATCTTCGAGAAGATGAGTGATGCCGCAAGCTGTTTATCGCCCCTCGACGTTCCTCTTAGTGCGAATCGTATAGCCGCAACGCCTGGTTTGGGTGAAAGTATGCTTAGAAGTGCGGCTGGCGGATCATCAGGCTGGCGGAAAGTGGACGGTACCTTTTTGTCAGACTTGAGCCATCCGCCAAAATATCGCCGAATAGCCCTGTAAACGAGAGCTCGGTCAAAATTGCCCGAGATCGCGATAGTTGCGTTATCGGCGGTTAGAAATCTTTCCTTTGCATCGATCAGATCTGCAAAATCGATGTTTTTGAGCGAATCATCAGTGCCAAGCAGCGGACGCCCATATGGAAAAGTACCGAGCAGCCGCTTTGCAACTGCCTGATCAGCAAGATAGCCGGGTTCGGCTTCACTTTCCCTGACCGTATCCAGCAATGCGGTGCGAAGCTTCGCAGTTGTTTCTTTGTCTATTGCCGGGTTTGAGACCGCCGTTGAGAGCGTCTCTAGCATACTCAGCATTCCGTCCGGTTTCGACGAGGCATCGATCTCAATGAAATCGTACGTTGTGATTATCTCCAGGCTTCCACCGAGGTCATCCGAAAAATACTCTTTCGCCGCCGCGTTCGGGAAAATGTTGCTTGCGAGTATCTGCATCACGCCTTCTTTTCCCTGCGGATCAAACGCCGCTCCCGAATGCACGCGTATTCGGACTGAGACCTTGTCGGCTTTGGCATCAGGCCACATCAGTACCTTGAGGCCATTTAGCAGATCTTCCTTTTGTGGAGATGGGAGTTTTGCCTGCGAAAAGATCGCCGGGGCGACCATTGAAAACACTAGCAGCAGCACAAAGGCGATAAAAACAATTTTAACGAGTAACTTCTTTTTCTTCATCGTATGAATCAAAGGGAAAGAGTGAAAAAGGGGTGGAAAAGGTTTAAAAGGAGCGACTCGAATCACAATCTAACTTTTTACCTGTTTGCACATTTTGCCGTTTTCACTTTCCTACTTAGTTGCCGAAATGTCCGCTAATGTTGTCGCTTTGTGTCTGATGAAACAAAAAACGGCCATGGTTTCACAAATGAAAATATTAGAACGCTGTGGGCATCGCGTCAAACGTATAAGGCATCTATCAGAATTGAAGGTTCCGTGCAGTTAGGCAGTTCCGCGGAAAGGTTGTTGAAAAAACACTTAACTTCTGAAATAAACGCGGTATAATCGTTTTATCATTATGCCGTCCGGTAAGCGGACGTTGAATTGAGAGGCCAAAAGATGGGAAAAATAGTTAAGTTTTGCAGTTCGTGTGATGAAGGATTTGCCGAGAAGTTTGGGTTTTGTCCAAATTGCGGCTCCGGCCTGCAGGCTTTTGAGATGAATCCGCTTGAGGCGAAAGCCCCGCTTGTCGAGGAAGTGGCTGCGGCCCCAGTGATAGCCGAATCTTTTGAAACGGTGGAGGCGACGCCAGAGCCTGTGGCAGAGGCAGCTCCTGAACCTGTCGTAGAGCAGGCAGCGGCCTCGTTCGAGGAACCTATCCTTGAGATCGAAGAACCGGAGGCGGTTACAGAGCCACAAGTCATGGCGGCTGCATCGACGGAAGAGATACATATCACAGAAGAGTCGGAGATCGTCGATGAGCCGTCTTACGACGAGCCAGCACCCAAGGTGGCAGCTGCGGCGGCAAGCGCTTTTGTACAGACGACACCGATCGATATTGACCGCAAACCCTTTTTCAAGTCTGCTACATTCGCTGACCATGATGCTTTTCGGGTGACGATAGTCGAGGAACGAGCGGGCAAGACTCGAAACGGGCTTCTTCTTGGAGCGACGGGCTTTATGCTTTTCGCGTTGATGACTGGAATGGTTTATAGCCTGTTCAGTAAAGATCTGGGTGTGGGTTCGATCGGTGAGGACAGTTTCCTGGCTTCATTGATCGATGTAGTCCCGATGCCGATCGAGGAAGAGATCAAGAAGCAGAATAAGGATGAAGGCGGCGGCGGCGGCGGTGGCGGCCGTGACGAGAAAGACGAAACCACAAAAGGTGACCTTGCCGACCAGACACCGAAACCGGTAAGGCCGCCGGACGCAAAGACACCAAGATTAGAGAATCCGTCATTGGTACTTCCTCCGCCATCGACCGAGGGAAACCAGAAGTTTAAGAAAGAAAATGACCGATGGGGCGACCCTAACGGACGGTTTACAAATTTTTCTAACGGAACCGGAACGGGTGGCGGCCAGGGAAGCGGCACCGGCACAGGCCAGGGCAGCGGACGTGGAACGGGAGCTGGCTCGGGTACGGGTTCGGGCTACGGCGGTGGACTGGGCAATGGCAACGGCAACGGTAGGGGCTCTGGAGATGATGGAGATAGCGGCCCGCCTCCTGAAGTGCGACGCGGGGTCACCCAGGGACTCAAGATCCTGTCCAAACCACGCGCCGGTTATACAGATGCGGCTCGACAGAATAATATCCAGGGCACGGTTATTCTTCGCGTAACTTTTCTTGGGTCCGGCCAGATCGGTAGTATCTCACCGATCAAAGGCCTGCCGAATGGATTAACCGAGCAGGCTATTGCTGCCGCCCGTCGGATGAGCTTTGAACCCGCCAAAACGAACGGTGTTGGTCAATCCGTTACAAAGCAGGTTGAGTATTCATTTTCTATCTACTAGAAATTGAACTTCCATCAGAACAAGAAGAAGAGGCTGTCGGAAAAAGAATCTTGTTTTCCCTGAAAGGGAAGAATTTAATAGCGGCGGGTAAAATGAGGCTTTGCTCATGACACCCGCCGTTGTTGTTTGAAATGATTTCGACGCTGAAAGTGTCGTATTCGTAGGCATTCAATTTGACTCCGTCAGAGTCGGGGTCGTAAATGAAGATAATCAGGCGTTTCGCTGTTGCTCAACATCTGGCTATTAAATTTATCGCTTTCAGCGAACTAAAGCTGTCTTATTCGGACAGCCTCTTTGTATTTTTTCCTTCGTTGGAGACCCAACTAGATAAAAACAACAGTCTGCGATGATGGAATATCAAATCGTTTGCGGCACCGCATATTGCGGCACATCAAAACGTCGTCGATCCTCACCATATAGTCCTTTGACTTTTGAAACTGAGATCTATCATTGGGATTCATGTTGCGGGGCTCTTGCCGCTTTTTTCGCCGCGTCATCCATCGAACGTCGTAATCACCGCGTTCGCGGCAATGCGGACATGAGAAATTAGCCTTCTTGGTCTCTTGCTTCTCGTCAAAAATATCACGCTCATTCATAAGTCAGAACCACCTGCGGTACCGGGAGGTTGAACGTCAAGCCAACCACTCTCCGCTATCGACATTATATCACCCGATCGTCTCAGTCAGAACCACTTGCGGTGGCGGGTGGGTCGAGCGGTCGGCTTTGTCTCCGAAGGAGACCGACAATATAGCGTGGGGTAAGACCGCAGGCCGCAACCCTACGGACCCGTCCCGTGAACGATCCGTCCCTGCAAGGGACGAACAAAAACATCGCAATTGTTCGTCACCTACGGCGACGGAAAACGATTTGACACCGCGACGTAGGGTTTCACCCTACTCTAATATTGTTGGTTCCCTTTGGGGACGTAAGAAGGCCTCAACCGTCCGCGGACGGTATTGACAGATCCAGAAGATACTTAAAGCTAAATATTCCCGTATCGTGCCCGTCGGAGAAATGGAAATTCAGGGCGTAGCGGCCGACTATGGATATGGTTGAAAAGGTCATGTCATCAGCGATATTACTTTGGTCAAGTATCTTTTCACCCGTCCATTCGTTAATACATGAGGCACAGGGGCAGCCCCGGCGAAGCTGTGCTGCCGAATATCGGGTCTCCGACCCGTCCGACCATTTTATCGAGACTTCGCTGTCCGATTCTTCGATTATTTGAGTTGGCTCTATCATGCGGCGTGTGGGAATTGTGGGGTGTCGAGCCTCGGGAAAACCTTTCGATAGGCGACCATATTAGCTGCGATAATGATCGGGAGCACAAAATAGATCCCGACGCAGAGAGCAAGTTCACCAACTAGAGCAAGGCCGAAATTCACAAGAAAAAGGCCGACGACACCACCCATGTTCTTGAAAACGGCACGTGCGCTTGTTGTCATTGCTTTGACGCCGCCGAGGTTGCGATCGACGATCAGCGGAAACGCGAAGATCAGCAGCGTGTGGATGCAGACCATTATTACGATCAGAATGAGATCGACAGCAAACGCACCGAGGAGCAGTCCCATAAGCTCGTCTTGGCTTAGGTGCGATCCCATCATGGCGGACATAACGATAGGTACATAAATGACTGCGTAAACGGTCAGCATTGGGATGACGATGACCACTGCCACGATCAGCGATTGCCAAAACCAGGAAAATCCTTTGAAAAGATCGTCAAACACGACCTTGCCGCCATCGATCTTTCTAAGATAGGCGTTAAAAATGCCGCAGGTCATCGCTCCCACGGCGATGAACAGCGTCACGCCGCCGATCATCCCGCCGACAATGGCAATACCAAGCAGCAGCCAATATTCGCTCTTGATCAACTCAAAGCCTTCTTTGGCGCATTCAATTGGCCTGATAACTCCGGATCTGAATTCGAGATCTTGCATAGCTATTTATTAATTGTATATTCGCCGCAAATAGTCTGAAACCATGCGGTCGCTTGAGAATTGCGGTGTCAGGGTCGCGATAGAGTTTTTCATTTTCGCGATCCATTCGGCCGGCAGGCCGCGTTCGTCGCGGGCGTAAAATGCCGGGACGATCTCGTTTTCGAGAGTCGTATAGAGCGATTCCGCGTCTTCGGCGTCCATCTCCGCATCGGCGTCAACATCCAGCTCGCCGATCGCAAAACCATTGTCGCCGTTGTAGCCCTCGATCCACCAGCCGTCGAGGACTGAAAAATTCAGAGCTCCGTTCATCGCGGCTTTCATACCGCTCGTACCGCTCGCTTCCATCGGCCGACGGGGAACATTCATCCAGACATCGACGCCGTGGACGAGGTAGCGGGCAACTTCCTGATCGTAGTCCTCAATGAATACAGCACGACGCTGCCAGTTTGATTCGTGATTGATGCTCATCAACTTTTGCAGGATCGTCTTCGCGGTGCGGTCCTGCGGATGGGCTTTGCCGGCAAAAACGAACTGAACGGGACGTTCGGCATCGTCAACCAGCTTTAGCAATCTATCAATGTCCGAAAATATCAGATCCCATCGTTTGTAGGCAGCGACCCGACGGGCAAAACCGATCGTGAGGACATGCGGTGAGAAAAGCTGGTGCGTGTCCTGATGTTCATTGATCGTGTCGATCTTTCCGGTATTCTTTGCCCGCGTTCGTTCGCGGATAAATGCGATCAGCAGTTCCTTTAATACCTGATGAGACGACCATACATCGTCGTCAGACATGAAATTGATCGCGGTTGTCCAAGTCTCTTCGTCGCGGACGATCTCGTGCCAATTTTCGCCAAGCTGACGTTCGTAAAGATTTTGAAATGCGGGTGCGATCCATGTCGGAGCATGAACTCCGTTTGTGACCGATGTGATCGGCACCGAAGCCGATTCACTAAGATCAGGGAACATTTTGAGCCACAGGTCACGCGAGACTTCTCCATGTTTTGCACTCACCCCGTTTGCTGAGCGGCACATTCTGATCGCGAGCGGCGTCATTCCGAAGAATTCCTGATCGTCAGCGAGATTTGCCCGGCCGAGAGCGAGAAATTCGCCAGAGGTCAGCTTTAGCGAGGCGATGTACTCATCGCTGAAGCACTCGACCAGCAGATCGGGTGCAAAAGCGTCATTGCCCGCCGCGACAGGCGTATGTGTTGTAAATACGCACTTTGGACGGATCGATTCGACAGCGTCCGCGAAGGTGTCATCGGGATTGGCGATCAGATGCTCGTGTGCGAGTTCGAGCGTTGAGAATGCCGCGTGGCCCTCGTTTAGATGGTAAACGCGAGGATCGATACCAAGCTTTCTCAGCAGCCGAACGCCGCCGATGCCCAGAACCTTCTCCTGGACAATTCGTGTCTCGGTGTCGCCGCCATATAGATGTCCCGTGATCAGCCGATCGACATCGCTGTTTTGCGGCACATTGGTGTCGAGCATGTAGAGTGAAATACGTCCGATGCTGGCGAGCCAAGCCTGCGCAACAACCTCGCGTCCGCGAATGTGTACGGAAACCGTGATCCGATGGCCGTTCTCATCGTTCACGGGAGTTACTGCAAGTTCCGACTCGAAAACGTCGTGATAGCTCTCTTCTTGCCAGCCGTCGTGGGCGATCTTTTGCCGAAAATAGCCATAGCGATAGAGCAGGCCGATCGCGACGAGCGGTAGGTCAAGGTCGCTAGCTGATTTAAGGTGGTCGCCCGCGAGAATACCGAGGCCGCCGGAGTAATTCGGAAAGGAATTGTGAACACCATACTCGGCGCACAAATATGCAAATTCGACGGACCTTGGATCGGGACTCACGTCAAGATATCGCCGAAACTTCGCCTCAAATCGCTGCAAACGCTCGACATAGCCAACATCTGCCGCTCGCTGCCAAAGCCTTACGCCTTTGACCTTTTTTAGCAATTTGCGTGGATTCTGCTCGCATTTTTCCCAGAGTGCAGGGTCGATATCGCGAAACAGAGATGTGCCTTCAGGCTGCCACGACCAGTAGAAATTGCGCGAGATCGCGTCCAGAGACGCGAGATTTGCGGGCAATTCGCGGTTTAGGTCAAAATCGGTTCTGAAAGTTTGTTCGTCTTTGGTGGTTACAGCTTGAGTGGCGATATCAGTCGAGGCCTCCGTCATAATTACGTTGGGTAAGGAACGAATATAAACGAATGGCGGCGATGTATCAAATTCGAGCTACTCAGATCGGTCGCCACCGGAGAGATGCCCAACCGGCATAAAGCGATAGTGAAGAGCTACGAAGAAACCGAATACTGCACCCACCGCGACCAAGCCCAGCGAGATCTTTAGATAATTCGAAAAATTTCCAAGCCCAGCGATCCACCACAATACGCCCATCACTGCCCCGCCTGCGGCAAAGAATGCCGGTATTTTCACCAACTGATAACTAAATCGCCGAGTTTTCCCCTCGCGGCTGTCAAAAATGATCGGTTTGAGGCGGTCATATTCCCACGCAACGAGAAACGTTGCTGCCAGCGACATCAGGATCGTGATGATCCATGTTCCCTTAAACCCGACCGACGCCGTCAGGACGGCGATATTCGCGATGATCGGCAAGAACAGCAAAGCCCCAAGATGCGATGTCCTCGGAATGAGCAGCAATATCGCCGCGATCATCTGTCCCCAACCGATAAACTCGTAATAGAAACCCGTCTGATACAGCGCATTGAAATAATGGCCCACGGGATTCGAATCCGGCAGGACGGTGAACGGTTGATGAATGATCTTGGTATAGCTCGGCGGAATAAACCCGATAGCAAGCAAAACCCGCGTAAATGCCGCAAACATCTGCATCCACCAACGCCGCGTCGCGGCCACGTGCAGATCGTCAAGTGTGTGTTCGAGGTTCATGATGCAATAAACGGCAAAAGGGGCTATTAAAGTTTCAAGTTTTGCGATGCGGAAATGCGGGCACCCTTGCCCGCAAGTCGCCAAACCGTAGGAAGTAAGTACAACGTGGAATTGCGGCCTTTGTTGATGTAGTATCTATACTTTTGGAAAAATGGAGGCGGGCAAGGGTGTCCGCGTTCCGGCAAAAGTCTTATGAAACTAGATATCATCCCCGTAAAATGGTCCGACGAAGGCGTTCTGATGCTCGATCAGCGTCTATTGCCGACCGAGGAAAAATGGCTCACTCTCCGCACGTACAATGATGTTGCGGCCGGTATAAAAGATATGGTCGTTCGGGGAGCACCTGCGATCGGCGTCTCGGCGGCGTATGGAATGGCGTTGGGCGCTCGGCAGTTTGTTGGCACGACGGTCGCTGATCTTGAGGACGAACTCGATTTTGTAGGTGACGTTCTCGCAAAGACGCGCCCGACAGCCGTCAACCTATTCTGGGCGATCGACCGCATGAAACGAACCTTTCAATCCGCCAAATCAGACGGCAAAACCGTCAGCGAGATAAAAGAGATCCTCAAGACCGACGCCATCGCGATCCACGACGAAGACATCGAGTCACAGCGTCTGATCGCCCAATTCGGTGGCGAACTGCTCAATGACAACGACAATGTCCTCACGCACTGCAACGCCGGAGCTCTCGCCACAGGCGGTGTTTGGGGCACGGCCCTCGGAGTCATTCGCGGAGCGGTCGATCAGGGCAAGCACATTGCCGTCATCGCCGACGAAACGCGTCCGTATCTGCAAGGTGCACGCCTGACCGCATGGGAATTGATGCAGGACGACATCCCCGTCACGCTTATCACCGACAATATGAGCGGCCACATAATGAAGAAGGGAAATGTTCAAGCCGTCGTCGTCGGCTCCGACCGCATCGCGGCAAATGGCGATGTCGCCAACAAGATCGGCACATACATGGTCGCCGTCCTCGCCCGACGCCACAATATTCCGTTCTACGTCGCCGCCCCGCTCTCGACCGTCGATATGAATTGCCCCACCGGCGATGAGATCCCAATCGAAGAGCGCGACATCCGCGAAGTCACCCACGTCAAAGACATCCAACTCGCACCCGACGATACGCTCGTCTCCAACTACGCCTTCGATGTCACGCCAAACGATCTCGTCACCGCGATAATTACGGAGAAAGGCGTCGCACGTGCGCCGTATGTCGAGACACTGAAGAAGCAGTTTGAGGACTGATAAACCAAGTCAGAACCGCCTGCGTAAGCGGGCGGAACGACCTCAAATTAGCAAAATCCTACTCCAAAACACCGCGAAGCAACTCCAAAACACCACGAAGCTACTCCAAAACACCACGAAGCTACTCCAAAACATCACGAAGCCACTCCAAAACACCGCGAAGCTACTCCAAAACACCACGAAGTTACTCCAAAACACCACGAAGCCACTCCAAAACACGACGAAGCTACTCCAAAACACCGCGAAGCTACTCCAAAACACCACGAAGCTACTTCAACACGCCAAAACGCCACTTCCGACGCCCGCGAACCTCTTGACAGTCGCAAAAAAGGGCGTATGATTCTTTTACCGCAGAATTTCCACGGTAAATCAAACTATTTAGGAGGTTCATTTGTCCCCATGAATGATAACAATCGCCGCCGCCTCGAAGCCGGGCAGCGCTGCCGTCAATGGATCGTTGATAATGCGGGCCTTATTCCCGCAGCATCTTTGTTTGAAACGAAAACGACCGCACTAACCGACGTGGTCGATGATCTCGAAGATCTGTCGGGCGAGATCGAGTCCGCCGTCGGCGAAGGCCTCAGCGCGACCGACGTCAAAGGTTCGGTTCGCGAAGACCTGATGGACATAATGGAAAAGGTCCGTCGTGCCGCCAGGGCCGCCGAGCCCGACGTGCCGGGCACGCAGGACCGTTACCGTTTTACCCGCAACCTTTCGAATGAGCTGCTTCTCGCTCGCGGCCGGAGCTTTGCTGAGGGCGGAGCGACCGACGAGGCGCTGCTAATTAGCTACGGGGCTCCGACAAATTGGCCCGATCTGGTCAGCGATGCCAGCGATGCTTTCGAAGCGTCGTTCGGTCCTCAGGCATCAGCCGTCGGCGACCGCGTCGGTAAAAACGCTGTGATCAACGAAAAGATCGAGCTTTTCATGCAGCTAAAACGCACCATCAGTCTCATGGTGCCAAACGTCTGCGTCGGCAACACCGCCGCGATCGCCAGTTGGAACTCCGCCGCCCACGTCGAAGAAGCCCCCAAGAAAAAGAAAAAAGACGAAGGCGGCGCCGAAGATCCACCAACGCCGTAAAGTTGGACATATCGGTAAACGAGGGAGTCGAATCGCGACTCCCTCATTATTCGTAAGCAACTATGTTAGCCTTTAGAATTCGCATAACATAGGTTGTAACAATCCGACGAAATATTATGAATACTACACCGTACGCTGACGATCTTTGGCAAGGCATTGCTGGACACTTCGATTCGTTTAGTCAAGTTGTCTGTGAATTTGTCGACAATTGTATATCTAACTTTGAGGGAAGCGGCTCGGTGAACAAGACTGTTTTGATCTCTCTTGAAGATCAGGGCAATAATGTGCTCGTAAGAATCGAAGATAATGGAACAGGGATCAAGGATTTTGAACCCGTCTTCCGCCTTGGGGATAAATCGCAACGACAAACTCCGCTTAATGAACATGGATTTGGTCTGAAACACGCCCTTGCAACGGCGAACCCCGATAACAATAGTTGGCGGATTCTTACTCGTACGAAAGATGAATTCGATGCCAATATGTCTCGCGAGTTAAAGGCTCCTTATGCCTATGACATGGACGCGAATGAACTTCATAGTCAACCATGGCTGGGTACCTTAAATGGGTCGGGTACTTTAGTCGAGTTCAACTGTAGCAAGACGCTCTTCAATACAATTCAGGAAGGAATAAAAGGGAATGCTGGCTTCACTCGCTGCCTCGATTATTTGGTTGAAGAACTTGGCTATCTTTATTCTGGAGTCATCGAAAATGGAAAGGTAAGCCTAACAATAACCTCTACCTCAAAGGTCGATTCGGGAATGCCATACAATAAATCGGTAGCAGCGGTTAAGCCAGACTGGCAAGGATACTACGATCCGGGCACTGGCTCGGATATTCATGATCTCGGTGGTGGAGACCTTACCATCGAGTATGAGTTTGGGGAGATGGGTGACAGTCCCTATGTGAAGCACTACAAACGAAACATGTCGACCTCTGGAGTCGAAATCAGGATAAATGGGCGCGTGATGGATGCAAATATTTTCAAGGAAATTTGGGAGCTTGAAAATCATCCAATGTACAATCACTTCCTTGCAATCATTAATCTCGTTTCAAGTGACCGGGATACCTTGCCAAAAACAAGGGCCTCCAAGAACGGCATTCGGAGCGGAGACGATAAGCTTGAAGCTCTATTCCAGTGGATTCGAAGTACTCATCCTACACCTCATAAGGATCTGACAGGAGCCGTAACTGAACGAGAGCTAGTTAGAGTGCTGGCAGAGCTAAAAGATAAACATACTCGAAGCAAAACGAAACATATCAAACAGGAATTCAAGGTGTTCACAAATATCGGATCCCCGGTTTCCGCCGATCTATATTTCTACGACGGAACGGATAAGGTTTTATACGAAGCCAAAAAAGATACAGCGGATGTCCAAAATGTTTATCAGCTTTTGATGTACTGGGACGGTGCTGTTTCGGACGGGATTAATCCGTCCGAAGGCATATTGATTGCAAGTGATTTCTCACCAGGAGTCAAATCCATGCTCGACCGGCTTAATGCGCTAACAGATGAAAACGGAAATAACTATAATTTTTCGACAACAACTTGGAAAGACGAGACGATTGACTATCCGAAAGCATAAGAAATTCAGAATACATCTAATGGTTAGATGCGTCGATTCTTTACGAAAACCGGCGCGACCACACGGCTTGAACACAGAAAATATGAACAATCGATCAACACAATGATTTACACAGGAGCTTCTAAACATATACCTTTATCCAAGAAAAGAAAAAGAGCGGAGCGTGGCAAATGTCGAATGATGCATAGCGAACAACGAATAGTGAATTCTCTGAAGTAAGAATGAAGAGGATGTCTGAAAAGTTTACTTTCTTTTCCCTGAAAGGGAGCAATTTAATAGCGGCGGGTAAAATGAGGCTTTGCGAGTGACACCCGCCGTTGCGGTTTGAGGCGCTCCCGACGCTGTAAGCGTCGTATTCCCAATAATTTAATCGACTCCTTCAGAGTCGCGTTCGCCAATTGTAATAGCCAGGCGTTTCGCAGTTGCTCAACACCTGGCTATTAAATTTATCGCTTTCAGCGAATTTTACGACTTTTCAGACATCCTCTTTTTTATTTAGGGTCGTCGGGGTCTTGGTCGAGGTGGAAAAGGGTGCGGATGCGGGCGGCTTTTTTGGGGTCGGTTTCGTCGAGTTCGTCGGCGGCTGTCTCTACCGCGTCCTGTATCTCAAGCAAGGCGAATTCGAGGTCGTTACGCGAATCGACCAGCTTTACAGTTGAATCGTACTCGGCGGCGAGAGCGGTGGCTTCGTCGCGAACGGCCTTTTCAAAGTCGTAAATGCTCTGCGTCGGCTGCACTCCGCGAAGCTCGCATTCGAGTTTTTGCGACGCGATCAACCGCTGGTCGCGTTCGTTATCCGCAAGACGTTTGTTGTACCCAGCGCGTTCAAGCCTTTCTTCTAAAGTGTTCATACGTATCCTTGGGGAACAGTGAGCAGTCAAGACCGAAGTAAAGAGTCGTTTAGTTCAGTCTCGCCTTTTCCTGTGCGATCTGCTTTTTGAGGGCGGCGATGTCGCGGGCGATCTCCTGGATGTCGGCGTCGGTGGCTGCGACGGCCTTGCGGATCTTGCCGTCAGGCGCCGTTAGCTGCGTGTGCTGATTCTCCAAAAAGGCAACCATCTGTTCCGCAGTCCAATGTTCGTTCGGCTCACCCACAGGCCATCCGCGTTTTGTATTTTTCAGTTTCATCGTTTATTCGTCCTCGTCATCGATCTCGTCATCCCAACGAAGCAATTTCTCCTGATCGTCGCGGAATTCCTCAAACCATTTCGCAAAGACAGGGTCTTCGTCAGCCTTTGCCTGGAGCTTGCCGATCCAGATCTCCCATTCCCTCTGGACAGCATCTTCGTCGCCGTTCGCAAAGGCTGCTTTTAAGGCACTATCGTCGATATCCTTAACCGCCATCAGAACGCGCAGCTTCGTGGCATCGTCTGTCCCATCATCTTCGGGCTTTTTCGAAGTCGGCTCTGTCCGCCTCAACGGCGGAGCAAAGCCGAGAATCTTCTTCGCGTTCTGCCTACGCTCCCAATCCTCAACCTCGCGACTGTATTTGTCCGTATCGACCCGCATCTTATCGATCTGAGCATCGGTGAGCCCGAGCCGTTTCGCCTTGTAATAATCGTTAGCACAGATATCGTCGATGAGGGCTCCCATCATTTTCACGGACTCGCTGGGCGGCTTGGCATTGCGGGCGGCCTGTTGAGCAGCCATGTATTCGTCGTACAAGGCTACCTTCTCGAGAGCTTCGACATCCGCGTCCATTTTGGCAATATCGTCGTCTGAGATGTTGAGCTTGGCTTTGTATAGGTCGCGACTCTTATCGCGAAAGTTGATCATCCAGTCGAGCCGCTTGCGACTCGACCACTTTTCCCAATCACCCGTATCAAACGGATACCCATCATCAACCGGCTTCTGCTTTTGGCTATTAGGCGTGTGTTTCTTAGTTCGGTTCTTCGCTTTGGACACGCGTATCTTTCCTCCTTTTTAACGGTTGCGAAAATTGTCTAATTCAAATTTTCATCGGAATTCTAGCATCATTTTAGCTTTCACAAAATACCTTTTTTGTAGTCACTTGACGGCTCGTGTATCGTTGGCGTTCCATGATCCGTCTTTGAAGAAGTAAATTCTCCGCCCGTCTTTCATTCCATCGAATTTACCTTCGTCGAGCGAGATGCCGTAGCTGCCACGACAGAGCGGTTCTTGCCAGTCGTTGCCGTTTCGTAGGTAGGTTTTGATATTTTCGCTGTCGGCTCCCATTTGGAAGACCATAGGGATGGCCTCGTCGACGGGGAAGTCGCCGAACCACGCATCGCCCGTACACCAAGAGGCGAGAGCTGTCATCGTGAGCGATGCGGTTTTAGGTACGCCTTTTCGAAGTTCGGTTATTAGAGACCGGTAAAACTCACGTTCCGAGACAACCGCGTCGAAATCGATCTGAATCCCTTTTACGCCCGGCAGCTCGAGCGTGTTTTTTATCAGAAAGGCTGTCTTGCTCACCATCGAAAGGTCAAACTTGGGGCGGCGAGTCGTTTCCTTGTTTGTCTCGATACGTGTGACGGCGATGAGGTATGTATTGGGCGGAACGCTGAGATCCTGACGCCGCCGACGCGGGGAAACGCGCTCATTTTCGAGGAATATTGTCTGCGCGAGGAATGCCACGCCGACGTCGTTCGCGTCAATGAAATTGAGATCCTCGGGCCTCTCCCACGCCCAGAGCATCTTCGGCGGCATTTCGGCGGAAAGGCGTGGGTTGACCGCATTATTCGATCCGCATCCGACGAGAAAAAGTACGGCGATCAGGACGGAAACGCGAGCGGTCGCGAGTGTGTTTGACATAGGCACGAAACGAGTCTACCAAACATCAGGACACACTCCCTACAGGTCGTGTTTCCGCCTTCTGTTTGGTATACTTCGCGTTACTGAATAGTGATTCATTTATGACAGAACGCGAACAAATACCCATGGATGTGGTCTTTGTCGGGGCCGGGCCGGCAAATTTGGCGGCGGCCCTGCACCTCAAGAGCGAGATAGCAAACCACGACGAACTTGTTGAAAAAGGGTTTAAGCACGGACGAAAGATCGGAGATCTTGAGATCGCCATCGTCGAAAAAGGCTCATTCGTCGGCGCTCATATCTTGTCGGGAGCCGTGATGGATCCGATCGCGATCCGCGAATTGATGCCGGATTTCATCAGCGAAGGCTGTCCCGTCGATAGCGTGGTCACCGAAGATGCGTTTTGGTACCTGACCGAAAAGGGCGGCATCAATGCGCCGCTTATCCCGCCTCCGTTAAAAAATAAGGGCAAGTACATCGTTAGCCTCAGCAAGGTCTGCGAATGGCTCGGCGAAAAATGCGAGGCGGCTGGCATCAACATTTTCCCTGAGTTTCCTGCGTCAGAGGTGCTTTATGATGAAAACGACGCGGTGATCGGTGTTCGCACTGGCGACAAGGGCATCGACAAAGATGGTAAGAAAAAACCAAACTTCGAGGCCGGCGTCGATCTGTTAGCAAAAGTTACTGTTCTAGGCGAAGGCTCGCGCGGTTCGCTTGCAAAGCAATTGACCGCTCGGCTTGGGCTCAACGAAGGCAAAGAGCCGCAGGTATTTTCGCTCGGTGTGAAAGAGCTATGGGAAGTTCCCGAGGGGAATTTTCCCGAAGGCAAGGTTGTCCATACTCTCGGGTTCCCGTCCGATACAAGAACATACGGAGGCGGCTGGATCTATGGTTTGAAGAATAACATGATAAGCATCGGTTATGTCACGGGCCTCGATTACGAAGACCCGATGATCGACCCGCACGCTGAGTTTCAGAAATTCAAAACAAACCCCAAGGTCGCTGCGGTGCTCGCCGGCGGCAAGATGATCAAGTACGGGGCCAAGACCATCAACGCGGGCGGTTATTTTACGATGCCCCAGCTTTACGCTGATGGCGTGCTGCTCGTCGGCGAATGTGCTTCGTTTCTCAATGGGCAGCGTATCAAGGGAATTCACACCGCGATGAAGAGCGGAATGCTCGCGGCCGAGACGATCGTCGGGGCTTTTGAGCACGAGGATTTTTCGTCAACGACGCTCCGGCATTACGAAGAGAAGGTGAATCTGAGTTGGATATATGATGAACTCCATCCGGTACGCAATTTTCACGGAGCCTTTCAAAAAGGCCGTTGGTCCGCACTTATCAATACTGGCCTTCAATTTTTGACGCGCGGGCTTGCGTGGGGGTTTATGCCTCGGGAACATCATGTTGCAGGACACGAGAGAATGCAGACAGTAGGCAGTCGGCAGTCGGCAGTTGGCGGTTTCGGGCCGAGTGATCATTTGGATAATGGACGTTACTCGGACATTCCGTTTGATAAGGAACTGACATTCGACAAGGTGACGGACGTTTTCTACGGAGCCGTCGCCCATGACGAAGATCAGCCCTCGCATCTGCATGTGCTCGATACGGAAATATGTGCGACTCGGTGTGCAGAGGAATACGGAAATCCGTGTCAGCGGTTTTGTCCGGCGGCCGTTTATGAGATGGAAGACGATGCTGCGACCGGACGAAAAGAGCTAAAAGTGAATTTCTCAAACTGCGTTCATTGTAAGACGTGCGACATCGCCGATCCTTATCAGATCATCAACTGGGTTACGCCCGAGGGCGGCGGCGGGCCAAATTACAAAGGGATGTGACAAAAAAATGGCTGCCTCGACGGGCAGCCATTTTCATATTACTAACGCGACAATTAGCTTGACGTTTCGGTCTCGCTATCTTGGTCGGTAAAGCTGAAATTCACTTTACGATTTTCAAATTCGTTCATTGCGATACGGGTCGGTTTCGTCCTACGTAGATCTAGGTCGACACGCGGAGTGGCACCGCGTTGGATCTGCTTGCTTCGCTGGGCGGCAAGGATGATCATTCGATACTTTGAGTCGATCGCAGGCGGATCGATGATCTCTGCCTGTTCGATCTCTTCTGTTTCTTCTAAGTTCTCGTTGGTCGCGTCGGCCATAAATTTAGGTCATTCTCCTTCGAATAGATGCCTCGATGCATCGAAACTATCAAGAATACCCTGAATCGCACTAGTTTGTCTATCCGTCGACTGGCGCTCAGCCATAATTATTGAGCAGAGTTGACGGGCCGCCGTGGAAAGATTGTCATTGACGATCACGTAATCAAATTTTGAATACTGCATCACCTCGCTGAATGAATTCTTCAGGCGTGTCTGTAGCTCTTCCTGATCCTCGGTCGCACGTGCCGTTAGCCTTGCCCTCAACACTTCAAAAGACGGTGGAAGAATGAAGATGCTGACACTTGCGTCCTCTATGCGGTCCATAATTTGCAGGGCACCCTGTACATCAACCTCAACGACCAGATCTTTGCCCGTGTTAAAAACTTTGCGGCTCTCGGCCAGAGATGTGCCATACAGATTGCCGTGGACATTGGCGTATTCGAGAAAATCCCCGGCTTCGATCCGCTGTTGAAACTCGTCCTGACTGATAAAAAAATACTCGCGGCCTTCTTCCTCGCCAAACCTCTGCGGGCGCGTCGTATGCGAACACGAATACCCGAGGTCGGGCAACATCCCGCGCACTTCCTTGATCAGTGTGCCCTTTCCTCCACCTGATGGAGAGCTGATTATTATTAGATTGCCCTTCATTAGCGTTTATATTGCGGGCTATTGCCCGTCGGCACGCGATAGATCGCGCACTCTGAACCTATTCAATATTCTGAACTTGTTCGCGGATCTTTTCAATCTCGCTTTTTATCGCAAGGGCATTTTCCTTTACGACCATATTGTTCGTTTTCGACGCGATCGTGTTTGCCTCACGGTTTAGTTCCTGCGTCAAAAAGTCGAGACGTTTTCCGACGTCTTTTTCATCGGACATAATGCCTCGGAAATGTTCGATGTGCGTCCGCAAACGTGTTATCTCTTCGGAAATATCCACTCGATCCGCTAGATAGGCGACTTCCTGTGCGAGGCGGCCCTGGTCAACTTCGATCTGAGACTCCGATCTCGTCAATATCTCGTCAAGCCGTTTCATCAGGCGTGCACGATACTCGTCAGCAACGGTCGCCGATTCACTCTCAATCGCCGGAAGCCTCGCCTCTATCGTGTCGATGATGGCCGATAATTCGAAGGCGAGAAGGTCACCTTCTTTAGATCTCATCCCATCGAGGTCATCTATTGCGGTCGCGAATGCGGATTCGACCGCGGCCAGAAAGCCGTCGCTTGGCTCCTCCTTTTTGGTCGAGACGACATTCGGCAAACGAGCGATGACATTTAGATCGGGTTCGCCCGAAAGGTCGAATTCACCCTGCATCTCTTTCATAGCCGATAGAAAGCCTCGGATCAGAGGCCGGTTCAATTCAAACTCAGCGTCCTGATTGCGGTCGTATTGTAGATTGACCTCAACACGGCCGCGGGCCAGGCGGTTGGTTATCATTTTCTTGATGACCGGTTCGAGCAACTGCAATTCGCCGGGAAGGCGCATATTGACGTCGAGAAAACGATTGTTCACCGTCTTGAGCTCGACCGAGATCGAAAATTTGTCGTCCGATGCGGCCCCTCGGCCAAATCCTGTCATTGATTTCATATATTTTCAGCGGTAAGTTTCTCCGCGAACTGCAATTCGTAAAGTTTTTTGTACGTGCCGCTCATAGCGAGCAATTCATCATGCGTGCCGGTTTCGATGATGCGGCCTTTTTCCATCACCGCGATCCTATCGGCCTGACGGATCGTTGAAAGACGGTGTGCGATCACGATGGAGGTCCGGTTTTGCATCAAATTTGCAAGTGCCTGCTGAACGAGCGATTCGCTTTCGGTGTCGAGAGCCGAGGTTGCCTCATCCAGGATCAGCACCGGGGCGTTGACCAAGACGGCACGCGCGATCGCAATGCGTTGACGCTGTCCGCCAGAGAGCATCAGGCCGCGCTCGCCGACCAACGTTTCGTAACCGTTTGGAAGCTGTGAAATAAACTCGTCGGCGTACGCGATACGGGCGGCTGCTTCGACGTCTGCCTGAGACGCGTTTGGGCGGCCATAGGCGATATTTTGGAAGACCGTGTCGTTAAATAAAACCGTTTCCTGCGTTACGAGGGCGATCTGTTTTCGAAGGCCGACGATCTTGGTATTCCGTAGATCGATGCCGTCCCAGAAAATCGCACCTTCGGTTGGGTCATAAAGCCGTTGTATCAAACGGGTCAGACTCGACTTGCCGCCGCCGCTCTCACCGACGAGGGCGACCATCTCACTTTTTTTGATCTCGAGATCGATGTTTCGAAGAATATTGCGTTTGTTGCCTCGGTAGTTAAACGAAACGTTTTCGAGTTTTATCGAATTTACTAAAGGATCAAGTTCGACAGCATCGGGCTTTTCGGGAAGTCGTTCATCGCTATCGAGAATGTTCCACACATCGCGTGCAGCGGCGAATGCTTTAGTGATCTCATTATGCTGCCGCGATAATTTTCGCATCGGGTCGTAGCTGCGAAAGAGAAAGAGCAGAAAGCCAAAAAACTGTGCGGCTTCCATGCGGCCCGCATTTATTTCGCGGAGTCCGAAATAGAACAAAATAACGGCGGCGATGATCCCGACGATCTCAATAGTCGGCGGCGAAATTGCCGCGATCTTAGCAC
>JBATDM010000021.1:0-32892 GCA_049663465.1 Pyrinomonadaceae bacterium
ACTTAGAGCTGTTTCCACGTCCGCCAAGCAGACCATTGCGGCGTTTGAGGAGAACGAACGCACTCGCACCGGTATCGCGAATCTGAAAATCCGTTTTAACAACGTCTTTGGCTATTACATTGAGGTATCCAAGGCCAATATCGCCCGCGTTCCGGACGATTATGAGCGCCGGCAGACGCTTGCCAATGCTGAACGCTATACGACGCCGCAGCTTAAAGAATGGGAAGAGAAGATTCTTGGTGCTGAAGAACGCATCGTGCTGATCGAGGCCGATCTATTTCAGCAAGTCCGGTCAACGGTCTGCGACGAGACGCGGAAACTGCAGTCGACTGCAAGAGCGTTTGCGACCCTTGATTCTCTGTGTGCTTTAGCGGAGACTGCGGCCCGACGTAATTTAGTTTGCCCGGTTCTGCACGATAGCGATGAGATCGAGATCAAAAGCGGACGTCATCCAGTGGTTGAGGCAAGCCTCGGTAACTCTTTCATTCCAAATGATATACGTCTGAACAATTCGACAGATCGACTATTGGTTATAACCGGTGCCAACATGGGCGGCAAATCGACCGTATTAAGGCAGGTTGCGATTATCCAGATCCTCGGCCAGATCGGCTCTTTTGTTCCGGCAACGTCGGCCCGGCTCCCGATCCTTGATCGCGTTTGGACACGTGTCGGGGCGTCGGATGACCTTGCGTCCGGACGATCGACATTTATGGTCGAGATGACCGAGACGGCGGCTATTCTGCACAATGCCAGTCCGCGAAGCCTAATATTGCTCGATGAGATCGGCCGGGGCACATCGACCTTTGACGGTCTTTCGATCGCTTGGGCTGTTGCTGAATATCTCCATAATTCTCCAGAGCACTCAGCAAAAACAATGTTTGCAACGCATTATCACGAACTTACGGAACTTGCTGAGAATTTGCCCGGGGCGAAGAATTACCAGATCACCGCGACCGAAAAAGATGGTGATGTCGTCTTTTTGCACAAACTCCAACCCGGCAAGGCTTCAAAATCATACGGTATCGCCGTCGCTAAGCTCGCGGGACTGCCAGCAAACGTCATTGAACGGGCAAAGGGTGTGTTGGAAAAGCTTGAGCAATATGAGCTCGCCGTGTTTGCGGATGAGAAAGAAACGGGCCTCGCCAAAGCGGCGGGCGGTCGTCTCGCATCGCAATTTTCACTGTTTGCCGTCACCAACGAAAATGCGATCGAAGAACTGCGAAACATGGATGTTGCAGGCCTCACGCCCGAGGAATCAAAACAGATGTTGGCTAGTCTTAAAGACAAGATCGTCTAGTTCGGCCAAACCTTCTTAAAATATCTCGACCGCGCTCGGTTTCGAAGCGGGCTGTATCAGAAGGCGGAGCGTCGCCGATCTATCGCCGCTGATCGAGACATCGATCTTCCGGACAATTTTGGTTCGCGATGCTGTCGGGTTGGCCACTATGGCTGCGATCGTGCTGTCGATCCATGCATCTCGGCCGGACCATTCGGGAAACATATTCTTGAGCAGAGTCCCGAGAGCGGTTCTGGCCTGCGTACTCATTCGTCCGCCTTTGAGCTTCATTGAGATCGCCAGGCTGGCATTCGACAGATCGGCCCTATTGCCTAGCAACTCCAGATTTACGGTCTTGTCCGTTGAAATTCCCTGCCACTTGTTTTGTCCGACCGATGTATCGCTTTGGCTTATCGAAAATATCTTTTCGAGCCCCGCGATCGCTTCGGCATAAGTCACACCGAGCCCAAGGCCGGATGATACAACGCTCTTGGCCAATGCCGGGGATCCAAACCAAAAGGCAACGTAAGGCCCGTCAATGGCCATTCCAACCTCATTCCACGGAATATCTTTGAACATCCCTAGGTTTAGAATGATCGAATTGTGTAGTGAGCTTTTTTTCCACGCGTCAAGAGCAGCCGGGCCGGATGCTTTATCTGTCGCAGTGCGATACAGCGTTTCGTAGCCCTGTCCGTCATAGCCAGAATTAAGCCGTTTGGGGGCGTTGTTAATGCATGGCCAGGTCTTTTCTCTTGCAATATCGTAATCGCAGTCGCTCCAACTGTGTGTAAACCTCTTAAGATTTCGTTGAAGGTCGAGCAAATGGCGATTGGCAACGAGGCTGAGAGATTTTGATAGCTTTAGGGCCGGCAGCGAATTGGCCGCCCGGTATCGCGATACAAGCTGAAAGAGTGCTGTTTCATCAGGAGAGAGGCCATCACCCGCACAGGTTCGGGCCGCAAGAATATCACGCCCTTTGCAATCGGGTTGTGAGTAAACGCTTGTCCAACTGCCAGCCAGAAGGGCAGTAAGGAGGATGCCTAGGAACTTGCCGTTACAAAACATATTTGGTGCTTACCCTAGATGATATCGGCCTGCTTGTTTCTAAGCAACCATCGGTTGCCGTGGCTATCCAACGAACGCTTTCCGAATGCCCGGTTGCTTGGTAAACTCTGCTTTGCGCGAATTCACGACGTACACGATGATAGAGCACCTAAAATCATTACCGATCGAGCAACAGGTCGGACAGTTTTTTTGCATTGGGATCGGTGGCCCTGAAATCGATGTTTCGACGCGGGACCTTTTGTCCGAGGTCTCGCCGGGCGGCGTTTGCTTATTTGCTCGCAATATTCGAGAGGCGACGCAGACCCGGGAATTGCTCGACCAATTGCGTTCGCAGTCTCTCGTCACTCCAATGCTTAGCATTGATCAGGAAGGCGGTTTGGTCGATCGGCTTCGGCGGATAATGACGCCGATGCCGGCGGCAAATAGCATTAAGACGCCGGGGGAAGCTGAAAAGCTCGCGTCCATAATTGCTGAGACGCTGTTGATACTTGGCTTTAATACTAATTTTGCCCCGGTGGTCGACGTCATCGACGAGGAGCGGGCAAAGCATCCGAATGGACTGTTTTCGCGTGAATTCGGTCGGTCAAGTACCGATGTGGTCGAATTGGCAGGGGCATATATCGGCAAACTTCAGCAAGGAGGCATACTTGGCTGCGTTAAGCATTTTCCGGGTCTCGGGGCTGCTCAGGTGGATTCTCATGAGGAGTTGCCGCAGGTCGCCGTCACAGAAGAGGAATTCCGTTCGACAGAGTTATTTCCTTACCGCGAACTTTTCAGATCGGGCGGCGTGAAAGCCGTCATGGCGGCACACGCTGTGTTCCCGCGGTTGGGTTTGCAGGAAACTGATAAAAATGGGAAACTTTTACCTTCTTCATTGAGTTTCAACCTCATTACCAAACTTCTTTGCGACGAACTTGGTTTCTCGGGGCTTGTCATTACGGACGATCTTGAAATGGGAGCAATCGTGAAAAACTACGGCATCGGGGACGCCTGCAAAATGGCGATCAATGCCGGTGCCGATATGCTCGCGATCTGCGCTGACCGGGAGAGGATACGCGAGGGCTTCAATTCCGTGCTCGCAGCCACGAGAAACGGCGAGATCAGCAGTACACGATTGGAACAGTCGCTGAGCCGGATTGCTGCCTTCAAAACATTGTTCGCCCCACCGTTGCCATTTGATCCAAATCGTCTCGAACAGCTTTCTCGCGAAACCTCAGATCTAAACGATTGCCTTCGACGGGACTAAAGGGAAAATACTAGATTATGCGTAAGCTATTGCCGCTATTATTGCTCGCTTCATTTTTTGCCACGGCATCGACGTGCCGCCAACGAGGTTCCGACGGTGTGACCGTCGCATTGCCCGAAAAATTCTCTGCATTCGATACGTTGACCTCGACGGCGTCTGACGCTGCCGCAGAACGTGTTCGCAATCTGATGTTCAATGCGTTGATCAGGAAGAATGAGAATTTTGAGTATGTGGGCGAGCTGGCAAAGGAAGTTTCGACCTCCGAAGACGGAAAAACCATTACGCTGACCCTTCGGGACGGCGTTAAGTTTCACAATGGCAAGGCCTTCACGTCGGCTGATGTGAAATACACTTTTGATGAGTTGTTCAAGAGTAACGGTTATAAGTCGGGTGCATTCTTTGACACAGTTCCGGTTGGCCAGTCCGAGTCGCCAAAACCGGCCGCAGCAGTTGCGGATACTGCCGTAAAGGCGGACGAACCCAAAACGAAACGAGTCGCGCACATTGTCTCGTTGGAAACGCCCGATGCAGCGACCGTCGTTTTCACGCTCGAACGTCCGACACTGCGGAATCAGCTTCTCTCAAATCTAGTGGCGATCCCGATCATTCCCGAGGGCTCCGTTGCACAGCAGAAGGATAACCCGGTCGGCTCTGGGCCATTCAAGTTTGTGAGTTTTGATCCGGCTCAGAATACTGTCGAGCTGGCGGCGAATGGTGAATATTGGGATGGAGAACCGAAATTCGAAAAGCTAAGATTGAAAACGCTCACGGACTCTAATTCCCTTCAGGCAGAGCTGCAGACCGGTGGCGTTGATATCGCCCCGAACCCATCGAATCTGCCCCCCGATATCTTGAACACTATGTCGTCGAACCCAAATCTGAAGATCGATCAGTTTGACGGTTCAAATATCCAGTATCTTGTCTTCAACGCTCAGTCGCCGCCGCTAAACAATGTCAAAGTGCGTCAAGCTGTTGGCTATGCGATCGATCGCCAAAAGATCGTGACTGAACTCTTATCAAATCAGGCGAAGGTCGCAAATTCCATTTTGCCGACGCAGTCCTGGGCGTACACGCCTGGAACGCAATACACCTATGATGTTGCGAAGGCAAAGCAGCTCTTGCAGGAAGCTGGTTACAAGAATGAGCCTATCGTTTTCAAATACGGGGCCGGAAATGCAGCAGTAAGTCAGTATGCCCAGGTGATCCAGAGCTCGCTGAACGATATTGGCCTAAATGTGCAGATCGAGACGCTTGAGGTAAATGTGATCCGGCAACAACTGGCCCAAGGTCAGTTTCAGATGTACACCGGTGTCTGGATCGGCGGCAATCAAGACCCGATTTTCTTAAAGGACCTTTTTAGCTCGACCAAGATTCCCGGTGGCTCTGTATCGTGTTGTAACCGCAGCCGATATACGAATCAAGAAGTGGACAAGGCTGTCGAAGATGCAGTGAACGCATCGGACCAGACCGCGGCAAAGGAACTCTATTCGAAAACATGGGATCTCGTCAGTAACGATCTGCCGCTTTTCCCTCTCTGGTATCCAGCGAATATTGTTGTCTCGAACAAGCGGATCGGCAACGTTAAGATGTCGGGCAGCGGCGATTGGGGTTTTCTCAAAGATATAACCGTCAACAATTAGGCCGAATGCCGGCGTTACGCTTGACAAATGGTAGCCAGACGCTAGAATAATCATTTGCCACGCGGGAGTAGCTCAGTGGTAGAGCGCGACCTTGCCAAGGTCGAAGTCGCGAGTTCGACCCTCGTCTCCCGCTCCATATCGAAAGGATGAAGGATAATGGTTCAAGGGATAAAGTAGAGGCTTTATCTTCCCCGTTATCCTTCATCCTTTATCCTTTAAGGCCGGCGGCGTAGCCAAGTGGTAAGGCAGAGGTCTGCAAAACCTTTATTCATCGGTTCGATTCCGATCGCCGCCTCCAATAACCTTAACTAATACAATAACTTACAAGAATTGGATTTTTGACGATTATAGTCTTGCGCGGCATTATCGCAAGATTATCGTAAGTTTTTGAAACTTTATTAGGGGCTGCCCCAGATAATACATACAAAAATTATTCAAGAGAAGGTTATCCCAGACAGCATCGTCTATTCTGACAGTTGGCGAGGATATTGTGTGCTGGATGTATCGGAGTTTAGACACTACCGGATCAACCACTCAAAGTTCGTTGCGGCGGGGCAAAATCATATTAACGGAATTGAGAATTTCTGGAATCAAGCGAAGAGGCATCTAAGGAAATTCAACGGAGTGCCAAAGGAGAATTTTCCCGCTCTTTTTGAAGGAATGTGAATGGCGTTTTAATAGGGGGAGGGGGGCGTAGACCTTGAAAAATATTTATCGAGATCTATGATGCCAAATACCGGTCTCAGACGGTAAAAAATGGATTCCTACATGAAGGAACTCTTTTGCGAGTTCGAAGGCAAAATTCCTTGCCTTTCTTGGTACTGCCCGTAACGGTGTTCAGGGTACATGTCGGAACCGGCGATTTTGCGATCCGTCCGAATTAGCTAGAACTGCCCCTGTGTTGTTTCTCGCCCATTTGCGGAAATCTTCGATTCTCTCGCTCACCCTTTGGCGGTGAGAGTTAGTTTTTCGGCAGATGTTAGAACGTCGCGAGTACAGACTCCATTGATGACTGCACTTATACTGCGGCTTCTATTTTAAGAAAAGGACTTTCGGTACTCCTGCAAAAATATCAATTAGATTGAGAATTTTGTTCGGGATGAATAGCAAGGTTTGTTTAATATTTCGCTTTTTTAGAAAAATGCCAAACAGTCCGACAAAGATTATTGTCCAAAATAAGAACGAGGACAAGAGCGAGTTTGGCAAAAGAAAGATGAACAGCGTCACAAGCATCCACAGAAAGAAAAGAATGGTGGTTTGCAATCTCAGCCAGCAGAAAGCGAGTCCATTTCCAGCACGATAGGCGTAGACGATCGTTTTGGTAATTTCGCCGAGACGTCCCGAAGCGGCGTCGCGCTTAAAGGTCGAGATTATTGCCGAGACCGTGTCAACGTGATAGCAGCGCGTATGGCACGCCATCGGCACGGGAATCAACTCAAGCCGCCAGCCGTTCCGTAGAAGGCGAAGTCCTAGTTCAGCTTCCTCCTCCATAGCTATTAGAGGGTTGAATGAACCCACTTCGATCAGCGCCAACCTTCGATACAGGCACGCAGGCCCGCGATGCCATTTCACTCTAACGACGTCGTCGTAGCGTTGTTCATAATCAATTGTTTCACCGCGTTCGTTCAGGTCATCGATACGGCCGTTTACACCGGCAAGTTGAGGGTTGTTTTCTAGGCGTTCTATCGCAATCGAAAGGAAATCCTCGTAAATCATTGTATCGGCGTCGAGAAATAAAATGAACTCACCCTGTGCGTGGTTAGCCCCGACAAATCGACCCGCAGAGGGGCATAGTCGTGAATTCGGATCCATCGGAATGACGGTTGTCTGGCGAGACCTTGCGACTGAAACGGTATCATCGGTCGAGTCGGAGTCAACATAGATGATCTCGGAATCAACGAACAGCTCACCTGCCCGTTGCGCCGCATCGATACAGGCTCCGATACTTTTCTCTTCATTGCGACCGATAATAACTATCGAAAGAGTTTTCATAGTAAACCGGAAATCTCCCGCGCCACATCGTTGCCGGAGAGACGATATTGCTTCTTCAATCGTCGTTCGACCGATTTTAGAGATTCGGTAATGCCGGCGGGCAAGGTTGTTTTCAAGACTGTTCGCGCCCGAAGCGTGAACTTTTCGGCTATTGCCGCCGCAAGAGCCGGAACCGTTGTATTGACTAGCCTCGCCGACACGAGGCGTCTAGAACAATTTGCCCAATCGAATTTATAGGTTTCGTCGCCACGCAGAAAATCGTAGACTAAGTTTCCGCGCTCGACCGCATTTCGGATCGAGAGTCCGATGATTACCAGCCCGACGCTGAACGAAGCCCACTCCGGATCGTAGCCTGTGTTGTAATAGTGGAAGGTTTTCCCATCATCCAGGCCATAGATCGAGCTTCGACACTCGCCATCGACCCAAAGTTCATCGAATCTTAGCAAACCAGTCTCCACCATCGACCCTATTAATTCTTGTTGAAATGATATCAAATGAGCATTTCCGCTGAGTTCGGATCCGCCGTCGGCCCAACGCAGTTGATGAAGGTGGAGAAATCTTTCAAACGCACCGCGAATCTCGCTCGGCAAGATAACGGATCGAAATTGAGAACCCGGCCTTGCTTCCAATTTTTTCAACCGCCGCTTGAAATTACTCGATCGTTTGCTTTGTTTTAAAACCGCCAGCCAACCGCCGGTAAGGTCAATGCCCGGGCAAATTGCACCTCTCGTGCAGGTAAAATTTAAGCGACGTTCGCTGTTGCTGCGTTCTTGCAAAACCGCGATGAGTTCCGATTCGGAATCCAGACTATCCAGAGCTAGGATATCGAAGCAGTTATTCGCTCGAAGAAATTCAATATTCGCCGACATGACCGCTTTTCTGTCTTCAGGCCGTGCTATCAGATCGAGGTAGTCTGCACCTCCCGGATCGTCGCCGACAAAAGTGAGTCGTGCGGTACTTACGCCAAGAGACTTTTTGCGCCGAAGGCATAGGGGCAGAATGCCGACTAACCGGTCATCTCGATATGTTTTTATGATAAATGGCTCGCTTTCGTTGCCAAAGGATCTGAACCAAGCGCACTGCCATTCCCATGAGAGAAATGGGGAGCATCCGGCCCCAGCAAAAAGCTCTCGCCATTCCGACCGGAGCGTTTCAAAAACGTTATCCGGCTCGGCTCGTTCTACGACGAAATTATCGAGATTCTGCACTGCGTTTTCCACCTTGATCCTGGCTCCAACTGCTTGCTTAAGCCGAGCCCGCAACAGACCTTGATTTGTTTTGAACTGTAAGAAGTTTGGTAGCGGGTAATATTCCAGAGAAAGTTGATGTCGGCGATTCGCCGAACTCGTCACAGGTCAAGGCTTGAGAATTTGAAACGAATTGCATATGGACACTCGAATAAGAATCGGCGAGATAGGAAAGGAGACCATAGATAAACAAAATGACGCCCCCCATCTCGCAGGTTTCTTCGATTGTCGAAAGAACCATATAGGCGAGCACACCTTCACCGTATGATTCAGAAACGCTGGCCGATGCCATTTCGATCCCGAGCGATCCTGAAAGAAAAAGCACACCTGCGAACAAGAATATGTACCTGGTTCTTGCCGGAAGTTGGATGAGGAATTTTAAAAAATATCCACCGAGCAAAGCGACGATAATCATCGCCGGGACAACCCAAGCGAAGTAAAAGATCCCGAGTTGATGGCCTCCGAGAAGCTCTCGCATTGGTTCGATGGCCCGTTCATGAATCGCCGCTATTTCATCGAACGACATATATAAAAAACCGGCTCCGAGGATCGTCCATTGGAAGGTAAACGGATCCGATTCTTTTCTTTTCAAATATGCGATCGTAAAGAGTAGAAGAGCCGCGAATGTTAAGAGAAGCGTGGAGAAAAATGCCGGGACGTTTAATTCCAGTTCGACATAGAAGAGTTTCACCGCCTTATGAATCAAGATCGAACTGTAGCCAGTCGCGCTATCAAGCACTAGTAACGAGGAACTGGCGACGATTAGCAATATCTCAATTGCCAAAAGCGTGAGCGCCACGGATTTTGCGTTTATAGAAGCCTTACATGGTTCCATGGTATTTTTCTCTCCTTTAATTCTGCATCGATATGCACCTCGATGCCGATAAAGAATATCTCTTTCGGCAGCATCCGATCCCGCTTCAGGAATCTGCTGATCGCCGGTATGAGGATCTTATTTGACGAATACGACTAATGAACGTAAATTTCCATCTCCAACAGAACCACCCTACAAGTCCCGGGCGGAAAATATAGAATCCAGCGTTCTTTCGTTTTCCCGTTGCCCACATATTTTTGTTTTGAGAAGGTGGGGAAAGCAGATCGATTTCCGACGATCCGCGATTAATCGCCTCCGTCGTAAATTGACGAAAGAGCAGATTTCCCGGCGAAACTCGCGCGTAATCCTCGTCATAAGCAGTCTTCCAGCAAACAGTTTGCTTTTCAAACATCAGCCGAAGCTGCATGGCTATCGGTTTATCGTCAAGTTTGAGTTCATAAATAAAAAGAGAGCCGCCTGAGCCGGCGGCGTTTGCAAAGTCGTCATGCAAGCCGGACACTCGTTGGTCATTGCCTGCCGATGTTCGCTCCCGTCCTTTCCATCCCTGCTTTTCGAGATCAAAAAATTGCTGCAAGAGTGCTGGAACATAATCGGTAGTTACGCAAAAATCAACTTGGCCCTGCTCTTTTAGACGGCGAAGCCGCCGATCCAAATCCTGCTTAAAGTGTTTGCTTAGCCCTTTGAAATAGTCTTCCGCGACTTTTTCCTTATCGTCATCGAGAGGTAATTCGATAAACGGCGAACTATCCATTTCCCAGATACCGGGGTGGTAATGATCGCGTTCGGCCTCAGCCAACAAGTCATTGATCCAACTGTCTCGGTCAACAAGTCTCATCTCGACTACTTGCCAGCCCGGTTGATTTCGAATCCCTTTCCAGAGAGCCGCAGCGATCAGTTTTCGTTCGGATTCATCAGCCCCGTGGATCAGATCAAACCGCTGGGTATTCAAATTAAAGACCGCCTGAAGTTTTCTAATGGGAATGTCCTGCAGCTTTTCTCTCTGCTTCATTAGCGGCAGAACTGCCCGAAGTTTCCCGCCCGTACGAAAAGTGAACAGCATCACGGTCGGTGAAAAGTTTTTTATGAAGGCAGTAAACCATTCCGGACGCAGGAAGGGATGGTTTGCGGGACCCTCTTGGCAGAGAGCGACCCATTCGGCAAAAATCTTGGCTATTACCTCAACCCCTCCAATCAATATTTCAACGAATTCCATTTGATGTTAGTGTGCCGGTGCCTGTTTAAGCGTTCGGAGGGATCCAATTACCGAAAAAGTCCAATGCCATAAAAGTGAGCCAATAATTCCGCGTCTAAAGATATAAAAAGCTACGTGATCGCGCTCCGAGGTCGCCCAAACGGACTTGTTCGGAGTGGACGGACTCAGAAAATCTATTTCCGTGGAACCGTATTCTATACAGTCGGTAAGTAGTTGGCGGAAGAGCAGATTGCCCGGCGAGTATTTTGCGTAATCTTCGTCGTATGAAGTTTTCCAATGAAAAACTTTGTCGCCGTGTCGAATGTTGATACTCATGGCGATCGTTTGCCCGTTGAGTTTAAGCTCGTAAACCAGCAAAGCCCCTTGTTGAGCAACGGCAGCAGCAAAATCCCGATGAAGTGCCGATGCTTTCGGGTCCGAGATCGCCGATGTTCCGTTGCGGCCCTTCCATCCGCGATTCTCCAATTCGAGATAGCGCTGCATCAGATCCGGTTCGAAAGTTGAGCTAACGGAGAATTCCACCGCACCCTGTTCATTTAGCCGGCGAAGACGACGTGAAAGTTCCTTTCCGAAATGTTTTCTCGATCCTGAAAAAAAATCGTCCGAGGTTTCTGTCGTAGGCCCAGCGTTTGAAACTGAAATACACGGAGCTCCGTCCATCGGCCAAACGCCGGTTGAATAGTTCTCCGCCTGTGCGAGCGCAATCACTTCGGCCAGCCAGCTATTGCGTTTTACCAGCCGAAACTCGATCGCGTCCCAAGTTTTTGCACGCTTGATCCCATTCCAAACTGCAGAAACGATTTCGCCGCGTTCGCTTTCGTCAGAACCGTGGATCATGTCGAAACGCGGACTGTTCAGATTGAAAACGCCCTGGATCTTCCGAGCCGGAACCGCGTATATCGAGTCGAGTTTTTGCCAAAGCAGCAAAACGGCTCGCAGGCGGCCGTTCGAGCGAACAGTCAGCAGTTCAACGTCATCTCCAAAATTATCTACAAAAGCTCGGTACCACTCCGGCCGCAGAAATGGATCATTGCACTTCCCTTCTTCGCACAAACGTATCCACTCAGCCGCCAGTTGATCGATTACGTCGGTTCCACCCTTGACTATTTTTGTTTCCAGCATATTACCTTTTTAATCTAAATACCCAATTATTCGCTTTACCTTTCTCGATCGAAAACTGGCCAACTTGAGCCCACTTAGGATCGATAATTTGAACATGATATCTGCCAAAAAATCCCCTGAGATCCACAACGCCGTTTTCGTCCGTTACATCTTCGAGGGATGTTCTCCATTCGGTATTTATGATGGAATCAAGGGATTCATATACCGGTTTCGGATTGTCGCTCTTATCAACCAGACCTATCCCCGGAAGCCATGCTCGCTCGTCATCGAGTCCCCACGTGACGATCGCCTCGACCTGAGGGCTACCAAAGGCGATCGTATAGAATTCACGATAGAACGCCGCTTGTTTTTCAGCATCCCAAACGCCGCTCTTATACGTTCCAGATATTTGCATAGGAGTTTTTCGGTCGTCATAGTCCAGCAGTTGCGAGCTGAATTCCGTAATTTGGATCGGTTTTCCGAGTTCCGCATAGCGGTCAAGCTGCTCAGCCACGTTAGCGGGTTCGTACCACTCGCCGTTGGCATGTGCCTGAATTCCGATTACGTCGATCGGCACGTTTCGCTCGATTAGCGAGTTTAAGAGCTGACGATATTTGTCGCGATTGTAGTTATGCGAGCTATCCGAACCGAATACACCGTATTCGTTGATAATCAGCCTCTTTGTCGGCGCCGCTTCGCGAGCCCAGGCGAATGCCGACGCAACATAATCGCCGCCTATTCGCTCGGCGAAAACATCCCGTTTCTTTGAAAGCGGTTCGTTAACGATTTCCCAATCGTCAATTCTCTCGGGATTTCGATTGAGCGCCGACTGTACGTGGTCTTTTAGTATCGGAATCAGCCGATCCTCTTTCTTAGGTAGCCATTTTGGCGTGCCCGACTCATTTGTTCCCCACAAAACCGGAGCGGCTTGAATCTCGGCGCCCAATTTGCGAGCTAAGGTTGATTCGCGATCAAACCATGACCAATCCGGATTTCCCTCTTGATTCTCAATAAAATCCCAGTATGTACCGATCACGGCGTAATTGAATAGCTTCGAAAAAAGCTCTTGGTAGGTCGCGCTTTTTCTCGACGCAAGATCATTAAGTTTCAGATAGCATCCGAACTTAAAGTCGTGCGATACCTGATTCACTCTGATCCGAATACCGGGTGCCGGATTTCCCCGAGCATCAGCGACGCGTATCCGTACATCCCCTTTTCTGTTTCGTTCAATACTCTCATTGGCGCGGCGAAGTGCGATTTCGTTTCTATTCGGAACGCTAGATTGCGTCGCGGCCACCTGGCATGACGAGGAACAAATTGCCATCGCGGCCGAAAAAAGCACGACCAAACAAATGTTCAAACTCGTATTGTGACCGTTTAGAGGATTCTCGGCTGAATTGGGGATTCGTCTGGATCGCATTGATTTTATCCGTAGCGAATTTGTCCGGTCGGAGAGATATTATCTTCGAGACCGAGGGTGCGTAGCCTTGTCATTTGCAGAACGACCAGAAATAGATACAGCGGATTAAGATAGGCATATCGCCTCCAAAGGCGGCGGGGTTCCTGAATGAATCGATATAACCACTCAAGTCCGCTCTTCTGACACCAGGCCGGAGCCTGTGGAACCGTCCCGGCATGAAAGTCAAAGGCAGCTCCGACCGCAAGCATCGGCATTCCGATCAGATCCCGATTTTCAAATACCCATGTTTCCTGTCGAGGACAGCCCAGGCCAACCAGGACGATCGAGGCTCCGCTCTTACGAATTGTGTCGGCAATCTCTATTTGCTCATCCGCTGAAACTTGTCGGAATCGTGAGGGTTGGCTACCTGAAATCATGATACTTGGAAACCTTTTTGTCAGATTTGAGGCAAACTTCTCAAGCACTTCCTCTTGGCTTCCGTACAGATAAAGACCCAATCCCTGCTTCGCGGCATCTGCGCAGACTCTGAGCGTCAACTCAGGCCCGTAAACGCGATCCGGCAACTTTACGCCGTAAAGCCAATTAATTGCCCAACGAACGGGTTGCCCGTCAGGTACCACCATATCCAGACCGTTGAGCCTGTGTCGATGGACCGCATCCAAGGCTCCGGTCATAACGCCATGAACGGCCAAAGCGCTCACGGACATCGGACGGCCGTCGGTTGCAGCTGAGATAATCCTCTCTATCGCCGCGTCATAGTCAAGGGCGTCTATTGCAACGCCTAGTATGTTATGTTTTCCGAGGCTGATCATTGCGTATCGAAAAGGTCACGCTGCAGCAAGAGCAAACACCGGTTCTTTGTGATATTTCTCTGTTGTCGCATCGACAATCTCTCGAATGATTGATTTCAGGTCATGCTCGTGCTGCCACTCGGGATAATCTTGCTGAAATCGACGCACATCGCTGATCCACCAGATATGATCGCCCTCACGAGCTTGATCGGAGAGAGTAAACTTAAGCGATTTGCCCGCAGCTCTTTCGGCAATTTCAATTGCTTCGAGAACGGAACAGTTGCTATATCGAGTATCGCCCATGTTGTAAACCGAGCCAGCTTTTGGATTCTGGCAAAAGTGCCAGAATGCCCGAACAAGGTCGTTTGAGTGAATGTTGTCGCGAACCTGTTTGCCCTCATAGCCAAAGATCGTATAGTGATTTTCATAAACGACGCATTTAACCAGATAGGCCAGAAAACCGTGGAGCATCGCTCCCGAATGGGCCGGGCCGGTCAGACATCCGCCGCGAAAAACGCCTGTTTTTATCCCAAAATATCGGCCAAATTCCTGAGTCATTATGTCCGCGGCGACCTTGCTTGCTCCAAAAACACTGTGTTTTGAGCTGTCGATACTCATGGATTCGTCAATTCCATGCTTGAAAAATGGATGCGATTTGTCGATTTCCCAACGACTTTCGAGTTCAACCAGCGGCAACTGATTGGGCGTGTCGCCGTAAACCTTGTTAGTCGAGGTAAAGATGAATGACGCATCAGGACAGAATTCGCGCGTTGCCTCGAGCATGATCAGCGTCCCGGTGGCGTTGACACTGAAATCCGTTAGCGGTTCTTTCGCGGCCCAGTCATGGCTCGGCTGAGCGGCGGCGTGTATAACAACAGAAATGCTCTTGCCGTAATGTGCAAAGATCTTTCGGATAGCTTCCTGATCTCTGATATCTTCCCGATAATATACAAAGTTTGAAAGCTCCTGTTTTAGTGTTGTTGTATTCCAATCAACGGAACCGTCCTTTCCAAAGAAATACTGGCGCATGTTGTTGTCGATTCCGACAACGTCAAAACCCATTGAGTGAAAGAACCGGGAGGCTTCGCTCCCAATCAGGCCCGAACACCCCGTAATAATAGCAACGCTCATAATCAGCTCCTAAAAATCGCTTGTCCAATACAAGTTAAACTCTGTCTGGTTTCCTAAAGTGTTAAGGGGCATTGATTTCCAGTTCTTGATAGCCTATTTGCCAATTGCTTGCCCCATCCCAGGCGAGTCAGCGATCAAACCCTAACGACACAGTCGCAATTTGGCGATCTTGTGAGAAAAGACACCCCGAATTCCACGAGTCGATTCTTCGCAGAGGCTAAATCGGCCAAGTGTGAGCAGATCTGTTCCCGGCAAGTTGATTTTTCGCTCGGTGGAGACGGCCAACTTAAAACCGGCCGTCTTGACCATTTCCTTTATCGCCGGCGTCAGTTCCCCGTTTGGGTAGGCAAAAGCATTTACTTCCCGATTGATATACATCTCAAGTTCCTGCTTGCTTCTGGCGATCTCCGAATTTGCCTCATCCCCACTTTCCAGAGGAAGGACAACGTGATTCTCAGTGTGTCCGCCAAATGAGATTCCGGCGTCAGCCATTTCTTTGACGTGATCCCAATTCATCAATCGAAATTCGCGCGGATATGCGGTGAAGTTAGGCAAAGCCAGCTCCATTTCAGAGATTGCGTGTTCCCTAATTGCGGTCGGCATATGAACGAGTGTTTCGCACAAAGTGGTCTGGTCACGGGGCGAACGAAATTTATCAACAATGTGCAATTCCACGTTTGCCCGTTCTAATGCAGGAGCCAACGAAATAGACCGCTCGGCGGCCGTACGCAAGAGCCAAAAGATGCGGTCGTGGGCAAGCGGTCTATCGGTGCCGATGCATTCCGTCGGGAGGAAAACCGTCGCCGACAGGCCGAATTCGCAAAGTATAGGAAAAGCTTCCTGGTAAAAATCGAGATAACCGTCGTCAAATGTGATAACCGCGCGCTGTCGCAGCGAATTTTGCTTTCGGCTTAAGATCTCACCTGCCTTATCCAGCGACACAACGTCGTATCTGTCAGCCAAGATCTCGCAATGCTTCCGAAATGTAGGGGCTGAGACAACCAGTCCGTAGTAAGAGTCTCTCTCAGCCCGTGCTATATCAGCGACAACCCGATGATAAGCCACAATGTTCACACTGGATTTTGACCCGCGAGAGATGGGCAACCGCGATTTGACCGCCGCGGCGGCCGTTTTGATCGTTCGTTTTACTAGAAGCTGCGTATTGATCATATTTAATCAGCGCACAATGCCTCAATGCGAGTGCCCAATTTGTTCGCGTATTCCTTCATGTCCAGGTCGGTGCGGGCCGATTGGAGTGCATTGTTACCAAGGGTCTGCCGCATCGGCTTATCCCTACAGAGAGTCAGAATCTTGTCCGTCAGAGCTTTAACATCACCCGCTTCCACTAGAATCCCATTTACACCGTCTGTTATCAGTTCGGGAATCCCGCCCACCGTGGTCGAGATCACCGGGAGTCCGGCGGCCATCGCTTCGATAACGGAGATCGGCATTGCTTCGGCATATGTCGGCAAGACAAAAATGTCAGCTCGCAAAAAGAATTGAATTCGTTCGGCAAACGGCACCGGGCCAATGTGTTCGATCAAGGTTGAAATCCCAAGCTCGGCGGCTAGATTCCCTAACGATTTCGCTCCATAACCCAGAAGCGATGCTTTGATGTTTGCACCGGCGTTTGATGCGGTCGCAATAGCGTGGAGCAGGTCTCGCTCACCTTTCAATTTACCCATTGCTCCGACAAACAAAATACGCGTTGGAGCCTCGACCTCCGTTTTCTCGGTATTTGCTGACGTGACGTCAAAACCATCGGTATTAATCGCATTATTTATTACGGTGATTCGCGGAGATGCAGCCAGAATGCGAAGTTGTCGGGCCGATTCCTGCGAGCAGGCGATGAGTTCATCACAGCTATTCAGAGCATTCCGAATAAAATGCTGGGCGAGTTTTCGTTGCCGTGGAAGATACAAGGACACATCCCCGGCGTGAAAATGGCCGATAACCCTTTTTCCTAGTATTTTTCCGACGTAGATAAAAATGGATTCGCGATAAAGGCTCGCATTACTGCCGAGATGGATGTAGGTTAGACTTGGCTGCTTGGTCAGACAATCCCATGCGAAGCGGGTGATAGATTTTAGGGCAAGCACGGCCTTACCAAACTTCCCAAAGTCCTCCGCCTGCGATTCAATGTATCGAATCTGCAAATCACTGCTGAGCCGGGAATTTAGAATTTCGGTAATTAGCGTCGAGATTCCACCACGTGTTTTGGTAAGGTGGGTTCCCACCATCAGTATTCTGGGTGGTTTAATCCCATCGCCTGACCGGTCCTTCGTCGTAGCGTTCATAGCTGCGGATAGAACCAAACGCCCGGCATTTGTCGGAAATCCCTGTTCTGTCATTTGATTCTTAGGCTTAGAAAAGATTCAAAGGCCTATATCTTCCAGATAACTACATAGGCCAAGGCCAGACATGCGGACGACAAGGAAGCAGTACGCCAAACCCTCAGACCGGAGACTCTCCGCGACAAATATCCGGCCTCAATAATTGTCATTACAGTAAACGCGAGGAGTTGTGCGGCCGCCGCACCGATTGCTCCGTATTGCGGAATCAGCAGAAATCCGGCGACTACGCAGGCGGCAACCCCCAACGCATTGGCTCCTAGATCGATATGCTGCGATCCAGTGGCCACGAGTCCGCGGCTAAGCACCATTACCAGACAAAATGGAATCGTGCAAAGTGCCAACATATCAAGCGTCGGTGCTGCATCGGCATACCCGTTGCCAAACAGGAAAATCAGAATTGCCCGCGAAAGGAACGGGGATAATGCGGCCGCGATGGTTGTGACGAGCAGCGGATACCGGACGATCTTGGAGATATACGTTCCCATCTGTCCAATTCCTTGCTGCGCGTATTTGGTGATTACTGGCTGAACCACTCCGGCATAGCTTGCCATCAGAATCGAGACGGGTATTAGAAATCGCGACGCAGCACCGTATTTTGCCGACTCTGCCTCGGTACTATATCTCGCCAGCAGAATGACCGCCGCCTGCCAATTTATCGATGCGAGAATGATTATTCCGGCAAATGTTGGGGTTGCCCTCACGATTGACCTGATTTCCGTAGCGTCGAAAAAGAAGTTAGAGAGATTCTTGCGAGCAGCAAGAAAATAGATAGATATTGCGATGAATCTGACCGCCACAAACGAAGTGCAAATGACGGAAATATCATACCCAAGCCACAATAGAACGAGCGGAATAACCGTCCGTAAAACGTTTTCGAAAGTGGACACGAGTGCTATCAATTGGGTTCGGCCATAAGCGATCGCCGTCGCTTCCGCGAGCATATTTAAAGCCGATGGCAGCATCGCGACGCTTAGGATCATGGTCGAGACCCTGACCGAAACAGAATTGCTTGCCCAAAAACCGCAAGCCGTCATCATGAGCATGCTGACAAACCCCGATCCGAGGAGAAAGACGCCGGAATTACTGATCAGCCCGATCACCGTCTTGGTTGAGTCGCCAGGATTTTCCCGGCGCAGACTGATCTCGTTAACTAAATAGGGCATCAGTCCAAGTGAACAGATGCTGACGAACAAAGCATAAAGGCCCATTATGATCGTAAATCGGCCTAATTCCTCGACATCACGCATCCGAGCGAGGAATATCCACAACACCACGCTGTTGCCGATGCTGATAATTCCCGACCACGTCATCCAGAAAAACCCACGGCCAATGCCTGGCCGAACCGAGTCCGGCGGAGGAGCATTGGTGAGAGGATGGTCGATTTTTGATCCTGACTCTATCAAAGCAATAGCCTCCGCCGCATACGGCTTATTGCCAGGGCCGTCCCGAATAAGAAAAAGAGGGTACGGATCGGTGGCCTGACCGAGCCGAGCGAACCCGGTTCTTTCATCGCTGAGATGACGAACCCAATGATACCGGCGCCAGTTCCGATCGCAATCGCGCAAAGTAGTCTGTCACCTGCGCTTAGGGAGCGAAAACATTCATAGAGGACTGTGAGGATCAAAAGACAGAAGATAATCCCACCCGGGATGCCGATCTCGGCTGTAATATGGGCAAAGACGTTGTGAACCGGATTCGGGAACACCTGACTGACGAACATCCCAGTTTCATCGTATTTCGTCATCGTATCCCGATAATTATTCAGGCCAACGCCTGTCACTGGATTGGCGGCAATCATCCGCGAAGCCGTTTCCATCAATGGAATGCGGATGAGGGCGGACCCTTCATCATCACCGGTAAGACGGTCATAAATGCGCGCTGAAAACGGTGCCAACAATAGTAACCCCAGGGAAGCTGTTATGAGAACACCGACAAGATATCGTTTTCGCTCCCTCGTCTTGAAACTAAAAATAGCGAAAAAAGCAGGAATTACAACGGCTACGACCAATGAGACCCAACTTCCCCTCGCCAGTGAAAGGATGACCGCGACTGTTCCCAATAGAGCAGCCGCAAGCAGGAGAATCCGTTGGCGAAGCTTGTAGTCTGCAACTCGATATGCAACCGGTGCGACAACCAATGGGATCAGTGAAGCGATAACCCACGCCATCTCGGTCGGTGTACGAAGGAATGCCGGCACGCGAGATAAGAGAATACTCTGCGTTCCGAGCAATTCTTCTTCGGTTCCGGTACCTAGGACGGCATAGCTCGTGGGAAAATCAAGAAAGTACTGTGCGAGAGCTACAACGCCTGTAAACAGTAGTCCCGCTGCCGTTCCAGCGATCAGAGTTTTCAATCCATCGCGGTAACTAAAATGGGCCGCTATAACGAAGGCTACCAATGCCGAAGTCAAAAATGAGAAAACGGAAAACCAGCCCAACGCAGACGATTCATTGAGAAGAACCGAGATGCACGCAACGATAAAAAGCGCTGTCAACAAAAAGGCGAACGAGCGGGTAAAGACTTTCGTCCGATCAGTATCAACTAACAGAAAATGAGCTAGAAGAATGGTTGCGGTTAGCAGCGTCAATGAAAAATTCAGGCCGGATGGGTCCTCGACTTCGTTTATCTTAAAAAGCATGATGTCGCCCTTAAAAAAGAACGACGCGATAAACGCGAAACGAACGTACTCAATGACCGGCAGATCGGCGACAAAGCAGGCTACGGCGCCTATGATGATAACCGCGAGAACCCCGGCGATTATGGTTTGATTTGACGGGCCGTTGCCGGTTAGGGCAATCGCGCCGCCCATCAGACAGGCGACGACAACGATGCCAAAAATTACGGCAAACGACCTCCATGATGAGTTGAAATCTATTGTTCTGGCGTCTGAACCCATTGATGTTGCTACATCGCCCCTGTTCCACGTAGAACGGTCGGAATTGTTTTGAAGAGAATTTTCAGGTCCAGTGCAAGTGACCAGTCGTCAATGTACTTGAGGTCTTGGAGTATCCATTCGTCAAATGTTGTTTCGCTTCGGCCCGAGATCTGCCAAATACAAGTGATTCCCGGCTTTACGCTAAACCGCCGATTGAACCACGTTTTGTTAAATCGCTGAAAATCGCGCTCCGGCAGTGGCCGCGGCCCGACCAGTGATAGATCCCCGAGAAGAATATTGAAAAGTTGGGGCAGTTCATCGAGACTTGTTTTGCGAAGCCATTTTCCGACCCGCGTTACCCGCGGATCGTTTCTGATCTTGAAAACCGGTCCGTCCGCTTCGTTTAAAGATTCGAGATCTTTTTGCCTCTCGCCAGCGTCGACGGTCATAGTGCGGAACTTGAACATCCTAAATCGCCTTTTGTTAAAGCCAACCCGCTCCTGAACAAAGATCGCCGGCCCTACAGATGTAAGTTTGATCAGGGCCGCAATACACAAAAGCACCGGCGATGAGAGAATGAGAATCACCAATCCGCCCAAAAAGTCGATTGAGTTCTTAACAGCCCGCTGCCACTGTGTGACGTTCGTCGGATACAGCGAAAGAATTGGGGCATCCCCAATTTCGCCCGCCACCGACTGCGAAAGCTTGAGATTGAAAAGATCCGAATAGACGCGGACCGTAATTCCCTGCTCTTCGGCAGCTTTTGCGATCATTTCCATTCGATCGTAGAATGTTTTTATCGGTAGGCAGATAATGATCTCGTCGATCACATTTTCCGCCAGAACTTTCGATATTTGCGAAAGATTTCCGAGGACACCTGGAAGTTTAAGATCGTCGACAAATCCGATAAATTTGTAGCCGATATCAGGGTTTTTTCTGATCAGCTTAACTATTTTTTGCCCGCGCACCCCAGCCCCTATCACAACTACAGATCGCAGATTGCGTCCATGCAGTCGAAATTCCTTAAGCATCTTGCGCTTGAAGAGCCTGATAGCAAAAAGAAGAACGAATGAAACAAAAGCGAAAATTAGAAGGAACCGCTTCGGGAAAACCCGCCACTCAGCTATGAGTATTAGGGTTGCGAGGATAAGGGTACAAAATGCAACCGCTCTCAGAACGTCGATAAACTCATCTTGCCAGCTCGCGAGCCGTTTCGAGCGGTACAACCAAAATGTCGATAAAACAAACGCCCAACTACACAGGACGCCCATAACAAAAATTGAACTCGTAGTCGTTGGTGCATAAAAAGCTTGAACAACGTAGTCCACACCTTCCGGTCCGCCATAATAAAATGCGAGCCAGAGGGCGAAACTTAGAGCCGACAGGTCGATCAATTTATAGATTGTAAGCAGGAATCCCCGAATCCGTTCTTTCATTCTCATGCGTTTTGCCAGTGGCAAGCGTCAAAATTGTTTCAATAGTTCCATCGAAACCGACCCGAGCTATCCTAGATTTGGCCGAATCACGGATTGAGTTGTTTAGGCATTACAATCGTCTCGTTTATCGGCGGAATAATCGCCAAAAGCTCTAAACCCAGACGTCCCTCGATCTCCAAGGCAGAGATCGGGGTGTCGTGAATAGCATTCATGTTTTTGCCGAGGCCCAGAACCAATGCGGAACCCAATCCCGCAGCTGTTCCTACAATAAGTAAGACAAAGAGATTCAGTATTGGTTTTGGATTTTTTTGTTGTCCGTCGGTCCGTGGCGGATCGACGACGCCAAAGTTCATAACCTGCTCTTTGTTCAATACTTGGCTGATTTCGTTTTCGCGGGCCTTTTTTTGGTATAACAAATAGGCTTCCTCGTTTACGCTCCGTCTTCTGGCGAGATCATCGCGTTCAATGCTTTTACTGTTAAGTGAAACTACGTCAGTGCTGAGTTTTGAAGCTTGAGCGTTAAGGGTTGCTTCACGCTTTCGCAATCCGGAAAGGCTGGTTTGGGCCGTATTCAGATCGCCCTCAAGCCGCCGCCGCAGATCGTTTAGGGCGTAGGACTTTTCTTGAGGTGGATTTGAGGTTTCGGCCGTAATACCCCTACGCAGTGACTGGATCTGTTCTTCGTTTTCCCGAACAAAACGGCTGTCGGGCTTATACCGTTGCATCAAATCCGTTCGCTGCCGCTCTAGCCTGACCATCTCCTCCTTCATGCTGTCCAGTGCACCAACGTATTTTGAAACAGAGCTTGTCTGCACCTGCTCAGGCATTGAATCAATCTTTGATTTGAGGGCAATTACCCGCTGTTCAATCTCACCGATCTCGGTTTGCGTTGAGGCTGCCCGTGCTTGAGTTTCGTAGAGCTGCTTGAGCAGGAGCTCACGCTGCGTGCCAATCTCGGTCCCTGTGACGCCATTTTGAACATCGAATTGTTTTATTTGAGAAGTCGTTGCACTAAGCTTCTGGCTAAATCTATCAGCTTGTTCCTTAAATACTTGCTCAGCCTCCGGTTTTTCGTTGATCCGGACGTGCAGAGCGACATATTTGTCGTAAATCTCTTCCAGGGTTCTCCGGGCCCTGATGGGATCGGTGTCCGTGTAACTGATCTTGATGATTCGCGATTTTTTTGTCGGAACTACGTCCAAATGTGATTCGACGCGGTTGACCGCTTTCTCAATCGAAAAGTCATCGTCAGTTAGTGCTTTGGCTGAGACTTCGATTTTGTCGTCGCTCTTAGCAGAAACTCTACTAACCAGGTCGTAAGACGTAGATTTTATTCTCCCGCGAAGTTTGCTAAGCCATGTGTCTTCTTTTGGCAGGTGGTCATTGACAAGGTCAAGCTCTTTTACGACCCCCTTAACGACGTCGATACTCTTTATCAGCTCGAGCTCAGAGTTGAATTCTTCATCGCTGATCGCCGTTTGCGTTATCTCACTGTTCTTATCCGAGGAACTAATTTGCGGATCGATCTTGTCACGCGAGACCAATATACTCATCGTTGCCTCATATTTGGGTGTAATTAGGAAGGTGATCAACATGCCTGTAATCACCACGATCAGGAAGACCGAAACGATCACCAGCTTTTTGCCGGAGATCGCCTGGACGATCTTCATACCCGAATTGTTGTCAATATGACGGCGCATTATTTATTACCAAGTGCCCGGTGTCGATTAAAATATTCTGGGCAACAGTCCTCTGAAACTTTCTACTGCACGGCTAAACTGCGATATTTTCGATTCTGGTACAAAAATGTAATCGCCATCCTCGAGATCCAAATCCTTCTGCTCCTTTTTTTGATTAAGGATGTCCATCGCATGAGCTGACTGTATCGTCCAATCACCCGAATCGTTCGGCCTCGCGTGAATTACCAAATTTTTGTTGGCATCGCGCGTAAAACCGCCGGCGAGAAAGATCGCCTGCATCAGCGTCTTTGCATCTCTCAGTTCATATCGACCTGGTTTGCTGACTTGGCCCGAAATGAAAATATAAGGAGCCACAAAATCAATTAGTGTTACCGAAATGAGTGGTGTTAGCAGCGTTTCGTCATAAGCCTTTTCCAAGTTGGCACGAAGTTGGGCGGTTGTTAATCCCTCGGCTCTAATTTCATTTATTATCTGAAGGCTTATAAACCCGTCCGGTCTCACGATCAGGGACGTTTCGTTGAGATCGGGATTATTGAAAAACTTAATACTAAGCTTGTCTCCCTGCTGAATTCGGTATCTGTTTGAAACCTGATTTTCTCCTCCGGGCGCGGTAATCTGGCCGACCACGCCGACTGAAATGGAGGCCGAAATGGAGATTAGAAATAGACTTAAAAGTGCTCGCCGCATAAAACTTTCTGCAAGAAACAAGTCAGAAATTGGTTTCCCGGTAAATAGTTCCAATGACGGAAGATTTCCAATGTTTTGTTCTAGACGAGAGATTAACCGACACTGGTTTATCGGAGTTCCCCCAGACGTGGGCGGGAGGACGACGACGACAGGAGTTAAGATTCGATAATTTAGGTGGAAAACTACTGTGAGGCGTAACAATCGAGACTGGAAGTTATCGTAAGTACGTGCTGAGACACAGTCATCCCGCTTGAACGCAGTCTAGATAACAGTTAATAAATATCGGCCTGTGACAACATGACAATCGGTAAAGGAGCGGCAATGCGAACTGCAAAACCTTTATTCATCGGTTCGAGTCCGATCGCCGCCTCCAATCAGATCAGTTCAATAGAGCGACCGCGTCTGGTCGCTCTTTTGTATTTTCGGTAGCAGAGGATTACCCCGTTCGTAGTCGATATTCTGCTATACTCACGAGTGAATATGATCTTGTTCGATCTTGCATTGACGGCTGCTTCGGTCCCGGCGGTCCTTGGACTTGGATTCTTCCTGGGTCTCAAGCACGCGACCGAGGCTGACCATCTGGCAGCGGTCGCGACGGTTGTCGCCGACAGGAAGAATGTTCTCACCTCGATGCTTGTCGGAGGTTTATGGGGAACGGGACACACTATCTCGCTATTCGTTGCTGGGATGCTCGTCTTACTGCTGGATTTCCAGATCAGTGAGCGCCTGGAGGCTGGACTAGAATTTTGTGTCGGTCTGATGCTGGCTCTGCTTGGACTGAATGTTTTTCGAAAACTCTACTCGGGCGGCCACCTACATCTTCACTCTCACGAGCACGGAAAAAGAGTTCATACACATCCGCATGTTCACACCGAGACGGACACTGCCGAACCGCACACGCATCATGGCCTTTCGTTAAGCCCTCGTGCGCTTGTTGTGGGTATGGTCCATGGGCTTGCCGGCAGTGCGGCGTTAATGCTGCTGATTATTCCGACCATTGATTCGACTGCCCTTGGGTTGATCTACATTCTGGTTTTTGGGATCGGCTCGATCGGCGGAATGATGTTGATGAGCCTGCTCGTGGGTCTTCCGTTTATGTTGACGACCAACCGTTTTAATAGTTTTAATCGAATTCTCCAGTTTGGAGCGGGTGCGTTCAGCCTTGTCCTTGGATCTTTGATCGTCTTTGAAAAGGGAGTCACAGATCGACTCTTCTTTTGATCTTTAGGAGATGATCGGTCAGTGTGGTAAACCCTTTCTACCATCCCGGTCCGTGGCCAACGAAAATATTACAAATTGTATTTGCCGCAATTGTTGTCAAGCCCGCGGCCGAAGATTGTTGCTTCTGTTTCTAAGTAATTGGCTGGGGGCCGTATGAACGGTTGGTAGGTTGTTCAGGTGTGCTCGGCCCCAGCCAAAACGGGTCATTTCCTACTTTAGCCAACCAAGGTAGCTGGTTCAGTAAGCCTCCGTACACTTCTGCCGTGGTTAGCAGGAAAGTACTGGAGTACCCAATTCGAAATAACATGTGCAAGCCGATTCTTCTACGCGGGGCCGATCACAGATCGAGATCCCGCCGCGAGAGTAGTTGATAAGCTTGCTCTTGCGAAGTTCCTGAGCGATACATGTGACGCTCGGTCGATAGACGCCTAAGGCACGCGCAATTTGCTCGTGCGTTAGCTTCAACGTCGTTCGCCCGCAGCGGTCCTCGATCATTAGCAGCCAAGTACAAAGCCGTTCTTTGACCGAGTGATACATATTGCAGATCGCTTTTTGCGAGATCTGCCTGATATACATATCGACCGGCCGACTCAGACAGTCGCGCAAGGCTTCGTTTTCGTGCAATAAATGATTGAACGTTTGGGCATCGATCCGCTGAGCCGCTCCGGCTTGTGACACCTGAGTACAATTCGGTGCGACATGCAAACCCGCAAAAAGGGCGGATAATCCTATCGCTCCTTCTTTACCAGTTACGGCGATCTCGACCATTCGTCCGTCATTCAAGATCTTGAATTCCGATACTACTGAGCTTTCGGGAAAGTACACAAAATCCAGCCTCTGCTCCTCCTGATAAATGAACTCTTCTGTCAAAAGTTCCACGGGCTGTAGTGAAGGGGAGACTAGGTCAATCAGACCAGCGGGCAACGAACCTAATATTTGATTAGCTGAGATGCTATTAGATTGAGTTTTTCTCCCCACGGAAAAAAGCCCGTTTCCTAATATCGAAGAAGGATTTGCGCGTATTTGTAAGCCCATATTTAGTGCCCCCTTTTCGTAGAAACTGACGGAATGCATCTGCTCTGCCTATGAAATAAAATGTGAGCGCTTTCACGTCAATTTGGCGGCTGATAGCAGGGAAGCCCCCGCTTCCCTGCTTCGCCCCTTGACAGTCGAACAGGTTCCCCCGTGTTTTGATTCTCGCTTCTGAGCTGAGCGAAAGCCGCCATTTACCTGTCCGACGATTTAATTATGGTATGTCGTGGAGAGATTGAATATCGGGAAGATGGGAAAGTTTACTAGGGAAAATCCCTAATACGCTTTGACTAGGTGTCCTGCATCCAGTTCTGAAAGATTGCGTAGCGGACAATATCGATACGGCTCGCAATTCCGAGCTTTCGCATCGCGTTGGCTTTATGCGCCTCGATCGTTTTGACACTTAGCTCGAGGCGAACGCCGATCTCTTTATTGCTGTAGCCGAGAGCAATGAGCCGTAGAACCTCAGATTCGCGTTCGCTCAGATCGCCTTTATTCTCACCGCGAACCGTGTCGGTCTTCGCCGCGTAACCACCCATTACCTTGCGGGTCAGGCTTGGGTCGAGATATGAGTTGCCGGCTGCGATACTGCGGATGGCATTTATCAGCTCGGTAGGAGCACTTTGCTTAAGGACGTAACCATTTGCTCCTGCGGCGATGACCTGCCGCAGATAGCCGTCGTCGGTATGGCGGGTGAGGGTCAGGATCTTTAGAGTAGGCGAGATTGCTCTTAACCGTTTAGTCGCCTTCAACCCGTTAAGTGTCGGCATTGAAATGTCCATTAGGACGAGGTCTGGCGATAAGCGCGCAGCTTCCTGGACCGCCGTTTCACCGTCGCCGGCTTCGCCAACGACTTCCATATCCGGTTGTGAATCGACAAGCAACCTAATGCCCTCGCGAACGGTTTGATGATCTTCCGCGATCAGGATCTTTAGTTTTTCTGCCATATCACGTCAAATTTTCTGAGAACGGAATGCGAACGTATATTGTAGTACCTTTCCCGGGCGCAGATTCAATTTCCAGCTCGCCGTCAATCAACCCAGCGCGTTCGCTCATACCGATCAGCCCGAGGCCGCCGCTGCCATGCGGCTTTTTGTGATCTCCGTCGTGGCTAAAGCCGCCGCCGTCATCCTCAATAATAAGGACGATCGTTTCCTCACGCCTTTCGAGCAAAACAGTCACGTGGGCGGCCGCAGCGTGTTTCGCAACGTTATTCAGAGCTTCCTGCGTGATCCTGTAAAGGTGAGTTTCAACTTCCCTGTCGAGCCGCTCCGCAGGAAAGTCACTTGAGTGAAAATCGGCTTCGATCTCGGCGTGCTTGGACCATTCGTGCACAAATGCCCCGACGGCATCCACGAGGCCAAGGTCATCGAGGGCAGTAGGCCTAAGTTCCCATGCCAAAAAGCTTACTTCAGAATCGAGCGTCTCCGCGATCTCTTGCAGGCGCTGGACACGCAAAGCGATCTCTTCGCTTGAAACTGTCGTATCTTTTAGAGAAGCGATCTTGAGCCGAAGTGCTGTAAGTCGCTGCCCCAATTGATCATGGATGTCGCGGGCAATTCGGCGTCTTTCAACTTCCTGACTAGAGATCAGACGCTGAAGCAATTCGATCCGCTGTCTTTCTGCAACCTTTCTCTCGTCCATCTCTTCTAAGAGAGCGAGGTTGGATTCCGCTAGCTCTTGTGTACGTTCGGAGACACGATCCTCGAGCCGGTCTTTCGCACTCCGAAGCTGTTCTTCAGCCTGCTTGCGTTCAGTGATATCGAGATTGACGCCGTAAGCTCGCAGCGGTTTACCAGAAGGCTCGCGGACGATCTTTGCGGCTGTCTGTATCCATCGTATTTGGTCATCGTCAAGCACAATTCTAAACTCGTCGGAAAAGCGGTCCTTTCCGGATTCGATCATGGCGAAGAATTTCTCTTTGATGGACACTCGATCGTCTATGTGAATATGGCTTTCCCAGTATGCCTGGTCGGGGTTAAGATCGCTCGGTTTCTCGCCGTAGATCTCCCACATGGTTTCAGACCAGTAAGTCCGATCGGCAGCCATGTCCCAGTCCCACACCCCGACACAGCCAGCCTTCTGGGCAAGTACGAAACGTTCGTTTGCAGTAAGAAGCTTTGCTTCGGCCTCGCGCATTGCCGCATCGCTCATGAGCTTTTCTACTGCAAGCCATGTTCGCTCGGCTATACTCTCGATCACACGTACTTCGGCCGAACTCCAGATCCTCGATCGCGTATCCGCGATCCAAAACGAAGCTACCAAGGTGCCGCCCCTCAAGAGTGGAACGGCGATGTGAGACCGCTCCCGATTTGGGTCCGGGATCGAACGGTAGTGTTCACGAGTTCGCGGATCGCGGCCGATGTCGGAGACGACAACCGTTTTGCCTGACCGGAGCTGCTCGACGACAAGGGGGCCGTGCGTTGAAATCGGAACCTCCCCGGTGATCGAATGCACACCGCGGCAATAGTCTCGATTGATCGTCTCAAGTCCAGTGTCCAGATCTATACTTGAAAACAGACACCTGGCTGCATTGAATGAATCACCAACCGCACGAGCTACGGCATATAGCAGATCTGGCGGATCGTCTTCTGTACGAATCAGATCCCCCAAACGAGCCAAAAGGGCGAACCTCGTCTCTTCTTCCTTCTGATCGGTTATGTCAGCAACCGTCCCTCGCATGATGACTGCCTTGCGAGTCGACTTTTCTCTCACAAACTCGGCGCGGCCTAGATCGTGAAGCCACCTGATCGAGCCGTCCGCAAGCTGGACACGATGCTCGACATCAAAAACACCATCCCCAAGCGGATCGAGAGCCTTAGCCGTTGCGGTCTTCACGGCCGCATGTTCGTCTTCGGGAATGGCGAGCCAGATCGTCTGACCGTAAATGACCTCTGCGTCCTGTGAGATCCCAAAAAGCTCTTTGCTTCTGGGATCCCATTCGACACGCTTGTTAACCGAGTCTAGTTCCCACGTTCCAAGCTGGCCGGCGTCGAGGGCGCGGCGGAGCCGCTCGTCCGAGACCCGAAGCGTCTCATTTACCAGTGTGAGATCGTGGATGTCGGTATCGGTACCGTACCATTTTGTTACATGGCCATCGGAGCCGAAAGCGGGAAAGGCCCGGGTCAGATGCATGCGATATGTGCCCTCGGAGCTTAGGAGGCGATGTTCACGCACATAATCGGCAGCCGTTTCAATTGAATTCTGCCAGACCGCTGTTGTCTCTTGACGGTCGTCGGCATGTATGCTCGCGGAAAAGTCGGAATATCCATCCTCCGTGATCGCAATGCCGCCCAAACGGGCGATTGACTGGTTGCAATAGATGACGTTTCCTTCCGCATCGGCGATCCAGACGATGTGCGGCACCGCGTCGGCGATCCGGGCTAATTCCAACGCCGAGTCATGGGCCGATAGTGAGCTTTGCAAACTCTCCTGACGATACTTCCGAACCGCCGTTGCAGCGACCCAAAAGACCAGAATGAACACGCCGATCTCGATGAGCGTACGAAAAACACTGCCAAGAGTCGGCTCAAACCATCCGGACTGCAAACCGATAACCTCCAGGACTCCGGTCACAATAAGGACGAAGATAGCGGCCAGAACGCCCAACGCCATACGCGGCCATCTCGGGGCGTCCGGATTGGAACCATCGATGTTGATCGTTATTCTCGACATGGGACGCTCACGGGAACGCTCATACAAGCTGAGAAAGATTTTATCTCGATATTGGGCTCGAGATAAAGTAGCTCAGATCTAGAGCACTTGCTTACCGCAACAAAAAAGAGTGCCCTTTGCGTCAAGGGCACTCACCGCATAAAGCGAAATGGAAAAAAAGAGTGACGGGTTGAATTGTGCCACGCTCCGTACACGTGTTCGGTATGGCGGCATACATAAGAGAATATTTATTTATCGGAGGCTCGCGTTTATCTTCGCAAGCACATCGCCGCCGGGGCAAAGTTCGTCAGCAGTCAACGTATTGAGCGGCTTTTCGGTAGTATCGAGAATATCGTGCAGGTCCGAGGATGACCGGTCGATATAGAGCAGGCCCGTAAGAACCTCGCCCTTACCTCGCGAAGTTTGGACGGCACGCATCGCGGAAATACGATTGAGCGGGTCCCAGTGCCTATCGACCTTGTGCAACTTAATGACTGAGCCATCGTGCATCACGAGGTCCTGGGTACTTCCCTCATCATATTCTGCCTTGATCTCACGGGCTATTGGTACAAAATCGACGAGCGCTGTCGTGTCCATATGTTCGCGGACGTAATCGTATGATTTTGTTGAGCCAGCGTTATTGTTGAAAGTGACGCAAGGCGAGATCACATTGAGAAAAGCAAATCCCTTGTGCTGCATCGCCGCCTTGAGCAGGGGAATAAGCTGCTGCTTATCGCCGGAGAAACTCTGAGCGACAAAGGTCGCTCCCAATTCAATAGCAAGGCTTGCGAGATCAATAGACTCGAACAAATTGACGTTTCCCGCCTTGCTCTTTGAACCGGCGTCGGCGGTTGCGCTGTCTTGTCCCTTGGTCAGGCCGTAACAGCCGTTGTTCATCACAAGATACACCATGTTCAGATTGCGCCGAACGACGTGGACAAACTGCCCCATCCCGATAGAGGCCGTGTCGCCGTCCCCCGATACACCGAAATAGATCAGATCGCGATTTGCCAGATTTGCACCCGTCGAAACCGACGGCATCCGGCCGTGGACCGAATTAAAACCATGAGAATTCGAGAGAAAATATGCCGGCGTTTTCGAAGAGCATCCGATGCCCGACATCTTAGCGACCTTGTGCGGCTCAATATTCATCTCAAAACAGGCCTGCGCAATGGCCGCCGAGATCCCATCATGCCCGCACCCCGCACAAAGCGTCGACAGCGAGCCCTCATAATAATCAACCGTGTACCCAAGATCGTTCTTAGGCAAAGCCGGATGGCGGAATGTTGGTTTAACGTAGGTCATATGAATTCATGAATAAGGATACGTCTTCCTATTTTGCGGAAGCCGCCTTTTGCTTTGCAAATATCTGTTCACTTAGTTCGTACAGATCCGGAAAAGTGTCGTGCCGATTTACGCCGTGTCCCCCCGGAAATTCACGGTACTCGTGCGGTATCTTGCGATTGATCATTAACTCGGCAAGGTCACGATTGGGCTTGAACAACCCCAATTCATCCTCGGTCCCACAATCAAGGTAGAAGAACGGAAGATCCTTCAGTTTGTCGGCCGGATATTCGGTGAACAGTTTGGTCAGATCGTTTGCATTGACCACCGTGCGATCCTTGCCGTCACCGAATACCGTCGTCAACATCATTTTTAGGCCTGGGATCGGCGGGAGATCTTTAGCGTCATGAAATGCCGTGACATTGACCGCGCCGCTCCACGAAACTGCCAGCGAAAACAACTGCGGATACTTGATACCAAATTTCAAAGCCCCATAGCCGCCCATCGATGCTCCCGCGACCGCCCGGCCTTGACGCGAGGGGATTGTTCGCAGCTTCTTATCCACTTCGGGTATTAGTTCGTTAATGATGTAGGTTTCATATTTATCGTTAGGCTTTGTCGCACTGTCGGTAAAAAAACTGTGGTCACCCTCGACAAAGACCAAAATAACGCGCTGCTTGTCAGTATATTTTACCGAACTGAGCTTCGTGATCTTATAGCTGCCGCCGAGTCCGTGCATCATATAGATTACCGGAAACCGTGCTGCTGTATCGACCTCGTAATTGGCAGGGAAAATCACCGAATAAGGCATCTGCCTCGCCATCAATTTGCTGTCGAGTTGAAAGGTCTTGATTACCGGTTGCGGAACCAGTGACGGCGTTGGCTGTTGAGCATAAGCCGCAACTGTAAAAGCGAATAGTGATATAAAGACGAACCCAATTTTGATCAATTTCATACTATCGTAGCCTCTCTTTGATCTGCCCTAAGATATCATCTGCCGTGATCGGCGTGCCATCGTAGTTGAGAACTGAGATCAATCTGGAAGCATCGATGCCTAGTTCGATCATCATCAGGCTACGGAATTGTGCGTCGCGGTTTTGTTCGATCACGAACAATTGTTCATGCGAATCGACGAAATCACGGAACGCCTTGCCGAACGGGAATGCTCTGACTCGCATCGCGTCGAGGTGAATTCCCTCTTCGGCGAGGAGTTCGAGGGCTTCTTCGGCGGCATATTTTGACGTGCCGAAGTAGATGACGGCAAATTTCGAATTGCGAATATCGAATGTCGACTCAGAATTAGATTCGATATTCGATATTCTGCCATCTGCATTTCGCATCTCCGGTTGCGGGACGAGTTCCTTTGCCGTGTCCCATTTTCGCATCAGGCGGTCCATGTTGCGGCGGTAAACGTCACCGTCCTCGGTATAGACGGCGTATTCGTCGCGAGATGAGCCGCGTGTGACAAAAGCTCCGGCGGTTTCGTGTGTGCCGGGGATCGTGCGATACGGAATGCCGTCATCATCGAGATCGAGGTAGCGGCCATATCTGCCGTTGAACGGAACGCGGACACTCTTGTCCGCATCGCCGGTTCCTCCGGCGAAATCGTCTTGCTCGGACTCCATGCCACTAGAAACAGGGTCGTTTTCGGTCGAATTCCCGTTGCCGTCTGTTCGCGACGCGGCGTCGCTC
>JBATDM010000022.1:0-2243 GCA_049663465.1 Pyrinomonadaceae bacterium
CACTCGGCAACACGCTCGTCACGAATTGCATGTCTCCTCTATAACCAGTCTCCTCCAGGAGCTCACGCTCCATAGCCTGCCCTGGACTCTCATCCTTCTTCAATCCGCCTCCAGGAATTTCAAGTAAGATCTTCTTTGGTCCCGGACGAAACTGCCGAACGAGAATAACTTCTTTTTCCTGCGTCAGTGCTAAGCAAGCCACACTACCATTCCCGCTATTCAGATAAAAATCAACCTCCCTGCCATCCGTCAAACGAAACATCTTTTTCTCAATCGCACGACCATATTTCTCGAATACTTTTTCCCGGGATATCTCCTCCCAATTTTCGATACTCATACTCGTTTCAATTGGAATGTAAATGTCTCACCTTCGAGGTCGAGAATGCCTTCGTATTCGGCATCATCCAATTTTTCATTTTTCACTTCGGTCGCGAGGACTTCTTTGGAGATTTCCCCTTCAAACCCCTTGATACCCTTTTCAGCATCCCCATTGAACACCCTTTCCATCCCTTTGTATCCAAGCACAATCCGGTCCGCCACTTCGAATCCTGCCTTCTTCCGCCCTTCCTGAATAGCCCGGATGATTTCCCGCGCTTCGCCTTCAAGTTTCAGCTCGGGAGTGATCTTGATGTTCAATCCCACTGAAATCTGATTCAAGGCAACCCCACTCGCAATATCCACTAAATCATTTTCATCAATCCATTTGACGACGCACTTTACATTCAATTCTTCTTCAATAATTTCTTTGGTTTCTTTTCGTAATTCGTAATTCGTAATTCGTAATTCAGATAATGGTTGCCGCACTTTAATTTTTTCTTGTGCCCGAAGCCATAGTCCCACCGTCACGATTGAGCGTACAACATCCATCTCCTCATTCAACTTTTCATCAATCAGCGATTAATCCACCACTGGCCAATCAGCGAGATGCACCGACTCCGCACCCGTTAAGTTCCGATATATTTCCTCCGCGAGAAACGGCGTGAACGGCGCCATCACCTTTGAAAGCGTTACGAGCACGGTATACAAAGTCTGATATGCCTGTTCCTTATCATTGTCATCCTCCGACTTCCAGAAACGCTTCCGACTCCGACGGATATACCAGTTCGACAGATTATCGATGAAGCGTTCGGTTGCTTGCGTAGGTGAATACACATCATATTCCGCAAGTGATTCATCCACGGACTTCACTAGCAATTGTAGCTCGGACAAAATCCATCGATCCAAGAGATTTGTTGATTGTTTATTGTTCGCTGTTGGTTGCCATCGGTCGATTTCAGCGTATTGCACAAAAAACGAATATGAATTCCACAGCATGCGGAACACCCGGTTCTGCACATCACGCATCCCCTTCAAGTCGAAACGCTTCGGAAGTCCCGGCTGATTGAGCGAGAACAGCATCCACCGGAGCGGATCAGCACCGTATTCATCGAACATCTGGAACGGATCAATGACATTCCCCTTCGACTTCGACATTTTCTTCCCCTGTGCATCCATGATATGTCCGAGACAAATCACATTCTTGAATGCATTGCCGGTCGAAACCTTCCCTGCCTTATTCAGAAGAGTCCCGATCGCATGAAGCGTGTAGAACCATCCACGCGTCTGGTCAATCGCTTCACAGATATAATCCGCCGGGAAATATTTCCCTACTTCGATATTCTTCCTGTCTTCATCAGAGACAGCATTCGGATAATTGAATTGCGCGAGAGGCATCGCCCCCGAATCAAACCACACATCGAGCACTTCGGGCACGCGTTCCATCGTCCCACCACATTCACAAGCAAAGGTCACATCATCAATATACGGCTTGTGGATATCTTCGATTTTCTGCATGGAAAGCTTCTCGATTTCAGCAATCGAAGAAATAACCTTTATTTTCCCACACCCCTTTTCACCCGTGCATTCCCAAATCGGAAGTGGCGTCCCCCAGTACCGCTCACGGGAAATCGCCCAGTCCTTGGCACCTTTCAGCCACTCGCCGAATCGTCCTTCCTTGATATGATCCGGCACCCACCCCACGACTTCATTGTTTTTCACGAGCTCTTCGCGGAGCTCACTCATCCGGATGAACCAAGACGGCTTCGCGAAATAGATGAGAGGAGTATCACAGCGCCAACAGAACGGATACTCATGCGTGTACAATTCGTCTTTGAAAAACAGTTCGCGCTCCTTGAGGTCAGCAATAACGAGATCATCCACCGCATAGCGATTCTTGTCATTCAGCTTCTTCACGGGTATTCCCT
>JBATDM010000023.1:0-6361 GCA_049663465.1 Pyrinomonadaceae bacterium
TATCGACGCACCGTCCATGAGAGGCACGATCTGGATCTGTTCCAGCCGATGCGAATTAAACCCTGCGTCCCAACGTGCGACGATCTCCTGTTCCTCGTTCTGCTCGGGGTAGTCAATCAAGATCTTCATCAGGAACCGGTCGAGCTGAGCCTCGGGCAGGGGATACGTGCCTTCGTACTCGATCGGATTTTCAGTCGCAAGCACTGTGAACATCGGAGATAGCGGATAGCGTTCGCCGTCAATTGTCGTCTGGCGTTCCTCCATCGCTTCGAGCAGGGCGGCCTGCGTCTTTGGCGGTGTGCGGTTGATCTCGTCGGCAAGCAGAATGTCGGTAAAGATCGGCCCTTGGCGCAGCGAAAACTGCGACGTCTGCATATTAAAGACATTCGTACCCGTAATGTCCGACGGCATCAGATCGGGCGTGAATTGAATCCGCGAAAACTGCGCACCGATAATATTCGCCAGCGACTTTACCGTCAGCGTCTTTGCCGTTCCCGGAACGCCCTCGATCAACGCGTGCCCCTCGGCCAGGACCGTGACGAGGATCTGTTCGATGACATCATCCTGCCCGACGATCGTCTTGCGAAGCTCGTTGAGGATGTGTGCAACTGTGGAGGTTGTGTGATTAAGCATCGGATAATTTTACCGCAGAGACACCGAGACGCAGATCAAAGGAAATCATAAAATATCTTTGCCGCCAGTAGAAAGACCGTCGTCAGAAAAATTCGTCTCAGCCAGACATCGTTCAGCTTAGTCGCGTAGTGTGCCCCGACATAAGCTCCGGCGAACATCGTCACGCCCAAAATGAGGCCCAGCCTGTAGTCCACTAAACCTTGCCACATAAAAACAGCGGTTGCAACGGCGGAGGAAAACACGTTTATGAGCTTGGTCGAGGCCACGGCCTCGGTGTATCTCATCCCGTAAATCCCGACGCAAATCGCTGTCAGGATCGTCACATAACCGCCGCTGAACAGCCCGCCATAGATGCCCAGAATAAACGTCAGCAGATACGTCAACGGCACCGCATACGAGGTTGGTTTGACCTCGTCCGACACGCCAGTTTTTCGCCGGAGCAATGTGAACATGGCGACAAATATCATCGCCCCCGAAACAATCAATTTTAGAGCATCGCTGCTCAGAATGCCGACCAGCAATGCCCCGAGTGCCGACGCGATCACGGTGATGATAATGAAAGGCGTGACCTTCGCATAGTCGATCTTTTTCTGGCGGACGAACGGAATTGTCCCGCCGATCGACATAAAAACAAGCCCGAACATATTCGTCGCAACCGCGACCCTTGGATCGATGCCAACCTGAAACATCGCCGGCACCGCAATCAGCGAGTTACTTCCCGTAACAACACCGACGAGACTCGTGAGAAAAAATACGACGATCAGGACAATGAGAGAGCTAATTGCCATCGCCTATCTCCCTAGTCTCGGTGTTCGGACGAGCCCGAGTTTGGTTTCGACACGACGCAGTTCCACCACCAACCGCACAATCTCGCGTTTGTTTGTACGTTCGCCCCGAATGATCTCCTCACATTTGAAAAGCGTTCTCTCCAGCTCATCGCGATCCATACCCGTCCGCTCTGCGATCCGTATCGAAAGCGCGCGGCTCGTTGCTTGATTTATATCGAGTCCGACCAGCCGTGCGGTACGGCGGCGAAATTCTGAGTAGATGTTCTCGATCGCGAGGTCAAATGCCCGCGTACGGCCCTGAAGTTCGGCCATTGCTCCAATATATTCGAGTTTAGACAAGCGGTCAGGTTCCGGCTCAGGAACAGAGCGGGCGAAACGACGGCTTTGAGAATAGAAAACAAGGCCGATGATCACGACCGTCTGCAAAAATATCGCGACGACCGGTGTGCCGGCAAAAAATTGCAGAAACCGGCTGCTGTCGTTGCCAAAACCCTGATGAAATTCGTCAAAGACAACGAGGCCATCGCCCGCATTCACCAGATTTATCGCCGCCTGAGCATTGTCTGCTACGGGAATGCCCGCGTTCGATACGATATACGGGTCGGATAGGAAAACGATCTTGCCCGCACCAAACGGCGCCTCGACGATGATATTCTTTTCCCCGCCCGCAAAATGGACGACCGGTCCGCTTTCCGTCGGAGCTTCGACCGTCGGCGGTTGATGCCGTGTCGCTGTCTCGGAAAACCGCTCAAAAGCTATCGTGGACGCGAGCCGTGAGGGTTGAATCGCATTTACATTTGTCGAAAAAAGCGATGGATGAACCGGTTTGACGGCGGTGACGCCGTTCGTCATTTGACCCTGATCCGTCGGATCGATGCCGTAGTCCTCATAGGTCGCCGAGTTCTCAGACGAAAGCTGCCAATTCGCGGTAGTGACCATCAGCCCATCTTCTGGAGCACGGTCGATCACGACCAAACGTCCGCCATCCGACACCCATCGCAATAGATGTTCGGTGTCCTGCGGGCTGGGCGATCTCCTGAGATTGCCAGTAATGACAAAAACTGCGGGTTTGACGCGTGCTGTCAAAAGGGCGGCGGGCGGTTCCTGCCACCGTGCGGCCTTGCGGCCCGTCTCGACGAGCAATGTGTAAAATGCCTGCGTACCGGTCGCTCCGGCGTTAAAGCTCGAACGGTTTGGCGTTATCTCATTGTCCGGCGTCTTTTCCTTCTGCGTGTACGAAGCGGCATTGAGGCCCACGAGGACGGCGGCCATCAAAAGCAAAAATCCAAGGATGAAAAGTTTCTGTTTCATCAACTCCCTTTGACCAACGATATCGCCTTGCGGCAGTTATCGCGGAAATCTTCCCAGTCGTCAGCGTGCGAAAGGCGAAGTCCGTACCAACTCCGCTCAAAATTTCCCGTCAGCCCTAACATGTCTGTAAATAGATCTTCGCGTTTTCGCACGTCGCGAAGGTAATCGCGGTTGGTCTTATGCCTTGCCAGCCGAACAATATTTTGGTCGCCGAGTTCACAGAGAACTGCGATGTAACCCTTGCGAATCGCCCCGCGATGGTCGCCGAGACGGGCCAGCGACTCAGCCTCCGAGAAAATGTCCGCCGACGACGCATCTGCGCCTAAACGCTCGCCGAGGATGACACGGTCACCATCGTCGCGTTTCTCCCTCGCTCGAAACCTGGCTGAGACCAGAGGCAAAAATCGCCACAACAGGAAGCCGACGAGCCCGATGACGATCGCGAAAACGAGGATCTGCAATCCCAGCTTCATCGAACCAAACCCGGACGGAGCACTCGGCGTGACCTCAGGCTGTGGAAATGCCCGACGCAGCCACTCAGTGAATTGGCGCCACCATTTTTGGAAGATGCTCTCCTGCTGCGGTTCCGGCTTTTGATATTCGGTGCGGCGAAGTATCTCCGCCAGTTTTTGCTTGTCCTCATCCTTGGATGGCCCGGTTTCAGACGCTGATTTGAGTTCACGGACGCTTGCGGCGACTGCTGAAAGCCGGTCGCCGATAGCGATGATCATTCCTTCGCGTTTGGTAAGATCTGCCTCGGCGACGAATTCGTCGATCGCCGCCGCCAGCCATCGGTTGTCTGCCTCGACGCTCCCGCCCGAGGTCTCGATGGTTTCTTTTCTGGGAATCAGATGCCGAAGAGTTTCCACCTCTTCGGCCTCGATGTCCCGGTCCTCGTTCTCGACCACTTCGATGAGGCCGCGGGCGACGCCGACGGCCGAGTCGAGGCGCCTCTGGTAATCATCGACCGTTGCCGCGAACGTCTGGCCCGCGAAAACTACCGCGCCGATCACGAGGAAAATAGTTTTGCCAAACCTGATCGTCATTTGAGTCCCAACGTCGTGATCGATGACGGAGTGTTCTGGCTGACACCTACCGGCATGGTCGTCGCTAATGCGGGCTGCAGCGGATTAAGATACGTGTCCGGTACGGTCGGGATATTCCCGAGCCGCTGTGCTGCCATCAATTCAATATCATACCCTTCGCCGCGAATACGCTCGTCAACATACAGTAAACAAAGCCCTATCGTCCAAACCGGCGACAAAAGAATAAAGCTGACCTGCCAGATCAAGCTGGATGCGATCTCGTACCACGCGGGAATGATATCCGCGTCAAACGACATCGGTTGTACGCCGTTTGCAGATGCGTACCAGGCCAGCGGGACGTAAAGCAGTGCCAGAGCAGAATACGTCGCGACGGTCGTAAAGAGGAACAAGGCGGCGAGCCGACGCGAGCCTCCGCTGGCCAGGCTCGCACTCCGGCCGATTGCCGAAAAAACACTCTGCCCCTCGACGAGCATCGCCTGCGGCACGTAGGCCAGTCGCGATGCGGCAAGGAAAAAGAGCCACAGGGCTCCAAATGCAATGGCGAGGCCCACGGCAAGCGACAAAATAAATGCAACGGGGGCGATCGCTCCCAAGACATAAAGAATAAGCCCGATAGCGAGAAGGGCGACTGTTATGCCGAAATAGAACACGACCATACCGAGCACGCCCAAAGACGCGGCGATGATCGTCGATCCAACTACCAGGCCGCCGAGGCGTCGCCACGTATTTCGATAAGTTTCTTTGAAGGTGATCGGTTCGCCAAAGAGCAGATGCCTGACAAAATTGCGCGACGCTCCGCCCATGACGACCAGAGTCGCAATGGTCTCGGTCAACCAGATCACGATGCTGCCGAGCCACAAAAAAAGGTAGTACGCGGTGGTCTCCGCCGACAATTGGCCGGAACCGACGGAAAATATCTGCCGCGAGGCAAGCGTCCACGCGACCGAAATAACTGCACCGACAACCACCGGCGGCGCCGCGATCAGCACAAACGTCCCAAAGAACCGGCGATAGAACCGCACGGCCCGGTCGATAAGATCACCAGCCCCGAGCTGTGTCAGTGAGCGATCAGTAAGTGTGTCGGCAAGCTTTGGCATGCGCGGAATCGGACCTTCTGATAAGTATACTTCAGTGGTTGGTGACAAATGGATAGTGGATAGTCAAAAATAACTATCCACCGAAGCGATCAAAAATAAGCAAAATTACGAAGGCCTTGGGGATGTCTGACGTGGTGTTTTTAGCTGTTCGATCGCCGTTCGCAGTTTATCGGCATCGGGGGCATTCGGAACTAGCTTCAAATAAGTCTCAAGTTCCTCGATCGCCCGTTTGTCGTTGCCCGAGTTGATGAAAAGGTTTGCCAGCATCCGATGCCCTTCCTTCATATCGATCCCGCCAAGCTCGATCGCGGTGTTGAGAGACTTCTCGGCGGCGTCGTATTTCTCAAGACTGGTCAGCGTACGGCCAAGATAATAGTGCGCGATGTATGATGTATCCTGGACACGAACGGCCGAGCTCAATGAAGCTTCGGCATCGGGGTATCGCTGTTGCCGAAAGAGCGTGATGCCCCGATTAAGCAGCGGTTCAAAAGCGTCTGGCTTTATCTTCAGGGCTTCCTGCAGGGCCTGATCCGCCAGGCCCAACTCATTGAGCCGCATATACTGAACGCCCATTTCGTTGTAGGCATCGCCAAATTGCGGATATTCGGCTATGGCGAGTTTGAGCTGTTCGACAGCTCCGCGATGATCTTTTTTTGCCGACAGTGCGATCGCTTTCGTATAGTATTCGTGCGCGACCTTTGGCACGCCGGCATTCGCCACTTTGATCACCGCCGGCTTAAGGTCCAGTTTGGCCTTTTCCCTTAGCCTAATTGAGATCGTGTATGTCTGCCTGTTGCGCGATTGAACGATCTCGACTTGCTGAAAGACAGACTCAAAATCCTTATCACCTTCGATCACAACCGAATATATGCCCTCGGGCAGGCCGCTGAAAATAAACTGCCCGCGGTCATCCGTCGATGCGGTAAAATCGCCGCCGGTGGGTGATGATAACCTCACAGGCATCCGAGTATTTATTGGAGTACCTGATGGCCAAAAGACCGTGCCGGCCAGGAAGTTATTCCCGCCGAGCCGGGTTACCGTCGTTTCGTTCATTCCACCCGCTATCTGGCCCGACACGTCCGCCGACAACACGATAAGACAAACCGTCAGTGAAAGTAGGAATTGAACCGACAAGATCCTTTTCTTCTGCATCATTTTCACCGTCCTATGATATTCGCACAGGTAAGAGCCTAGAAAAAGGGCGCTGACGGCAAGCCGCCAGCGCCCAAGTAAATCGGTGTTTACCGCTTTACCAATTGATCCTAAACATCAGATCGATCAGGCGTCCGCCCGGATCGTTCGTTGTTGAGGTGTCCTGATAAGCCGAACCGTTGGAAAGCTGGCCAAATGTTGCTCCGCCCGGACCGGCCGTAACAACGTCAGCTGCCCAACCGCCGATACGGAAGTTCGGGTGATTGAGAGCATCAAGGAAGGTCGCCCTTAGCTCGACATTCGTCTTTTCGCCAAACGTGATCTTCTTGACAAC